>JBMLSG010000027.1:0-13400 GCA_049240625.1 Lacibacter sp. | reverse complement strand
GTCTTTTTGACTCGTCCAAAAAAGGCAGACCAAGCGCATGATTAGTAACAAACTCCGTTTGTTGTTATGCAGCCCATCTACCCCGTTTCGTTTCGTGCAGACACGAACCGGGGCGAAGGATGATTTATCTCAAACAAATAAATAGGATACCCGGTTATTCGTAAACCGGTAGTTGTGCCGCCTGTATGATACGAGGCCGTTGTGTACCGCTATACTCCAAAATCAGCCAATTGGATTTTGGAACCATTGTTTGATCCCGTTCCCACATATGCCAATCAAATGAAACCGGTAATACAACGTAACGGAATTTGTGATGATTGAGTCGCTGTGCCTCTATCAATTGTTGTTTTATGGAAGGAGACGCTTCGGGCAACAACAAGGGCAATGGTTTGATTTTGTGGTGGAGATAATATTCAATGGTAATCAGTTCGCGCAAAAACAAATCATCCGCATGACGAATACCTGCAAAATCAAACAAATGCCGGTACACATCCTTGAGATCGTGTTTATGAAAATCGGAATGGGTGTTGAAATAGGTACCCAATTGCTCCAGAAAATCAAAGCTGCTGTACCGTTGAGTTACATAACGAAGCGTATGTAGCGCCCGGGGTTTATTCCAATAGGTTTCCAGCGCCTCTTCCAGCAATTGGATCCGTTGCAGTTCCTGTGCACTGAGATATTTGCTTTCGATAATCTGGTAAGGCGCTACAGGATCATAGCGGTATTCGTGTTCCGAACTTTTATCCCGAACGGGCGTGCCTTTCAGAAATTTTAAAAAGCCGAGTTGCAGTTCCGGTGCAAACAATTTGAACACTTCCTCAAAACTGTATTTGATATCGTCCCAGTAATCCAGCGGCAAGCCTACAATGAGATCAAGATGCAACTCTACTTTGTTCCGCACCTGTGCAATAATGCTTTTTGTTTTTTCAAAGTTCTGTTTGCGACTTACTTCCAGATTGGCTTTCTGATTCACCGTTTGGATTCCAATTTCAAACCGGAACAACCCTTTCGGAACCTTTTCGTTGATGAATTTGATGATATCAGGATGCAGGATATCGGCCGTGATTTCAAACTGGAATACATTACCGGGGCGGTGATGCTCCAGAATAAACTGAAATATTTCCAGTGTAAAATCGCGTTTCATATTAAACGTACGATCCAGAAACTTGATGACACGCCCATGCGTCATTAAATACAGCAGATTGGTTTTGAGGTCGGTCATGGGCAGGTAGCGTACGTTGTTATCCAGACTGGCCAGACAAAATTCACATTTGTAGGGGCATCCCCGACTGGTTTCGATGTAACAGATTTTATTGTACAAGTCTGAAACAGGATCATGTCTGTAAGGATTGATACCTATAAAATTGCTCATGTCGTACATCACAGAACGCTCGCTGTACACAATGGCGCCGTCTTTTTTGAAAGCCAGATTGGGCACCTCTTCTATGTGGGGGTAACGATTCAAAAATTCATGAAAGGGAATTTCACCTTCGCCGGTAATGACGTAGTCGATGCAGTTCAGTTGAAGTACGGGCTCCCATTCGTAACTGACCTCGGGACCACCCAGCAAAATTTTAATCTCAGGATTGCGGGCTTTCACCTGAGCAGCCACCTCCAACGTTTGCGTAATGTTCCAGATGTAACAACTGAATGCGAGCACATCATAGTCTGTACAGGCATCCGCAATTTCTTCGGGGCTTTGACGGATGGTGAACTCTTTCCAGAACAAACCGGGGTGCTGCTGATTCAGCTCATACAACAAGCGTATGGCTAAATTCATGTGAATGTATTTGGCATTCAGTGTCGTAAGCAGTACACGCATGCTACAAGTGAGTTTTGGCAAAAATAGAGCATGTGAAAGGATCTCAAACAGAATTATCGGCAGTTACCATTTTGTTTCGATGAGTGTGGGATTCTTAAACGATTCATTAATTTTGATTGGCATGCGGCAAATGACACTTACTCCTCTTCAGGCTTTTCAAAAGATCAAACAGTTTTGTGCGTATCAGGAACGCTGTCACAGCGAAGTAAAAGAAAAACTCTACGGATTTGGTTTAAACAAAACGGAAGTGGACGACCTGATCTCGAAACTGATTGAAGAGAACTATCTCAATGAAGAACGGTTTGCCGAACAGTTTGCCGGCGGCCGCTTTCGGATGAAGAAATGGGGACGTGTAAAAATCAAGCACGCACTCAAGCAATTGCAGGTAAGCGATTATTGTATTCGAAAAGGCATGAAGGTGATTGATGAAGAGGCTTACCGAACTACGTTAGCCAAACTGCTTTCCGAAAAACAAAAAACCTTGCGAAAGGAGACCAACATCTTCCTTCGTAAGCGAAAACTTACCGATTACCTGCTTCAAAAAGGATATGAAAGCGAGCTGATACGTGAACTCCTCACTGAGGCAAAGGATGAAACCAACTGATTGGTCCGAAGCCGGAACCGTATGCTGTTCGCTTTTTCTGTACTTTCATTTCAGGTTCAAAATTCATAGGCATGAGTGATCTTACATTTTCGCTGATCCAAACAAAGCTGCACTGGGAAGACAAAGCAGCGAATCTTGACATGCTGGAAGCAAAGATTCGTTCCATTCCTTCCGGCACGCATATTATTGTTTTACCCGAAATGTTCAGCACCGGTTTTAGTATGCAACCCGAACAACTGGCAGAAGACATGAACGGACCCACTGTTGCGTGGATGCAACGAATGGCCGCCGAGAAAAAAGTAATTCTAACCGGCAGCGTCATCATTCAGGAAACAAATGAAACGGCAAACGGAGATGAACGGCATTATTTCAACCGACTGATCTGGATGTTACCTAATGGTCAATATGCAACCTACGACAAACGACATCTTTTTGGATTTGCCGGCGAAGACCGACATTATAAAGCAGGTACGAAGCGCCTGATTGCATCGGTTAACGGATGGAAAATTTGTTTGCAAATCTGCTACGATCTGCGTTTCCCGGTATGGTCGCGCCAGGCACCGGAATTGGATGAAACCACTTCGGCCGAATACGATGTATTGCTGTACGTTGCCAACTGGCCCGAACGCCGCATTCATGCCTGGAAAACCCTGCTCATGGCACGTGCCATCGAAAATCAGTGTTATACCATTGGTGTAAACCGGGTAGGTGAAGACGGCAATGGCATTTACCATAACGGAAACAGTCTGGTGTGCGATGCACTGGGTACAATCCTCTATGAAAAAGAGCATGAGGAAGCCATTCACACCATTACGCTCTCAAAAGAAAACATAACAGATCTCCGGAGTAAAATGCCTTTTTTGAAAGATGCGGATGCCTTCCGGATTTTATCGTAAGCGCGTGCGAATGATTTCAAGCGCTTTATCAAGTTTCGGATCCTGATTCTTGCGGATAGAATGTACATCGGCTTTGACTTCCACATCGGGTAAGACCCCTCTGCCGTCTTTTGGAAAATTTTTATTGTTCACAATGCGGTACAGCGGTAAGCGCACCCGCATTTGGGTATGCGGAAGAATGATATCGGGAATGAAAACGCCGTTGTTGCCATAATAACCGCCGCCTGTTTCTTCACCCACAATGGTTACATGGTCCAGCCCTTTTACGCCGGCTGCAAACAAGGTGGCGGCCGAAAAAGTAAATCCACCTGTGAGGATATACGACTGTCCTTTAAAATAATTCTTTTTAGGCTGTTTGATCCGTGACTGAAACGCTTTAAAGCTGTACTGCCCTTTTTGTTCCCTTTTACTCATGAAGAACATTGCGGTTTTATAGATCAGCCCTTTTTGGATGTATGCAATCGAAGTTACGGAACGACGTGGCGCCGTGATGGAATCTATAAACCGAAATGGCTTTTGATGAATGTACCTGCTCAGTAACAACGAACGCTGGATCAATCCCCCTCCGTTGTTTCGTATATCGAGGATCAGGTGCTGTACGTTTCGTTTGCGCAACTCCGAGAAGGTTTGGTGAAAAAACCGAGCTTTGAGCTTGTGCGAAAAATCATTGATGGTTAAGATGGCGAAAGTACCCGAAGAGTCGATGTTGAGTTTGCGCACACTCGATTTTCGGTTCTTTCTGATTTGTTTTGGTGTGGCAAGAATCAGGGTTTTAATTTTTACCGTATCGGTCGCATAATCATACACAGGAATTGTTGTTTGAAGACGGTTACCTGCTTCGTCGATGTAGTCGATCGTGTACCGATCCTTCAATCCAAACCGGATATTGTAATAAAACGGAAAATTATTAGAGAGGTTTTGTAAACTGAAATTTTTTGAATACCCATCCATTTGTACCAGCACCCGTAAGGAGTCGACAATGGATTGCGATGACATCCCATTGATGGCCGTGAGTATCATACCTCTCCTGAGAACAGAATCCCTTCGGTGCAAATTGGCTAGTAAGATGAAAGAAGAATCGTCGGTGATTTTTATGTTTAGCGGAAAAGTCTGTTTGCGATTATTGACCAGTTCGCGTGAATAGGCTCTTGAAAACCGGATGCTGGTATGTCCGCAACGGATGGGATCTACAACCTTTGAAAGTACAACCCTGAATTGATCCTGTGTCATGGAATCGGAGACGGACTGATGCGCCAAACGAAATGCCGAATCGATTTCACCAGGTGTGGCATACCAAAACAAAGAAGGATGATTTTTACGCAGGATTTTTTCCATTACGAACAAATCCTTCTTTAACGTTTCGGGCGCATATTTTTGTCCCACCGTAAACGATTGCTCCGAAACAGAACAAGCTGTTTGCAGCATCCAGATAAGCGATATGATTAAAGCGCCGTTTCTCATATATCTATTCAACAATCAGGAAAACGAATTCCAGCCCTGTGCCACCAAGGCATGTCGGTTGCCACCCCTTGTAAGGATGGTTGCACCTTCTTTTTCTTCGGCAATATAACCAATCACACTAATGCCCTCTACTTCCTTGATTTTGTCGTAATCATTTTGAGCAATCGTAAACAACAGTTCATAGTCTTCTCCGCCACTCAGCGCACAGGCCGTAGGATCGAGTTCCAGTTTGTAGGCAAATTCTTTTGACTCGGGATGAACGGGTATTTTATCTTCATAAATGACGGCACCAACGCCGCTTTGTTTGCAAATGTGCAGCACTTCGCTGCTCAATCCGTCGCTGATATCCATCATGGCAGTAGGAACAAGGGATTCCCGTTGAAAGAATTCGATCACATCTTTTCTTGCTTCGGGTTTCAGGAGTTTCCCTACGATGTAGTCGCGGTTTTCGAGATCGGGTTGCACACCTTTGGTTTCCAGAAAGATCTTTTTTTCGCGTTCCAGCAACAACAAGCCCAGATAAGCGCCACCCAGATATCCTGTCACACAGATGAGGTCATTCACTTGTGCGGTGCTGCGTTTTACATACTGATCGGGTGCCACTTCACCCAAAGCCGTGATACTGATCACAAATCCCTTTTGTGAGGAAGTGGTATCGCCCCCTATCAAATCCACACCGTACTCTTCACAGGCGGCATAAATTCCATCATAAAATTCATCCATGGCCTCCACACTAAAGCGGTTGCTGATAGCCACACTTACCACAATTTGAGTGGGCGTTGCATTCATGGCGTAAAGATCACTCAGGTTAACGACCACACTTTTGTATCCCAGATGCTTTAACGGTGTGTACATAAGATCAAAATGCACTCCTTCCATCAACAAATCTGTTGTAACAACCGTTTGCCTTCCAAAATGATCGATGACAGCGGCATCATCGCCTACCCCCAGAATTGTAGAGGCGTTTTGATGTTCAATATTCTTTGTAAGATGGTTGATCAGTCCAAATTCTCCGAGTGAGGAGATTTCCGTTCTTTCTTCGCTCATAAAAGTTATAATGATTTTCGGTTGTGAATGATATCGAGCATTTCATCGTGAATGCGACCATTGGTTGCGAGCAAATGCGGCTGATAAGGCGAATACCCGTTGCCTTCAAAATCGGTAACACGGCCTCCCGCCTCTTCTACCATTAAAAATCCTGCTGCACTGTCCCATGCCTGTAACTGATGTTCATAAAAACCATCGAACCGGCCACAGGCAACCCAGCACAGATCGATAGCCGCACTTCCGAGTCGCCTTACGGGAATGCCTTTGCGAATGAAGCGCTCAAAAACCTGTAAGGGTCCGTTGGCACTGTCGAGATACGTATAAGGGAATCCCGTTACCAGACAGCTTTTAATCACATCCTGCTGATCGCTCACATGAATTGGTTCGTCATTGCGTGTGGCGCCCTTGCCTTTTTCGGCAAAGAAAAATTCATTCATGAAAGGGTTGTATACCGCTCCCATAATCATGCTTCCATCTTTTTCAAGTCCAATACTCACACAGCAAATGGGAATGCCGTTTGCAAAATTTACAGTTCCGTCGATGGGATCAATGATCCATTTATAACTCGACTCGCTGATGATGGCTCCTGTTTCTTCCGTTAAAATAAAGTGATCGGGAAAAGCAGAACGGATCTGTTCCAAAATAACTTTTTCCGAAGCATGATCGGCTTCCGTAACCAGATTGTTGATCCCTTCTTTATTCGACACCTGAAAATCCTTGTCGAAATAATGTAGCAGCTGTTGTGCTCCTGCCTTTGTTGCTTCAAGCAAGGTTTGTTTAAGCATGCGCAAAGATACCATGCATTTTAAGACAGGCCGCTTTAAAAATGTTCGGATTCTGATTTTAGAATGTAGATTTGTTTTTGATGCAACTTTCGGTCATAATCGTCAACTACAATGTGAAACATTTTCTGGAGCAGTGCCTGTGCTCGGTTCGTCTTGCCGCGGCAGGTATTTCAACAGAAGTGTTTGTTGTTGACAACGCTTCTCAGGACGAAAGCAAAGCCTATCTGGAACCCTTGTTTCCCGAAGTGCATTTCATCTGGAATCAGCACAATGTGGGCTTTTCCAAAGCCAACAATCAGGCGGTACAGTTGGCAAGCGGCAAATACATCCTTTTTTTAAATCCCGATACGCTTGTTCCTGAAGACGGTTTTGAAAAATGCATCCGGTTCATGGAACAACATCCGGATGCCGGAGCACTGGGGATTCGGATGCTCGACGGGAAAGGCTTGTTTTTACCGGAGAGTAAACGATCGTTTCCCTCTCCTATCGTATCGTTGTATAAACTGAGTGGACTTACCGCCCTGTTCCCGAAATCAAAACTCTTTGGAAAATACCATCTCGGCTATCTGGATCCGTTGAAGAATCATGAAGTGGATGTGCTGTCGGGCGCCTTTATGCTGGTAAAAAAAGAAGTGCTGGACATCACGGGCAGCTTCGACGAATCCTTTTTCATGTACGGAGAGGATATAGACCTCAGTTACCGTATTCAGCAAACCCCCTGTGCCGCTACAGGAGGAACATATAAAAATTATTATTTCAGCGAGACCTCCATTTTGCATTTTAAAGGTGAGAGTACACGAAAGGGCAGTTTGAATTACATCCGCATTTTTTACAAAGCCATGAGTCGTTTTGTTGATAAACACGGCTCAGCTTCTCGTGCCGGCTTTTTCAGAGCGCTCATCAACATTGCCATCTGGCTGCGTGCTTCGGTTAGTGTATTGAAACAATTTGTACAAAAAATAGGTCTCCCGTTTCTGGATGCGCTCTGGATCATACTCGCCTACTGGCTGATCAAAGAAGTGTGGGTTACGTATGTAAGACCCGAAATACAATACCCGGGCACGTTGTTAATGGTGTCCATCACCGGATTTGCGCTGTTGTTCCTGCTGGTCAGTTATTATACAGGGCTCTATAATTCCAAGTTCCGTTACAAAGACTTGTTGTATTCCACGTTGGCCGCATTGATCATCATTTTAGCAGCCTATTCGCTGATTCCGGAAACCTTTCGTTTTTCAAGAGGTATTGTCGTACTTGGATCGCTCTTCAGTTTTGGAATCCTGGCCTGTTGGCGATGGATTTTGTTGAAAGCACAGTTTCTGGAACAAGCCGTAGACGAGGAAGAACCTTATATCCTGGTAGCCGGCACACATCAACAAATGGAAGCCATCAAAACATTGATTCAGCATTCGGGGCGCAGTCAAAACATCAGTGGCTTTATCAGTCCGTTGACCGAAGAATCCTCGCTGGGTACCTTATCGGATCTGCAAACCATTTTGCGGAATGCACCCCAAAAAGAATTGATCATTTGCCAGAGTCCGGAGCTTTCGTTTTCGAAACTGATCGGGATCTACGAACAAGTGGGCAAACAAATCAAACTGCGGCTGCATGCTGCAGGAAGCAAAAGCATTGTTGGCAGCGATTCCAAAAATATCACGGGAGAAGTGTTGAGCAAGCGGATTTACAAACTGGACCACCAATCAAATCGCAGACTGAAACGTCTGCTGGATCTGATTTGTTCCGCTTTGATATTGTTGTTCTTCCCCCTTCACTTTCTGTTAAACAAACGACCCATTGGAGTACTTTCCAACGCCTTGCAGGTATTGCTCAATACCAAAACCTGGATTGGCTATACCGGTGGCGCAAACAACCTGCCCAAATTAAAACCGGCAGTTCTGGGGCCGGCGGGTATACCGGGCAGCCTGAATCAACTTAACACAGAAGGGGTGCAAATGGCCAATGAATGGTATGCCGAATCCTATGATCCCTTGTATGATTTAACAACCCTTATTACCCATTATAAAAATGTAGGTATAAAATAATAGGGTATTCCTAAATTTGTTCACATTGAATTGATTCTTAGACTATGTCGCTATTGGATATCAAATTACCTAAAAGTATCAGCAGGGCACTGAATTTATCAGTCGACTCGCCGTGGCGGCAGCAAGTCAATGTGTTGAAAAAACTGTTGAAGAAAGCCCGGCACACGCAATTTGGAACGCACTATCGGTTTGATGAAATCCTGAACAACCGACGTATTGAAAGGGCCTTCAGTGAGGGCGTTCCTACCCACGATTACAACACGATTTATGCGCAATGGTGGCATAAAACACTGGAAGGACAAACCGATGTATGCTGGCCCGGCCAAATCAAATATTTCGCCTTGAGTTCGGGCACCAGTGAGGCGGCCAGTAAATACATTCCCATCACCAATGATTTGATGCGGGGCAACCGGATCGCCATGATCAAACATTTACTGACCCTCCGGAATTACGAAAACCTGCCTGTCCGCAGTCTGGGGAAAGGATGGCTGATGCTGGGCGGCAGTACCGATCTTCAAAAAGGTCCCGGTTATTATGCCGGTGACCTCAGTGGTATTACAGCCAAAAAAGCGCCTTTTTGGTTTTCGCCCTTTTACAAACCGGGAAAGAAAATCGCCAGAACCAAAGACTGGAACAAGAAACTGGAATACATTGTAAACGAAGCGCCTAACTGGGATATCGGTTTTGTTGTAGGCGTTCCGGCCTGGATTCAGATGTGCATGGAACTGATCATTGAACGTTACAAGCTGAACAACATTCATGAGATTTGGCCAAACCTTGCCTTTTTCGTTCACGGAGGTGTTTCATTTGAACCCTACCGTCACGGATTTGAAAAATTACTGGGAAAGCCGCTCATCTACATTGAAACCTATCTGGCATCGGAAGGATTCATTGCCTACCAGGACAAGCAACATTCCAAAGGAATGAAACTGCTCACCAATGGTCATATCTTTTACGAATTTGTGCCGTTTGATGATAAAAATTTTGATCATGAGGGCAATCTGGTTCCCAACCCCAACGCCTTGACGATTCGGGATGTGGAAGAAGGCAAAGATTACGCTTTACTTATCAGCACCAATGCCGGAGCCTGGCGTTACCTGATTGGCGATACCATCCGGTTCACCGATAAAGAAAACAGCGAAATCGTGATTACGGGACGAACCAAACACTTTTTGTCGCTGGTTGGCGAACACCTGAGTGTCGATAACATGAACAAAGCCGTTCAGATCGCCAGTGAGGAGTTGAATGTTTCCATTCCGGAATACACCGTTGTTGGAGAGCCTCATGGAAATTTCTTTGCACACCACTGGTATGTCGCCTGCGACGATCATGTGGCTGCCGAAACATTACGAAACCGGATTGACGAGGCCCTGAAAGAACTGAACGACGATTATGCCGTAGAACGTAAAAGCGCTTTAAAAGATGTGCTTTTAGACGTGCTCCCCGAATCCAAATTCATGGAATTCATGAACCTCAAAGGGAAAGTGGGAGGACAGCATAAATTTCCGCGCGTTTTGAAAGGAAAAATCCTTGAAGAGTGGAAAGCGTTCCTAGCCAAAGACACAAACTAAAGTGTTTACACCCGGATTGCTTCTTATTTTTACCCAGAATCTGAAATCATGAACGAGGCCATTGCCAAAGGATTTGCACTCGGTTTGTTACTGGCCATTTCGGTTGGACCGGTCATTTTTTCCATCATCAAACAAAGTGTCAACAACGGACACAAGGGAGGATTGAGTTTTGCAATTGGAGTGGCACTCAGTGATGTAACCCTTGTATTGATCAGCAATGTCTTTACCGAATTTTTCAACCGGCTGCTGCGCTTTGAACAACTCATTGGCATTGGCGGAAGCCTGTTGTTGATTTCAATTGGCCTCTACTATCTGTTCTTTAAAAAAGTAGTCCTCAGAGAAGATGGCATGAGCATTCATCTGCAACTCAAAGCTGCCGATTATGCCCGGATTTTTGTCGCGGGTTATTTTATGAACACCCTCAATCCCGGCGTGATTGCGTTTTGGTTCACCTGGGCTACGGCCTTTATTGCTATACCTATTCAAGAGCGTATTGCCTTATTTGGAACCTGTTTATCGGTTGTGTTCACTGCCGATCTGCTCAAAGTTTTTCTCGCGAATAAATTACGTCAAAAGCTCACGCCCCCTATTATTCATCGTATCAATCAAATTTCGGGACTCATCCTCATCGTCTTCGGTCTGTTCTTAATCATTGGTCTGCTCTATTACCGTTCCTGATTCCGGAAACGAAAATTGAAACCGGCTTCCGGACCAATCAACAATCAAGGTCCTAACGTATCTTGCAAGCATGCCTTCGAAAAAAGCAAAAAGCAATTCTTCGTTTTTCAGCGGCGTAGCTCGTTTTTTAAAACGACTGTTGCTGTTTCTGTTTCTGTTCCAGTTGGGGTACATCATCCTTCTTAAATGGGTCAATCCACCCTTTACCATTACCCAACTCTCCGCCTTCTTTTCAGGAGATGGTCTCAAAAGAGATTACGTTGCGCTGGAAGCCATGGATCCGGATGCCCGACTTGCCGTTATTGCGGCCGAAGACCAGCAGTTTCCCGATCACGGCGGTTTTGACTGGAAGAGCATTGAAAAAGCCATGGAATACAACAAGCGTAAACCCAACCGCGTGCGAGGTGCTTCCACCTTATCGCAGCAAACGGCAAAAAATGTATTTCTCTGGCAGGGACGCAGTTGGTTTCGCAAAGGTCTGGAAGTGTATTTTACCAAAATGATTGAATGGGTTTGGGGAAAGAGACGCATCCTGGAAGTGTATCTGAATGTTGCTGAAATGGGGAAAGGCGTATTTGGAATTGAAGCCGCAGCACAAGCCAATTTCAAAAAATCGGCTGCGCAACTCACACGCAATGAAGCGGCGCAAATTGCAGCTTGTCTTCCCAATCCCGTGAAATACACTGTTCGCCCCTTGAGCAGATATGTTTCCATCCGCTCGGGCTGGGTAAAACGACAAATGAATCATCTTGAAGGAGACCCGGATATCCAACGTCTGATCTACGACCGGCAATACGGACTTAAGCAAAAGGATTGATTGGTTCAGACGGCACCTTGCCGCAACGACTCAACTGCCGCTACAGCCGTTTGTAACCGCAGGGAAGCATCCCCTGAAATCTCAATCCAGGGTGTGGACTGGTTCACCAGCAATTCTTTGTAATAGTGATACAAACGGTCGCGGGTAGATTGATCGGGATACTCACGCAATTCGTCTTCAACCCATTCGATATCGGGCTTGCAAAGCAGGTACAGATGGTAGCTTCGATCTGCAAGCTGATCGAGGATCCAGGGATGACAGTCTTTAAAAACATATTCACTCCAAACCTTCATGACATACAAATCGGTATCAATAAAAAGCAGGGACTGTCTTGCATTATCGGTACCGGCCCGACTATTCAAAACCCGTTCCGCAAACCGTTCTTCTTCCATCAATTGTCCCTGTGCAATAGACAGCAAATCGGCATAGGTATAAGCAGGGCCCCTTTGAGTCAAATAAGCCCTTGCATACTCCGGACACCATTCGGTGTTGTAATGTGCAGCCAGTTGTGCGCACAATGTACTTTTCCCGGCACTCTCGGGACCGATTGCAACAATTTTTAACAACGGCTCCATGCAGGTTTTGCTTTCAGTACGTTATGATAAATTTTACAGGATTCGGTATGTGCTCCGGGAAGATAACCCGTACTCATCAAAAACTCATTCACGATTTCGCCACCGGTAAACCGAAACGTTTTACGAAACAGTCGGGTCCAGTCTTCCTTACTCAAGGGATGATGATGATCCAGCCATGCTTTAAACGAACCATACTGTTCCTGCAATTTCAAAATGGTATTAGCATTTTCAATTGCAGCATTAATTTTAAGTCGGTTCCGGATGATTCCTGCATCGTTTAACAACCGATCTATATCAGGTTGTTTGTAACCTGCCACTTTCCGGATATTGAAATCGTGATACGCATTTCTGAAACCGGCCTCCTTTTTTAAAATCGTTGTCCAGCTGAGCCCTGCCTGATTGATTTCAAGAATCAATCTGCAAAACAATTCCTCATCGGTATGAATCGGGAAACCATACTGTTCGTCGTGGTAAACCCGATGCAGTTCCTGATCGACCGGCTTCATCGTTTCGATTGCTTGACAATAACTCATGATTTGGAAGGGTTTTGCAATTGAACTTGCTGTTGACACAGGCGACGTTTCCATTCCATGAAACCGGAAACCGCCATGACCAGCAAAATGAGGTAATAAACACTGGAAAACACATAGTGCTTTACAAAATACAAAGGAATGGAGATTACATTGGTTAGGATCCACCAGATCCAGTGTTCCACTTTTTTATGCGTCATCAACCACATTCCTGTAAATGCTGCGGCACCGGCTAAGGCATCGGCCCAGGGAATGGCACCCGGGAAAAAGGCCTTTTGCAAGTATCTCAAGGAAACAAACAGTACAGCATAACATAAAAGAAAGAACAGGATTTGACGGATCCGCCATCTTGTATCCGAAGCAGTGATAGGCAATACCGCATGATGAGTTGCATCCGTTTTGGACCATTGAACCCATCCGTATAAACTCATCACCGTGTAATAAACATTCACCGCTGCTTCACCAAACAAATGCCCTTTTGCTGACAGATATACATAGGTGACCGTATTCACCAAACCCACCGGATAAACCAGAATGTGTTCTTTTCTGCTGAACCACACACTGGCGATGCCTGC
>JBMLSG010000026.1:0-2348 GCA_049240625.1 Lacibacter sp. | reverse complement strand
GCACAACATTTGCAGCAATGGGAAACCTATTATGCGTTTCGCAAAAAACAAATTCAATGGAACAAACCACTTTATTTTCTGTTCCTCAACTTAGGTATGGGTTTGTATTTCCTCGAAGTCGTGCATGGTCGCCCCATCGGTTATGTTCTTACGCTGGTTGCCTTTTATGTGGGCTGGATGTTGTACGCTTATTTTATTCTCGGCAAACGTATCTTGGAAAAAGAAGAAAAACGATTGAAAGGAATTATGGATGAGTTGAAAGGAATTGAAGAGCAATTGAAGCAGGAATGATAAATTATTACATACGATTTTCTTCCGAAGGAAGTAAACGTTTATAGAACAAACATAAATAAATCATCTGCTCCGTAGGAGCATCCCGTTTATTACAGGCCGCTCCTACGGAGCGAAACCTCCTCTATCATTATCAGTCTATCAACAGGTAGTCCCTACGGGACATAAAAAACTCCTGCCACATTTCTGCAACAGGAGTTGAGCTGGATTATAAATGATCAATTATTCATTAACAATTTATCCATTCATCTACTCTCCTTCCACTTCTCTGCTTTTCTGCCAAGGTTTTATACTGGGGCCATCCATCTTTACAATCTTCGGTGTAAACTTTCCAACAACATCTACCAACGATTGCTGACTCTTCATCACCAGTTCAATATCCTTGTACGCAAACGGTGCTTCATCCAATCCGCCGCCCATTAATTTCACACCATGTTTTTTCAATTCATCTTTCAATGCATTGTGCGTAATGCTTTGCATGGCTCTTGAACGGCTCATTAAACGTCCGGCTCCATGTGAGGCAGAGTTTACAGATGCAGATTCACCTTTGCCCTTTACAATATAGCCAGCTGCTGTCATGCTTCCCGGAATAATACCCAGCACATCTTTCCCTGCAGGCGTTGCACCTTTACGATGAACGATCACCTCTCTTCCTTCCCACTTTTCTTTCCATGCAAAGTTGTGATGGTTCTCTACCATCTTCATCGGTCTTCGTCCAAGTTGTTTGGCGATCTTGTTATGAATAACATGGTGACAGGCACTTGCATAATCGCCGGCTAAATTCATCGCTAACCAATATTCCATTCCTTCCTCTTCATTCAAATCTAACCAGGCAAGATTTTTTGCATCCTGCGGTAATCGTCTTTTGCTGATTGCGATCTTGGTATAATGATTGGCAATGTTTGCGCCCAATGCTCTCGAACCGGAGTGACTCAACAAACCAACATATTTACCCGGTGCTACGCCCAACACTTCATCTTTTTCTGACACTTCCACTACACCAAACTCTACAAAGTGATTACCACTTCCGCTGGTACCTAATTGCTTCCAGGCACGACCGTGCAGATTTTTCAGCAACGGCAATTCAAAGAACAATTCATTATCCATTACTTCGTGTTCTTCGCTTTGCTTGAACTGTGCACCGCTTCCAAACAAAGTAGCTTCACCAATTTCTCTTGCAAAGAAAGCTTCACGTTGTACCAACTCTTTCGGATCGATATCGTAAATGCTCAAACACATTCTGCAACCAATATCCACACCCACACCATAAGGTATCACTGCATTCTCAGTTGCCAGCACACCACCAATCGGTAACCCATATCCATGATGTGCATCAGGCATTAATGCGCCTGCAACTGCCACCGGCAACTTTGCAGCGGTGTACATCTGATGCATAGCGCTTTGTTCAATATGTTCGCTTCCGAATACATTAAATTGAATGCCGTTTTGATTCAACGATAAAGCCCCCTCTAAATCTCCCCCCGAGGGGGAGACTTCTGGCATCAATTGTTTTGCAATCAATGCCAGCACGGCATCATCTAAATAATTTGCAGGCGATGCCAGCACTGCTTTCAACAATTCCATTACTTCCTCCTTTGCGTGATGCTTGTAATTTTTATTCATCACATTCATAGCGATGCTGATGACCGGTCCTTCCGGGTAGCCAATCGCTCTTAATTCTTTTCCTGCTATTTTTAACTTGCTCATTGGTCTTACTTTAAGTTACTGCTTTTTGGAAAAGCACCCCTGCTGCATCGCATACCGCTTGCATCGGTAAACAGGGGTTGCTTATTTCCTCCTCTGCACATAATCTGTTTATTGTTTAATTCAATGTTTCCTGTCTTGCGAAACCGATTACAGTTCTTGTTTGTTCTGCAACAACCGGCTCCGGTTCTGCCCGAAACACTTTCAATGCTTCCAGCAATCCGTTTGCCCAGTTGTACTGCCGGTCGGTATGCAATACCTGTGCATAGTTTCCGGCCAGTTCAATCATCCTGTTATCGGTTAATACAAACACAGTGTTGTTGAAAAACATTTTCTGTTCTGTATGATCGAAA
>JBMLSG010000025.1:30851-42762 GCA_049240625.1 Lacibacter sp. | reverse complement strand
TTTTCTTTTTCCAAAAAATCTTCCTATCCCAAACCCAATTGCCTTAAGAATAGATACCAAAACCAAAGAATACGCTTTATTGCAGATATTTGAAGGCCTCAAACGAACGAAACGGAATTATGTATAGCCCCACAGCAATAAAAAAAATGCAGGAGCAAACAGAAGCGCTCCGGAAACAACTCACGGACGGACCACTTGCCACCGTACAACTTACGCCCCTGCGCGAAGTACTTCGCTTTCATGAACATCAATATTACATCCTAAACAATCCATTGATCAGCGATTTTGAATACGATCAGTTGTACAAGGAACTGGAACGCATAGAAACGTTACACCCGGAACTAATCAGTCCCGACTCCCCAACACAGCGCGTTGCGCCGGGACTGGGCAATGATTTCAAAAAAGTTCGTCATCTCGTGCCTATGTTGAGTCTCGAAAACTCATACAATGCAAACGACTTGATTGAATGGGATCGCAAAGTCAAGGAACTCGCCAACCAATCACAGATCGAATATTGCGTGGAACCGAAGTTTGACGGAGCCGGCATTTCTGTCATCTACGAAAACGATTTGCTCACCCGTGGTGCCACCCGTGGTGATGGAGCCGAAGGGGAAGATATCACTACCAACATCAAACAAATCCATTCGATTCCCTTGTCTGCAAATTTTAAACGCTATGGCATCCGGCAGATTGAAATCAGAGGCGAAGTGCTGATGACAAAAAAAAGCTTCAAGGCTTTTAATGAAAAACTGCTCGAAGAAAACCTTCCCCCACTCGCCAATCCACGCAATGCGGCTTCGGGAACACTGCGAATTAAGGATCCAAAAATTGTTGCACAACGAAATCTCGAAGCCTTTCTGTACCATATCGGATACATGATTCATGACAGCAACAATGCTGCTTCAACCGATGTTCAAACACACAGTGCCGCCTTGAACATGTTGTGGGAACTGGGCTTTCGCAGTCCGGAACAAGAAAAAAAGGTTTTTCATACGATAGACGATGTCATCGCATTTTGCAATGCGTATGAACTGCAGCGCGATGAATTACCCTATGAAATTGACGGGATGGTCATCAAAGTCAATGACCTTACGTTGCAAGAACAATTGGGAATGACCTCGCACCATCCCCGCTGGGCCATCGCCTATAAATTCAAGGCCCGCCAGGCCACCTCTCGTTTAAGAAATGTTGAATTTCAAGTAGGACGCACCGGTGCCGTTACGCCGGTTGCAAAAATTGATCCTGCACCTATTGGGGGTGTAACGGTAACAAGCATCTCGTTACATAACGAAGATTTCATTCGTGAAAAAGATCTGCGGATCGGTGATGCTATACTGGTAGAACGGGCCGGCGATGTGATTCCCTACATTGTGAAATCGTTCTCAGAATTAAGAAGCGGAGATGAACAACCAATTCAGTTTCCTGTAAACTGTCCGGTATGCCACGACCCGCTCACGAAAAATGAAGCAGAAGCTGTATGGCGCTGCGTTAACATCAACTGCAAAGCTCAGGTAGTGGAACGTATCATTCATTACAACAGCAAAGATGCGATGGATATAAGGGGACTTGGAGATGCGCATGTCCGAAAATTTTTTGAATTGGGTTTTCTGAAAGACATCCCATCAATTTATCATCTGCCTTTCGACCAAATCCGAAAACTGGAAGGATATGGCGCCAAAAGTGTAGAGAATTTACAGCAAGCTATCGAAACATCTAAAACACAACCCTTGCATCGGCTCCTTTATGCACTGGGTATACGGTTTGTTGGGGAAACAACGGCCAAAACCATTGCGGCAAACATCAATCATTTGCTGGATTTGGAACAAAAAACGGTGGAGGAACTGCAACAACTGGAAGACATCGGTCCCAAAGTTGCAACAGCTATTTTCAATTTTTTTCACAATGCAGACAACATCGAAATGCTGCACAAATTGGAACAGCTCGGACTGCA
This sequence comes from Lacibacter sp., assembly GCA_049240625.1. GTDB lineage: Bacteria > Bacteroidota > Bacteroidia > Chitinophagales > Chitinophagaceae > Lacibacter. Next base: position 40,811 of record JBMLSG010000025.1, on the reverse strand, counting down.
ACTGAACAACAACTACCGTCACAATTCCACACAAGGGAATTTGAACGGAAAGACTTTTTTGTTTACCGGCACACTGCCAACATTAAAACGCAGTGAAGCAGAGCAGTTGGTAGAAGCCAACGGAGGTTCGATCTTAAGCGGCGTAAGCTCCAAACTTAACTTTTTGATCGTGGGCGAAGATGCGGGAAGCAAACTGGAAAAAGCCAAAAAAATAGGCACTATCCAAATCCTTGATGAAGCGTCCTTTTTAATGTTGATTCAAAATAATACCGGAGGCTAGAACCATCTCATCGGCAGGTTTTGTATCTTGTATAGGAAAAGAACGGAATCGATGTACAACTTGCAGCAACACTATGAGGAATACACGGCCGAAGACCAAGAGGTTTGGAAATTGCTATACGACCGGCAAACAGCCTTACTTCAAAACAAAGCATCTGCCGCCTTTTTGAATGGTTTGGAAAAACTTCAGTTCACAAATCGTTCAATTCCCGACTTTCGTCATGTAAACAAAATCCTTTCAGAAACAACAGGCTGGCAAATTGAGGTGGTCCCCGGCTTAATTAAAGACGCAGATTTCTTTGACTTGCTTTCGAATAAGCGATTCCCTTCTTCAACCTGGCTTCGCAAAATGAATCAACTCGATTATCTGGAAGAGCCCGATATGTTTCACGACTGTTTTGCGCACATGCCTTTATTAACCGATACTTTTTTTGTTACCTATCTGGAAGCGCTGGCAAAAATCGCACTAAAACATATCAACGATGCGCTTGCCGTAGAATTAATCGGCAGAATTTACTGGTTCACTGTAGAATTTGGACTGATAAAAGAAGATGCTGATTTACGTATTTATGGTGCCGGAATTCTTTCTTCAAGCGGCGAAAGCAGTTTCTGTTTGAGCGAACAAGCGAATCGTAAAGCGTTCCAAATTAAGGAGATTATGGAAAAGCATTATTATAAGGATCATTTTCAGGATCGTTATTATGTTATTGAGTCCTACAAAGACCTCTCCGAAGCCATACCTGAAATCGATCAAATGATGGAATATGCCCTTGCAAGAATTCCGCATGACGGAAGCATCAATGCAACTCCGTTAGATCTCAACTTATAAATAACTAACGATGATCAAAAAACTTGCAGGTGAAGAATGGAAACAAATGCAGTTCCCCGGATGGAAAGAATTACGGAAGAACTATGCGGTCTCCAATACCGGCCGATGCGCGAGTTACAACAACGATGTGATCGAAGACGGAAAACTGCTCAACGGGTCCTCCACAACTGGGTATCGAACATTGAATGTGCACAGGGCCAACCAAAAAAGTACGATTTATCTTCACCGTGAGATCGCAAAATTATTTTGTGTGAAGCCATCTACACGTACCAAATATGTGATTCATCTCAATCACATTAAAACCGACAATAAATCTTCAAACCTGCAATGGGCCAGTCTTGAGGAAATGATGGTGCACCAACAAAACAGTCCGCTTAAAATTGCCTATAAAAAGCAACAAAAAGAACAAACAGCTTACCGTAAAGGATTAAAACTGACGCCTTCTCAAGTACGTATCATTAAAAAGTTAATCAACAACCCCAAGCGTACTATCACTTACAAACAGCTTGCTAAAAAATACAATGTTAGTGAAATGACACTGTTCCGGATCAAAAGCGGTGAAAACTGGAGTAGGGTAAATCCATGACGGTCCGTTAGAAACAAAAATTTCAATCCGAGTATTACATTTGATTATTAAACCGAAACTGAAGCCAACAACATGATCCAACCTGCTACAACCAGCTTTTTAAACAACTTGCGAAAGAACAACAACAGGAATTGGTTTGAGGAACACAGAAAAGAATACGAAACAGCCCGTGCCGATTTTTTACAGTTTACCCAAACGGTCATTGATCAATTTGGGAAAAAAGATCGCTCGGTTGCAGAACTGAAGGCAAAGGACTGTATGTTCCGAATCAACCGCGATGTACGTTTCAGTAAAAACAAAGACCCTTACAAAACAAATTTCGCAGCCTCCTTTTCAAAGGGAGGAAAAAAATCAGGGTTCGCCGGATACTACATCCATCTGGAACCTGATCGATTGATGATGGGAGGCGGCATCTGGATGCCGGAGCCGGATCAAATAAAAAAAATCCGTCAGGAAATTGATTACAACTGGAGTGATTTTGAAAAAATAATACGAAACAAATCCTTTCAGAAAGTTTATGGAGACCTCTACATGGGATCGGATGTAAAATTAACCCGACCGCCGAAGGGTTATGAAGCCGAACATCCTGCTATCGAATATCTAAAACTGAAAAGCTGGATTGTAACGGCAAATCTTAACAAGCAACTTATTATGTCGAACACCTTACAAAAACAAATTCATGATGCATTTGTGGTTTTGCAACCGTTGATTCAATTTTTAAATCAGGCACTGGAAGATTCCGAATCCTGAACTTATTTTATGAAAAACAAAATTGAACATTAGATAAAAACATAACGCAGCGTTTGTAAAACGAATTCACAAACGCTGCGTTAATTCTATCATTACCTGTTGAATAGGGCAATTGCTTACAGCAATCCTTTACCCACCAAATATTCGGCAATTTGCACCGCGTTGGTTGCAGCACCTTTACGCAGATTATCACTCACAATCCACATGTTCAATGTATTGGGCTGACTTTCATCACGTCTCAACCGACCAACAAACACGGCATCTTTTTCATGGGCATCCATTGGCATAGGGTATTGTTGTGATGCATCATCGTTGACAACAACAACGCCGGGTGCTTTACGCAGCAGATCCATCACTTCGTTTAAGTCAAAATCGTTTTCAAATTCAACATTCACGCTTTCGCTGTGTCCACCCATTACAGGAATTCGAACAGTAGTTGCCGTAACACGAATGGAATCATCCTGCATGATTTTACAGGTTTCCTTTACCATCTTCATCTCTTCTTTCGTGTACCCATTTTCCAGGAACACATCAATCTGAGGGATCACATTCAAATCGATTGGGTACTTATAGGCCATCGGATAAGCTTCGGTGCTACCCGCTACCGCTTTAGCACGCTCTCCCATCAGCTGATCAACCGCTTTTTTGCCGGTACCGGTTACACTTTGATAAGTTGAAACCACCACACGCCTGATCTTGTAGGCTTTGTGCAAAGGCTGCAAAGCCACTACCATCTGAATGGTGGAGCAATTTGGATTGGCAATGATTTTATCCTCTTTCGTGAGCACTTCCGCGTTGACTTCGGGAACAACCAGTTTTTTAGTTGGATCCATACGCCATGCACTGGAATTGTCAATAACGGTAATTCCTGCTTCGGCAAATTTTGGTGCCCACTCAAGGGAGGTACCTCCACCGGCAGAAAAAATGGCTACAGCCGGTTTCGCAGCGATCGCATCCGTCATACTTACAACTTTGAAGGATTGATCTTTAAACTGCACGAGTTTTCCAACAGATTTTTCAGATGCTACAGGTAACAATTCCGTTATAGGAAAATTTCGTTCTGCCAGAACCTCCAACATTTTAGTTCCAACCAATCCTGTGGCGCCAACTACTGCAACTTTCATTTGATTTGATTTTATGTTTTATGAATGTACTTTGCTTTATGTTTTTTTCTGAATCAATTCTAACTCAATCCTTACAACCTGTACGCACATCTTCCGTTTTACATCACGTACCTGTTTGATTTATAAGTTCCGGCTCAATTGATTTGTTTGCTTAAAAAAAACAAACCCTCCGTTTCGGGAAGGTCTGCAATTCGTTTTACATACAAAACACTGCTAACACCCTCCCTATCGGTGGTATTTATACATCTTTGTATGTTTCATTTTTATCATGAGGCACAAAAGTAGCACCCCATTGCATTACAGCCAAAATTTTACTCAAAAATCAGGATAATGCGCTTACAAACGTTTGATTCTTTATACCTTTAATTCATGCTACCTAAACACTTCAAAACACCTTTGCTGGTATTGCTATGCCTATGCAATACCGTTTTCGCACAAAGCCGTTACACTGTTATTATTTCTGAAATCATGTTTGATCCATCCCCGGTTGTTGGACTGCCCAATTATGAATGGATTGAATTACACAACACGTCGTCTGCAGCTATTAATTTGAAAGGATGGCGCATTGGTGATGAAACCGGTATCAGTGGCCCCTTGCCGAGTTTTACACTTGAACCTGACAGCAACGTGATCGTTTGCAGTTCCACGGCAGCAGCAGCGATGCGAGCATGGGGCACTACGCTTAGCGTAAGCTCATTTCCTTCACTAAACAACGACGGAGAGCTGCTGTTCCTTCGAAGTGAAACAGGCGTAACCATTCATGCAGTATCCTATTTACCGCAATGGCACAACAATGAAATGAAACAGGAAGGCGGCTGGTCCATTGAAATCATAAACCCCAAACTTCCTTGCATTGGCCAAAAGAATTGGACAGCAAGCGCCGATCCTATAGGAGGCACCCCTGGCCGTCGCAATGCTGTATTTAGAGTTATTCAAGATCAAACACCACCTTCCTTGACTCAGGTATTTGCTCCCAACCCCCAAACCTTGATCCTCACGTTTGATGAGCCTTTGGACAGCGCTTCGGCGGTAATCCCGGAGCATTATACCTGGGAACATGGGGCAGTCATTCCTCAAAAAGCGGAATGCCTTCCACCACTTTTTCAGCAAGTTCAATTGCAAACAATAACACCCTTGGAAACGGGCAACATTACGATGCTGAGCGCATCAAACATTACCGATTGCTCCGGAAATAAAATCGGAAACAGGAATACCGCTAAAGTGGGTATCAATGCCAAGAGTACATCTTCGGCAATCGTAATCAATGAACTTCTATTCAATCCTGCCGGCATAGGTGTGGATTACATCGAATTGTACAACCGAAGTTCGCTTGTCGTCAATGCACGTGAGTTGTACATAGCAAATCGAAGCAGTTCAGGATCCATCACCAACATTAAAGCCATTTCAACAACCGACCGTCCGGTGTTTCCGGGCGACTTTCTGTTGATCGCAGAAGATACAATGAACGTAGTCAAACAGTTTCCGTTCCATAATCAACAGGTTATGATTCCACTATCCAACATGCCTTCACTGCCGGACGACCGCGGACAGATCGTTTTACTCAACACGGAAGGCACCATTCTTGACGAAGTGGCGTACGATGAAAAGTGGCATTTTGCTTTGATCAGTAACCGGGAAGGGGTTGCACTGGAACGGATCCACCCATCCAGTCCTTCACGTTCACAAGATTCCTGGGCCAGTGCTTCAAAAGATCTACGGTATGGTACTCCGGGGTTACAAAATTCTCAGTTCCGATTGCCCGAAATCATAAATGGAACCATTGAAGTAAAACCGGAAATCTTTTCACCCGATCAGGACGGACATGACGACTATGTGCTGCTACACTACCAATTTCCCGAGAACGGCTATGTTATGAATTGCACAGTTTACAATTTGGCCGGAAGGCCTGTAAAATATTTACAACGAAATACCTTGTGCGGACAAACCGGAACGGTTCGATGGGATGGACTCAACGAGCAACAAATGAAACTTCCGATGGGACCTTATCTTATCTTTACAGAAGTTTTCAACCTGAGAGGCCGGGTGAAACAATTCAAAAACCGGGTTGTACTGGCCCGAAAACAATAAAGAACGCTTGCATGATCAGCCGTAAAAAACTATATTTTCCCATCGCACCTGCATTGAGGAATTATTTGCGGCAATACAATCGTGAGCAAAAATTACCGATCAATTATCAGCAGTTAAAATACTATACCGAATCCATTCCCTATATCAATGAAAAAGGGAAAGATACGTTTTGGGAAACGGTCTTGTATCCGCAGGACCAAATGCAGGAAATCCATGATGGATTGAAACGGATTTACGCACGACTCAAAGCGGGTGGTGATCTCAAAGTTCAAAACCACTTGTATATCGAACGTATTGATTTTTGCACGTTTGGCAATTCACACCCGTTTCGAATCAAGATCGTGAACAGCTTCAACGATGTATATGATTATTTCTATGTAAAAACAGGAGACGCTTCAAGGGTTTACGGACTGGAAATTGAACACATCCTTTCACCTAACCAACTGCACTATCTTACCGATGAGGACACACTTGTAGAAGAACATATTGCAGGCATACCGGGCGATCAGTTTTTGCCCCTTTATCAAAATCGACCTGAATTCAATCCCAAACGAATCGCGAAAGAGTTTGTGAAGTTTAATGAACGGTCTTTTATTCGCTTGTTAGGCGATATGAGGGCTTATAATTTTGTTTTTGACATTACGCCTGATTTTGATGCTTACCAGTTTCGGATTCGGGCGATTGATTTTGATCAGCAATTCTATGAGGGGAATAAAAACATCTACATGCCGCAGTACTTCAAGGAAAACTACCCTTATGTACAGATGGTGCAACAACTATTCAACAAGGAAGTTGTAGAACAATACCGTCAGGAAGAACGGGCGGTCATTGCACGGCGTATGCGCGAAGAACGACATCGTCTCAAAAGCTTACGGGATGTGCTGGTAAAAGAAGACGTTTCCACGCCCGAAAAAATTTACCAGCTGGGTAACGAACTGGCCGATCATTATCAAGACTCCATTTTTACAAAATGTAAAAGCATGGGTCAAATAATTGACCGAAGTCTCAAACGCGTGTTGGTTAGCTCCCATCACAAGTAAAACAATCAACCCAATTCAATATCAAAATTGACCAACTGAACGAATTCTTTGATACGTTCTTCGATATCGGTTTTTGAAATTTCCTGAAGACGGGCGGTTCCGAATTTTTCAACACAAAAACTGGCCATTGCACTGCCTACGATGATGGCTGTTTTCATGTTTTCAAAACTGATGTCTTTTGTTTTCGCAATATGTCCTATAAAGCCACCTGCAAATGTGTCACCTGCACCCGTTGGATCGAACACATCTTCCAAAGGAAGCGCCGGTGCAAAAAACACCTGATCTTTATGAAATAAAAGCGCACCATGTTCGCCTTTCTTGATGACGAGGTATTTGGGTCCCATTTTCATAATAGAGCGAGCCGCTTTTACCAGAGAATACTCAGCGCTTAATTGACGGGCTTCACTGTCGTTTACCATCAAAACATCCACATGCTTCAATACCTCTGCCAAATCATCCATGGCCGTTTCCATCCAAAAATTCATCGTGTCCATCACGATTAAACGAGGACGCTTTTCCAATTGCTTGATGACCTGCAATTGCACAGCAGGAACCAGATTGCCCAGCATTAAAAACTCGGCTTGCTGGTATGAAGGAGGAACAGTTGGTTGAAAATTGGCCAACACATTCAATTGTGTATCCAGCGTATCCCGGGAATTCATATCCAGATGGTATTTCCCGCTCCAGAAAAAGCTTTTCTCATCTTTCTTAATCTGCACACCTTCAAGTTCTACACCACGATTCGCGAGTGCGTTCAATTCATCGGTTGGAAAATCACCGCCCACCACTGAAATTTGGTAAATAGGTTTTACAAAATTTGAAGCACTCCATGCAATGTAAGTAGCAGCTCCTCCAATAATTTTATCACTTTTACCAAAGGGCGTTTCAATAGCATCAAAAGCCATGGACCCAACAACGATTAACGACATAAGACGAGATTTATATTGCGGAATATTCCGGGATGGCAAAGGTAATGGGAAGCTCAATATGATTGATAGGACATACAAAAAAAGCGTCGCCGGAACTCCGATGACGCTTTTTTGTATGTGAATGAACACTCCTTTAGTCTTTGCTTAAAGCAAGATCAAAAAACTTGTTATCACTCATACCCAGCCATATGCGTTCGATTTGACTGATGTCAAATGCTTTGTCGAAACAGAGGTACTGGATGTGATTGGAACCCGGCTGAACAGTCCAGGTACAAGCCAATTCACCATCCTGTGCTTTGGTTGTATAGCTATGAAACAGTTCGCCGTTTTTCAGCATGATGTAAATTTTATAATCATTCCACTTGAAGGGATCGGCACCTTCTTTATTGATGACAGCCATGCGCATTTTGGTATAACCGGTGCCATCATCACGTGTGATGAATTCATTTTTTGTGTGGTAAACACCAATTAAAAAATTAATGGTTTTGCTGGGGTTGCTGATCGATTCGTAATAGAAAGGATCGCTTTTTTGTGCGTTTGAGGTAGCAGGAACTGCCATCAAAAACCCAACACAAATCAGGGCAAGGAAAAGGAGTTTCTTTTTCATGTTTTGGAAGTTTTTGTGTGTTAAATAATATGCAGCAAGTTACAACAGACTTGCATTTCAAAAGATACCCATTGGAAGGTATTTTGGAAAAAGTTGCAGAAAACCCTTATTTTGTAGCATGGGAAAATTAAAAGTATCCAAAAATGAAAGCCGTAAGGACCTGATCGTAAAGGCAGGTGCGGCACTTTTCCGCGAAAAAGGTTTTGGCGCAGCCAGTATGCGTGACCTGGCCGAAAATATTGGCATTGAAGCGGCCAGTCTTTACAACCACATACGCTCCAAAAACGAAATTCTGGAATCGATTTGTTTTAATGTTGCCAATCGTTTCAATACACATATGGATGAAATTGAATCGGGTACGATGACTCCAATTGAAAAAATTGAGACGTTGTTACGTTTTCACATTCGGCAGATGTTTGACAATTTCGAAGAAGTGATTGTAAGTGATCGGGAATGGAAACATCTGGATGAACCCTATCTATCCAATTTTCATACACAACGCCGCAATTACCGGAAGCGCTTTGCCTCAATCATCGAAGAAGGAATCCGCAAAGGTGAGGTTAAGCGCATTGATGCTCCAACGGCCATTTTAACGATGTTGCATGCCGTGAATGGAATCGAGAGCTGGCATCGTTCTACAGCCAAGATTACGGCGACCGAACTGGAGGACAATATGGTCATCATCATTATTAATGGTCTGAAGAAATAATCTTTTCAGGATAAATTGTTTCGGAACAGGTCCTGAAAGACAAGCTGCAAACTAATTCTAGCAAATAACAGACAGTTATTGTATCTTTCAGAAACAAAACCATTTTAACTGCTGCTGCCTTTTTAGACACCGCTACTAAAAACAAGAATTATGTCTACAACGCTTAAAATGATTCCGGGAGAAAAATGGAAAACCATTTCGGAACATCGTGCATCCAATGGCGATTTGTATGCCATTTCCAACAATGGGCGATTGGCACGTTACACCAAAAACATTCAGGACGGCACTCTGCTGAAAGGTTCACAACAGGAAGGGTATCCTATCTGGCGGTTTCACCGCAAGAAAAAAAATGGAGACGTTGTACATGAAGCGATCTTACTGCACCGTTTGGTAGCGGCGTATTTTCTACCCAAACAAAAGAAAGATCAAATTGTAATCATCCATTTGAATCATAAAAAAACCGACAATCACTATAAAAATCTCTCCTGGGCCACACAAGAACAAGCAACAGCTCATGCGCAAAACAGTCCGCGTGTTAAAAAAGCACGAAAAGAACTGATGAACCGGTTTGCCACTGAAGGTAAAAAGTTGACCATCAAAGAAGTGATTAAAATCAAAAAGTTGATTCTGCAGAAAAAAACACTGAAATCCATTGCCGCACAGTTTGATGTTTCGGATATGCAAATCCACCGAATCAAAAAAGGCGAAAACTGGAAACATGTAAAAATTTAAATAGCAAGCCCTCTTTAAAGAGGGCTTTTTTCATCCCCCCATTTATCTTTGCAAAAACACAACATGAAAAACTTATACGAACAGGCTGCTTATGAAGAAATTGGAGCACGTATTCTATTACTTTCTAAGCAAACCGAACGCAAATGGGGTAAAATGAATGCCGCACAAATGCTGGCTCATTGTTGTGAAGCATTCAAAGTTCCGCTCAGTAATCGTCCCATAAAACGCATGTTCCTCGGGTACTTGATTGGAGGATTGTTAAAAAGTAAACTCTATAACGAATCGCC
>JBMLSG010000025.1:0-30751 GCA_049240625.1 Lacibacter sp. | reverse complement strand
CTATTTTATCACTGAAACAGCACTATAAAAAATATAAAAATGGCAACGCCACAGGAAGTAGCAGCACATGTTTTAAGTCAGGATGCATTCAGTCAGTGGCTGGGCATTGAAATCCTGGATATCAAAGAAGGATACAGCAAAATCAAAATGCAGATACGACAGGAAATGGTCAACGGTTTGGGCATTATACACGGGGGCGTAACCTTTTCGATGGCCGATAGTGCCTTTGCTTTTGCCTGCAACAACCGGAACAATTTATCTGTTGCCCTTGACACCTCCATTAACTTCATCAAGCCTGTTCATATTGGAGACGTCTTGATTGCGGAAGCACGTGAACTTCACAACGGAAAATCAACCGGATTATATCAGATCGAAATTTATAATCAGAAAGAGCACCTGGTTGCGCAGTTCAAAGGATTGTGTTACCGAACAGGTAAACCTTGTTTAAAATAACTCACCCAAAAAATGGATACGATTCCGGGATCTCCCTCCTCTGGAGTCACTAAATTCGGTGCCATGTTTTCAGGACAAGAAAACTAATAAATAAGTGTTTTTTATTTTTTTTTAGTTGTTTTCTTGTATTTATGAAATAAATTCTGCAATTTTGTCTTACCGTATCTAAATATCCTCTCCGAAGCAACCAGTAATTTCCAATTTTATTTTCATGTTTTGTTGAAAAACGGACATGTTTTCAAATCCTGCAAAAAGCCTTTGTAAATCCATTTCCTGCGGGCAGCCTCTTATTGTTTACCAAAAAATTTGAAAACATGAAAAAGTTTACCCAACTGGCTACAGCAACCTTTTTGTTGCTTTTTACCACGATTTTTAGCACGTCAACCTTTGCACAATTTGTTACAGCAAGTGTCAAAGGCATCATCCTCCCATCAGGAGCAAACACTGTAAATGTAACCATCACGCGGGGTGGTACCTGGACAGGAAGCGGAAATTACACCTGGACAGTTTCCAGTGTAACAGGTCTTTCTACTTCTCCCGCGATTACGACAACAGGTACATCTCTGGCAAGTTCAACCAGTAGTATTACTGCAACGTTCAATTCCAGTGCGACTGTTGGTACATACATTTTTACGATAACGAGGGGAACAACAACCGAAGCCGTACGTGTGAATGTAAGCTTAGCACCTACAACGGATAACCTTTGGGCAACCTATTCCAGCGGGGGTAGATATGTTGGAGGCTATAAAGTTGCCAATGGAGCCTATGTATCGGGCGTAACTCAAATTTTTGATAATCGAGTGACCGTTGGCGGACAAAATACACCTTCGGTGGCTCTTGGCAAATGGGGTACAACCCCGGCGGATGCTGACCAGTATTTCTATTGGATTCCTGCTTCCCATAACTATGCAGGAAATAACGGAACCGTATTGGTGTATGGAAGAAAAGCTGATGGAACCGGCACAAGCACACTGATTGGCTCTATTGATATAAATGGTGCAAGCACCAATGAATTAGGTTTTGTACGCTTAGGTATGCGTAAAGACGGAAGAGGTTATATCGTTGCCGGTGATGGAAGCAAAATTCACCTGGCTACATTTCAGGCAAACGGTTTGACTGCTGCTACAATTACTGTTTTAGATAATGATGTATCATTATCGGGTGGTACTGCAAGCACATTCCAAAATGGAGATCTTTGTTTCTCAGGCACAGGCAAAATGTATGTTTTGGCAAACAGCGGGTCTACAACACAAATCTTCACTGCAGCCCCACCGTTCGATGCAAACACGACATTGACTAAGGATTGGGATCTGGTTCAACCTGATGGGAATTCATTCGATGCATCTACACACGGTTCTGTTAACGGGGTTGCCTTCGATGCTGCCGGGTCATTGTATATTTCTACAGGGATTGGCATCTACTATATTGATCAATATACAGTAAACAATTTAAATGCAGGTACTGTTATTACAACTTTGGTTTACTCTCAATCCGGGATTACTGATTTGGCTTCTAACTTTTTCCCTGAACAATCTACTCTTCCCATTTCTTTTGGAGAGTTGACTGTGAAAAAAGCAAGCAAAGGCGCTACAGTAACCTGGACCACATTGAGCGAATCCAACAACGATTACTTTGTGGTTGAACGCAGCACTGATGGCATCAACTATGTTGCCGCAGGTACGGTTAAAGGAGCCGGTAATTCAAACGTGAAACAAATCTACAACTTCAACGATGCCACGCTTTCTGCAACTCAAGTAGTTTACTACCGCATCCGTCAAGTTGATCTGGATCGTAAACAAAATCTTTCTTCAACTGTTTCTTTACGTTTAGACGGTATCCGCATCAAAAACTATACAGCTTACCCCAATCCGTTTACTTCTGTATTGAAATTGCAATTGGAAAGTGCTGCTCCCGAAACAGTAAACATCCGTTTATCCAATGCAGCAGGACAAGTTGTTAAAACACTTGCAGTGAGTTTGCAAAAAGGAAACAATGCGGTTATACTTTCAGGATTAGAATCTGTTAAAGCAGGATTTTATCTTCTCGAAATGATTTCATCCGAAGGTGTTCAAACTCAAAAAATCTATAAACAATAGGATAGAGAATTACAATTCTCTTGAAGAGCCCCTCTTGCCAAATGGCAGAGGGGTTTCTTGTTGAACCATTTAAGCAGTTAAAGTCTAGAATAAAAAAGGTAAAAAATAGAAGTATGTGAATTCATGTCATCGGGAATATGTAAAATATTATTTTAAATAGTTTTTGTACTTACAATTGTTTTTTTGATATTTGCATCCGCATTCCAGCTATCCTCTTCAAAAGCTAACATAAATTCCAATTCTTTTCATGATTTGCTATTGGCATTCGTGAACTCATGTCCTTTAGAAAGTCCGAAATAAATCCATTTCCCTTTCGAATACCACGGTTTTGTTTACCCCTTTTTGAAACATGAAAAAAATGAAATTTATGAAAGCAGCAGCTCTATTTGTAATGTTCATCGGAACATTTCTGACTCAAACATTTGCCCAAACAGTAAGCCTCAGTCCCACCCCTACTGCCACAACATTTGTAGGTGGAAAAATTTCGTTTACTGCAACAACTTCCAATGTTGGCGCTCCTATAACTTACACCTGGAATGTAACCGGGGCTACAGTTCCTGCCGGTAACAGTGCTACTAAAGAAATCACGTATCTGTCAGCCGGTACGTTTACTGTTTCCGTTACAACTTCCGGAACCAACGGAACAGTTACATCAGCAACCACAACCGTAACCGTTTTCCAACCGAACCTTTATTCGGCACCTCTATCAGGAACGGGAAACATTCGGGCCTATCAAATTGATCAAAATTCAGGCGCCATATTAAATGGTCCTGTTAATGTTGTTACACCTGCCGTAACAACCTATGCATTAGGGAAAAATAAACCCAACCTGAACGATGCATCCGGATGTTTGTATTACATCAAAAGTTCCGGCACCAATGACGGTATTGCAACGATATATGCCGTAAAACCTGATGGAACCGGCACTACACAGGTAGGCACCATTGATTTGAACGGTTCTTCTACCGACGAAGTTGGATTTGTGCGCCTCGGTTTCTACAGCGGAAAAGGGTATATCATCGGAAGATCCGGAAGCAGCAGCAGTTCTAAAATCTATTTTACCTCATTCCGCGGTAATGGTATCAATCCTATCAGCAATGTAACAACACCGGTACAATTAACCGTTGCTGCACCTGGAAGTGCCTCTGACTTTGCAAGTGGTGATCTCGCCATTACAGCCGGAGGAACACTTTATGCTGTTGCAAGTATTACAAGCGGAAACACATACATCTATACGTTAGATGATATCAATAATCCTTCTGTTATCACAAGAAGATGGACTTTACAATCCAACGGAGGAACCTTTGGTAGCAATGTGAACGGGATCGCCTGGACACAATCCGGTTCTATGCACATATCGTCTGAAAATGGTTTGTATTTTGTTGATCAAAGCACAGCCTTGGCAGGTCCCGGCACGGTACAGGCTACTTTGATCAGCAGCACTACTACTTTATCCGATCTCGCTTCTGATGCAACTCCTGCTGAAACAACGCTCCCCATTTCATTTGGCGAATTGAGCGTAAAAAAGGCAACGAATGGTGCAACTGTAACCTGGACAACACTCAGCGAATCCAACAACGATTACTTTGTTGTTGAACGCAGTACCGATGGAATCAACTATGTTGTTGCAGGTACAGTTAAGGGCGCAGGCAACTCCAGTGTTAAACAAACTTACAACTTCAACGATGCCATGCTTTCTGCCACTCAGGTAGTTTACTACCGCATTCGTCAGGTTGATCTGGATCGCAAGCAAAATCTTTCTACAACAGTTTCTTTACGTTTAGACGGAATCCGGATTAAAAACTATACAGCTTATCCCAATCCGTTTACATCTATCTTGAAATTGCAATTGGAAAGTGCAGCTCATGAAGCTGTGAACATCCGCTTAATCAATGCTGCCGGACAAGCAGTTAAAACACTGGTTGTAAGCCTCCAAAAAGGAAATAATGCAGTGATTCTTTCCGGTTTAGAATCAGTAAAACCGGGATTGTACTTCCTTGAACTGATCTCTTCTGAAGGAATTCAAACACAAAAAATCTTCAAACAATAAGAACGAGAATTACAATTCTCTTGAAGAACCCCTCTCGCTTACGGCAGAGGGGTTTTATTTTAGAGAGGAACGGTATTAAAAACCGACAGACTTTGTTTCACTCTATCTTTGCCGCATAATATGGAAAAAAACTTCATTGATTATATCAGAGTCTTTTGCAGAAGCGGACACGGGGGTGCCGGCAGTAAGCATTTTGCACGCACGAAATTCAATGCCAAGGCAGGACCTGATGGTGGTGACGGCGGAAGAGGAGGGCATATCATTCTGAAAGGGAACGCACAACTATGGACACTTTTACATCTTCGTTATTACAAAAACGTATTGGCGGAAAATGGCACATCGGGAAATAAAAACAATATGACCGGCCGAGATGGGAAAGACATCATCATTGAAGTGCCGCTGGGCACCATTGCCCGCAATGAAGAAACCGGTGAAAAAATGGCCGAAATCTTAAACGACGGTCAGGAAATCATTCTCATGAAAGGGGGCAGAGGTGGTTTGGGTAATACCAACTTTGCTACGCCCACCAACCAGGCACCCGAATACGCCCAACCCGGCGAACCCGGTATTGAAGGATGGAACATTCTGGAACTGAAAGTGCTGGCCGATGTAGGTTTGGTTGGCTTCCCCAATGCAGGTAAATCAACCTTCTTAAGCAGTATTACTGCAGCCCGTCCCAAAATTGCAGATTATGCCTTTACAACACTTACACCCCAACTGGGCATGGTGGAATACAGGGATGGAAAGAGTTTCTGCATTGCCGATTTACCCGGAATTATTGAAGGTGCCGCTGAAGGGAAAGGTCTGGGACACCGCTTCCTCCGTCATATAGAACGGAACAGTATTTTGTTGTTGGTGGTACCTGCAGACAGTACAGATCACAAAAATGAAATCAATATTCTCATCGAAGAACTTCGTAAGTACAACCCCGAAATGCTGCATAAAAAAATGGCTATTGCCATCAGCAAAAGCGACATGCTGGATGATGAATTAAAAACTGCAATAGCAAATGAACTTCCTCGAACCATTCCGCATGTTTTTATTTCTTCCGTAACAGGACAAGGACTTTCCGAATTGAAAGATTTGTTGTGGAAGGAACTAAATTCCTGAAGGCCATAAAACCGTGTTAATAAAAACAAAACCCTGATTAGAGCTCATCTATACAAGGCAGTTCGTTGTATTTTCATAGTCAAAATATCAACGATGATTCGCATATTCTGCTTTCTGCTCTTCATTTGGTTTAATATACCTCCACTGAAGGCACAAACCGTTCGTACATTACAAAAATCCATTGTGCTGCAAATGCCTAAAGGACGCGGTGAAAATGGAGGAACCGTAGCCATACATCTGAAAACACGGAATTACTATGCCACCGTTACCGGAAATCCGACTTTTTCGATGGCTATTTTTGACGGCTCGGGGAACAGAATCGGACCACCCGACCTTACATTGCTGACAGACAGCAGAGGTCTTTGGTACGATCCTTTTGCCAAAACCTTTCATGCGAACTGCTACGGAAAACAAGGCTGGGCACAATACACACTTGATGAATCAGGAATACCCTATGAAGTCAGGTCGCTGTTTTCAGGTAAGCTGCAACCCCAACCCAACTCGGTAGCAGCTTACGTTCAAAGGGAAAACAGTGTTTGTTTTCTCAAAGGGACAAATGCCGTTTTTTTTGACGCAGGAACAGGTAAGGAACAACCCCAAAAAACCATTCCACTCAAAATTGGTTACACCAAAAAAAATCCTCCACCGGCAAACTGGTCAACCGACACACTTGAGATACCGGCACCTTACAATTCTACCACTTTAATTTACACCGGAATTGCAAATGCGGAAATTGGGTTACTAAACACTCAAACACATGAAATCGAACTTTACAGTAAAAACGATGGGCTTCTGACGCAGCGGTTGGTTCTTCCACAAAGCATCCCGGTAAAAAATCAATTCAATTTCGCATTTTGTAATGGTGTTTACTGGATTTTCGACCCTTCGGCAAGGTCTTGGCTGGGGTTTCGTTAAACTATATACTTGGCTCAGAAACAGTTTCACTTCTACCTTTTGTCCTTTCGGCTTCTGAAAAATACCGCCAATCCAATTTATCACCAATACATTGATTTTTGCCGTAGGTTTGCCCCATTCAAAAGCATCCTTAACATGCTTCTGAACTCAATAAGTATCGATTGCGTGATTCATCATTGGTGCAAAACTCTATTAGAGTTTGATTCATTTCGGAGATAGAAACACAGGATCAAATCACACAACCATTAAAAAAATAAAACACACATATGAAAAAGCTCGCAGTAACGATTGTTTTATGCTTCACGCTCCTACGAAGTTTTGCAGACGAAGGCATGTGGCTGCCCCTGTTATTAGGGGAACAAGTCTATGCGGAAATGCAGAAAAAAGGCTTGAAACTCACTAAAGATCAGTTGTACAACATCAACAAGGTTTCCCTGAAAGATGCCATCATCATTTTTGGCGGTGGCTGTACAGGAGAAATTGTAAGCAACAAAGGTTTGATTTTTACGAACCACCACTGCGGATACAGTGCCATCGCATCTGCATCGAGCGTAGAGAACAATTATCTGCGCGACGGCTTTTATGCAAAAAACTTCAAAGAGGAAATCAAAACATCCTTAAGTGTGCAATTTCTGATTCGCATTGATGATGTAACCAAGGAAGTACTGGACTCTTTGGGAACTCTGGAAGGCAAAGCAAGAGCCGATAAACAAGCCGCTGTTTTAGCTGCCATTAACAAGAGACTTTCTAAGACAGAAAACTTTATCGAATGCAGAGTTAGTGCCCTATTCAAAGGAAACCAATACCTCGCATTTGTTTATCAACGCTACAAAGATGTTCGTTTAGTAGGAACACCTCCCGAAAGTGTCGGTAAATTTGGTGGAGATACCGATAACTGGGAATGGCCTCGTCATACAGGCGATTTCAGTGTATTCCGTGTTTATGCAAGTCCCGATGGCAAACCTGCCGAATACAGTGAAAACAACGTCCCTTTGAAACCCAAACATTTCCTTCCTGTTTCACTCAAAGGAATCAAAGATGGTGACTTCGCTATGATCTGGGGCTATCCGGGAAGTACCAATCGCTATGAATCTTCGATGGGAATCAAACTCGCAACCGAAGTCAACAACCCTACGTTCGTCAAACTCCGTGATGCACGTTTAAAGTTCATGTTAACCGAAATGCAAAAAGACGCCGCAACCAAGTTGAAGCTGGCGAGCAATTATGCATCAGTCGCGAACTACTGGAAATTTTTTGATGGCGAAACCAAACAACTGCTGAAATATGATGTGTTTGGTCAAAAACAAAAGAGCGAAGCCGCCTTTATCAAATGGGCCAAAGGCAAACCTGAATTTGAATCCATTTTCACCGATTGGGAAAAAGCCTATGAAGAGTGGAGGCCTTATTCTATGCATCGTGTTTACATGAATGAAGGCTTATTTGGATCTCCACTCATTTCTTTTGCCTCATCGTTAATTCAACTGGAAGCTGTTTTGGTTAAAACAGATGCTACAAAAGAAGACCTTCTAAAGGTTTTAAATGCTGTCGTTGCGGCCCGTAAAACTTTCATGGAAGAACACAACGCAGCGAGCGATCAAAATATTTTGGGTGCAGTTTTAATGATGTATTACAAAGACATCCCGCAGGAGCAACATCCGATCGGTTTTTTTGAAAGCCTTAAAGGGAGTTTTGGAGATCTGAAAAACGAGTCTACATATAAAACCTATGCTGCGTCTGTTTTTTCAAACACATTCCTTCTCAATGATGAAAAATGGAATGCCTTCATTGCCAATCCCGACGCAGTTGTTTTACAACAAGATCCGGCATTTACAATCGCTTCCACTTTTTATAAAAACTGGAACTCCAAATTCTTACCCAAATCGCAAGCCTTCATGGTTAAGAATAACGATCTGGGCAGATTGTATTTGAAAGGCATCATGGCAATGAATCCGGAAAAAAGGAAAAAAATGTATCCTGATGCAACTTTTACTATGCGTGTTTCTTACGGCAATGTAAAAAATTACATCCCCAGAGATGCGGTTAAATACGATTACATTACTACCAGTAAGGGATTGCTTGAAAAATACAAAGCAGGCGATTATGAATTTGACCTACCGAAACGTCAGGTTGAATTGCTGAAACAAAAAGATTTTGGTCCTTACATAGACAAACAAAGGAACGATTTAGTCATTGCTTTCATAACTACGAATGACATTACAGGTGGAAACAGCGGATCTCCGGTCATTGATGCAAATGGAAATTTAATTGGTCTCGCCTTTGATGGAAATTACGAAGCACTGAGCCATAAACTTACTTTTGACAAAAACCTCAACCGTACCATTTGCGTTGACATTCGTTACGTTTTGTGGTGTATTGAAAAATTAGGTGGTGCATCCAATCTCATCAACGAATTGAAGTTGATAAAATAATAATATCGACAAAACAAAAAACCCGCTCCGTGGAGCGGGTTTTTTGTTTTTGAAAAGAACACTCAATCCTTTTCTATGAGTTTCCGGCTACTAATCCGGACAGTTCTCTTTATGTTGATCACATTCTGTTCAAAATTTCTTCATGACTTCTTAATAATAAATCAACATTCTGTTTACATGACCCGGCAATATTTGCAAAACCTTTCTTGTGAAGACCCATTTCAAAACAATAATCCTCTCGGACATACATCTTGGAATTCGAAACTCCAGGGTAAAAGAAGTTGTCGACTTTTTGAACCATCACAGTTGTGATACGCTCATTCTAAATGGCGATATCATTGACGGATGGCAACTTAAAAAATCGGGAAACTGGAAAAAAAAGCATACGGCATTTTTTCGTGTCATCATGAAATACATGCACAAATACGATACAAAAGTGATTTACCTGCGTGGTAATCATGATGATTTTTTAGACGAAATACTTCCTTTTTCCTTTGGTCAGTTTGTGATTAAACGACATCACATCCTGCAAAGCGGTTCTAAAAAATACTACATCGTTCATGGTGATATTTTTGACAGCATCACAACAAAATTGAAATGGATCGCAAAACTTGGTGATATCGGTTATACGTTTTTATTGTGGTTCAACCGGCATTACAATCAATACCGACTCAAAAAAGGATTGCCCTATTACTCGCTTTCGCAGGTTGTAAAACAAAAGGTTAAGTCGGCCGTCTCCTTTGTTTCAGATTATGAGGAACAGCTATGCGCCGTAGCTGCCGCCAATCAATGCGACGGAATCATTTGTGGACACATACATCAGGCAGCAAACAAATACATCGAAAACATCCACTATCTCAACAGCGGAGATTGGGTAGAAACCATGAGTGCCCTCACTGAAAATGAAGCCGGTGACTGGTCGATTGTTTATTACAATGAATGGAAAGAAAAACAAGACGAACGCAATGCAGTTGATACAAACCAAATCTTAAATCAGGCCTTTCTCGATGAAATAACGGTCCCCCGGTAAACATCTTGAATACGCATTAAAGAGTTGTGCATGAATAATAAATTCATTTTTGTGGTACAGGGGGAAGGAAGGGGGCATCTCACACAAGCAATTGCCCTTTATGAGATGCTGACAGCTAAAGGGCATATCGTTCAGGCTGTTTTGATTGGCAACTCATCAGAGAGAAACATTCCCGTTTATGTAAGTGAACGTATTCATGCACCAATAATTACGTTTAAAAGTCCGGGATTTAAAACGGATCATAAGAATAAATCCATTCATCTTGGTAAAACCATCATCAGCGCATTGGCCAATCGAAAGCAGTATCAAAAAAGTATGCAAACCATAAGGGCGACCGTGAATTCGTACCAGCCGGATGTGCTCGTAAACTTTTATGAACCGATCATTGGTCTTTGCAGTTTCATAAAAAAGTTGAACACCTGCGTAGTATCAATTGCCCATCAGTATATTTATCTGCATCCGGAATACAAATTCCCGTCAGGTTCGAAAACTATAGATCGTGTTTTTCTTAAGTGGTACACAAAGCTTACGGCACTTGGCTCACAAAAATTAGTTGCGCTTTCGTTTTACCCCCTGCAAACTAATTCATACAAAAACATCCTCTTATCACCACCTCTTTTGAGAAAAGAACTGATGGAACAAGAAGTTTACAAAGGCTCTCATTTTCTTGTTTATCTGGTCAACAGCGGCTACATGCAGGATGTGATCAACTGGCACAAGTTAAACCCCGATTTTGAACTGCATTGTTTCACAGATAGTAAAATCGTAAAAGGGAAATGGCAATACAATGAAAAACTATGCTTTCATTCATTGGACGACCGGAAATTTTTAAACTACATGGCCAGCAGCAAAGGATTGATAACAACTGCCGGTTTTGAAAGTGTTTGCGAAGCGTTGTTTCTGGGCAAACCGGTCATGATGGTACCTGTTGAACATCATTTCGAGCAATGGTGCAATTCACATGATGCGCTCAATGCAGGAGCTGGAATCCGTTCCGACTCCTTTTCGATTACAAAGATTGTAGAATACCATACCCATCATACTTCGAAAACGGAGGCATTTATTGCGTGGTATGGAACAAAGGAAAAAACAATCTTTCAGACGTTTGAAGAAGTCCTTCATCAATCCATGGAGCCGTCAACAAGCGAACATCATATCAGAGGCACTGCATCGGGCACTCAGTTGCAACCGGGTATTTAAATCAGCATGAATAACTCATGCCGCCATCTTTTTCATCTTTCAGTTGAATACCCAAATCTGTAAGACGTTGACGTATCGTATCGCTGGTGACAAAATCTTTTTTGGATTTGGCTTCTTTCCGCAAGTCCATAATTAGTTGCATGACAGCCTTAAAACGATCGTTTTCTCCGGAGCTCACTGTTTTCAAACCCAGAATTGTTTCCAGATAGAGTTTCATTTGATCCTGCATTTTGCGAATAAGCGAAGCGCTTAGTACTTCTGTTGCAATATGCTTGTCTTTTAAACCATTGATTATAGGAACCAATTCAAACATGTTGGCCAAAACCTTTGCCGTATTCAGATCATCATCCATGAATTCGGCGAAAGCATCGATCAATTGAATGCATTTTGTTTCCAGATCGGTATCGGTACCGGTTTCAGGAAATAAAGCAGGATCTGTTTTTTGAAGTATTTCGTAGGCATCCCAAAGACGCTTCAGCCCCTTTTCGGCAGCCATAAGAGCATCGTTACTGAAGTCTAATGTACTCCGGTACTGAGTTTGCAGAATAAAAAAGCGCACGGTCATAGGATGAAACGATTTCTCCAGCAAAGGATGCGAACCGCTGAACAACTCCGTCAACTTGATGACATTGTTGTAACTTTTTCCCATCTTCTTTCCGTTTATGGTAATCATATTGTTGTGCATCCAGTAACGAACGGGCGCCTTATGGTTGCAGATGGTACTTTGAGCGATCTCACTTTCATGGTGCGGGAACTGCAAATCCATACCGCCTCCGTGAATATCAAATTCTGCACCTAAATACTTTGTAGCCATTGCAGAACATTCAATATGCCAACCCGGAAATCCGATACCCCATGGACTTTTCCAACGCATAATATGTTCGGGTGCAGCATTTTTCCAAAGAGCAAAATCGGCACGATCTCTTTTTTCTTCTTGTCCTTCAAGCTCACGTGTAGTTTCCAGTAATTCATCCATTACCCGACCACTCAACTTGCCATAATCGTAAGAAGACGCATATTTCCTCACATCAAAGTATACAGAACCATTTACAACATAAGCATACCCTGCTTCAATGATCTTTTCGATCATCCCAATTTGTTCTACAATATGTCCTGTAGCTGTTGGCTCAATTGATGGAGGAATGGTATTGAACTGATCCATTGCCCAATGAAACAAATTGGTGTATTTCTGTACCAGTTCCATGGGTTCCAATTTTTCAAGTACGGCCTTTTTAGAAATTTTATCTTCTGCTTCCCTTCCTTCTTCTTCAAAATGTCCGGCATCTGTAATGTTCCGAACATAACGCACTTTATAACCCAGATGCGTTAGATAACGATACAACACATCAAAGGTTATATATGGACGGGCATGACCTAAATGACTCTCACCGCTTACTGTTGGACCACAAACGTACAAACCGACGTGCCCCGGTGTAATTGGCCGGAACAGTTCCTTTTGACGGGTAAGAGAATTGTAAACTTTAAATTGCGACATATACTGATTTGAGAAGAATAAAAAAAGGGAACCAAGGAGATAAGATCCCGATCAACAACAACAGGCAATAAGGTTGTGATACTTCATGAAAACAAAGATAAGGTTTCTTTAATTTTTTCTGAAAGACGCTGTTAACGGATAGTGATCACTGTAAGGGAGCTGTTCTATACGAACCTGTTCGGCCTGTAGGCGCTTGTCGGAAAAAATGTAATCAATGCGTAGCGTGGGTGCAATTTTTCTGAACGTACGACCAATACCCCAACCCCTAACTGCGTAGGCATCGTTTAAATACTGTGCGACCGACTGATAGGCATATGAATTAGGCACGTCGTTAAAATCACCGCACAAAACTACGGGATAAGGGCTGTTACGAATTTCGGTGGTAACCGCTTCTATTTGAATGGCTCTGAACTGATTGGCCGCTTTGATTTTCCGGATAATATTCATTCCGTTTCTTTTCACATGGTCTACATCCTGTTCGTCAATGTTTTCGATGAACCTGTAATCGTCCTCAGCAAAATGCATACTCTGCAGATGTACATTCATAAAACGAACCGTATCAGCTCCTATCAACAAGTCGGCCCAAATAAATGTATGATTGTACTCGCGGATAGGCTGTACTTTTTCCCATCGGACAATCGGAAAATTGGAAAAAAGTGCTACACAAAAAGGGAAATAACGCTGATCGGCTGTTTCAGTATGTTTATAGACTCCGAATTTTTTATCATTTCCAACAACTGCATATTGATAGCCTAACCGTTTTTTAACCTGTTCCAACGACATGTGAGAAGATGGGTTCAGCGAAAAAACAAACTCCTGTAATGCCAGTACATCTGCTTTTAAACCTGAAGCTGCTGCAATCATGTTCGTATCCAACTCCCCTTTGTTTTCAAAAAAATTAAACAGATGCACGTTCCAGGTTGCAACTTTAAAATCAATGCTGTCAGTAATTTGCTTTTGAGAAAAAGGATGCCAGCCAAAACCATTGCGCAAAAGTCCATACGACAAACAAAATGTGAGAATGGGCAACCATATAAAACGTGGTTTTGCCAACAACCAGAAAATTACAAAAGCCAACTCTAAAAAAATGAAAACAGGGAAAGCCATTGCAATCAAATTCACAAACCAAAATGTTTGCTGTTTCAGATAAGGCAATGCATACAACAACAAAATGCAAACGCTCAACACAACGTTACAAACGATGAAAAAATGTTTTGTATATCGTCTTAATACAGTCAGCATGATCAGTTGGTATTACTTTCCCCTGCACGCTTCAACAAATCTTTTTCTTCCTGTGTGAGTGCATCGTATCCTTTTTGATGAATTTTTTCCAGCAAGAGATCAATTTTTTGCTGGTTGGGAATTGCTTGACGCTGAAAAGGTTTCTTCCCTTTGTTGTCATAAAAAAAATCATCGCGAACAACTCTTAATTTGCGTTTTGAAGCAGGCTCAAACAAACCCATAAACCATTGATAAAGCCGATGCATCCATTGTTCGGGATTGCGACCCTTTTGTATCAATAGCATATAAACATATCCTGCTCCCGCACCTGTTAAATGTGCAATGCTTTCAGGCAAAGAGGCACTTGCCATTCCTGCAAAATCAATCAACACAAAAATGAACGTGATAACCCATATCGGAATTCCGCCATTGATCATTGGAAAGATCCTATAATTGGGTGCTGTAGTCGTTACGGCAACGGCAACCGACATGATGGCTGCGCCAGCACCTGCAAAATGGTAAGCACTTGCCGCATCGTTAAACGCCGGAAGAAAATTGACGCTGCATAAAAAGAAAAACATACCAACCCAGCTTCCATAAAGATAAAGCGGCACGAGGTGTTTGTTTCCGGTCAGGTCTTGCATTAAAAATCCGAAGGACCAGAGGAAAAACATATTCCCGATCAATTGCCAGATGCTGCTATGTGTAAAAGCAGCCGTTAACAAAGTCCAGGGTCTTGCAATCAACATCTTCCAATGAGCAGGCAATGAAAACCAATGCATGATTTCTGTATCAAATAATGCAAGATCCATATCACTCAACACATACACGATACGTATAAAACCCAAGATTATGAATACAGTCACATTGATGTAGATCAACCACAACAAGGGATTCCCATCATCACCTAACAAGGTTCTTCGATTTTGTTCTTTCCTGAGTAAGTTCATAATAGTATTTGATCAGAAAAACATTTTTCTGTTTTTTTTATTCCAGTACACTACAAGTAAAAAACCGATTAATGCCCCGCCCAAATGTGCAAAATGAGCAACGTTACCGCCGCTGTTCCTCACACCCATCCACAATTCGGCCGCTGCGTATAAAATCACAAACCATTTTGCCTTGATCGGAAAAAAGAAATAAATATAAATGAGTGTGTTGGGGAATAAATATCCAAATGCCGCCAAACATCCAAATACCGCACCTGATGCACCCACCGTTGGGACATCCAGACTCGTTTTCTCGAATTCTTTTACCAAAGAACGGGCAATGTCGATATAATTACTGTTTTGAGGATCTGACGGCCAGGCGTGCTGTAATTTAGCAATTTCCAGTCCGTTAAAATGCCGGTAGATCGATTGATTTTCTTTCAGGAAGACATTAAATTCTTCCGGTGTGGTTCGACTTAAGAAAGCAGTTACCTCTTGTTCCAAAGAGTGAAACTCCAGCGCCAGCGTAAGAAGGTGTAAGGCTGCAGCACCCAACCCGCACAAGATGTAAAAAATTAAAAATCGTTTGGAATCCCACAGATTCTCCAACAAGTTACCAAACATCCACAAGGCAAACATATTAAACAGGAAATGAAAAAAATCGCCATGCATGAACAAATGCGTGACCAACTGGTGTGGACGAAACAAGGAGGATTGCACACTATGCAAAGCAAATAAATCAGTAATCCTTTGCTGATAACCCCACATTTCACCTGTATACTGGGCCATCAAAACAAGAGCATTGATAATAATCAGGTTCTTGATTACAGGTGGCAGTACATCGAAACGACCGGGTCTGATTTGCTGAAAACTCACGTTTAGAAAAATTTAATCTTGTACAATGCGAATTTCGGGAATGTTGTTGATTCTATGATTTCTTTAACGCAGGGTCAAAGCGGCTACATTTTCAATATGATGGGTATGCGGAAAAAGATCAACAGGCTGTAAGGCCTCAACCTGATATTTTTCCTGCAGCCATTGCAGGTCACGTGCCTGCGTTGCCGGATTGCAACTAACATAAACAATCCGCGGTGCTTCGATTTCAAGTAGTTTTTTCACCAACTTTTCGTGCATACCGGCACGTGGCGGATCTGTTATTACGACATCCGGCCGACCGTGTTGCTCAAAAAATGAATCTGTACAAACCTGAATGACATCGCCCGCAAAGAACGAAGCATGCCCGATCCCGTTCATTTTCGCATTTTCATGCGCATCTGTTATAGCTTCTTCAACCGTTTCTACTCCTATAATTTTACGGGCACCGGTACTGCAGAAGATCCCGATGCTTCCGGTACCGCAATACAAATCGTATAAAATTTCGGAACCTGTCAGTTTCGCAAATGAGCGTGTAACCTCATAAAGTTTTTCAGCTTGCTTTGTATTGGTTTGAAAAAACGACTTGGGTCCGATTTTAAATAAAAAGCCCTCACTTCGTCCGGCTGCATTGAGTCGCTCCGTTACATAACCCTTTCCAAAATAGATTTGTGGTTCTAAATCATAAATGCTGTCATTCCATTTAGGATTGATGGTATATAACAACGTAGAAATTTCAGGAAAGCGCTCCAGCAACGCATCGAATAAGGTCCGGCGCTTCGGTTCGTCGTCATAGCCAAATGTAATGTTGATCATTAGTTCGCCGGTTGTGGTTAGCCTAACGATCATTGTCCGAAGCCATCCTTGATGCGCACGGATATCATAATAGGAATAGCCCTGCTGCAAGGAAAAATTGCGGATGAAATTACGAATGGCATTACTGGGTTCCTGCTGCAAATAGCAGGTTTCGATGTCAATGGCTTTGTCAAAAACACGGGGAACATGAAAACCCAATGCCGGTTCAGGCGTTTCGTGCAAACCTTCAGGATCTTCTTGCTTTCGGGCATCACGCGCTGCCAGTTCCTGCTTCGTGTAAAACCGTTTATTACTGAACGTAAATTCCAGTTTATTGCGATAAAAACGGGTTTCGTCTGCTCCAATAATGGGCAACACATGAGGCGCATCCATGCGGCCAATACGCTTGAGATGCTGTTCTACTTCCCGTTGCTTGTATGTTAACTGCAATTCATAAGGCAGCATTTGCCACTTGCATCCGCCACACAGTCCAAAATGCTGACAAAAAGGGTCTACCCTTGCAGGAGCATACGAATGAAAATGAACAGGGCGCCCCTCGGCCCAATCCTTTTTACTTTTTGTCAGCAAAAGATCCACCACATCGCCCGGGACTGCGCCTTCAACGAAAACAACCTTCCCATCGACTCTTGCCAAGGAACGGCCCTCAGCGGCATAATCTTCAATTGTAACTTGCTCGAGTATTCTATTTTTCCTTTTCACCGTGCAAAGGTAGTACTCCGCGACTTTGCAAATCATTAACAGGAGCTGAATTGATTTTAAATAACTTTACGTCCTCTGTTATGAAAATTAAACTTCTCTTTATTGCGTTTATTGGTTTTTGGACAGGGTTATCGGCACAAGAATACCGGATATCACTGAACTACAAGCCCGTCAGCACAAAAGCATACCTCTATCTGGGCTATTACTTTGGCGAATCGAAATACCTGCAGGATTCGGTTTTGCTGGAACCCGACGGAACAGCAACGTTCAGCGGAAAAAAGAAATTAACCGGAGGTCTTTACCTGATTATCGACCCTGAAAAGAAAAGCTATTTTGACCTGTTGATTGATCAGGAACAAACCTTTCACATCAATATTGATACCTCCGATTTCACTATTGCATCCATCACCGGATCAAGCGAAACCCAAGATCTGGAAAGCTATAAAAAAACAACGGCCCGCATCTTCAAGCAATTACCCGTATTGCAAAAAGAATTGGCGCAGGCAAAAAACCGGTCCGACAGTCTTTCGATTCAGAAAAAAATCAACGCCGCTTTTGAAGAAGCTCAGGAATGGCGGGAACAGTTTATTCAACAACATCCCGACAGTTATTTGTCCCTGCTCTTCCGATTGATGAAAGAACCGGTCTTCAAACCGGGACCGGGTGCCAGCCGAACTGACAGCATCCTTGCATACCAGAATTATAAAAAACAATATTGGGAAGGCATCCCGATTGGAGACGAACGGCTTTTACGCACTCCGGTTTTTGAACAACGCCTCAACCGATACATGGAACAAGTGATAAGAAATCCCGATACCTTAAAACTGGAAGTGGATCGGTTCATCCTTTCCTCCAGAGGAAGTGAAACGATGTTTAAATATTACATCAACCGTTTTACCAATGAATACATGAATCCCAAATACATGGGACTAGATGTGGTGTTTCTTCATTTGTTTGAAAAATATTACCTCACCAATCAGGTTACCTGGCTGAGTGATAAAGATCGTGAATTGGTTTACAACCGGGCCTACAGCATCATGGGGAATATCATTGGCGAGCCCGCTGCAGAACTCAATTTATTGGACACCTTGGATCAAAAAACCTATTTGTACAAGATCAAATCACCTTATACCATTCTCGCTTTTTGGGATCCTGATTGCGGTCATTGCCGCGAACAAATTCCGGTTATGGACAGTCTGTTCCGTACGAAATGGCAGCAACATGGTATCACACTTATCGGAATACTGACAGATTCTGTTCGAACAGATAAAAGTAAACTGCCGGCTGTAAAAGAAAGTTGGAAGCAGTTCATTCAAAAACATCATCTCAAAGGCTGGCTGCACTGGTACCAATCGTTCGAAATGCGGGAGGAAGAAAAGAAAAACAACAAGCCCGGTTTCCGGCAATATTATGATGTTTTTCAAACACCCACTCTATATTTGCTGGATCAAGATAAAAGAATCATTGCCAAGAAAATCAATCCGCAACAACTGGACGAGTTACTGGAGATACAACGATCCAAAACCAATTCAAAAAACAAATGATTATGATACGTACGATACTGATTACAGGGCTTGCTGCTTTACTCTTCTTACATACACAGGCGCAAACCATTTTTACCTACGGAAACAACAAGGTTGACAAGAATGAATTCTGGAGAGCGTTTTCAAAAAATAACACCGGAGCAAAAGACGAGAAATCAATCAGAGAATATCTTGATTTATACATCCGTTTTAAATTAAAAGTGCAAGCTGCGAAAGACAATCAATTAGACACCTTGCCCAACATCAAAAGTGATGTTGCAGGTTTCAGGGCTCAATTGATCGAACAATTTCTGAAACAGCAACCTTATACCAAACAACTGGCAGAAGAGGCTTTTGAACGCAA
This sequence comes from Lacibacter sp., assembly GCA_049240625.1. GTDB lineage: Bacteria > Bacteroidota > Bacteroidia > Chitinophagales > Chitinophagaceae > Lacibacter. The sequence continues at coordinate 11,548 of JBMLSG010000025.1, read as the reverse complement.
CCAATACGAATTGGAAATTGAGCATGTATTTGTAGGTTTTGAAGCAGATAGTCTTGCTGCAAAAACCAAAATCGAAAAAGCCTATAAAGAATTACAAAATGGTGCCGATTTCACAAAAACGGTTTTGAACTATTCTACTGCAGAAGCCGTAAAAGTTGCGAAAGGATACATTGGCTTCATAAGCACATTAATGGTTCCTTATTCCATTGAAAATGCGATTTACAATCTGCGTGTTGGTTCCTATACGGCGCCTTTAAAAAGTTCTAAAGGGTACCACATCATCCGGCTGATCAGCAAACGGAAATCGGCAGGCACACTCAAAGCGGCGCATATTTTATTCGCACTACCACCAAATGCAACTGAACTTGAAAAACAGGAAGCCAAGGCAAAAGCTGATTCTGTTTATCAATTATTGCAAAATGGCCTTTCCTTTGAAAAAGCAGCCGAGCAATTCAGTAACGATAAAACGTCCTACATGTCGGGTGGGGTATTGCCGGAGTTTTCCTATTGCAAATACGAAGCTGCTTTCAGTAACGCAGCTTTCCGGTTGAAAAAAGATCAAGAAATCAGTGCTCCTGTCCTTACAGGTAACGGCTGGCACATCATACAACGTCTTTCATTTTTCCCGTTAAAAACGGAATTTAACAACGAACTTGAACAGGAGTGGATGGATAAGATCATCAATGATGAACGTTTAGCCGTTTCACAAATGAGGCTCTATGAAGAGATGAAGAAAGCAACCGGCTACAAACAATTGCCCTATGCATCAAAACAACTGTGGCAACTTACCGACTCCATGTTACAGTCCAAAAACTATGCAGCATTCTACAAAACGTATAAATCCAAACCTCTTTTTCTGCTAAAAAACAAAACGATCTCTGTGGCCGACTGGATGCGCTATGCAAAAAGTCGCGGAACAACCCCCGACAGTTCCGTTGCATCAGATTACAGTGATTTAATGAAGACGTTTGTTCAAACTACTATTGAGCAGTATTACAAAGACCGCTATGAAACTTTTAATGAAGCATTTCGTTACCAATTAAAGGAATTCTCGGAAGGAAGCCTGTTGTTTGAAGTCATGGAACGTACGATCTGGAGCAAAGCACCCGGCGACAGCATTGGTCTTGCGAACTACTATCAAAAACATCAAAGTAAATACAAATGGCAACCCAGCTCAGTTGCTATCATATTCAATTGTGCCGATACCGCTGTTGCAAAAGAAGCGTGGCGACTCATGAAAAACGATCCGTCTAAATGGAAAGACCATATGGAATCGTTTGGCGGCAATGCTTTGGCCGACAGCGGACGTTTTGAATATGCGCAATTGCCCATCGACAATCCCGAGCAAATCAAAGAGGGAAATTGTACACCCGTGATGACCAATGCAAATGACGGATCCTCTTCGTTTTGTTATATCATCAAAGTGATCCCGCAACAAGATCAGCGCAGTTTTGAAGAAGCAAAGGGTTTGGTCATCAATGATTATCAGATTCTACTCGAAGATCAATGGCTGGCACAACTCAAGAAAAAATATCCGGTTCTGGTGAATGAACAAACGCTGAAGAGTTTGTTGAAGCCCTAAAGCAAAAAATAAAGGCTCCCAATTGGGAGCCTTTATTTTTAACGATGTATTCTTTACATGACATTCTTAACGACATTGTAAATCACTTTCGTGCTTCCCAACGTGTAATAATGCAATACAGGAACACCAAATTCTTTCAATTCTTTTGATTGTTGAATCAACCATTCCGTTCCAACTTTTTTGCAGTCTTCATCTGTTTTAGCTTTCATCATTTCCGTACTGAGATCGGTAGGGATATCAATATGAAACGTGCGTGGTATCACAGACAATTGTTTTTTACTGGTAAGTGGTTTCAAACCCGGAATAATGGGAACCTGAATACCCATTTCACGACATTTTTTCACAAAAGCAAAAAACTTGCTGTTATCGAAAAACATCTGTGTCATAATGTATTCGGCACCTGCATCGATTTTTTCTTTTAAACGTTGCATTTCGATTTCCATATTGGGGCACTCAAAATGCTTTTCGGGATAACCGGCCACACCCGCACAAAAATCGGTTCGGAATCCATCACGGATATCTTCTTCCAGATAAACGCCATGATTGAGGTTTATGGTTTGCTTCAACAAATCCAGTGCGTATCTATTGCCTTCGGGGTGGGGTTCAAAAAATGTTTCGTTTTTAGCGGCATCGCCCCTTAACACCAACACATTTTGAACACCAATAAAATTGAGATCGATCAGTGCGTCTTCCGTTTCACGTTTTGAAAATCCGCCGCAAATCAAATGCGGAACAGCATCAATGTTGTAATGGTTTTGCAAGGCTGCACAAATACCAACTGTACCGGGCCTTTTACGAACCTCCACCTTTTCAAAGGTGCCATCTGCCTTCTTCTTAAAAACATGCTCGGCCCTGTGATAGGTCACATTAATAAAAGACGGTTTGAATTCCATCAATGGATCCAGATGATCAAAAATCGAGTTGATGGTCTTGCCTTTTAAAGGAGGCAGGATTTCAAAAGAGACCAGTGTTTTGCTCGAATTCGCGATATGTTCTGTTACTTTCATTTTTTCACAATTGATGCAAACTTATTAAAGCTGCTGCGTTTCATCAAACATTGTTTATGAAACGCTTACGCAATCAGCCGTTCCGGTATGCGTTTGAAAGAAACTTTCATCCATTTTACGCCTTAATCCGGTAATTTCGCAACTGTTAAACAAAAAATACGTTGACACTGACCATTCATACCAACCAATTGGTGAAACGCTACCGGAACCGTACCGTAGCGAACCAAGTAAGCATTGAGGTGAAACAAGGTGAAATTGTAGGATTACTGGGACCAAATGGAGCCGGGAAAACGACTACGTTTTACATGGTTGTGGGTTTTGTAAAGCCCGATGAAGGAGAAGTGTTCCTCAACGACCTCAATATCACCCATTTGCCAATGTATAAACGGGCCCAAATGGGAATCGGCTATCTGCCACAGGAAGCCAGTGTTTTTCGGAAATTAAGTGTAGAAGACAATATCTCCGCTGTCCTGGAAATGACCAAGTTGAGCAAAAAAGATCAAAAACAGAAATTGGAAGACCTGCTTACCGAATTTCGTTTACACCATGTAAGAAAGAATCTGGGCGACAGTTTGAGCGGAGGGGAAAGGCGCAGAACAGAAATCGCACGCGCTTTGGCCGTAGATCCTAAATTTATTCTTCTGGATGAGCCCTTTGCAGGCGTAGACCCTATTGCGGTAGAAGACATTCAGGCCGTTGTGGCCCGGTTAAAATATAAAAACATCGGGATTCTGATCACAGATCACAATGTAACCGAAACACTTTCCATTTGCGACCGTGCCTATTTGCTGATCGAGGGTAAAATTTTCAAACACGGTACGGCCGAAGAACTGGCACAGGACGATCAGGTTCGAAGACTCTATCTGGGAAGAAACTTTGAATTGAAACGCAAAGATTACCTGCACGAAGAAGTGCAACAAACCGGTTCTAAAAATCCCTAACCGATCCATCTCTCGGAATTTCCTGTAACTTTTTTTATCTTTCCGATTCATGAAATTATTGAGTCCTGCCATATCACGATTAGCACGCCTGCGCATGTGGCGCATAGAAGCCTGGATGAAGCATCCGGCAGAAGCACAGCGGGAAGTATTGCAGGATCTAGTTACAACTGCACAATACACTCAATTTGGTCATAAATATCAATTTGAAAAACTGTTTTCGGTAAAAGAATTCAAACAAACAGTTCCCGTTCATGAATACGAGGACCTCAAACCCTGGATCGAAAGTATGCTGAACGGCGAGGAGAATATTCTTTGGCCCACGCCCGTTAAATGGTTTGCTAAAAGCAGTGGAACAACCAGTGAAAAAAGTAAATTCATCCCCGTAAGTGAAGAAAGTCTTCAGGATGGACATTACAAAGCGGCTAAAGATGTTCTAACACTGTATTATAACAATTTCCCTTCTTCCAATCTTTTAACGGGAAAAGGACTGGTCATAGGCGGTAGCCATACGATCCACCAATTGCAAGAAGAAATTCATTTTGGCGACTTAAGTGCGGTATTGATGCAAAATGCACCCTTTTGGGCCAACTGGATCCGAACACCTGAATTAAGCATTGCACTGATGGACGAATGGGAAGCTAAAATTGAAAAACTCGCCTCCAATACCATTCATGAAAATGTGACCTCAATATCCGGAGTGCCTACCTGGACACTGGTCCTTTTCAGACGGATTCTTGAATTAACCGGATGTAAAACCATAGGTGAAGTGTGGCCCGGACTGGAACTCTACATGCATGGAGGCGTTTCGTTTGTACCGTACCGCGAACAATTTGAACAACTGATCGGAAAGTCCATCAATTATCTTGAGATGTACAATGCAAGTGAAGGATTTTTTGCCGCACAAGATCAACCCAATGAAGAAGGCATGTTGCTTTTTGCAGACCATGGTATTTTTTATGAATTCATGCCCATCGAAGAATATGGGAAAAAATTCCCGGATACAGTTGGCCTGAATAAAGTGGAGATCGGGAAAAACTATGCTGTTGTCATCAGCACCAACGGAGGATTGTGGCGTTACATTGTTGGCGACACCATTCAATTTACCACTTTGCAACCCTACCGGATTAAAGTAAGCGGACGACTGAAACATTTTATCAATGCATTTGGAGAAGAACTGATCGTAGACAATTCGGACAAGGCAATTGCTATCGCCTGTGAACAAACAGGAGCAGTTGTGAACGAATATACCGCTGCTCCGGTTTATTTTAACGAAGCGCAAAATGGTGCCCATGAATGGCTAATCGAATTTGAACAAGAACCTTCTTCAAGGGAGGATTTTGTTTATGAACTGGACCTCGCTTTAAAACAACTGAACAGCGACTACGAAGCAAAAAGATATAAAAATATAGCCCTGCGTATGCCGGTGGTTCGTGTAGTACCAAAAGGAACATTTCATCAATGGTTGCAACAAAAAGGGAAATTGGGCGGACAACATAAGGTGCCCCGACTCAGCAACGATCGAACCATCCTGAATGAAATTGTTTCCATTTGTGCTTTTTAAAAAGCAAAACATCAATGGATATTTTGCCGGATTCCAATTCAAAAACTTAAGGTACTCTACCTATAAACAGACCCTTTTCAATCAAACATAAAAAACGTTACTTTGCACATCACTCTAAAAGGATTGTTATGAAATTATTAGACGGTAAAGTTGCTATTGTTACAGGTGCCGCCAGAGGAATTGGTGAAGCCATCGCATTAAAATTTGCAGAACACGGGGCTCATGTGGCTTTTACATATATCAGTGACAGCAGCGCCGATCGTGCAAAAAATCTTGAAGCACGTTTGCAGGAAATGGGTGTACGTGCAAAAGCCTATCAAAGCAATGCTGGCGATTTTTCTGCCTGCGAATCCTTTGTGACAGATGTTTTAAAAGAATTTGGAACCGTCGATATTTGCGTCAACAATGCAGGTATTTCAAAAGATAATTTACTGTTACGTATGACCCCCGAGCAATTTGAAGAAGTGATCCGGGTGAACCTGAATTCGGTTTTTTACATGACCAAGCAGGTAATACGTCCCATGATGAAAGCCAAAAGCGGCAGCATCATCAACATGAGCAGCGTCATCGGAGAAATGGGTAATGCCGGACAAAGCAGTTATGCTGCCAGTAAAGCCGGGGTGATTGGTTTTACAAAAAGCGTTGCCAAAGAATTGGGAAGCAGAAACATCCGTTGCAATGCAATCGCACCGGGCTTTGTAGAAACCGATATGACCAGCTACCTGAAAGACGGCGACGGAGCCGAAAAATACAAATCCGGGATTCCGCTGGGACGTTTTGCAAGTGCCGAAGATATTGCCAACGTGACGTTATTTCTGGCTTCTGATTTGAGCAGCTATGTAACCGGACAAACAATCAGTGCATGCGGCGGGTTGAATATCTAACAGGCATTTTAAGCCCTGTGTTAGAGTAACTAAATGTTGATTTGTGTTTTAGATGCTGTTTTCAACAGGATATCTCAATCACTATTTACACATGTCCCCCCAAAAGCATAAGTGTCGTTTTTTACAATCAAAGTATTGTTGAAAATTTTACCTATGAATAAAATTAGGTGAGATTAACAAGAAAAAATGAAGCATTGAATTTCAAAAAAGTTCCTTTTCCGGTATTATGAGAATAATGTATAGAATTGGTCCTTAAACGGAGCCTTACAACATCGATTTATGTGTAACGGGCCGTATTTGAGAAGGAATATTCTTTTTTCTTGTTATCTTTTCATCAATGTCCCCAGATGAACAAAATTTTTAAGAACGCCGCGGCCGATATTCCTGCTTCTATCGTAGTGTTTCTGGTTGCTTTGCCACTCTGCTTAGGTGTAGCCATAGCATCAGACGCGATGCCAGTAAGTGGATTGATTGCAGGAATCGCGGGAGGTATTGTAACCGGACTTTTCAGCAAATCGAATCTCAGTGTAAGTGGTCCTGCGGCCGGCTTGACTGCAATTGTGGCAACATCCTTACAACAACTTCCCTCTTACGAAATTTTCCTTCTAAGTGTGATCCTGGCCGGAATCTTACAAATAGTACTCGGCTACCTCAAAGCGGGCATTATTGGAGATTTTATACCCAATGCAGTGATCAAAGGAATGCTGGCTGCTATTGGAATCATTTTGATCTTAAAACAGATCCCCCATTTCTTGGGGTATGACAAAGATCCCGAAGGCGACGAATCCTTCCTTCAGCCAGACAAAAAAAACACATTCAGTGAAATCATAGATGCGTTTCAACATCCTTCAGGTGGAGCAATCATCATTGGCATGATAGCACTTGCGATCCTCTTTATTTATGAAACACGGTGGATGAAAAAGCGAATGATTTCAAAACTTTTTCCCGGTCCTCTTAGCGTAGTTGTAATGGGAATCATTCTGAATGAATGTTTCAAAATATACGCACCGTCCTTAGGTGTAAAAAATGACCAGTTGGTATCCATTCCGATCTTTCACTCATCAAACGAATTTATACACCACCTTCCATTCCCGGACTGGAAAGGCCTTCTGAATTCTAAGATGTGGACCATTGCATTGACAATTGCCGTAGTAGCAAGTTTAGAATCTTTATTGAGTATCGAAGCAGTTGACAAACTGGATCCTGAAAAAAGACTAACACCTACGAATCATGAGTTAAAGGCCCAGGGGCTGGGAAATATAGTTTCGGGCCTATTTGGAGGATTACCTGTAACAAGTGTCATTGTTCGTAGTTCTGCGAACGTACATGCCGGAGCAAAATCAAAAATGAGCACCGTAATTCACGGAATTCTTTTGTTGGTCAGTATGCTCTTTTTCCCTGAGGTATTAAACCTGATTCCCTTATCTGCTTTGGCAGCCATTCTAATATACACCGGCTATAAGTTAGCAAAAGTTGCACTGTTCCGTGAAATGTATCATAAAGGCTGGGATCAATTTCTACCCTTCGCCATAACTATTATTGCAATCATCATGACTGATTTGTTGAAAGGGATTGCTGTTGGATTGCTAACCGGATTATTCTATGTAACAAGAAGTAACTTTAAATCGGCTGTCTTTATTTTAAAAGACGAGCACCGTTACCTGATTCGTTTTCGAAAAGAAGTTTCGTTCCTGAACAAATCATACGTAAAAACAAATATTGAAAAAATACCTGATCATGCAGCGGTACTGATTGATGCAACAAAATCAGACTTCATTGATAAAGACATTATTGAAGAAATCGATGCTTTTATTGTTAATGCCTCGTTGCGAGGAATCAGAGTATACATCAAAAAATCACAAGGGAGAGGTAAAACTTTTTTCAACGACATCACGAACAACATTATTCAATAACATCATTTAACCGAATAGCTCAAAACATGAAAGCCTTCGAAAAGTTATTGCTGGAAAACAAAGCGTGGGCACGCGAAAAAATTCAGAATGATCCTGAATATTTTAATCGTCTTGCCAACTTACAAACACCTGAATTTTTATGGATCGGCTGCAGTGACAGCCGTGTACCGGCTAATGAAATCACGGGTACTGAACCGGGTGAAATTTTTGTTCATCGAAACATAGCCAATATGGTGGTGCATACAGATCTCAATTTGTTGAGCGTTTTAGACTATGCCGTACATCATTTGAAAGTCAAACATGTCATCGTTTGTGGACACTACGGTTGTGGAGGCGTAAAAGCCGCCTTAACACATCACAATTTGGGAATCATTAATAAATGGCTGCGTAATATAAAAGATGTTTTCAGGTTTCATGAAAACGAACTGAATCAAATTGATGACGAAACCCAAAAACTGAACAGGCTCGTCGAGCTAAACGTTGAAGAACAAGTCATGAATCTGGCAAAAACTTCGATTATTCAAAAAGCATGGAAATACGAAAACCGACCTTACCTCCATGGTTGGGTTTATGGATTAGCAAACGGAATTATCAAGCCGGTGTACGAAATGAAACCGGGATCACATCTGGATCCTATTTATGAGTATGACGACTTATGATTGAGAATTCGATATCTATCAAAATTGGCTGATCAACCACCAGTACAAAGGAATACCGATTGTTATATTAAACGGAAACGTAACTCCCAATGCCATGGGTATATACAACCCGGGATCTGCTTTAGGCGCTGCCAATCGCATGGCAGCTGGAACAGCAATATAAGAAGCGCTGGCTGCAAGAATCGCCAATAAAAAACGGTTACCTGTTTCCATTTCGAAGAAAGAAGTTATAAAAACAGCAAGGGTTCCATTTAAAGGCGGCAACAAAATCCCGAACATTGTTACAAACCATCCATAACTTCTAAAGGCTTTAAAGCGTTTGGCTGCTACCATTCCCATTTCCAAAAGAAACACTGCAAGGAAACCCTTGAATATGTCGGATGTAAAAGGTTTAATACCTTCGGCCTGTTTTGTGTCAGCAACAATCCCAATGATCAAACTACCCATGATCATCAAAACACTTCCATTCGTTAATGCATCATGAACAATATATCTTAATCGCTGTCGCTCCGTTTGTTGAATATCGAATTTACGAATCATCATTACCCCTATAATAATAGCCGGCGCTTCCATTAAAGCCATTGCGGCCACCATATGTCCTCCGTAATGAATCTGCTCTGCTTCAAGAAATGCAGATGCCGCAACAAATGTTACTGCACTTACACTGCCATAAGCTGCGGCAACAGCTCCTGCATCATACACATTCAGCCTTTGTTTGAGTATAAAAAAAGAATAAAGCGGTACCAGTGCGGCTAAACACAGTGCTAAAAGCAATGTGATAAATACCTCTTTTGTCAATCCGCTATGTGCTAATTCCTGCCCCCCCTTGAATCCAATAGAGAATAATAAGTATAAGGATATAAATTTTACCGAACCTGAAGGAATTTCAAGATCACTTCTTACGATTGCAGCAATAACACCCAGTAAAAAAAACAGCAAAGTGGGATTTGTAATATTACTGATAAGAATATCTGTATTCATTCACAAAATTTATTTTTCAATTACGAAACAACAGATTAAAGAAGTTCTTTAGAATCCTATTAGATTAAACATTCAAAAGAAAAAGTCACTTACCCCAATAAATTATACTTTAAAGGTACTGAATCATCAACCGAAAGAGCGGAATACCGACAATTAATACAAAAGGAAAAGTAATCACTAAAGCCATAGAAACATAAATACCTGGATCGGCCTTAGGAACAACAATTCGCATAGCAGCCGGCACAGCAATATGTGACGCAGAAGCGGTTAATAGTACCAATAAAAAGCGATTACCCTCACTCAAATCAGTAAGGCCTGTAACAAATACCGCTACAACGCCGTTGAACAATGGCATAATCAGTGCAAAGAGCGTAACAAACCAGCCATTCTTAATAAACGAGCGAAATCCTTGAGCCGCCATGATTCCCATCTCCAACATAAACATTGCAAGAAACCCCTTAAACAAATCGTTCGTAAATGGTTTAATACCTTCGGCCTGTAGCGGGTTTGTAAGTAAACCCACTGCTAAACTTCCAAGCAAGACAAAAACAGAAGGATTCGTTAATGATTCATGTGTTATGTAAAGAAAACGTTTGTTTCGGCTTCCTTCCTGATCAAATTTTCGAATAAGCATAACGCCTACAATAATTGCGGGAATTTCCATAAGTGCCATACAGGCTACCATATGTCCGCCAAAAGCTATGTTTTCACTAACAAGGTACGATGCCCCTACTATAAATGTAACTGCACTTACGCTCCCGTAACAGGCAGCCACAGCACCTGCATCACTTACCGATAATTTTCTTTTTAAGATGAAGAATGAATAAAAAGCAACTAAAGCTGACAAACTAATTGAAACAAAAACTGTACTGAATATTTCTGATGTTATACCGCTATGACGGAGTTCAACGCCACCCTTAAAACCAATCGCAAATAAAAGATACAACGATAGAAATTTTGATATGGCTTCCGGAATCTTTACATCACTTTTCACTACAACAGCTAAAAGCCCCAACGCAAAAAACAACAAAGTGGGATTGGTAAGATTACCTACCAGAATTTCCGTATTCATAAAGAATGTTATGGCCGCAAAAGTAAACGAATTCGTTCAATCATGCTGAAACATTCACGATTTGAACGATTACCGTTAATGAACCATTCTTTGCAGCACTAATAACGAACGTTCAATCAGTTACACGCTACTGCCGTAAGCAAAAAATGAACTAAGATACTTTGGAGGTCTTTGACTTAAAGGACTCAATGGCTTTTTTTGTAAATGAACTAAGCACCAATCTACCACTGATTTTTGCACGCTCTGCCAGCAATTCATCCCAATGTTCTGTTCCTTTCCATAACATTTTTTTGATTTCAGCCATTGCTTCGGGAGAAGAATGCGTCAATGAATCGGCCAGTTTATTTAAAAATTCATCCATGCTTTCAACAGAGGGATGGAGTTCCGCATACAGACCTTTTCGACGGGCCCAGTCGGAGTTACGCCAACTTGCGGCATCGATAGAGAGTTGCGCAAAAGCAGATGTTCCGATTTTTCGTTCAACCGCAGGACCAATAACAAACGGACCAATTCCGATGGATAGCTCACTTAATTTGACATCGGCCCCTTCCAGCGCAATGGCGTAATCGGCAGCTGCGGCTAAGCCCACACCGCCACCAATACATTTTCCATGAACACGTGCGATGATGAACTTGGGACACTTTCGCATGGCATTGATCACTTTTGCAAAACCATTGAAGAATTTGTGACCATCCTGCTCTGTTTGTATGGCAACAAGTTCGTCAAAACTGGCACCTGCACAAAAGGCTTTTTCACCCGAACTGCGCAGAATGATTACTTTGGTCTCGGCATGATTGCCTGCAAAATGAATTTCCTTCGCTAATTCCTCCAGTAACTTGCCGGGGAGTGAATTGCCCTGCGGATGATGAAATTCGATGGTGGTAATTCCATGATGGGTTTCGCTTGTTACAAAACCGGAGCTATGATCTTTTGACATACAATCGTATT
>JBMLSG010000024.1:53486-65417 GCA_049240625.1 Lacibacter sp. | reverse complement strand
AATTGTTGCCGGCTGGTGGAAATGCAGGACATTATGCGGGTGTTTTGGGTGATCCACGCACATGGGGTGTAACACTGCGTTATTCATTTTGATTAGTTGAGATAGGATGAATATAAGCATGCATAAATGTTCAAATACAAGTAAAGAGCATCCGTTTTAAGGATGCTCTTTACTTGTCATCAAAATGATAAAATCCGATTCCACTGGTATAAAGCTTATGGTCGGTTTTAATTGCTGTGCATTCGAAAAGAATGTGGTTCATTTAAAATGTGTTTCTTGCTGTTTCAAATCCGAACCATAAATTGACTATATGATAAGTGGTCAGCAGAAAGTGTAAGGATTGTATTTTTGATTAAAAGTAAGTGCGTGTTATGTATAAAAAGGTGCTGATATTTTTGTTAGTATTGAAGTTTGTCATGGGTGCGTTCGGTAAAGTTGTTGCACAATCTCAAATCAAATTGATTGAGCATGAAGAGCAGCTATGGACAGCTTATTTTAATCAAACGCGCTTCTCTAATAAATGGGGATTGTGGTTTGATGCGCATTTGCGTTCGAAAGAGCAGTTTTACAAGGGTCTGTCGCAAGGGCTCATTCGTCCGGCTGCTGTTTTTTATCTAACTGAAGATTTAAAGCTATTGGCCGGATATGTATTTGTGAATCACTTTCCGGCGGATAATCACAAGGAGATTTCTCAGCCCGAACACCGATTTTGGCAGCAATTGCAATGGCAGGTTAAGTATCCGAAATTTCGTTTAGCTCAATGGCTGCGACTGGAAGAGCGTTACCGTCGTAAAATTGAAAATGATCGGGAGCTGGGGGATGGTTATATCTTTAATTACAGAGTTCGTTACAATTTCATGGCACAATTTGCTTTGGGTGATCATGCATTTAAAAAAGGCAGTTTTTCAATTGCCGCCGGGAATGAACTCTTTTTGAATTTTGGTCGGCAGATCGTATACAATACGTTTGATCAAAATCGTTTTTTTGCAGGTATTCAATATCATGTAAGTCAGCACGATCAATTGCAAATTGGGTATATGAATATGTATCAGCAACTGGCCAGTGGTACGCAGTACAGGATGAATCACATAATCCGAATTTTCTATTTTCAAGCATTGGATCTCAGAAAAAACTAAGTCACATTGCAAGGAATTCTCTAATTTGGGTTCAATTTCTGAGTTATGGAAAAAATTTATTTGAGCGATTCGGGGCCAAAAGTTTCTCCTGCGGTTTATGGATTTTATCGCTGGGAAGAAAAAGATGTTACGGTCTCGAAGATGGAACAGATCGTTAACCTCTGCCTTGAATTGGGTATCAACACATTTGATCATGCCGATATCTACGGCGGTTATCAATGCGAAGAAACATTTGGCACGATCATAAAGAATAAAGGTGTCAAGCGTGAATCTCTGGTTTTGTTTTCAAAATGCGGAATCAACTTGCCACATGCCAGTCATCCGGAGGTACGGGTGAAGCACTACGATACATCTGCACAACACATTGTTCAAAGTGTTGAGCAATCGCTGAAGAAATTGCATACAGATTATCTCGATATCTTTTTGCTGAATCAACTCGATCCGCTCTCGAATCTGGAGGAAACAGCGGTTGCACTGCAAAAATTGAAAGAGTCGGGCAAGATCAAATATGTGGGAGTTGTCAATTTCTCAGTGTTTCAGCATCAGTTGTTAAGTTCTTACTTGCGATTGCCACTTGTTACCAATCATATTGAGTTGAATTTACTAAATACCACTGCCTTTGATAACGGACAAATTGATTACGTCAAGCAACGTTATATGCGTCCTCTGGCAACAGCACCGCTCGCCGATGGAAGGATTGCCGTGGGTACGGATCCCGATGCAGTCCGCGTACGCAAGAAATTGGAAGTTTTGGCTCGTCAATACAATGCCGATATCGAATCGGTTGCAGTTGCCTGGCTCGTAAAATTAGGTGCGCTTCCGTTGATTGGTACTTCCAATGAACAACGGATTCGTAACATTGTCAAGGCTTTTGATATTGATCTCGAACGGCAGGACTGGTACGATCTGTATGCTACCTCACGCAACGGTTTGTAATTCTGACGCTATTCTTTCAGTTGCCGGAATCCCTCGTCTATTCATTACAGGGCTGTATCTTTGCAGCCTTAATTCTTTTTTATGGCACTAATCACGGCTGTGAACACACATGGCGACTATGGGCTTACTTTAACCGATGCTTCCGGAAATTCCATGCAAATTGATATTCCTGTTGAGCAGGGTGGTACGGGTACAGGAATGCGTCCCATGCAAACGGTTCTGGCGGCATTAGTCGGGTGCAGTACAGTGGATGTGGTGAAGATTCTGCAAAAACAACGTCAGCAAATCACATCATTGAAAATCGAAGTAGATGGTGAGCGCGAAGAAGGAAAAGAACCTTCTCTCTGGAAAGAAGTGCGGCTCCGCTTTATTCTGGATGGAAATGTAGATCCTGCAAAAGCCTTCAGAGCCGCAGAATTGTCCATGAATAAATATTGTTCCGTTGCCGAAACATTGCGAAGAGCTGGAGCTTCAATTCAATTTGTTGTAGAAGTGAATGGCTCCGTTTACAATCCTCAATAACCGTTCAAATTATTACTGCATGTCACAACATCCCGAAACACAAGCCATACGAACACAAACACCCGTAACAGCTCAAAAAGAGCACAGCACACCATTGTTTCTGACCAGCAGTTTTATTTACGATTCTGCAGAAGATATGGCGGCTGCTTTCTCGGATGAAAGTCTGGATGTAAATATCTACACCCGTTTTTCGAACCCTACTGTGGACGAGTTTATCAAAAAAATGGCTTTGCTGGAAGGTGCCGAAACAGGTGTTGCAACCGGAACAGGAATGGCTGCTATTTTTTCAACCTTTATGACTTTTCTGAAGCAGGGCGATCACATTCTCTCCGCATCTGCTGTGTTTGGTTCCACACATACCATTCTTACCAAGTATTTGCCCAAATGGGGAATTGACTTTTCGTATTTCAATATGAATGAGCCCGCTACTATTGAAGCGCTCATTCAACCCAATACAAGAATGCTGTACATCGAAACGCCGTCTAATCCGGGTTTGGATATCATCGATCTCGAGTGGGTGGCTGCGCTTTGCAAAAAACACGGCATCTTATTCGTTGTGGACAATTGTTTTGCTACTCCTGCCGTGCAGCAGCCTTTAAAATGGGGCGCTGATCTGGTGATTCATTCTGCTACAAAATTTATAGACGGACAAGGACGTGTTTTAGGTGGCGTTGTGGTGGGTCCTGAAAGCTTGATTCACGAATTGTATCTGTTTATTCGCAATACCGGGCCTTCGTTGAGTCCTTTCAATGCATGGGTGCTATCCAAGAGTCTGGAAACCTTATACGTTCGAATGGAGAAACATGCCGCTAACGCAATGGCCATTGCGCAGAAACTGAAAGGGCATCCCGCTATTGCCAATGTGCGCTATCCTTTTTTGGAATCGCATCCTCAATACGCTATTGCAAAAAAGCAAATGAGTAATGGCGGTGGTATCGTAACGTTTGACCTCAAAGGTGGTTTGGAATGCGGACGTAAATTTTTGAATGCACTTCAAATGCTCACGCGTACCAACAATCTGGGCGATAGCAGAACCATTGCTTCTCACCCTGCCTCTACCACACACAGCAAACTGACCGAAGAAGAACGTGCTGCCGTAGGGATTACACCCGGATTGATTCGTATTTCTGCGGGACTGGAACATGTAGACGACATTTTGAATGATATTGAACAGGCGTTGCAACATTGTTGATCAAAAAAATGGAAGCCCCTGGGAACAGGGGCTTCGTAGATAACCTGATAAAACCAAAACGTATTATTTGACAGATGCAACATCCGTTGCGCCTTTTACTCTTTTCAACAACATGATGTAACCGCAACAATTCTTGGTTCCTTTATTAACCTGAACCGGTTTGATCATGTGCCATTCACTTTGATTAGGCTGATATCCGTAACTGATGATATTGCCTTCTGAATAGCCGTATAATTTTTTATAGAAAACTTGTTTTTCGTCGTAGTCGTACATGCGCACTTCATGTAACTTGCTGGTGGGGTCTCCAATGAATACAATATGATACCAGGATCCCTGATTCATGGGAACAATCACCGGCATTTCGTATTCGCTTTCCATCGTCATGCTGGCTTCCTTGAGCACAACAAAACCGTTTTGCTCAAAAATCTTTTTTAAACTGTCTACTTGAGTGAAGATGGTTTGACTGGAACAGCTTCTCTGACGGATGACGTCTTGAGACATGGCGGACAGACTGCAAAGCAGCAGTGCTGAAAATACGAGGCTTTTCATTTTAGTACGGATTATAGGGTTTGTCAAACTGTTGACCAGGTTGACCGGATACGTTTTCAAGCACAAGATAGCAGTTATTATGGAATAGAGAAGTCTGATGGCGAGTATGTTTAAATTCTAAGTGGGAACTCTTAAAGCACTACGGGAATACTATAAGAAACCATGGAATACAACAACTGTGCCGTTTCTGTTTTATCCTTTATGAGTGTAGAATGCGTTGGCTTGAGCCGTGCAGGTTAACACCAGATCATTGATGCATATATGTTCGGGAAGTGTGGCGGTGTAGTATACCACCGATGCCACATCCTGTGCGGTTAGCGCTTTGTAACCTTCATAAACGGCAGCGGCTTTTTCTTTGTCGCCTTTGAATCGTACTTCCGAGAATTCCGTTTCGGCAGCACCGGGGTGGATGGCCGTCACTTTTAGTCCTTTATTCAACAAGTCGATGCGCATGCTTTTGCTGATTGTGTCAACCGCTGCTTTAGTTGCGCAGTAAACGTTCCCGCTTTCATAAGTGTCTTTTGCTGCTACTGATCCTATGTTGATGATATGCCCCTTTTTTCGAAGCACCATGTAGGGTAAAACAGCTCTGGTTACATATAAGAGGCCTTTGAGATTTGTATCGATCATCGTTTCCCAGTCGGAAGGATCCGCTTCGTCAAAGCGCTCACGGCCCAAAGCGAGCCCGGCATTGTTGATCAATACATCCACCTGTTGCCAGAGTTCCGGTAAATTTTGCAGCGCCTTATTGACCTGGTCTTTTTCCCGCACATCAAAAGTGAGCGTCAAAACGGATACGTTGTATGCGGCTGTTAATTCAGCTTCAAGGGACTGCAGCCGATCGGTTCTTCTTCCGGTTAAAATCAAATTCCATCCGTTTTGTGCAAAAAGTTCAGCGCACGCTTTTCCAAATCCGGAAGTAGCGCCCGTAATAAGAGCAAGTTGAGGCATAAGCTTGAATGATGAATAAAGTTAATACAAAGACCGGTAATTCGTTGTGTGGTATGGATGTCTTTGCTGATGGTGTTTAGGTCATAAAAAAAGCACGAAATGAAATTTTCGTGCTTTTTTACGGAATGCCGTTGATTTATTGTTTGATGATTTTAATTGTTTCGTTGTTGGCCTTGATGAAGTAAACACCGGGTGATAAATGACCAAGATCCAGACTTTTTTGGTTTCGCAACAACTGGCCTGTTTGTACCGATTGTCCGAATATGTTTGTGATTTGATAACTGACCGGTTGGTTTTTGTTTTCCAGATTGATCAGTATTTCTTTAGAGAAGGGGTTGGGGTACACCTGAAGGGTAGGGGTAGTTGCTCCATTTATATTGCGTACAGAGGTGGCAACATCTCCGCCGGTAGCTGTAAAGTTGCCACTTGAAACAATGTTTGTGTATTGAGAATTGGATGTAAGCACAGCCCTCATGCGCGTGACTTGATCAGGAGTGAAACGATCCATGCACACGTCATCTGTATAGTCCAGGTAGTTTTGCCACATTCGTTTTTGTGAAGTATTGCAAACCCCTCTTGAATCATTTTTATTGCAATTGGTGTTTGAAGTGCCAACAACACCTTCAGGTAGTCCCGTTACAGCAGGCGTATCGCCACAAAAATCAGTATAAGAACAATTTGAACCATATGTATGTAGCAGGTTTAAATAATGTCCCACTTCATGCACTAACGTCATCCCTAAATCATAAGCATCAAAATTTGTAGCATCTAAATAGGTAAGGTTGGGGCATCCTGAGTTTTTAGAACCCACATAGGAATAATGTATAAAAACGCCCATGTTCGAACCGCCGTACCATGCTTGTCCGCGAACACCATTAGCGATAGAGCCACTTGTTGGCATCGTTTTTAATACAAAGATGTTCAGGTATTTGTTGTTCGGCCAATTGGTAGATGCAGATACCGCACCTCTGATATTGCTGATTTGTGTGGTAGAACCGACGGACGTATAGTTGCAGTTGGGAGTATTCACCCGGTTGATTCCGCTGATTGCGGCACCGATATTGTTTTTCCGAGCCAGATAAAACTCAATTTCAGCATCGGCTCCGGCAGCATTTGTATTGGGGGCACCTGTTTTTCTACGAAAACAATTATTCAGAATTGTAATTTGGTTTTGAATAATACAATCCGAAATGTTGGAAACTCCTGATGGCTGATCCGTCAAAACGTGAAACACGACGGGGATTCTGTAAATAACTCCTGTTGTTGTTGTGGTTCGGTTGGCTTGCAGTAATGCCGAAACTTGTTCATTCAGTCCATCAGAATATTCATTGCCGCATGTAGCAATCTCTCTGGTTTGTGCAAATGTTTGACTTGAAAAAAGTCCAATCGCTAAACAAAGTAAAATTTTTCTCATAACAAGACTTGATTTTAGGATTTGAATCCGTTCGTAAACGTAAAATTACAAGTGTTAGTATATAAAAGTGTGTCTTTTTTTGAGGGTTACCTGCCTTTCGTTCTTATCTGTCGTAAGTCATTTTCAAGAAAAATAACAAAGATTGGTTGAGTTGGTTTACGGCTTCCCACATGCCCATATGTGCGACTCCTTCCAGCAACTCAACTTGACAAATCGCCGGTAAAGTTGCTTGTTGTAAGGCATCATCAGGGTGGACAGCTTTATCGGAGGATCCTATAAAAATTAAAACCGGAAATTTCGAATGACGTAGAACATCCGTACGATCGGGTCGATGGATCATGGCTCTGTAATAGGCAATGACGACTTCATCACGCAAAATGCTGCTCTGTTGCAACAACTGTTCAATCATTTCGGGATGTTGCTGCTGGAACAAAGGATGAAACAAGTTGGGAATAGCGGTTTTGAAAAACGCCGCAGATCCATTGTTTTCAATAAATTCAATCGCTTTGTTTCTTATTTGTTTTTTTTCGGGACTATCGGCAAATGCCGTTGAATGAATCAGTCCAAGGGCATGCACCCGATCGGGAAAAAGCTCAGCAAAAGCCAATGCGATATAGCCTCCCATTGAATGCCCCAGAATTGAACAGTTTTGAATGTTTTCTGCATCTAAAATTAGAGCAAGGTCCTGCGCCATTTGTTCGATGGATTCCGGTGCCGTACAGTTGGCGGAATGGCCGGAACCTCTAAGGTCAGGAACAAGAACCTTATAGTAATTTTTTAAACAATGAAGTTGCTGTTCCCAAATGCTTCCGTCTTCTCCAAATCCGTGGAGCAATACCACTGTTGGTCCGTCGCCTTCCGCAATCCATGATAAACGATCCGAAGCGATCTGCAAGTATTTACGCATGATTCAAACTGTTCATTTAAGTTGTTGAACGGGTTCTAGGATTTCCGTTTTACATTGATTCGCTGTACAAAAAATCCTGCAATGAAAAGTACAGAAGCGACCAGGGCTATTTTGCTGATCCAATCGCCCCATTGCACAAAAATGGTGGAATGGTTTGTTGAAGAAACACTCATTTTGGCGGCCGCTTCCTGCCACCAGGGCTGCGCTTCGTAGATTGTCCCTTCCGGACTGATGAAGCAGGAGATGCCTGTGTTGGCACTACGAACGACCCATCGACGGGTTTCGATAGCTCTCAGACGTGCATAAGCCAGATGCTGTTGATAGCCCGGTGTATTTCCCCACCAGCCGTCGTTGGTAATGATGGCGATGATGTTGGCTCCTTTTTGCATGTAACGACTCAGGTATTCGCCGTAAATACTTTCGTAACAGATGGCAGGGGCAATGATAAAATGATTTTTTGTTCGTACAGGAGTCCGGTCGGGTTGTCGGGCATAACCGCCCGTTGATCCACCGAATTTTTCAAAAACAGGAGCAAGAAATAGCAGGAAGCGGGGTAGGGTTTCAACGCCCGGCACCAACATGGATTTATGGTAAAATTGCAAGGGGCCGGAACTGTCAAGCAGGACACTGCCATTGTACATTTCATAATACATACCGGTTCCTTCTAAAGGTCGGGCATAAAGCGAAACCTTCTCCCGGAACAACCGATAGCTTTCGATTCCGGTAAACAGATGCAGTCGGGGATGTTGATGTAAAAAATCAAAAAGGGGCTGCAGACTGCTGTTGTTTTTGAGTTCATTTTCGTCAAACCCACTGGGTGAATACAAAGCTGTTTCGGGCCATACTAAAAGGGTGGTGTTGCTGTCGATTTTGGAAGCGCTCAGTTCTAGCAGCCGTTGTAATTGCATTTCAAATGTTCCGGCAGAGAGTTTCTCGTAAGGATCAATATTCGGTTGAATGAGAACGATGTTTTGATCGTTTGTTGAAGATTTGGCTTCTAGCGACTTTTGAATTAAAAAGGATCCTATAACCGGAATCAAAACAATGGTGCAGATAAGTGCCGGTTTCAGAAAGGAACGTCTTTGGTTTTTTTTCGGTGTGTCAGGAGGCACTTGTGCAAAAAAGCTAGTGAAGAGCAAGATGTTTACGATTAAGATCCAAAGACTGCCTCCGGCAACTCCGGTCCATTCGTACCATTGAATCCAGTCGGGTTGATTGGCCAATGCATTCCCCAGTGTAAGCCAGGGCCAACTCAATCCCCAGTCCTGCAAATGCAAGTATTCAAATCCAATCCAAAATACGATCAGGGAGATCAGGCCGATGGTTTGACCCAATTGTTTTTTGATTGAACGATAACCCATCCAGGGAAGGCACATCAGCAAGGCATTCACAAAAATGGCCAGCCATGCGCCAACCAATGAAGCATTCCAGATCCACCAGGTGGTGGTGAGGTTCCAGATGAACAGTGCCAGATAAATTTGCCCGAAATAGGATAAGCGGTTGTTGCTTTTTTGTTCGATTATCAATAAGGGAACGAAGGCTCCAAAAACGGCAAATGTAAAAGGCGACGTGGGCCAGCCCAGATAGAACAATAAGCCGGAAAGCAACGGCAACAATATGGGTTGGAATTTTTTCAATTGCAATGCTTTAAAAAAGCCCCGTCTGGTTTAACGGGGCTTGTAATGTTATCGGGAATAATTCGGACTTTCTTTGGTGATGATTACATCGTGGGCATGACTTTCGCGCATACCGGCATTGGTAATTTTTACAAATTGTGCCTGTTGTAATTCTTTGATGGTTTTGGCACCGCAATAACCCATTCCGGAACGCAAACCGCCTGCGTATTGGTGAACGATTTCTGCAACATTTCCTTTGAAGGGAACACGTCCCTCAATACCTTCCGGTACCAGTTTTTTTATGCCATCTTCTACATCCTGAAAATAACGATCGCTGCTGCCTTGTTGCATGGCTCCAATTGAGCCCATACCACGGTATTGTTTGAATTTGCGGCCTTCGTAGATGATGGTTTCGCCCGGACTTTCTTCCGTTCCTGCAAACACGCTGCCCATCATAACCGTAGAAGCGCCTGCCGCCAACGCTTTCACCATATCGCCGGTATAGCGGATGCCGCCATCGGCAATAACCGGAATGCCTTTGTTTTTCAATGCATGTGCAGCTTCCATGATCGCCGTCAATTGGGGCATCCCCGTGCCTGCAACGATACGTGTCGTGCAAATTGAACCCGGCCCGATTCCGATTTTAACGGCATCGGCTCCGGCATCGGCCAGTGCTTTGGCTCCGGCTCCGGTTCCTGCATTGCCGGCAATGACTTGTAATTGTTTGAAATTCTTTTTCAGCGTTTTCAAGGCATCCATTACGCCCTTACTGTGACCGTGTGCGCTATCAAGGCTCACTATATCAACGCCCACTTGCTGTAAGGCAGCTGCACGATCCAGCATATCTGAGGTGATACCAAGAGCGGCTCCTACCAATAAACGTCCAAATCCATCCTTAACGGCATTGGGATGACTTTGCAGTTGAAGGATGTCGCGGTAGGTAATCAGTCCAATCAAGGTGCCGTCTTTTTTTACGACCGGCAACTTTTCGATTTTGTGTTTACTCAGAATGATTTTTGCTTTTTTTAAATCTGTTCCTTCCGGAGCCGTGATCAGGTTTGCGGAAGTCATCACTTCACTGACATTTCTTTTTCGGTTCGTTTCAAAACGCAAATCTCTGTTGGTGAGAATGCCAACCAGTTTCTTATTGTTATCTACAATGGGAATGCCTCCAATTTTATTTTCTTTCATCAGTTGCAGCGCATCTCCAATTGTAGCATTCTTATGAAGTGTTACGGGGTCAAGAATTAGTCCACTCTCACTTCGTTTGACTTTTCGAACCTGAGCGGCCTGGTCCTCGATACTCATGTTTTTGTGCAGAATTCCGAGTCCGCCTTCCCGAGCCAGTGCAATAGCCAGCGTTGCCTCTGTAACAGTGTCCATTGCAGCGGATAACATGGGGATGTTGAGACTGATCGATTTTGTAAGTTGTGTACTGATGTTGGTTTCGCGGGGTAATACCTCACTGTAAGCAGGTACGAGTAGCACATCATCAAATGTAAAACCTTCGCCGAAAAACTTGTTTGAAGTAGCTTGACTGAGAGCAGATTTTCTTGTTGCCATGTGCAAAGGTAAAGCAGGGAAATCATATTTTCCAAAACCTATTGAATACAATATCGTTTTCCCGGTAAACTTTGAATGATTCCGTGTAGCTCCAATTGCAATAAGACCGCGGCAATAGAGCTGCTGCTCAAAGGGCAAGCGAAGTTGATTTCATCAATCGAGAGTGATTTTTCCTTTTCCAACAAATTCAATATCGAGCGTTCTTCTTCCGAAAGGGTTACAAATAAGGATTTTTGAATGGGTTTGCTGTTGGATCGGGAAGGTGCCCAGCCCATAAATTCAATTAGATCGGTACCTTTTTGAATTAACACAGCTTTGTTGGATCGTATCAGGGCATTGCAGCCTTCGCTTTTAAGATCCGTAACTTTTCCCGGTACGGCAAAAACGTCCTTGTTGTAGCTGTTCGCCAGATTGGCGGTGATCATGCTTCCCCCTTTTTGACTGGTTTCAATCACAAGTACTGCGTCGCACATTCCTGCTACAATCCGGTTTCTTGATGGGAAGTTGTGGCGATCGGGTTGTGTCCCTTTCCGAAATTCCGTTAATAACCCACCTCCGTTTGCGAGCATGTCCCTGGCGATTGTTTTGTGCTGATTGGGATACAACAGATCAAGTCCGTGGGCCAAAACGCCAACCGTACGTGTTTGAAGTTTAAGTGCCGTTTTGTGTGCAATGGCATCGATCCCATACGCCAATCCGCTCAGGATTAATGGTTGCAATGGCGCCAGTTCCTCAATGATTTTTTCGGTCATTGTTTTCCCATATTCGGAATTGTTGCGTGTGCCAATAACCGCAACGATTTTGGACGTGTTTAGATCAGCAGTTCCATTATAAAATAATAAGGTAGGCGGGTCGTAGCAATTCAATAATCGTTTAGGATACTGTTCATCCGTTAAAAAGAGCGGTGCAATTTTGTTTTCTTCCATAAAGCGCAATTCCTCTTCCTGCTCCCTAAATCCTGAAAAACTTCGGATGCTTCGGGCACGGACTGTTCCAATGCCTTCAATTTTTTCAAGAGTCGACTCCTTCGCTTTAAAAACAGACTCGGCTGTATGGAATGTTTCGATTAAAAGTCTGGCTTGTACACAGCCGATATGGGGCACACGGGTGAGTGCCAATTGGTAGATTCGGTCATTTTTCATGGT
>JBMLSG010000024.1:47341-53386 GCA_049240625.1 Lacibacter sp. | reverse complement strand
TTATTTCGACAGTACCTTCAATTCTGTTCGACGGTTTTGAGCGCGTCCTTCTTCAGTTCGGTTGTCGGAAATCGGCTTGGCAGCTCCCCATCCTTTAGTATGCAATCGTTTGCCGGCAATTCCTTTGCTTATGAGATATTTTACAACAGCAGCAGCTCTGTTGTTTGAAAGGATGAGGTTGTCGTTTGGCTGACCAATGTTGTCGGTGTGACCGCTGATTTCAACTTCAACGGTAGGGTTGTCGGTTAGTAGTTGAACGATTTTATTCAGTTCTGAAACTGATTCCGGTTTGAGTTCCGATTTGTTGGATTCAAAGAAAATGTTGTTTAATACAATGCTGGCATTGATTTCAATAGGGGTCAATGGGATTGAAATGGTACGTGAGGTGTCGGTTTCTCGGATCGCAATGGTTTCGGAATAAAACAAATAACCGGTCCTGTTCACATTGAACGCATAAGATCTGTTTACGGGCAAGGGAATCAGATAATTACCTTCTTCGTCGGTTTGAAGTTTGCATATGGTTGTGCCGGTGTTCAAGTCGGTTAATTCAACCGTGGAGGGAAGTCCTGCTTTGGTTTTTCGGTCAAACACGTGTCCCTGAACCCAATAAGTCGTGTGCGGCCGGTTTTGAATCGGTAATTCGAAAGCATATAAATCAAGTCCGCCACGACTGTCACTCCGATCGCTGGCATAATATGCAGTATGCCCGTTGCTGGCAATGATTAAACTTCCTTCATCATCGATGGTGTTCACCGGATAACCCAGGTTTTGCGGAGAACTCCAGCTTCCATCCGGTTGCTTTCGAATAAAATACAAATCTGTGCCGCCATATCCGGGATGTCCGTTTGAGGTGAAATAGAGTGTTTCATTATCGGCATGTATGAACGGGCAACTTTCATCACCGGATGTATTGATTCCTGCGCCCATATTACGGGGTGTGCCCCATTTACCATTCGGCTCCATTGTGCTGAAATATAAATCGCTGCCGCCAAAACCGGAAGGGTCCCTTGCAGTGAAATAAAGTGTTTTTTTGTCGGGCGATAAGCTGGGCTGACTTTCCCAGTATTCGGTATTGATGGTTGATCCTAAATTGATTCTGGGTCCCCATCCTCTCTTGGTGAGGAACGAACAGTAAAGATCACAGCTTCCGGCTCCGTCATCCATATTGCATCCTGTAAAAACCAACATCGTCCCATCCTGTGAAATATTTTGAGCGCCTTCATTTTCTTCGGTATTTAAATTGCCGGGCAGCGATTGCGCTTGATTCCAAACTCCATTCAGTTTTCGACTGATATAAAAATCTTCATTGCGGTTGTTGACTCTTCGTGTAAAAACAAGTGCATTTCCTTCAATGGTAAGCGACGGGAAATATTCAGAAGCGCTTGAGTTGATGCTGTCGCCGAGGTTGACAGGATTGAATACAAAGTCACCTGATGGAAATTGTTTTTGGTAGTCCAAAGCGAAACTGTAACATTTTTTCCGGTAGTATGCCGCTTTTGTAAATCGTTCATCCAACCGGGGAATGGAGAGAAACAGGTTTACTTGTATGAGCGCTTCTTCAAATTGACCTGTTCCGGCTAAAGCGATGGAAAAGGGAAGCCGATAGTTTGTGCAATAAACGGAGTCGAGTGAGAATGCTTTTCGGTATGCTTCAACGGAGGCATTGTAATTCCGGGTTTCGGATAAGATTCCGCCTTTGCTCAGATGTGCATCTACAAATTTTACATCAGTTGCAATACACTGATCCAACAGTTGCAAGGCTTTGTTATAATTTTTGTATTTCGCTTCGCTGAGTGCTTCTCCGTATTTGTAACCAAGTTTGGTCGGAACTTTTGATGGGTTGTACCATTGGGCAGCAAGCGTATGGCTTAATAAAACGGCGATGAATGAAAGAAAAATTTTCACGTTGGCTGTGCTTATGCCACAAGATACGAATCTGCAATCTGGAAATCAGGGCACGTTGATATATTTATGAATTTGTAAGGAAAGGGTCCATGTAGGGTGCGACTTTACAAATTCAATAATGAAGGGTGTTATGACATTGGATTTGTCCCATTCCGGTTGTAAATAGAGTTTGCATTCGGGGTTCAGATAGGGTTTCCATGATTCGGCCCATTCCAAATCGCTCTTGTGAAAAACGACCACCTTTAATTCATTCGCCTTTTCCAGCACGCTGATTAAAGGCTCCTTGAATTTTTTGGGAGAGATGCAGATCCAGTCCCAGGTGCCGGTTAAGGGATGTGCTCCGGATGTTTCCAGATGAGTGCGAAAACCGGCTTCGCGCAAGGCTTTGGTAAGTTCCGATAAATCATGCATCAGAGGTTCCCCTCCCGTGATTACAACAATTGGATGATTGCCTATTTCGGGTTGGATCGCTGTACAAGCTTCATGTACCAGTGTTTCAATTGATTTATGAGGATGGGCGGATGCATCCCAGCTTTCTTTTACATCGCACCAAACACAACCAACATCACACCCTCCCAGCCGTATAAAGTATGCGGCTTGGCCCTGGTAGTATCCTTCGCCTTGAAGGGTGTAAAACGATTCCATAACCGGAAGCGTTCTGTTGTTTACGAGAACAGCTTGATTCATGTGATCTCTTATTGTGCGCTGCGCAAATTGTAAGCGTTAAAAGTATTCATCAGCAGCCCGGCAATGGTCATGGGCCCCACACCGCCCGGCACCGGTGTAATGGAACTGCATTTAGGAGCTACTTCATCAAATTTCACATCGCCTTTCAAAGTAAAACCTGATTTTTTGGTTGAGTCTTGTATCCTTGTAATTCCTACATCCACAACTACGGCTCCCGGCTTAACCATGTCGGCCGTAACAAACTCGGGTTTACCTAAAGCGGCAACAATGATGTCGGCTTGCAAACAAAGCTCTTTAAGGTTGCGTGTCGCCGAATGACAAAGCGTAACCGTACAATTACCGGGATAAGTATTGCGGCTTAATAAAATACTCATGGGTGTACCTACAATATGACTTCTGCCAATGACAATAGCATGTTTGCCTTTTGTTTCAATTTTATAGTGTTGCAATAACAATAAAATGCCATAGGGAGTAGCGGGGATGAAACTGGGTAGACCGCTCACCATATTGCCGACACTGATCGGATGAAATCCGTCAACATCTTTGCTCGGTTCTATGCGATGTATGACTTTTTGCTCGGATATGTGTTTGGGAAGCGGAAGTTGTACGAGAATGCCGTCAATGCCTTCTTCCAGGTTCAAACGGTCGATCTCTTTAAGGAGTGCTTCTTCAGAAACATCTCCCGGAATGCGCACCAAAGTGGATTCAAATCCGATTTCTGTACAGGTTTTCACTTTTGATGCAACATAGGTTTCGCTGGCTCCATCATTGCCTACTAAAATAGCTGCCAAATGCGGAGCTCGTTTCCCGGCTTGCAGCAGCGCATCGGTTTTTTGTTTGAGTTCTTCTTTCAAGGCCTGGGCCGCCTTTTTGCCGTCTAATAATTGCATGGCGCAAAAATACACCACACAAAGAGCTTTTAGATGTCCGATTTAAAATTTAATTAATTACGATGCATGGTTTTTCAAGGATTGTTCTGATTTTCGAATTTGAAAAACACCTAACGTGAAAAACATCCTGCTACTGCTGGGTTGCTTTGTTGCAATCCAGGGGCGAGCTCAGTCTGCCCATGCTTCCCTGTCTGCATTTTCCACCGGTTCCGGTGCCTACGGAAAAGATTCCAATTCGTTATTTGCTGTAAGGATCAATCCGGCTGCTCTGTCCAACGTCAAGACAACTGTTGTTGGCGTTTGGGCCGAACAAAAATGGGCAATGCCCGGCGTCAATCAGTTTGCTGGTATTGTAGCTTTTTCTTCACATTCCGGGAGTTGGGCCTTGCAAGCAGATTATTTAGGGTTCTTTGGTTTTAATCAATCTAGGATTGGGTTGTCTTACGGTCGGTCTTTGGGAGAGAAGATGGATGTTGGAACCACTTTTCATGCATCCGGATTAAAAATACCGGGTTATGTACACACGGCTGCAATTTCTTTTGATGCCGGCATCGTCTTCCATTTTTCCAAAAGGTTGCATGGTGGCATAAGTCTACAAAGTCCCGTTCAAGTCAGTATTCGAAAATACACTGAAACTTCGTCGGCCGTATTGTTTCGTACCGGATTGGGGTATGATGTGTCCGAACAATTCTTTCTGACGACAGAAGTGATTAAACATACGGATGCTATTGCTGCATTTCAAATTGCGGCTTCTTACCGTCCAATTCGGGAGCTTCTGTTACGAACGGGAATCAATATGCAGGAAGAATTGTTTTTTGTTGGTGCCGGGATTGAATACCGCTCCATGTTCTTGCATTTGATGATCACACGCCATCCGCAACTGGGCATTGCGCCTTCATTGGCACTGCAGTTTCAACGCTCCGGATCTCGACTTTGATGGAGTTTTTTTTCACAAAAAGAATCATGAATTCTTTGGAGGCATCTTCACCGGTCCCGATGAACGTAAGTTGTAATCATTGCTGGCGTCGTCCTTTTCAACTGAATAACTGTTTCAGCCGATTGATAAAAACAAACATGAATTTTATGCGATGCAGAATAAAAACGCTCTTTTTATTGTTTCTGATGTCGGCTATTGTTTCCTGTTTACGGGCACAAGAAAATCCGGTGTCGGAACAACAATTCGAACAATATACCGCCGGAAGGGAAGCGGAAAATGAAGACGATGCGTCGCTTCAGGTTCTGCAGTATTATCTGCAACATAAGTTGAATTTAAATGCAGCAACACCTGAAGATTTGCAATGGTTTCCTTTTTTAACACCTTTGCATTGCAGCCGTTTTTTTCAGTACAAATTCATTATGGGGCCATTGATCAGTATTTATGAGTTGCAGGCCATCCCCGGCTGGGACATTGAAATCATTCGGCAGTTGCTTCCTTATGTTTATGTTGCGGAAGTTGTATCAGTAAAAATGGAGTTATGGAAACGGTTTAAATCAGGAGAACAGAGTTTGTTATTCCGGAGCGGAAAGGTTCTTGAGCCTTCCGTTGGTTTTTTACGAGCATCCGACTCCGGTTCTAGCGCTTATTATTCTGGCAGTAGAGTAAAAATGTTGTTTCGGTATAAGTACCAGTACGGAAACAAGTTGCAATACGGAATTACGGCCGAAAAAGATCCGGGTGAACAGTGGTTCAAAGGCGCTCAGCGAAACGGATTTGATTTTTACTCCTTTCATATCTTCTTGCGTCAATTGAAATCGATTCATACCTTGGCTATTGGCGATTATACCGTTAACATGGGACAGGGGTTGTTACAATGGCAGTCTCTGGCATTTGGAAAAAGTGTGGATGTGCTTCAGATTAAACGACAATCGGAGGTTATTCGTCCGTACAATTCTTCGGGGGAGCATCTGTTTAACAGAGGCATTGCTGTTACGGTCAGGAAACAACAAGTCGAGCTTTCATGTTTTTTTTCGGAACGCAAACTGGATGGCAATCTAAGTTATGATTCGCTTCTTCAGGAACAGGTAATCACGTCCTTTATTACTTCAGGATATCATCGTACCTTGAATGAGCAACAAGACAGGAGTCAAGTGCGTTTGATTTCAAGCGGAGCAGTTTGTCGTTACCGGCAGCCCAGGTTTTCTTTTTCTGTTAATGCATTGTATTCACAATTCAATAAGGTTTATCATAAATCGTCGGAGCCTTACAATTTATATAGTTTCAGAGGAAGGTCTTTTTTGAATGCCGGTTTTGACTGGAGCTACACCTTTCGAAACCTCCATTGGTTTGGCGAATGGGCTACACATAAAGGTCGATATCATGGGATTGTAAACGGACTTCTGATAAGTGTTGCGTCGGCCATTGATTTTTCGGCTGTATATCGAAACCTGCAACCCGGTTATCAAACACTTTACGGAAATGCTTTTACTGAAAGCACGCAGCCTTCAAATGAACAAGGGCTTTTCATGGGACTGGTGTTTCGTTTGCATCCTGCTTTGAAACTGGAAGCGTATACCGATATGTTTCGATTCCCCTGGTTGCGCTATGGCGTTCATGCGCCATCTG
>JBMLSG010000024.1:0-47241 GCA_049240625.1 Lacibacter sp. | reverse complement strand
AAACAAGTGCAAAACGGTTATCTGACTTTTTTCGATTTGTTTTATAAGTCGGCAAAGAGTGTTTTTTCCGCTAATGGCCGCATCTTATATTTTGATACGGACTCTTACAATAGCGGGATCTATGCCTATGAAAATGATTTGTTGTATAGTTTTTCCGTTCCAGTATTTTATAACAAAGGGTATAAGTATTACTTCATTTTCAGTTATCATTTAGGAAAAAAAATGTTGCTTCATTTACGTTGGAGTCAGTTACGTATGTTGAATCAAACCACTGTTGGATCCGGTCTCGATTTGATCCGGAAGCCTGTACGTTCCGAATTTCGTGGGCAGCTATTTGTCCGTTTTGGATAATTTTTCCTGCAACATATGTATTAATGGTTATTGTCTATACTAAGTAGCCGTTAATATAATTTAACAAAAGTTTTAGAACTTAAAATTATTGTTAAATTCAGATGGGATATTTTTTTAACTAAAACGTAACAAAATGAGAAAACATTTTATCGCTGTGATGGGAGCACTATTCTTGTGCTTCCACTTTGCATGGGCCCAGGAAGCGGAAGTTTCCGGAAGGGTAACCGATGACAAGGGAAATTCGCTTCAGGGTGCATCGGTAACTGAAAAAGGGACCAAGAAAGGAACGGTCACTGGTACAGATGGAACCTTTAAGTTGATGGTTCAACGCAATTCGACATTAGAGGTTTCAAGTGTTGGTTACGAAAAGAAGACACTTGCTATTGGTAATGGAGGTTCATTTACCATCACACTCTCTCAGGAAAATCAAACTCTAACGGAAGTTGTTGTAACTGCAGTTGGGATTACTCGTTCATCGAAGTCGCTCGGGTATTCTGTCTCAAAAGTTAGTGGCGAGGAGCTAACCAAAGCCCGTGAGCCTAACTTGATCAATTCATTGGCAGGTAAAATATCGGGCGTACGTGTTACAAGCTCTTCCGGTACTGTGGGTGGAGCTTCAAAGATTGTAATTCGTGGTACAAGTTCGCTACAGGGTTCACCTCAGCCACTTTTTGTAATTGATGGTTTGCCGTTGGACAACTCTACCGGAAATTCATTTGGTAATGGTGCAATTGACTTTGGAAACAGGGTAGCCGATATCAATCCTGATGATATTGAAACAATGACTGTTCTTAAAGGGGCTGCTGCTACTGCATTATATGGCTCTCGTGCAAAAAATGGTGCTATTGTGATTACAACAAAAAAAGGTAGTCGTCGTTCTGCTGCAATAGTAACAGTAAACTCCTCCATTAGGATGGATCGTGTTTTGAAGTTGCCCGAATTTCAAAACGATTATGCAAACGGAAACTATGGTGTGTACAACATGAGATTTGTCAATGGTTGGGGACCTAAAATCAGTGACGTTCAAAATTTGACATTCAAAGATTTTAAAGGAGATGATGTAACCCTTCAGTCTTATCCCGATAACGTAAAAAATTTCTATGAAACCGGAATGACTTATATCAATACGGTTGGCATTGCGGGTGGATCAGAAAATACTGATTACCGATTGAGTTTTGGTAATACAACACAAAATGGTGTTGTTCCGGGTTCAAAACTTGGACGCTATAATTTGAACTTCAATGCAGGTAGAACTTTTAACGAGAAATTTTCTGCACGTGCAACTTTGACTTATGCTCGTACAACTGCCGAAGGGCGCCCGGTACAAAGTAGTAATGATTTTAACGTGTTGGCCAATGCCGTACTGTTTCCAAGAACACTGGATCAGGAAAAGTTGAAAAACAATTATTTCAACCCGTTAACAGGGGAACAATATTCACTTAGCAGTGATAAAACAAGCAACAATCCTTATTGGATTATCAACAAGAATAAAAATAATACAGAGGTTGATCGTGTCGTGGGAAATACCGTGTTGTCTTACAAACCTTTTCCATGGATGACCATTTCCAATAATTTAGGTACCGACTTTTTTAATGAGTACCGCCGCACCGTTACCGTAAAAGGTACCTACGGGCAATTGGATGGTGGATTTTCGCTTGCTCAGATCTATAATAGCAGTATCAATAATGATCTTTTGGTTACGATTGAAAAATCAAACATTATTAAAGATCTTGATCTGAAATTCATTGCCGGACACAACTATTTCCAGGCAACAACCCGAACATTAGGCGTTAGCGCACTAGGTCTTACGGTTGATGGTTTATACAGTTTGGGTAATGCTTCAACTAAAGATCCGGTTAACGGATATGCCAGAAGCAGATTGGTAGGTGCATTTGGCGATATCGGTCTGTCTTATAAAAACTATCTCTATTTAAACATTACAGGTCGTAATGACTGGAATTCAACGTTGCCCGTTAGTAACCGTTCTTATTTCTACCCTTCAGTTAGTACGAGTTTTATTTTTACGGAACTGTTGAAGCCGAGTAAGATTTTGAGTTATGGTAAAATTCGTGCAGGTTGGGCCAATGTCGGAAGCGGTGCGTCACCGTATAGTCTGGATTTTTTATATACGCCGGCAACTTCTTATTTTGTTCAATATGGTTTGACTGGAACTTTTCCTACCGCAGGTGGATTATTGGGTTTTTCCGGTCCTCGTACACTGCCTAATGTAAATTTGAAACCGCAAAATCAGCAGTCGATTGAACTCGGTACCGAACTGAGTTTCTTCAAAGGAAGAATTCAACTCGACGCTACTTATTACAATACGAAAACAACAGATCAAATCTTAAGTATTGACGTTCCTCTTTCAACAGGTTATTTTGCCAAAAATATCAATGCCGGTTCAATCACTAACAAAGGTTTTGAGATTGATTTAAGAACACAAGTGGTTAAAAACTGGAATGGATTTTCATGGAACGTTGACTTTAATTTCAATCGTAACAAGCAGGTCGTAAATGAATTGGATGGACAGTTGAAGTCTTACAGTCTTGTTAGTGGTTACAGTGGTCTCGTTGTAAAAGCATCTGTTGGTGAAACATTTGGATTGTGGGGAACAGATTGGAGACGTTCACCCAATGGAGATATCATTATCAACCAGTCAACCGGTTTACGTGAGGTTGAAACAGATAAGCGACTGGGTAATATCTTCCCTGATTGGACCATGGGTATCAATAATTCCTTCAGTTATAAAAACTTCACATTAAGTGGATTGATTGACATCAGACAAGGTGGTGTTCTTTATTCAGGTACGGTTTCCGGAATGCGCACAAGTGGTTTAGCAATTGAAACACTTCCAAACAGAGGAAACGTGTTTGTAGATAATGGTGTCTATCTGAATACCGCTGACGGAAAATATTTGCCCAACACGGTGCCTGTTCAAAGTATGCAGGATTATTGGGTTAATAATTTCAAAACTTCGAATACAGTTGCTAATGTTTTTGATGCATCGTATGTCAAGCTCAGAGAAATTCGGTTCTCCTATGTGCTTCCATCATTTAAAGGGAAAAGAATGTTCTTTAAATCTGCTGAAGTGGGTGTTGAAGCAAGAAATCTGTTAATCATCAAAGACTTTGTTCCGCACATCGATCCCGAAGTAAATATTTTCGGACCCAATCAGGTAGGTGAAGGTCTGGAGTTTTACAATGTGCCATCAACAAGATCCATAGGTGTTAATGTGCGCTTTACACTGTAAGGTTTTTAGATTCTTTAATTATTAAAAATTGAAACAATGAGAATAAGATATAGTATGATCATAGTTTTTGTAGCTATGCTCGTGTCCTGCAAAAAAAATCTGGACATTAATACCAATCCCGTTGCGGCAACTTCAGTAAGTCCTGATTTGTTGTTCAATTATGCGCTGGTATCCTGGTCTTCCAACAGAACAGGCGGTGACTCATACATTCCCATCGCTTTTCACGTTCAAAATCAGGCAAGCGGTGGAAATTATGGATGGGGAGCCAGTGATGTATATGACATCAGTCCTTTCAGTACAGGCAATACATGGCGAGGCTATTATGCAACATCCGGTAACAATCTGAAACTTGCTATTACACAGGCCGAGGCGGCTGTTCCAAAGAATAATAATGCTGCTGCGCAATGTAAAATTGTGCTTGCACAAATGATGTATGAGTGTACTACAATTTGGGGAGATATTCCTTTTTCTGAATCCTGGAATACGGCCATATCTTATCCGAAGTTTGATGCACAAAAAGATGTTCTTGAAGGAATTATCAAGCTTTTAGACGAGGCAATTGCACAAATTG
Source organism: Lacibacter sp. (assembly GCA_049240625.1). GTDB lineage: Bacteria > Bacteroidota > Bacteroidia > Chitinophagales > Chitinophagaceae > Lacibacter. The sequence goes on along the minus strand of JBMLSG010000024.1, from coordinate 43,069 downwards.
AAACGACTAGTCCGCTAAAAATTGGAAGTTATGATTTGCTGTATAAAGGCGATATGGTTAAATGGAAAAAGCTTGCAAATTCTTTGAAATTCCGGACATTGATGTTGATGGTGGATAAAGACCCCACAAAAGCTTCAAAAATTGGAGAAATGCTCACCAATGGCGGAATGATCGATAATTCCAATGTCAATATGTTGTACCCATACTTAAACGAATCCGGAAAGGAAAATCCCAAGTTCAAAATTTTGAAAAGGTATGCGGGAAGTCAGAATGTTTTCTTCTTCGCGAACACCAATGTGTTTGATTATATGGATCCATACGATGATCCACGCATTCCTGTGTATTTCGCACCTGGAACGGATGCTGATCCGGATGAGTATATAGCGGTTGAGTCCGAAGCTGAAGCAGATGAAACTACAGCTGTAATTAATATTGCAACATTGCTCAAGCCCGATGCTCCTGATCTGATGTTTACTTATCAGGAACAGTTGTTTTTTGAAGCGGAAGCATATGCCAGAGGATTGGGTGTTGCTGTCAATTTAACGAAAGCCGATGAGCTTTATCGCAAGGGAATCACCGAAGCCTTGAAGTATTATGGAATTGGGGCAACCGCTATTACCAATTATTTAGCTGCCATGCCTTCACTAACAACTGCTGCGAAACCTTTGCAGGAAATATACATGCAACAGTGGATTGATTTGATGGACAGACCATTGGAGGCGTTTACACAATGGAGAAGATCCGGTCCTGAAGGAAGTGAATTCCCGGAATTAACACAACCGGCAGGAACTCCGGCAGGTGGCTTTTTGAGAAGATGGGATTACCCTCAGTCTGCAGAATTGATTCCCAATCAAAATGCACCCAAGGTGAGTCCTCCTTTCACAACTAAATTATGGTTTGACTTATAATCTTTCATCGCAAAATTTTAAAATATGAAAATCATAAATATTTTAGGACGATACATTCTGCTTTCGCTCATTGTTTTAAGCGGGTGTAAGAAATTTGAGGAAGAGAAGTTTGATTTTGCTTCAACCTCTTTACCGCCTTATTTGGAATTGAAATCCAAAACAGCGAAAACAGTTACAGAAGGCGGTAATTTGTCTTTAACGGTACAGGTTCGAACTGCACTTGCCGAAGAGGTAACAGTGGCCTACGAAATTACAGGCGGGTTTACCTTGTCGGGGACGATGAAGTTGCCTGCAAATGCTGTTGAGGCAACCGCTTCTGTTCTTATTCCAACCGGGACTGTCGTTTCGCCTGCTGTTACAGTAAGCGGTGTTTTGACGATCAAATCGGCAACAGCTGCCAGTGGGTTAAAGCTGTCTGTTGGACGTCTTTCAACATCGTCCGAGAAATTTGATGTTAAAGTGAATGCCCTTACGGCCAATGTAAGTGTCACACACGCTTCACCCGATGCACCGGGAGTCGATCTTCTGATCGACAATACCAAGGTGAATACATCCGCACTCACATATCCGTCTTCAACCGGCTATCTTAAAGTTGTAGCGGGCGCAAGAAATATTAAAGTGAATGCTGCAGGAACGACTACTTCGGTTATCAATGCCGACATTCCCTTTGTAAAGGACAAAAATTATTCTGTCTATGCTGTTAATTTATTGTCTTCTATTAATGCTTTGCTGGTTGAGGACGATTTAACTGCTCCTGAATCAGGAAAGGCGCATATTCGATTCTTTCACTTTAGTCCGGACGCGCCGGCGGTAACTGTAGGGTATATTGACGGAACTGATTTTATTCCGATTTTCAGCGACCGTACTTTTGAAAACCAGACAAGTGCTACCGCAAATCAAGCATTCGCGCCTGTTGACGCAGGTACTTATGATGTAGAAGTGCGACTAGCCGGAACAACTACTGTTGTGTTGAGTTTGCCTGGAATTGAATTAGATCCGGGAAAAATTTACACGGTATTTGCAAAAGGATTGGTTTCCGGAACCGGAGACCAGGCTTTAGGCGCAGAGATACAAGTCAATAAATAAATGCAAAGTTTTTTAGTCGGCACGGGAATAAATCACTTATTCCCGTGCCGACTTTTTTTATGGGTTAGCCATTTATTAATTTTTTTCATTTCCCCCTTCATGCCTTAATTTTACCGCTCATTTTGGAACTATGCCTGCTTTAGAAAATCGTCAGTTTATTGAAATAGAAACGCCCATCAAGGATTTGGTGGATCAGTTGTTGGAAATCCGAAAAATGGCAGAAGCCAATTCTGAAGTTGATTATACTGCCACAATAGCACAGCTGGAGCATGCTATTTTAGAAAAAAGAAAAGAAATAACCGGGAGTTTGACGAGTTGGCAGAAGGTTCAACTCAGTCGCCATCCCGATAGGCCTTATACGCTCAAGTACATCAGTACGATGTGCACCAACTTTGTAGAAATTTACGGAGACCGTGGGGTGAAGGATGACAAGGCAATGGTTGGAGGTTTCGCTCAATTGGATGGTCAAACCGTTATGGTCATTGGTCAGCAAAAAGGGATCAATACGAAGATGCGTCAGATGCGCAACTTTGGAATGGCCAATCCGGAAGGATATCGTAAGGCTTTGCGTTTGATGAAGTTGGCAGAGAAATTCAATAAGCCAGTCATAACGCTCATCGATACTCCTGGCGCATTTCCTGGGTTGGAAGCCGAAGAACGCGGACAAGGAGAAGCGATTGCACGAAATATTTATGAGATGATCCGGTTAAAAGTGCCGGTTATCTGCGTCATCATTGGCGAAGGAGCAAGTGGCGGTGCATTGGGTATCGGTGTAGGGGATAAAGTACTGATGCTGGAAAATACCTGGTATACTGTGATCTCTCCCGAAAGCTGCAGCTCCATATTATGGCGCAGTTGGGAAAAGAAAGAGGTCGCTGCCGATCAGTTAAAACTAACGCCTGAATACATGCATCAATTTGGATTGGTTGATGGTATTGTGCCTGAACCTGCTGGTGGAGCACATTGGGATTACGCTCAAGCCGGCGAACTTCTTAAAAAAGAATTGATTCCTTTGTTGAAACAACTCAAACAAATTGATCCTGAAACCCGGGTACAGCAACGGATCGAAAAGTATGGTAAAATGGGCTTTTGGGATGAACTGTAGTCTCATCTTTTGATTGCGAATGATTCTTGCCAATGAATCAAAGAATTCATTTCGTTCGTTAAAAATTTCAAAACATGCACGCTCTTCAGGATCGTTTACGGGGTACAGGTGTGGCAATTGTAACACCTTTTTTGGCTGATGGCACGATTGATTGGGATAGTTTTCAGAAAATCATTAACCATATCATTGAGGGAAAATGCGAGTATATCGTTGTGTTGGGTACAACAGGTGAAACCGCAACGATTTCTGCCTCAGAGAAACAACAAATTTTTTCTTTTGTCCGGGATGTGAACAAAGGGCGCGTTGCTTTGGTCGCCGGAATTGGCGGTAATAATACACACGAGGTTTTACAGTCCTTTAAAACTTTTGATCTTGAAGGCTATGAGGCCATTTTGAGTGTAGCTCCATATTACAATAAGCCAAATCAGGAAGGGATGTATCGGCATTACAAATTGCTGAATGAACATACTCCGCTTCCTTTGATGATTTACAATGTGCCCGGACGTACAGGTCAAAATCTTACTGCCAATACACAGTTGCGCATTGCCCGGGATTGTAAAAACGTTTTTGCAACCAAAGAAGCCAGCGGAAATTTTGAGCAGATTATGGAAATCATCCAAAATAAACCGGAGGGATTTCTGGTGATCAGTGGAGATGATGCGCTTACGCTCCCAATGATTGCGTGCGGGGCGCACGGGGTCATTTCTGTTGTCGCTAACGTATATCCTGCAGGTTTTTCTGAAATGGTTCGAAAATGTCTGGAAGGTGATTTTGTAGCTGCACGATCGATTCATTACAAATACATGGACGTCATTCAAGCCCTTTTTGCTGAAGGTAGTCCCAGTGGCGTCAAGGCTTTTTTAAGCGAATTGGGACTTTGTGCCAATACCTTTCGGATGCCTGTTTGGCCTGTAAGTGAAGAGCATCTTCAAAAAATCAAACAACTGGCAAAAGACCTGTCCTGATTCTTTGTTCGTGGAACAGATTTACAAGAGATAGGTTACGCCCTCTTGTGCCAGATCTGTGTTCATAAAGACTTCTCGTGCCTCTGTCAGGAACGGCTCCAGGTTTTCGAATTTTGCTGAGAAGTGTCCAATCAATAACCTGTTTACGGAGCCTTGAAGTGCAATACTGGCCGCTTGTTTGGTTGTAGAATGATAACGCTCCGTGGCTTTTTCCGCAAGTGCGTCAGGGTAGGTAGCTTCATGATACAGTAAGTCGACCTCGCGAACAATCTCTGCTAATCGAACATCATAAACGGTATCGGCAGCAAACGCATAACTTTTTGGTCTCCGATTTTCAGTGGTCAGCCTCTCATTTTTGATTACAACTCCGTTGGAGTCTGCAAAATCCTCTCCTTTTTGAAGCTGAGGAAAAAACGAAGGGGGGATGTTGTATTTTCTGACTTCTTCGGCAAGGATTTTCCGTAGGTTTTTCTTTTCTCTTACAAGAAATCCTTTGCATTCGATTCGGTGTTTGGTTGAAAAACATTCGACTGTATAGTGTTTCGCATCCAAAATCAATCCGTCTTTTTCAATTGGGTGAAAGGTCAATTCAAAAGGAAGCCTGGTGTCGGAGTGTTTGAATTGCAAATCCAGAATTTCCTTTAAAGCAGCCGGGCCATAAATATGCAGTGGTTGAACACGGCTGAGTAAAGCAAAACTGTTCAATAAGCCAATCAGTCCAAAATAATGATCGCCATGTAAATGAGAAATAAAAATGTGATTGATACGGCTTCGCTTGATTCTGTAGTTTAAAATCTGAATTTGTGTTCCTTCTCCACAATCAAACAAAAGCAGTTCGTCGGCCGTTGTAATGACCTGTGATGTTGGATGCCTTCCGTGAGCAGGAATGGCAGAATTATTTCCTAAAATGGTAACGGCCAGCAGCATGCATTTAATGGGTTGTATTGTCTAAGTTAAAGCGGCTCATTCATCCCCCAAAATTTCACGCTCGATTTCTTCCATTTGGACGATATCCCAGGCTTCGCTTTCGGTAGGAGTTGTATTCATGATCTCGAGTAAACCTTCTCCGTCGAGCCATTCTTCAACTTGTGATTGTAAACCACAGATGACAAACGAAGCGGCCTTTTCATAAAATTGTTGTTGAATGGTTTGAAGCATTTCGGCCACTTCCGGTTCAATCGCTTGAACGGTCTCCAAATTCAAAATCACATTTTTGACTTCTTTATTCAACAGGGAAAGTAAAAGATGCTCGAAATCTTCTGTCATATTAGCAGATAGAATGGGCTCTTCCGGTTTTAGGACATGAAATTTCTCCTTGGTATCAATTTTGACGGGTAACATTTATTAACAATTAATGTGTAACTTATGAAAAATACTTGTCAAAAATATTCGTTATAATTGTAAAAACCGAAAATCCTATATGGACCATAATTTTTCAACTCAGGTAAAAGAGATCATTTCATTTAGTCGTGAGGAAGCTTTGCGACTGGGAAATGATTTCATAGGAACGGAACATCTGATCTTAGGGATGATCCGTGAAGGAGAAAATACGGCAATCAAAATTTTAAAGAACCTCAGTGTTGATTTGTACGAACTGCGAAAGGCTATTGAAGTAGCGGTTAAGGATAAGGCCGGCAAAGCTGTCGCCAATATCAACAGTCTTCCGCTGACCAAACAGGCCGAAAAAGTCATTCGTGTTACTGTACTGGAGGCGAAAGCGTTAAAGAGCCCTCAGGTTGAAACAGAACATTTGATGCTGTCGATTCTCAAAAACAAAGAAAACATTGCAACACAAATCTTAAATGAATTTGAAGTGGATTACGATATTTTCAGAAACGAATTAGGAATGGTGCGTTCTAATGAACCCAAAGCCGAGTACGATGATCCGGGAGAAGAAGACTTTGATGATGAAAAATCAAAGTATGCGCAATCCCGTTCCAAACAAGCGGCAGGCGCCAAAAGCAAAACGCCGGTGCTGGACAATTTTGGAAGAGACATCACCCGTATGGCAGAAAGCGGCACGTTAGATCCGATTGTTGGTCGTGAAGAAGAAATTGAACGTGTTTCTCAAATTTTATCACGCCGTAAGAAAAACAATCCCATTTTGATTGGTGAGCCCGGAGTTGGTAAAACGGCAATCGTTGAAGGTCTGGCTTTACGAATTGTACAACGCAAGGTGTCAAGAGTGTTGTACGACAAACGTGTTGTGTCATTGGATCTTGCCGCGCTCGTTGCGGGAACCAAATATCGTGGTCAGTTTGAAGAACGCATGAAGGCCATCATGAATGAATTGGAAAAGAACCGGGATGTTATTCTTTTTATTGACGAGATTCATACCATAGTAGGGGCGGGTGGCGCCAGCGGATCGCTGGATGCTTCCAATATTTTCAAGCCTGCTCTGGCAAGAGGCGAGTTGCAATGCATAGGAGCATCAACACTTGACGAGTACCGCATGTACATCGAAAAAGATGGTGCGTTGGATCGTCGTTTTCAAAAAGTGATTGTCGATCCTCCCAGTGTTGAAGAAACGGTGCAAATCTTGAACAATATCAAACCGAAATACGAAGAGTTTCACAATGTGTCCTACTCTGATGATGCAATCGACGCATGTGTAAAGCTTAGTGATCGGTACATGACGGACCGCTTGTTGCCGGATAAGGCAATAGATGTAATGGATGAAGTGGGTGCTCGTGTACATCTCAAGAACATCAATGTTCCCAAAGAAATTCTTGATCTTGAAAAGAAAATCGAAGACATCAAGCTCGAAAAAAATAAAGTTGTAAAGAGTCAGCGTTTTGAAGAGGCCGCATCGCTTCGGGATACAGAAAAGAAACTTGGTGAAGATCTCGATAAGGCAAAGGCCAAGTGGGAGGAAGAAAGCAAGAATATGCGTTTTCCCATTGATGAAGAAGCGATAGCTGAGGTAGTTAGTATGATGACCGGTATTCCGGTAAAACGAATGGTGCAAGCCGAAAGTGATAAGCTGCGCAGAATGGCTGAAGACCTCCAGGGAGCCGTTATTGGACAGGAAGAAGCCATCAGCAAAGTGGTGAAAGCCATTCAACGGAATCGGGTAGGTCTCAAAGATCCCAAGAAGCCAATTGGAACCTTTATATTTTTGGGTCCCACCGGTGTCGGCAAAACCGAACTGGCCCGTTCTCTGGCTCGTCATATGTTTGATTCGGAAGAGGCGCTTATTCGCATTGACATGAGCGAATACATGGAGAAATTCACTGTAAGTCGCTTGATTGGTGCTCCTCCGGGTTATGTTGGTTATGAAGAAGGCGGTCAATTGACTGAAAAAGTACGTCGCAAACCCTATTCCGTTGTTCTTTTGGATGAAATCGAAAAAGCACACCCGGATATTTACAACATCTTATTGCAGGTTTTGGACGATGGGCAGCTTACAGACGGTTTGGGCAGAAAAGTAGATTTTAAAAATACGCTGATTATTATGACCTCCAATATTGGCGTGCGTCAATTGAAAGATTTCGGAGAAGGTGTTGGATTTGCAACGGCATCCAAAGTTCAGCAGCAGGAAGAATCCAATAAGGCTGTTATTGAAAAGGCGTTGAAGAAAACGTTTTCGCCCGAGTTTTTGAATCGTATTGACGATGTCATCATATTCAATTCTCTTTCGAAAGAACACATCTTCAATATCATCGATATTTTGATGAAAGGCGTACTGGCTCGTTTGAAAAATCTTGGATTTACAATGGAAATTACACCGGAAGCCAAAGATTTTCTGGCCGAGAAAGGTTATGATGTTCAATTTGGAGCAAGACCATTACATCGTGCTATTCAGAAATATCTGGAAGATCCATTGGCCGAAGAGATTTTAAAAATGAACATCAAGGAAGGTGATGTCTTGATTGCGGAATTGGACAGTGAAGCACAGCAAATCAGGTTTACTTTTAAAGAGAAATCAAAGAAATCACATAAATCCGAAGCGTAATCAATTTTACGAACAAAAGCCCTGCCGAAAAGCAGGGCTTTTTTACATTTGTGGTGAAGAGATGAAAAAAATTGTAATCGCCATTGACGGCTTTTCTTCCTGCGGGAAGAGTACACTGGCAAAACAACTTGCTCAGAAACTGGATTATCTGTATATCGACAGCGGGGCCATGTACCGTGCCATAACGCTTTATTTTTTGAGAAGTCATGTTGATTGGTCGGATGCCCAATCGGTGATAAAAGCACTGGCAAATATAGAGTTGTCTTTCAACCGCGATCCCGTAACGGGGCTTAATGAAGTCTATTTAAATGGCGAGAATGTAGAGTACATCATACGTGATCTGGTGGTTGCGGAGAAGGTCAGTGAAGTGGCAGCCTTAAAAGAAGTCCGGGAATTCGCGGTTCAGCAGCAACGCCAAATAGGAGCCTCCAAAGGAATTGTAATGGACGGGCGCGATATTGGCACTACGGTTTTTCCGGAGGCAGAATTGAAATTATTTATGACAGCAGATAGTTGGATACGCGCCCAACGACGTTTCAAAGAGATGGTGCTCAAGAACCCTCATGTTACATTGGAAGAAGTGAAAAGCAATCTGGACGCGCGAGACTATATGGATACCCACCGGGCAATCAGTCCTTTAACAAGGGCCACGGATGCAATTACAATTGACAATTCCCATCTCACTATGGATGAACAATTGGAAATGGCATTGAATTATGTGAAAACAAGGGGTAAATAAAAAAATTAAGTAGAAGTTTGTATTTATAAAAAAAAGCATTTACATTTGTTTTAACATCCTCTTATCCGTTGAACCCTACGATCCTTTATTCTTTTATTGTCCATTAAGTTTTGCTTAATATATCCCAATTTCCTCTGAATAACTGAACTTTTATAAGTCCAGCCTCTATCCTTTTAAAGACTTTTTCAGAATCTATCCTTTGACGAGCTAATTTTTGTAAACCACAAAACTCATTAATTATGAAAAAGTTTTTACTATTCTTTAGTGCCATTATGAGCGCTACGATCTTGTTTGCTGCACCTGAAAACCCTTGTCCTACTGTAAGTGAAGTTCAAATTATCCCGATTTCGAATGGTGGGACCACTGTAACGAGACAAATTTCTCTACGTCTTACAAATGATGTGTCAACCAATCCTAAGGGGGTAAAAGTTGAGGTTTTGTGTGACGGGGTGAATGTCGTTCGAACAGATTGTTTTCTGGCATCAAATGCTCCGGGTGGTGCAATTTATACAACCGGACAATTTACTTGTCCCGTATCTTCATCACCTGTAATTCGCATTACTCGTTACACAGCCAGTAATGGTTCATGCCAGGGCGGAACTTGTGGCGAAGTGCTCAATATTCCGGTCGTAAGAGTTTCGGGAAGCATCAATTGTACAACCCCGCGTACATTCAATCTCGCAATCGAATGTTCACTCACAACAAACGGAACACCAACTGCCATAACCGGAACTTATGAGGCTTTTGTGGATGATAACCGCAACGGACTTGTTGATCCTGCTGAAGAAGCCAATCTTAAAATTAAATCTTCAACTGCTTTTTCAACCAGTACAATCGGAGCAACAGCGCCCTTTACAAGTGTATTCAATGCTACAAATATCCCATATGGAGTTGCTGTAAATGCAGATCAGATGACTGATCCTGTTCTCATTCGCTTGAATGTACCCGCCATCAACATTGCCGGAAACTTGACTGCTATTGCCAATACCTGCTCCACGCTGCCGGTATTAATGAAAGAGTTTAATGCAGCATTGCAAAAAGAAAAAGTAAGTCTCAACTGGATTACAGGTTCAGAAAGCAACAACAGCGGATTTGAAATTCAACGTCGTGTAGACAATGGAAAATATGTCGCCATTGGTTTTGTTAATTCAAAATTAGCTGGTGGAAATGGCGCAGGTGCCGCTTACTCCTTTGAAGATGCGGCCATGCCGGTATCCGGAGTTGTTTACTATCGCTTACGTCAGGTAGATTTCGATGGTGCTTCTATTTATAGTGATATTAAGGCGATTCGCAGAAGTGGAAGAAGTATTCAGGTGGCAGTATATCCTAATCCTAACAGAGGATCTGCAAGTGTTGTAATTCCTGAAGGTTCAGGTACATTAGACGCATCACTGGAGGATTTTGCCGGAAAACGTATCCAACAATGGAATTCACTGAATACCAGAAACCTTCAGTTGTCAAATCTTAAACCAGGCATCTATGTACTTCGTTTGAACTTTAGAAATTCAGGTGAGCAAGTTGTAGAACGCATTATGGTTCAATAATAAACAGGACGGAAAACCAGATAAAACCAAAAGTTAAGGGCCCTCATTTGAGGGTCCTTTTTTTGTTCATGTAAGGCAAATTTTACCCGTAGGATTTGTTCTGTATATCAATAAAGTGTTGTCAGTCATTCGCTTTAATGCGACAAGTCATTTTTTTCATATCTCGCCGATTGTACATTGAGTAAAACAAAAAACCGATGGAACAGGAGTAATAGGTGAATGAGAGTCATTAATTCTTTTTGAAAGGCATTCAATACGAAAGTTATTGTTAACATAAAAACTGACTTTATGAAAAAGATTATACTCTTGTTATTGTTGATGGCTGTTATGCCATTGCTTAACACAGTTCGTTCCCAATGTGTGGTTAAAAATGTCATTGTTCAGGTAAATTATTCCAATAGCAACCCAACAAATGATACGTGTACCATCAATTTTGATTTTATTTTTACCATCGAAAATAATGGTGGTAACAAATGGATTTACATCCATTCGTGGATGGCAAATGATTATCCCAATTATTTTAATTGTCCCAACGTTCCCAGTAATGCAAAAGCACCTGTTGCTTCCGATTTAACTTTGTCAAAAATAAATTTAGGAATACATAACGAAGTCCATGTTGGGCATCCTGTTCCTACTTTACTGACAAGTTATCCTCCCGACCCAACAGTACCATTAAATCCTGCTACAACCCTGGTACGACAAGTATATCCTACCGGTGATAGTGCAAGATTTACAGTTAAAGGTGTTACAATAAAAGTTCCAAAAGCATGTAGTGATGTTATTTCAATGAAAGCTGACTTTTGGTCTTCTCAGGCGCAAAACGGAACTGTTGTGCATTGTGTTGCCTGTAATGTGGGCTTTACCATTGATCCCAGAGTTTCCGGTTTAATCAATTGTGGTGTTAATAGTGATCCCAGAACTTTTAACATGCAAATCCGGTCCGTAGCTCCATTCTCAATTTCCGGTCAGTATTCAGTATATATGGACTACTCATATGACGGAATATTCGGAACATTTGGCGATGAGGATGTGATGGTTTACACCAATTCATATACTACGACTGTAGAGCCCGGAACCAATCCTTTGGTAAACTTGTTTGCAGTTTCCAATGTGGGTTATCCTCCCTATAACAGTCAAATTCCGGACGCCAATCGTAACTTATGGGTTTTGGTAACAACCAATGGCTATACGAATAAAGCGTTGGGTTATATGTACAATTCCTGTGCCCCATTACCAATTACATTTCAGGATTTTCATGTTCGTCTGCAAAATGACGTTGTAAACCTGTCATGGGTTGCACAGACTCAAGGTGTATTTGAAGGATATGAAATTCAACGCAAAGCAGGAACTGGTTTATATGAACCTATAGCTTTTGTTCCTGTGGGGGTCAATATAAAAGAATCAAACGGAATCACAACGTATTCTTATATCGACCGTATGTTGCCCAAAAATTCCGTTTTGTTTTACCGGATTCGTGCGATTGAAATGAATGGTCAATCATTTTACAGTGATATTCATTCCGTAACTATTAAGAGTAAGCCTGTCTTTACTGTTTATCCGAATCCTTCTAGAGGCGCGACTTTCTTAATGCTTTCAGAACAGCAGGGATCTATGGATGTTTCATTGGATGATTTCTCAGGAAAAACCATACGCAAATGGAACAATGTCACTGTACAGAATCTTGAATTGAGGGATTTGTTGCCGGGAGTTTATGTAGTGCGAATTTATCTTAGAACCACCGGCAAGCAATACATTACGAAGTTTGTTGTACAATAGCACTTCGAATATGGAACGTGCAAATTAAATTGAATAACAGGAAAGATACGAAGCCCCTTTTTGGGGCTTCGTTCGTATTCTTATTCCGGAAAGAATCTTGTAAAGGAATCTTACCATTCAATTTGATTTCCGGTGACAGACGCAATTTTTTGCATTACGGCTTCAACAGTTGCGTCAGGACAAGAAGCACCGCTGGTGATTAAAATCCGTATCTGATTTTTTTGAGGCAGGAATGAAGTGGTGATTTCTTCAGTTGCCTGATGGTAGTTGTAATGCCTGATCACATCTTTGGATGTTATGTTCTCCGGTCCATTGATGAAATAAGTAGGAAGTTTTTTCTCACAAAGTTCAACCAGGTGTGTCGTATTGGAACTATTATAGCCACCAATGACAATGGCCAGATCTGCCTCTGTTTCCAGCATTTGTATTACGGCAGTTTGATTGTCGTTTGTTGCATAACATAAGGTGTCTCTTGTATCTGCGAAGTGTTCGCCAACAGCATCCGGAAGCAGTTCATAATGTTCAATCATGATTTTTTTCAGATATTCTGCGATCTCTTGTGTGTCACTTGCCAGCTGGGTTGTTTGATTCACAACGCCAAATCTTTTTAAATCAGTTGTGATGTTGAATCCTTCAGAATAATTTCCTTTGAAATCTTCGTAAAAGCCTTCTGGAGGCAGTTTGCCTGTGATGTAAGCGCCCAATTTGATGGCCTCATTTAAATTGTTGACGATAACGGAAGGCGCTTTGGCGCTTGCATGTGAAAAGGTAGCCCTGGTTTCTTCATGTTTTGGTTTTCCGTGAATAACCAGTGCGTATCCTTTAGCTGCTAGTTGTTCGCTTCTGTTCCATACCTTTTCAACAAAAGGGCAGGTTGTGTTGTACTTCTCTGTTCGTATTCCCTTATCCTGAAGTGTTTTTTCCATTGCCAGTGTCGTTCCAAAAGCGGGTATAATCACAATGTCCTCATCTGTCACTTCATCCAGTGAAATAATTGGATTGCCATAAGTGTCCTGAAGAAATTGTACTCCTTTTTCCACTAAAGTGGCATTGACCTGTGGGTTGTGAATCATTTCACTCAGTAAGAAAATACGCTTTCCCGGGTTCTCGTCTATGGTTTTAAATGCAATCTCAATGGCATTTTCAACACCGTAACAAAAACCAAAATGACGCGCAAGGTAAAAATGAACTGTGCCGGCATGAATGGCTGTAGGGGTGAAATCTTTTTTTAATTTATCATTCGCTTTTCGTTGCTCTTTAATGGCAGTCAAAAACGAACTTCTGTAAATGTTGGGGACTTCAAACTTCTTCATATGTATTTTAACAAGTTCAAAGGTACATGGTTTAAAAGTTGAAAAAAGGAACAATTGTTTGCCTTAGGGTTCGTATCATTGACCTTCAATTTAAAATAAGATGAATCAATTAGCAGGACACTTAGATTGGGTGCCGTCTACCAATATCTATGAAGTGAACCTTCGCCAATATACACCAGAAGGTACAATTGCGGCTTTTCGTAAACACTTGCCGCGTTTGAAAGATATGGGTGTAGAGGTGCTGTGGTTTATGCCGGTAACTCCTATTTCAGAAAAAAACAGAAAGGGCGATCTGGGAAGTTATTATTCCTGTTCGAGTTATGTAAAAATGAATCCGGAATTTGGAACAATTGAAGAGTTTCAATCTTTGGTCGAAGATATTCATTCTTTGAATATGAAAGTGATCATCGATTGGGTGGCAAATCATACCGGATGGGATCATGAATGGACTTTGCAATATCCTGAATATTATAACCGGGACTGGCATGGGAATTTCAAACCGCCGGTCGACAATTGGGAAGATGTCATTCATTTGAATTACAATAATGCAGAAATGCGTAAGGCGATGATTGATGCAATGGCGTTTTGGGTTCATGAGTGCGGGATCGATGGATTTAGGTGCGATATGGCCATGTTGGTTCCTGTTGACTTTTGGAAAGAAGCAAGAGTTGCGCTGGATCAGGTTCGTCCTTTGTTTTGGCTGGGAGAGTTTGATCAGTGGGGCGATGAACCCTATGCAGAAGTTTTTGATGCCAGTTATACGTGGCATTGGATGCATATAGCACAGGAGTATTATCAAAAGCATCGTAAACTTTTTGAACTGGATAAGGCATTGTCAATCTATCAAACAAAAAAACCATATCGACACATCCGTTCCTTTTTTACATCCAATCATGATGAAAACAGCTGGAATGGATCGGAGTACGAAAAATATGGAGATATGGCTTTGCCATTGGCTGTTTTTAGTTGCACATGGAATGGTGTACCTATGATTTATAGCGGACAGGAATTGCCAAGTCACAAACGGCTTTTGTTTTTTGATAAAGATGAGATCAGTTGGAATGACCAGCCCGCATTACACAGTTTTTATAAAACGTTATTGGAATTTCGGAAAAAGCATCCTGCACTCAATGCAGCAGATAAAAATGTGATTACATGGCGCATTGCTACGTCTGATTTAGATGTTTTGTTTTCGTATGTACGAAAGTGTAATCGGGGAGAGGTGGTGGTTGTATTGAATTTTTCTGACAAACCGACACGGTTTCATTTTGCAGATCAACGTATCAAAGGTCAGTTTCAAGATCTCTTTTCAGGGGCATCATGTATGGTCGACACAGTCACAAATTATGAGATCGAACCATGGGGGTATCTGGTGCTTTTTAAATAGCATTAAATAACTCAATAAAAAAAGAGGCTGTCTCAAAAGTTTGAGACAGCCTCTTTTTTATTTCAATTTCTTTATTTAGGGTTCATTTCTTAAATCATTGATCGCATATTGATAGACACCTTCATACCCGGGATAAATACCTTCGATTAATATGGTGTTTCCGGCGGATTCGATGGCTTTCTTTAAATCTTCAACAGATTGGATGGTTTTGCCTCCGGCACGAATGATGATGAAGCCTTTTTTCATGGGCGTTTGATCTGATATCAAACCTTCAGACAGTGTTTTGACAAGTACGCCACCTTCGATACCATATTCTTTTGCTTTTTTGCTATCCAGCGTTTCCAAATCTGCTCCTAGTTTATCAAGTACAGAATTTTTTACAATTTCAGTTGTTCCTGCACTGTTTTTAAGTGTCAGCGTAACCGTGTTTTCTTTGTTGTTTCGGATATAGGTTACCGTTATTTTTTGACCGGGCCTGTAACTGGCAACCGTACCCGTGAGTTCGGTCCATGTGGTAACTGTTTTATTGTCCAGCTTGATGATCTTGTCTCCTTTTTTCAATCCCGCAATTTCGGCGGCACTCTTATCAAGAACTTCTCCAATGACGACGCCATCACCTTCTTTGATTTGAGAATCGGTTTGCTCATCACCATTAGCCTGCGGACGAATGCCTAAGAATGCCCGCTGAACGGTTCCAAACTGAATTAAATCGTCTACTACTTTCTTAACGATGTTTACGGGAATTGCATAAGAATAACCCGCATAAGTTCCGGTGGGGGATGCAATAGCCGCATTGATTCCAATCAGTTGTCCGCCAGTGTTGATCAGCGCTCCGCCACTATTTCCCTGATTCACCGCTGCGTCTGTTTGAATGAAACTTTCAACGACATTTCCTTTTGGACCTGCCTTGCGTTGATTGATGCCCAGAAAACGATATTTAGCGCTTACAATTCCGGCTGTGACAGTAGTTTCTAACGTGAGGGGGTATCCAACAGCCAACACCCATTGACCTACCTTAACTTCATCTGAATTGCCATAGAGAAGGTATGGGAAACCGGTGCCTTCAATTTTTATTACAGCCAAATCTGTATTCGCATCTGTTGCGATCAATTTGGCTTTGTATTGTTTTTTATTGCTGAGCGTAACATTGATCTCGTCTGCGCCTTCAATCACATGGTTGTTGGTTACAATATACCCATTGTTGGATATGAACACTCCTGAGCCACTCGCTTCCTGTACGCGGTTGTTTTGTGGGCCTCCAAAAAAATCATCAAAAAAATCATCGCCAAATAAATCACTGAATGGACTGCGCCGTTTCAATTGATTATTGGTTTGAGTGGGATTGGTTTTTGTTTTGATGTGTACTACAGCCGGAATGCTGATGGCGGCGGCTTGTTCAAAATCAACGGGGCCGCCCGGTAGTTTATCTCCGCTCAAAAGACCGGCATAGTTCACGGGCAATTGGGATTGGCTTGAGCTGAGGGGTTGGTAGTTTTGTTGGTATTTTGAATAAACAAAAACACTGGTTACTGCCGTAACAGCACTAATCAAAACGGTGGTAAGTATTTGCTTTGTGTTCATAGTCTATGAATCTTTATTTATGTGAATGAATCAAACCTTGTACCTAATTCATGTAAAATAACAAAGATGACAAGATTTCAGCACTACCATAAAGGTATATTTAACAAGTGTTTAAGATGAAGCCTTTTTAAGGGTAAGGAAATAAAAAACCCGTTACGGTTTGTAACGGGTCTTGAACGAACGCTTTTTTGATTAAGGGAAAATGCCCAATTCTGCATAACTGGTTGCCACCTTATTGATCGCTACCACATAAGCTGCAGTGCGCATATCAGGAATGTTGGGATTTTGTTTCCAGCAATCCATCACTTCATTTACAGAATTAATCATGGTTTCTTCCAATCCGCTTTTCACGAGATCGATTTCATCCGGTCCATGAATAATGCTGTTGCGTATATTTTTCTCCACATTCTTGCCGGTAAGACTTTCGATTTCTGAAAGAATGGCATTGTTTTGATTTTCTGTGAAGCGTTTTTCCATACGTCCGTAGCGTACATGACTCAGGTTTTTCAACCATTCAAAATAGCTTACCGTTACACCTCCGGCATTCAGGAACATATCGGGGATTACCAGTACTCCTTTCTTTGAAAAGATTTCATCTGCTTCGGGTGTCAAAGGGCCATTGGCGGCTTCTCCAATAATTTTTGCTTTGACACGTGGAGCATTTTCGCCATTGATTACATTTTCAAGAGCCGCAGGAATCAATACGTCACAATCCATTTCCAACGCATCTGAACTTTTTTCGAAATTTGTAGCGCCCGGGAAGTTCAGGATCGAACCGGTCTTTTTGCGGTGTTGAAAAACGGCTTCATAATCAAGTCCGTCATTATTCCAGATGGCACCTTCGTATTCGGCAAGTGCAACAATTTTGGCGCCGGCATTTTGAAAATGGAGAGCTGTGTAATAACCTACATTTCCTAAACCTTGTATGATGATTCTTTTCCCTTTGATGCCTGTGGTTAATCCCATTTTTTTCATGACATCTTCCATGTTCAGTACTTCATTGATGCCATAAAAAACACCCAGGCCGGTCGCTTCACGACGTCCGTAAACACCGCCCTGCGTGATCGGTTTTCCGGTAACACAACCGGCTGCATCCAGTTCGCCGGGTTTCATTGTTTGGTAGGTGTCAACAATCCAGGCCATTTCACGTTCGCCGGTTCCGTAATCCGGAGCAGGAACATCGGTTCCGGGTCCTATGAAGTTTTTCTTGATCAATTCAGACGTATAACGGCGTGTTATTTTTTCTAATTCGTAAGCAGAATAAGCCTTGGGGTTGATTTTAATACCGCCCTTGCCGCCGCCAAAAGGAACGTTTACAATGGCACACTTATAGGTCATGAGAGCTGCAAGTGCCATTACTTCATCCTGATTTACTTCGGCAGCAAAACGGATACCACCTTTACAAGGCGTTTTGTGATGGGAGTGCTGAACACGGTAAGCTTCAATAACTTCAATGTTACCATCATCCATTTTTACAGGAAATTTCATCTGGTAAACACTGTTACATTCCTTAATCTGTTCAAGAATTCCTTTGTCCCATTTCGTGTAAGCTGCTGCTTTGTCAAAGCTTTTTTGAACACTTTCAAAAAAGCTGTAGTGCTGTGATGACATACAATCGTTTTTTTTGTTTTTTAATATAGCAAGAGATCAATCTTTTTGTTTTTCCAATCTTTTGATTTTGCGATCCAGCAAAATCAAATAGGTAATCAATCCGCCCAAAATTACGAGGCACACAAACATGACTACATAAATCTTTCCATGAGCGACCATAGAATCTGGCGTTTGTTCACCGGTATTGGTTGTCATTTGTGCGAACAATTGATGCACCAGACCAAGCAATATTGTCATGAAAAACGTCCTTTTAAGCATGCAGCCAGTTTTTTTCTTTTAAAATAGAAAGGCGAATATATAAATTACTGATCCAAATACCTGTTAAGGTCCACCCAAAAACAGCCGGCCAAAAAACCATGCGCATGGTGGGGTCAAGATCTTTTCCGTTCATGGCAGGATTTCCATCAACTCCTTCACCTCCGGGATGAAGTGATTGAACCAATCGGGGTAGAATCATAATGAGCGGAATGTAAATGAAATAGGCAAAAATGTTGTACACACTACTTACTCTTGCCCGTTTATCCATGTCTGTCATGGAGTTGCGTAAAACGAAATACGCCATGTAAATCAGCAAAGCAATAGCTACTGCGATTTGTTTGGGATCATTGCTCCAGGGTTCGCCCCATGTATAATTGGCCCAAATGGCGCCTGTTACAAGTCCTAAAATTCCGAATATGATTCCGGTGCGTGCAAATTCCCTGGCTTTGATATCCTCTTTAAGATTGCCTGTACGTAAATAGCGTATCGAAAACACAAGGGAAATGAGGAGTAGAATCATCTGCCCAAACCACATGGGAACATGAAAGAAAAGATTGCGTATGGTTTGCTGTAGGTTTCCGATGATTGGAACATGGATGATAAAGCCTGCTGTAAAGGTATAAAGCAACAAAATGATTGCTACTATTTTCCACCAGGATTTATTCATAAACAATACAATCTGACTATTAATTAAACGACGTTTGTAATCTATCCACTTCCTGTTTTTTATTCAAACTTTCGCTTGAAAAGCAGGAGCGTCAAGAGTGGCGCAAAGGTAGGATGTTGCATTAATCTTTCCATAAAAAAGGGAACAAAATCAAACTCAGGACAACAATGAGGATGTCGAGTCCGCACAGAAGAAGTGTCATTTGTAAAACTGCTTGGTCACGGAAAATTTCACCGAAGGCAGACTTTGACAGTTTAATCAAAAGCAGCAATTGCGGAATGATTAAGGGAAATCCCAGAATGGGCATTAAGGCCGCATTTTGATTCGCTTTTGCGGCAATCGCTGCCAGCAACGTGAATACCATACTGATGCTGAATCCTCCCAAACAAGTAATGGCTGCAAAATGAATCAGTCCGTTGAACGGAGTTCCCAGAAAGAAACTGAACAAAACCAAACTAAGGATGCTCATAAGAATCATGAGCACTACATTGTAAAGAAGTTTTGCCAGAATGAAATCCGTTGCACTGGAAAGAGTGTAATAATAGAGCATTCGACCCTTGCCCTCCTGAAGAAAACTTTTAGCGATGGCATTGGTGCAAATGAAAAGCAGCTGGATCCAGAAAAGTCCATTCCACACTGTAGGCTCCGGTTCTCCCATCGACAAGTATAAAACGAAAATGGTACTTGCTATGTACAGCAGAATGCCATAGAATGTGTGCTGCTGCCGTAATTCCAGTAACAGCTCTTTTTTGAACAGGATCGAAATTTTATGAAAGGTCGACAAAGTGATTGCTTTTAAATGAAGGTAGGAATCAAAGATGAAAACAAGTTCTGCAACGGGCCTGATATTTGTCTTTCTCACCAACAAGAACTTGCTCCTTATTCGGGTCTTTCCGGTACGAATAGCCTGCGATACCTCCGCATATGACGCAAACGGCATGCAGTTTAGTGATGTAATCTGCTATGGCCAATAGTTGCGGCATGGGTCCAAAAGGTTGTTTCTTAAAATCCATGTCCAGGCCTGCAACGATTACCCTTTTTCCTTGCAATGCAAGTTGTTCGCAGATATCAACAAGCTCACTTTCAAAAAATTGGGCTTCGTCAATGCCTATGACCTGGGCCTCTTTGCTTAGTTCCAATATATGGCGGGCTTGATTTACGGGTAGGGACGGAAGTGATTTTTGGTCGTGTGAAACGATATCTGTCTGGTTGTAACGAATGTCAATAGCCGGTTTAAAAATCAGCGTGTTTTGATTTGCTATTTTGGCTCTAAGCAATCTCCGAATCAATTCTTCTGTTTTCCCGCTGAACATGGATCCGCAGATAACTTCAATCCAGCCTACAGGTATTTTCGAAATATTGGGTTCAATAAACATGTAGTAAGTATGCGTAAGTGTTTGTAACTTTAGCGCACATTGCATCAAAAGTAAGTACTATTCATGGAACGTATTGCTTTGCTGATTGAACAATTGCAAAAGGCTTTTAAGGATAATGTTGGTCCGTCCGAAATGTTGGTTACGGTCAACCATCTGCAGCACGAATTGCAAAAACTTACATTGCCCAAGACGTCTGTTCCCGAACCGGGAAGGGTGGCCGTCATTTTACCTGCGGTTTCTATTGTTCCTTTGGAAGAACCGAATGAGTCCATAGAAACTTCTATAATTGAAACACCAAAAGAACCGGAGAAAATCGTTGAGCTTCTGCAAGTCGATGAAGAAGAAATGGAGGCTGAACTGGAAGAAATCCGACAAAAAGCCGCATTTGCGAAACAAATTCAGGCCAAGCAGGCTCAGATGAAACCCGGGATATTGTTTTTTGAAGATGAAGAAGAAGTGCCCACATTGATGCATCAGCCCAACTATCAGCCTTCTTCAAAAGATGAACCGGATTCTGAGAAAGAGAATGAAGTCCGGAAGGTTGTTTCAGAAGATAAGCCTACATTAAATGAGCGATTAAGTGAGCCCAAAACAGAGGTTGCTCAAAAATTAACAGAAACGCCAGTCAAAGATTTGAGGAAAGCAGTGGGTATCAATGAACGGTTTGTGTTTATCAATGAACTGTTCAGAGGTGATGAAGCGATGTACGAACGAAGTATTAAGACCATTAATAACTTTTCAATTTATCCGGAGGCACAATATTGGATAGAGCGGGAATTGAAAATTAAATTGGGATGGGATAACAGTCGCACATGTGTTCAGGATTTCTATGCCTTGGTTAAAAGACGTTTTTCATAACCCACTGTACAATGAGTTCGGTCGCTCCTTTTTGCATGTAAACATAGCTTTCTGCAATGTTTTTGGCTGTTGAGAAATCGGTGTTCTTCAGGGTATTGTAGAGTTCCCGGCTGTTCCGGATGGTAAAGGATCCCCCTTCTTTTTTTAATTCCACACTTTCTCTGAACTTTTCATAATTAGGGCCTGTAATTGTAGGTTTTCCGTAAACGGCTGCTTCCAATATGTTATGATGACCGCTTTTGTTAAATCCCCCCCCAATATAACAGGCAGTTGCATAATAGTAGATGTTGGATAGTATTCCGATCCGATCTATTATTAGAACATTGCTCTGAATCAGTGACGTTTCATTGCCTTCCAATTGGGAGTAAAGTAGTGCATCGGGGAAACGGTCGTGTAGTTTCTTTAGGTGCTCAGGATGAACCTCATGAGGCACAAGAATTAATTTCCATGACGGGTCCTTTTCAGCGATACAGGTTTTAAGCCACTCATCAATGATTGTTTCGTCGTTTTCCCAGGTACTACCGGCCACCAATACCGGGTGATCTTTGCAAAAAATCGCTATCGCAGGAATAGGCTTGTGGTTCAGGGCCGTTGCTATAACCCGATCAAACCGTGTGTCGCCCGAAATCATGGTTTGGTGGGTCAGCCCCAATCCGTCCAGCAGCTGTTTGGAGTTAGTGTCCTGTACAAAAATGGCTGTGAAGTTTTCAAGCATTTTACGGTGGAATCCGCCCCATATTCGAAAAAAGGGTTGTGATTTTCTGAAAATGGCAGATACGAGGATGGTCGGGATTTTTCGATGTTGTAACGCTGAAAGGTAGAAATGCCAGAATTCATATTTAACGAAGATCGCAAGGTCGGGTTTCGTAAAGTTTAGAAAACGCTCGGCATTTTGTTTGGAGTCCAATGGGAGGTACAGAACAAGGTCAGCTTCTTTGTAGTTTTTTCGGATTTCGAAGCCCGAAGGCGAAAAAAATGTAAGGACAATTTTTAACTCACAGTTTTTTTCCCGAAACCTAGCTCGAAATACTTCCATTAGCGGTCGACCTTGTTCAAATTCGCCAAGAGACGCGCAGTGAAACCAGATGGTTTTGGCATTGGATTGCTTGTTTGAACATTCTTTAAAAATGGATTCCTGAATTTTCCTGCCTTCAATCCATGCCTTTGCTTTGGAATTCCATTTGGCGGCCAATGAAACTCCCGTTTTGTAGAGTGCTAAAAAAAGCTTGTAAAGCAAAATCATCGGTGCAAATCTAAGTCGAAAGATTTTGCCGTCTATTTTTTGATTAAACTATTGGTGATGAATGATGAAACCCCTATTTTCACGTACTTTCGCGCTCGAAAAGTTTTTTATATGAGGCCTTTACAGATGGTGGATTTAAAGCAGCAATACCTTCATATTAAGGAAGAAGTGGATGCTGCTGTTTTGGATGTTTTGAACAGTTCGGCCTATATAAACGGGAAACCTGTTCAGGACTTCACTGCTGAATTGGCTGCGTATCTTGATGTAAAACATGTCATCCCATGTGCCAACGGTACCGATGCTTTGCAAATAGCCCTGATGGCTCTCGGTTTAGAGCCCGGGGATGAGGTTATTACTCCTTCGTTTACCTACATAGCTACCACCGAGGTTGTAGCCTTATTACAATTAAAACCGGTGTTTGTTGAGGTGGATCCCAAAACCTTTTGTATGGATCCCGAATCACTTCGTAAGGCAATTACGCCCAGGACGAAAGTGATTGTTCCTGTTCATTTGTACGGTCAATCGGCTCCAATGGAGGAGATTTTGAACATTGCTCATGAGCACAATTTGTTTGTTGTCGAAGACAATGCACAAGCTATCGGTGCACAATACAAGTTTCGTGATGGTAAGAGTAAGCGAACCGGTACAATGGGCACAATCGGCTGTACCTCTTTTTTCCCTTCCAAAAACTTAGGCTGTTATGGAGATGGAGGTGCAATTTTTACCCAGAATGATCAACTCGCAGATCAAATGCGGATGATTGCCAACCACGGACAAAAAACACGTTATTATCATGAGGTGGTAGGGTGTAATTCCAGACTGGATACCATTCAGGCCGCTGTGCTTCGCATCAAATTGGCTAAGTTGGACCAGTACATTCAGGCCCGTCGCAAAGCAGCCGCTTTTTATGATGAAGCGTTCAAAAACCAGCCCCTGCTTCGCATTCCACAAACAGCCGCTTATTCAGATCACGTGTATCATCAATATACGTTAATCATAGATGGAGTAGATAATCCGGCGGAGTTTCGCAACGGTTTGCATCAATTCCTGGCTACTAAAGGGATCCCTTCTATGATTTATTACCCTGTGCCTGCTCATCGGCAAAAAATGTTTGATTCATTCGGCTCGGCAGATCAAACTCTGGAGATTACAGACTGGTTAACTGAAAGAGTGATTTCTTTGCCCATGCATACAGAATTGGATGAAGAACAACTGAAACTCGTAACAGAACACGTTATTCAATATTTAAACCAAAAATAGAACCCCAGCATGAAAATCGCAGTAGTTGGAACAGGATATGTAGGACTGGTAACCGGAACTTGTTTCGCAGAAACGGGCAATCAGGTTACTTGTATCGACATCGACAAAAACAAAGTTGACAAGCTAAGTAACGGTCAGATTACTATTTATGAACCGGGACTTGAGAAAATCTTTTTGCGTAACTTAAAAGAAGGTCGTCTGCATTTTACTACGAATTTGGCGGATGGTATAAAAGACGCTACGATTATATTCCTGGCTTTGCCAACTCCTCCGGGCGAAGATGGCAGTGCCGACCTGAAGTACATTTTGGGAGTAGCAGATGATTTAGGTAAGATCCTTACAGATTATAAAGTCATTGTTGACAAAAGCACGGTTCCTGTTGGTACCGCAGATAAAGTGCATGCCGCAATTTCTAAAAACTATAAAGGGGAATTTGCAGTCGTGAGTAACCCTGAGTTTTTAAGGGAAGGAGTTGCTGTGGATGATTTCATGAAGCCGGATCGTGTTGTTGTTGGAACCAGTGATGAGAAAGCGAAGAAAATCATGACCGAATTGTATGCCCCGTTTGTACGTAGTGGCAATCCGGTCATATTCATGGATGAGAAGAGTGCGGAGTTGACCAAGTATGCGGCAAACTCGTTTCTTGCTGTAAAGATTTCATTTATGAATGAGATCGCTCGTTTGTGTGAACGATTGGGCGCCGATGTGGATATGGTTCGGAAAGGGATTGGAAGTGATGACCGGATCGGAAAACGTTTCCTTTTTCCGGGTATTGGTTATGGAGGCAGTTGCTTTCCAAAAGATGTGCAGGCATTGGTAAAATCATCAGCCGAGGTGCGTTATGATTTTGAAATATTAAATGCCGTTATGAAAGTTAATGAGGAGCAAAAATTGTTTCTCATGCCTAAGATCAATGCTTATTTTAACAACGATCTTAAAGGTAAGCGAATCGCTATTTGGGGACTTGCTTTTAAGCCCAATACAGATGATATTCGTGAAGCGCCGGCTTTGTATATGATTGAGGAGTTTTTACAGGGTGGTGCTACGGTTTGTGCGTTTGATCCGGAAGCAATGCCTAATGTAAAGGCTTTGTTGGGGACAAAAATCGATTTTGCAGAATCGCAATATGATGCTTTGATTGGCGCCGATGTGCTGGTGATCGCTACCGAATGGAGCGAGTTCCGTACTCCGGAATTTGAAAAAATTACATCCCTGTTGAAAAATAAGGTCATATTCGATGGCAGAAATGTATTCGATAATGATCAGATGGCTCAGTTAGGATTTCATTATGAAAGTGTTGGCCGTAATCCGGTTAAATAAAAAAGAAATTTACAATGGAACAAAAAAGAATCTTAATTACAGGCGCCGCCGGATTTCTCGGTTCCCACTTATGTGACCGTTTTATCAAAGAGGGATACCATGTAATTGGTATGGATAACCTGATTACAGGTGACTTGAAAAATATCGAACATCTCTTTAAGCTGGAGCAGTTTGAGTTCTATCACCATGATGTAACCAAGTTTATACACGTGCCCGGAAAGCTGGATTACATCCTGCATTTTGCCTCGCCCGCAAGTCCGATCGATTATTTGAAAATTCCGATCCAGACTTTGAAAGTGGGAGCGCATGGCACCCACAATTGTCTTGGACTTGCCAAGGCAAAAGGAGCGCGTATTTTGGTGGCATCAACATCGGAAGTGTACGGAGATCCGCTCGTGCATCCACAAACCGAGGAATATTGGGGCAATGTGAATCCCGTAGGTCCTCGTGGCGTGTATGACGAAGCGAAGCGTTTTATGGAAAGCATTACCATGGCTTATAATCGTTTTCATGGAGTGGAAACCCGCATCATTCGCATCTTCAACACCTACGGACCTCGCATGCGACTTAACGATGGCCGTGCTTTGCCGGCCTTTATTGGTCAGGCATTAAGAGGCGAAGACTTAACCGTTTTTGGCGATGGTAGTCAAACACGCAGTTTTTGCTTTGTAGACGATCTGGTAGAAGGAATTTACCGGCTGTTGATGAGTGATTATGATTTGCCTGTGAATATTGGCAATCCTTCCGAGATTTCCTTGAAAGAGTTTGCCGAAGAAATCATATCCCTTACAGGAACCACTCAGAAAATTGTTTACAAGCCATTGCCTGTTGATGATCCTAAACAACGTCAGCCTGATATTACAAAGGCAAAATCAATATTGGGTTGGGAGCCGAAGGTTTCACGTTCGCAAGGCTTGAAAGTTACCTATGAGTATTTTAAAAATCTTCCCAAGGAAGAATGGACCAAACTTCCAAAAGAGTTTGTCAGCATGAAATAGTTCATCGGGCTTAATTTAAAAAAGAACTGTTTCTTTATACCAATGATAAACAAACTATGACTAGCATCTGAAAGAAGGCGATTTCATTTTTAATATTCATTAGTGATGTATCAGGAACTTATCAAAAAGGAAAAAAAATTAGCGGTAATCGGTTTGGGTTATGTGGGGCTGCCCATTGCGTTAGAGTTTGCCAAGAGTATATCCGTTATCGGTTTTGATATAAACAAATCAAGAATCGAGCTCATGCAAAAGGGCATTGATCCCAGCAATGAGTTATCAAGCAAGGATTTTGAAAATACCGATATCGTTTTTACCGATTCGCTGGAAGATCTGAGACAAGCTTCTTTCTTCATTGTGGCGGTTCCAACTCCGGTTGACGATCACAATATGCCGGATCTGGTGCCGGTTTCAAAAGCATCCGAAACAATCGGGAAGGTGATTAAAAAAGGCGATTATGTCGTTTTTGAATCTACTGTATATCCCGGTTGTACAGAAGAAGACTGCTTACCGATCATTGAACAGCTTAGCGGTTTAAAAATGGGGACTGATTTCAAATTGGGTTACTCTCCAGAGCGTATCAATCCGGGTGACAAGGAACATACATTGGCTAAAATCATAAAAGTAGTTTCCGGCTGTGATGCGGAATCAACTGAAGAGATTGCAAAGACGTATGAAATTGTTGTGAAGGCAGGTGTACACAAGGCGTCTTCCATCAAAGTGGCTGAGGCGGCGAAAATCATTGAGAATACACAACGTGATCTCAATATCGCACTCATGAACGAATTGTCAATCATCTTTGATAAAATGCAAATCAATACCTATGAAGTGTTGGAGGCTGCAGGAACCAAATGGAATTTTCTGCGGTTTTATCCGGGATTAGTAGGTGGCCATTGTATTGGTGTCGATCCATATTATCTGACTTACAAAGCCAATCAACTTGGATACGATTCAAAAGTCATACTTGCCGGAAGGGTCATTAATGATGAAATGCCCGCTTACGTCGCTAAAAAAGTGGTACAACACATCATTAAATATTCTAAGAACGTTGCCGGAGCAAATGTGCTCATATTGGGAGCTACATTCAAGGAAAATGTGAGTGATATTCGGAACTCCAAAGTGGCAGGTGTTGTAAAAGAGTTGCTATCATACTCATTGAATGTGGACGTTGCCGATCCATATGCTTCTCATGATGAATTGATGCATGAGTATGGTTTTGGATTAGCCACTGAACTGAAAAAGGACTACGCCGCCGTAATTGTTGCAGTTTCGCATGATGAATATAAAAATCTTTCAGAGGAATATATCTACGGGTTGACAACTGAAAATGCTTTGATTGCTGATCTAAAGGGGATATACAGAAATAAGTTTATTAATCGCAAATACTGGAGTTTATAACCATGAACTTTTCACGAAAAATTATGATAACCGGTGGTGCCGGCTTCATCGGTTCACATGTGGTTCGATTGTTTGTAAAAAAATATCCCGATTATCTGATTGTCAATACTGATGCATTAACCTATGCGGGCAATTTGGAAAATCTGAAGGATGTTGAACATCTTCCCAATTATAAATTTGAGAAAGCAGATATCACAGACGAGAAAAGGATTGACGAGTTGTTTCAACAATATGCATTTGACGCAGTCATTCATTTGGCGGCGGAGAGTCATGTAGATCGTTCGATCATGGATCCGCTTTCGTTCGTCAAAACAAATGTACTTGGTACCGCCATCTTGTTGAATACCTGCAAAAATGCCTGGAAAGGCAATTATGCCAATAAACTGTTTTATCATGTTTCAACAGATGAGGTGTACGGAACATTAGGAGAAACAGGTTTTTTTACAGAAGACACTCCCTATGATCCGCATTCTCCTTATTCAGCTTCCAAGGCTGCGTCCGATCATTTTGTAATGGCGTATTTCGATACCTACGGATTGCCGGTAGTGATGAGCAATTGCTCTAATAACTACGGATCGCACCACTTTCCGGAAAAATTGATACCCTTGATGATCAATAACATCAAAAACCGGAAACCGTTACCTGTATACGGAAAAGGGGAAAATGTTCGCGATTGGCTTTATGTTGAAGATCATGCAAGAGCCATTGATGTGATTTTTCACAAAGGGAAATTGGGCGAAAGCTACAATGTAGGTGGTTTTAATGAATGGAAAAACATCGACCTTGTGAATCTGCTTTGTAAGATCATGGACCAAAAACTCGGTCGAAAAGATGGTGACAGTGCGTCCTTGATTCAATATGTAACGGATCGTCCCGGCCATGATTTACGGTATGCCATTGACGCAACAAAATTAAAAAATGAATTAGGGTGGGAGCCTTCTTTACAGTTTGAAGAAGGTCTTAATAAAACCGTTGACTGGTATCTTCAAAACGAGGAATGGATTGCGCATGTAACCAGTGGCAATTATCAAAATTATTATAAGGAGCAATATCAAGCTCGTACAAACTAATCTACAGTATATATGCCTATTGTAAAAACAGAATTCCCGGACTTGGTTGTGTTTGAGCCGGTTGTTTTTGGTGACGCACGCGGCTATTTTTTTGAGTCGTACAATGAAAATGTGTTTAAAGCCGAAGGCTTGGATTATAGATGGGTACAAGATAATCAGTCGAGTTCAGTCTACGGAGTTATTCGTGGTTTGCATTTTCAAAAGGGCGCATTTGCTCAAACGAAATTAGTGCGCTGTCTCTCAGGATCCATTCTGGATGTTGTTGTGGATTTACGAAGGAATTCACCTACTTTCAAAAAAGTTTTTGCAATTGAATTAACAAGTGAGAATAAAAAAAGCCTTCTGGTTCCAAAGGGATTTGCACATGGTTTTTCCGTTTTGAGTGAGTCTGCTGAAGTATTTTATAAATGTGATTCTTTTTTCAATAAGGAAAGCGAAGGGGGGCTCCTCTACAATGATCCTGCGATGAACATCAACTGGCGAATCGAGAAGGGAAAAGAAATTGTTTCCGATAAAGATCAGGTCCATCCTGTATTGGAAATGCTTTCTGAGGATGCTTTGTTTTAAATTACATGAAGATGCAACAACCTGTTATACTCGTTACCGGTTCAAATGGTCAACTGGGAAAAGAATTGCAAGAACTTGCCGGCTCATTCCCCGATTTTCGGTTTGTATTTACAAGCAGGGAGGATATGGGTATTCACCACTATGGGTTGGTTGAGAACTTTTTTATTGGAACGAAGCCCGACTATTGTATTAATTGTGCTGCATATACTGCTGTAGATAAAGCAGAGTCTGAAAAAGAGGCTGCCTTTTTAATGAATGGGGAAGCTGTGGGTCATTTGGCTCTTGTTTGTGCACGTTATGGAACAAAATTGATCCATGTTTCTACGGATTATGTATTTGACGGAACATCTGAAATTCCTTACAGGGAAGAGGCGCCCGTTAGTCCTATCAATGTATATGGCGCATCCAAATTATTGGGCGAGGAACTGTGCCAAAAAAATGATCCTTCTGCAATCATCATACGAACATCTTGGGTCTATTCATCATTCGGTCATAATTTCGTTAAAACGATGAAGCGGTTGATGCAGGAACGGAATGAAATCAATGTTGTTTCGGATCAAATTGGAACACCAACGTATGCATCAGATCTGGCAAAAGCGATTTTGGATATCATTGCTTCATCCCAATGGATTCCCGGTATTTATCATTACAGTAATGAAGGCAAAATCAGTTGGTTTGATTTTGCATTAGCTGTTAAAGAGTTTTTGGGCAGTAATTGTGTGGTGCATCCCATTCCATCAAGTGCTTATCCCACACCCGCCAAGAGGCCTTCCTTTTCATTGTTGGACAAGTCAAAAATCAAACAAACGTATCATATTCAAATACCCGACTGGAAGGAAAGTTTATCGCGCTGCATGGCGTTGATTAAGGAATAAAAAAACCGCTTATAAAGCGGTTTTTTTGTTGCCCGACCTGGATTCGAACCAAGACAAACAGAACCAAAATCTGTCGTACTACCATTATACTATCGGGCAATACCCCTTACTTGAAAGGATTGCAAAAATAGGGGGGATGGCAAAAACATCCAAAAAATTCTCAAAGATGATCCCGATTTCTATGCAACCTGTACCAGATAATAATTCTTTTTGCCTTTTTGAATCAAAATGTATTTGTTGTGAAGTAAAAAGTCGTTATTAATTAGTTGTTGTATAGAATCAATTCGCTTGCGGTTGATGCTTATGCCTCCTCCCTGAATGGTTTTTCGTGCTTCTCCCTTGCTTGGAAATACGGCAAGTTGCGCCAGGAAACTCACGATATCAATTCCCTTTTCGAGATCGGCTGCACTAAATTCAAACTTAACAATGCCTTCCATGTTTTCAAGGTCGTCAGTTGTTAATTCCTCAGCAGGTAAAGCCGCATTCGAAAAGAGTTTGGCAGTCGTTTCAACTGCTTGCTGCAAACCCGATGGCCCATGAACCAACGTTGTTACTTCTTCTGCCAGTCGTTTTTGTAGTGTTCTGTTCCCGGGATTGTGTTTTTGTTGTTCAATGATAGCTTCAATTTCATCTCTTTTAAGGAATGTGAATAGTTTAATCCATTTTTCGGAGTCTTCATCACTTGCGTTCAGCCAAAATTGATAAAAGTGATAAGGACTTGTTTTCGAAGCATCAAGCCATACATTGCCTTTTTCTGTTTTTCCGAACTTGCCGCCGTCTGCCTTGGTAATTAAGGGGCATGTAAATGCAAACGCCTCGCCACCTGCTTTTTTTCGGATCAATTCAGTTCCTGTAATAATATTGCCCCATTGGTCACTTCCGCCCATTTGCAGTTTGCAGTTGTGATGTTGGTGGAGCCAGTAAAAGTCGAATCCTTGCACCAGTTGGTAAGAGAATTCGGTAAAACTCATTCCGTTTTCTCCCTCAATTCGTTTTCGCACACTGTCTTTTGCCATCATATAGTTCACGGTAATGTGCTTACCAACATCACGAATAAAGGACAGGAAAGAAATATTCTTAAACCAGTCGTAGTTGTTGACCATTACCGCACTATTGGGAAGGGAAGGGTTAAAGTCTAAAAACTGTACAAGCTGTTTGTGGATGCATTCCTGATTGTGTTGTAAAGTCGTTTCGTCCAATAAATTTCGTTCCTCGCTTTTGCCACTGGGGTCACCAACCATGCCGGTGGCGCCTCCTACAAGTGCAAAGGGTTTATGCCCTGCTTTTTGCAAATGCATTAAAAGAAGAATGGGCACCAAACTACCTATGTGCAACGAGTCGGCAGTTGGGTCAAACCCAACATATCCCGAAACCATTTCTTTGTTCAGTAATTCCTTTGTTCCCGGAATGATATCCTGGATCATGCCTCTCCAGCTTAGTTCTTCTATAAGGTCCATACGCCCAATTTTGGGGCAAAAGTAGCATACATGAAACCATTTTTTTTATAAAAATTGCGAAAATCGTTGAAAATCAATCGCTGATTCAGTCCTCAGACTTAAACGTCACTTGCAATTCGGTTGAAGTTTGCTTAAATTTGTAAAGGTTTAAGGCAGCCCTTAAATGCTTTAACGAATCTGAATACAAATTGATCAACTGAAAATCCACAGAATGTTTATCCGACATTTACTACTATCGTTTGCCCTTTTGATAACTGTTTCAGCCTATTCTCAAGTACGTATTTATTCCAATGAATTTTTAAACATCGGAGCCGGTGCCAGAGGATTATCAATGGGAGGGGCTCAGGTTGCTTCTGTAAATGATGCAACAGCCGGTTATTGGAATCCTGCAGGCTTGTCTGAGGTACGTGAACTGCCTTCGCTGTCGCTGATGCATGCAGAATATTTTGCGGGTATCGGCAAATACGACTTTGGAAGTTTGGCAATTCCGGTTGCCAATAACAAGCGCACAATCGGGTTGTCCTTGTTGCGCTTTGCGGTAGACGATATTCCCAATACCTTGTACTTGATAGAACCGGACGGCAGTGTGAATTATGCAAATATTCGCAGTTTCAATAGTGCCGATTGGGCTTTTTTATTATCCGTAGGTCAGGTATTGCGTGAGGTGAATGGCAAGAAAATGAGTCTAGGTGTGAATGCCAAAGTGATTCGCCGGAATGTAGGTTCTTTTGCGAATGCATGGGGTTTTGGTTTGGATATCGGCTTTCAAATGCGTGCTCGAAATTGGTCGTTCGGTGTGGTTGGAAGAGATATCACGACCACCTTCAATTCCTGGAATTTTAATTTTACAGAAAGAGAAAAAGAGGTTCTTTTCCTGACCAATAATGAGATTCCGGTTAAGTCAACTGAACTCACAGCCCCACGATTGGTAGTTGGAGGCGCATATGATTTTCGACTGGGTAAAGGTATAAAACTGAAAGCTGAAGCAAATGTTGACTTGACTTTTGACGGTCGGAGAAATACGGTGTTGAGTTCCAATTTGATCAATGGCGATCCCAGAATTGGCGCAGAATTAAACATCAAGGATGTCTTTTTTGTTAGAACAGGTATTTACAATTTTCAAAGAACATTTGCCGACGGAGATACCTTGAACCGGAAAAAAGTCTGGATTTACCAACCTGCAGCAGGTGCAGGATTTAAATTGGGTAAAAACTTTTATATCGATTATGCGTTTACCAATTTAGCCAATCAATCCAATCCGCTCTTTACACATATTATCTCAATGCGCTTAGACTTTGTAAATGTAAAACGCACACAGAAAACTAAATGATACGCATGAAACGCACATCTTTTTTGTCGATACTTTTTTTGATTGTAAGCTTTACTGTAACGGCTCAAACATATATGAATGAGTGGATTGATTACAGTAAACGTTATTATAAATTTAGTATTGGAAGCAAGGGGCTTTACAGAATAACCTATGAGCAACTTCAGTCACTTGGCTTGACCGGCACCGATGCCTCGCATTTTCAAATTTGGCGAAATGGTGAAGAGGTCCCTGTGTACACAACGGCTTCTTCCGGCCCCTTAAATACGGGCGACTTCATTGAGTTTTGGGGAACAGGTAATGACGGGAAATGGGAAAACCGCTTGTACCTGAAACCCGAATTTCAAATTAACAATGAAGTGAGTTTGTTTACCGATACAGCAAGTTATTTTTTAACGGTCAATCCTTCGGGACGGGCAAAATCGCTTGTTTCAACAACAAATAATTTGCCTTCATTATTACCCGTAGAGCCTTATTTCATCCATCGGGCACTGATCGCCAATCGTTCACGAATTAATCCGGGCTTTGCCGGTGTCGTGGGGCAATTCGTTTATTCTTCTTCTTTTGATGAAGGCGAAGGGTTCTCCAGTAACGAAATCAGACCAGGTACAAATTATACAAACGCAACAATTACCAATATCAATGTAGCTCCCGGTGGTCCGGATGCTCAATTCCGGTTCACTGCCGCAGGAACAGCTTTGAATACACGAAGCGTTAGGGTTTTTCTGAATGGCACCCTGATAACGGAACGTGATATGAACTATTTTACCTCTATTAACGACGACAATTACGTTACTGTGCCCTTGAGTGTGCTTCAAGCAGATACCAAATTGAATTTTGCAGTCGCCAATGCTTCAGCTCAATCAACAGATCGTATGGTGGTTGGGGTGCTTGAGTTGCAATATCCACGGTTATTTAATTTTGGCGCTCAAACGAATTTTGAATTTGAATTGCCCGCCACTACAGATGGTCAACATTTAGTGATTACAAATTTTAACAACGGAGGAGTTGCGCCTGTAATTTATGATTTAACGAACCAGTTGCGGATCGTGGCCGATATTTCTGTTGCCGGTCAGGTTCGAGTTGTATTGCCTGCTTCCGCCCAAACGCGTAAATTGGTTTTGTGTAGTGCAGCAACTGCCTCTGTCAGGGCTATAACGGGCTTTACTCCCATTGATTTTGTCGATTATGGGTTAAATTCAAATCAGGGAGATTACCTCATCATATCCAATCCGTTGATTTATGTTGATCCCAATGGCGTAAATCAGGTTGAAGCATATCGTAATTACAGAAGTAGCACCGCTGGAGGGGGCTACAATGCAAAAATTTATGATATCAATCAAATCATTGATCAGTTTGGATGGGGTATAAAGAACAATTCGATATCCATCAAAAACTTTCTCAGTTATGCGCGTCAAAATTTTCAACAGAAGCCCAGATATTGTTTCATTTTAGGTAAAGGAGTTAATTATTCGGATTTCAGGACAAGTGAATCCTGGAGCAATATGAACAGATTGAATTTTGTTCCAACGCATGGGTTCCCTGCTTCTGATAATCTATTAGCATCAGACGGTATCGATGTCGTTCCGCTTACACCAATTGGAAGATTAAATGCCGTAACTGCTACAGAAATTAAAGAGTATCTTAATAAAATCATTCAGTATGAGTCCTTACAAAGGCCTAATTCCAGTTGCGTTATTGATGATGAGTTATGGAAACGTAATGTCATTCATGTGGGCGGTGCCAATGATTTCCTGGGTGAACAAATCATGTATTATCTGAATCAATATAAAAATCGTGTACAGGACACATTGTTTGGTGCTACGGTTTACACGCTGCAAAAATCTTCTCTTGCATCGGTACAAACGATAAGCAGTGAGACGGTCAATCAGGCATTTAAAAACGGGTTTTCACTTTTGACCTATTTCGGTCATAGTAATGCAAATACCCTCGAGTTCAATTTGGATAATCCCGAAAATTATCCTGCTACCGGTAAGTACCCGATTTTCTTTGTAAATGGTTGTAAGGCCGGAGACATGTTTACTTCTGATTCACTCCGTTTGAAAGGAAGCTACACGCTAACTGAAAAATATTTAGTTTCTTCTCCCGGCAAAGGTGCTATAGCTTTTGTAGCCAGTACACACTGGGGTATTGTGAATTATTTACACGTTTACACACAAGAATTTTACAATCAGTTTACCAGCGACAGTTATGGGAAATCATTGGGTGAAATGTTACACAATGTTGCAGATTCATTAATTAAAAGATGGACATCCAATGACTTTTTCCTTCGTGGTCAAATTGAACAAATGACACTTCATGGCGATCCGGCCATTTCATTATACCATTTTTCAAAACCTGATTTTGCAATTGAGGCGCCCTATGTTAAGGTGAGTCCGGAGTTCATCTCGATAGCTGAAAAATCATTTCGAGTGAAAGTTAAAATGGTGAATATCGCTCGCGCGGTGAATGATTCCATCAAAATCGAAGTGAAGCGGGAATTTCCGGACGGAACTCAAGAGGTTATATACAGTGATCGGATACGCGGAATTCAATATGCAGATTCTTTGGATATCGAATTGAATATTAATCCTCTTCGTGATAAGGGCGTGAATAAAATACATGTTGTTTTGGATAAAGAGAATCAGGTAGTGGAGGCTTGTGAAACCAACAACTCGGTCACGAAAGAATTTTTCATTTTTGAAGATAATATTCGTCCGACCTACCCGTACAATTTTAGTATCATTGACAATCCTTCTGTCAAGTTTTTTGCCTCTACAGCCAATCCTTTTGGATCCAATCGAAAATATTATTTCGAAATTGACACTACTGAGTCATTTAACTCTTCCTTGCTGCTCAAGGATTCGGTTTCTTCTGTAGGAGGATCTATTTCTTTTAAACCTTCCTCCTTATCGCTTACCGACAATACGGTTTATTATTGGCGCGTAGGGGTTGTTCCCGAGAACGCATCGGAAGTCTTATGGAACGGATCAAGCTTTGTTTTCAGGGCCGGTGCCGGTGAAGGATTTAACCAATCACACTTTTTCCAGTTTGGTAAAAATGAATATGCAGACATTGAATTAAAACCCGACTCGCGTGATTTTGAGTTCAAAAAGGTTACACGAAAACTCGCAATCAAGTCCGGCTTATTTCCTTATTTTAACCACACGAAGAACTATGTTTTTCTGGATCTTCAAAAAGTAGACAGCTGGCGTTGTATTAACAATACCATTGCTTTCTACATTTTTGAACCACGTACTTTAAATTCTTGGGTCAATACAAGTACCGGTACAAGCGGACTATACGGTAGCATAGCCGGAAATTGTCAGTATCCCAGACGTTTTTTTGAATATCCTATGGAAAGAAGTGCTTTCCGTGAAAGTGCACGTCAGTTGTTAGAGCAGATTCCGAATGGTTCTATTGTTCTATTACTTAACCAAAGCATGGGTAAAGGAGTCTCCTGGCAAGCGCCAAACTCTGCATTCATACAACATTGGATGCGTGATACATCCATCTATGGATCGGGCAATAGTCTCTATCATGCAATGATCAAAAATGGGTTAACCGAAATTGATAAATTCACAGAAAACCTTCCCTTTGCCTTTGTGTTTGAAAAAGGAAATCCTGAGTTTGTTTACCAGTTCATTGGTGAAAAGGAATCGGATTATATCGATGTTGTTGTGCCGGTTCCGGGTCAGTTAAGTGAAGGAACCATTGAGACTCCCTGGCTGGGGCCATCAACGAACTGGAGTCAGTTTAAATGGGATGGCGCATTTAGTCATGGCCAAACCCCTTCCGATTCCATTGCTTTTGAATTGTACGGTAAAACACCTACAGGTGAAGAACTCCTGCTCGCGACTATACATCAGGCAAAAGATACTTCCATCTCGTTTATTGATGCAAAACAATATCCGTATTTAAAGATGAAAATGTTCGCTCGAGACGAACAGGATCTTACTCCATTTCAGTTGCATCATTGGAGGCTCGAAGGAACCTTCTTGCCGGAAGGTGCTATTGCTCCCAATTTGAAGTTTATCTTTAAAGACACGTTGGAGTTAGGAGAAACGTTAAATCTGTCTATTGCATTTCAAAATGTGAGTGAAACTGCATTTGATAGTTTAAAACTAAAATTAATCCTGACAGATCAAAACAATGTTCCAAGAGAAGTGCCATTGCAAAGACGAAAACCGCTTCTTGCAGGAGATACGCTCATGGTCACTTGTCAGATTGATACCAAGGATTTACCGGGACTCAATTCCCTGTATTTAATGGTGAATCCAGATGATGATCAACCGGAACAATTCTTGTTCAATAATTTCATCTTTAAAAGTTTTTATGTCAAGCCGGATGTTTACAATCCCTGGTTGGATGTGACATTTGATGGTGTCCATATATTAAATCGGGATATCGTTTCATCCAAACCACATATTCTGGTCAAGTTGAAAGATGAGAATCGACATTTGGCGTTGAATGATACAACGGGAATGAAGGTTAAGATCCTTTATCCTGATCGAACAGTCCGAAACTATGTGCTTGGGTCAGACTCTGCGCGGTTTACCCCCGCCACACTCACAAACGGCGACAATACGGCTACGATCGATTTGTATCCTCATTTGACGCAGGATGGAGAGTATGAATTAACTGTATCCGGAAACGATCGGAGTGGGAATAAAGCCGGCGAACTAGGGTATAAAGTGGCCTTTCAGGTTATCAACAAGCCGATGATTTCAAACTTGTTGAATTATCCGAATCCATTTACAACATCTACTGCCTTTGTATTTACACTAACCGGGTCGGATGTTCCTCAGAATATGCGCATTCAAATCTTAACCATTACGGGTAAAGTGGTGCGCGAGATTACCAAAAATGAACTGGGACCAATTCGGATCGGTCGAAACATTACAGAATACAAGTGGGATGGAACAGATCAGTTTGGTAATAAACTGGCAAATGGAATTTACTTATACAGAGTCATTACCAACCTGAATGGTCAAAGTCTTGATAAATTTGACGACAAATCGGGTACTGATAAATATTTCAAACAGGGTTATGGCAAAATGTATCTCATGCGATAACCAATCACGATTTCAAATAAAAAAGCGACTTCTTTGAGGTCGCTTTTTTATTTCTTATTTGAATCTTATTATTGATACCGAAGAGTGTCTTGTTCTATAATTTCTTTGATTTCAAAAAGATCTTTCTGCTTTTTTCTTGCCTTGAACAGATTGAATGTTGTGTTTTGTTTGAATAGATTATACAATTGTGTGCCGGCCAAGAAAAGTGCGGAAAAAACGAAAAGGAAAGATTGCTGCAACGTACCTCCCGCAAGTAAATGATATACCAGATACGACAAAACAGTGAGGACGATTAACGAGGTTCCTGTTTGAACGATCGGTTTAACAAGGCTCTTGTTTTTTCTATAGAAACGAATCATTAGAACAATCAGTTTTCGTTGAGTTTTCTCCTTCTTTAATTTCAATTGCTGTTTGTAGTCTTTTATCGGATTTCCTGTGTAGCCAATTTTAAGAGGCAATTCTTCAAACAATTCATTTTCTTCCGGATGTAAAGCAATTCTTTTTTTTAAGTAGCCCAGGTAGGTTGTATTAATTCCTCTGAAACTCATAGCGGAGATCAGGCTGCTTTCTTCTTTGGACAGGAATAGGTTTTTGAAATTGTCGAACAGGTTGTTCCAGTTTAGCTCCATGGACTTCTTGTGCAAAACACAATCATAATCTGATTTCATTTTTTCCAGCATAAGCGGGATTGCTGAAGGTGCATGACGCAGGTCCGCTTTCATAATGATTGCTTGTTTACCGGATGCAAATTCGAGACCGGCTGCAATAGCTCCTTCCTGCGAAAAAGTGCGAGAAAGAGCGACGCATTTGCAACGGTTGTCCATTATTGTTAACTGTTCTAGTTCATATAATGTGGAGTCGTTGCTTCCATTGTCGATCCATAACAATTCGAAATGTTTTGGGACGTGTTTTTTCAGTTCATAATAGAATGGATAAACGGAATCTGCTTCATTGCATACGGGCACAATTATGGATAACAGGCTCATGGTTTTCGGTTTAGGGTTTGAATTTGAACGGATTAAATACGTATGCAATGTACTCAAGTCCGGACATGCGGGTATGCGTACTTCTTTGTGATTTTTTATTGCGTAAAATTACGCTGTTCTAAAAGTCGGCTTCTTAGAACATATTTGCCAATGATGTCAAATTCAATATTTACGCGGCTTCCGGGTAAAATGGATCCAATTGCAGTATGTTCGAAAGTATAGGGTATGATGGCAACATTGAACGTGGTCGGAGTGATATTAAAAGCGGTCAGACTGACTCCGTCTACGGCAACAGAACCTTTTTCAACTAAAAGAGGTGCAAAGTGTTCAGGATAACGGAATTCGTACAGCCAGCTTCCGTTTTTTGTTTCGACGGAATTACAAAGGGCAGTGCAGTCGATATGACCCTGAACGATGTGGCCGTCGAGTCTTCCATTCATGATCATACAACGTTCCAGATTCACAATTTTATTCGGGGCCCAATCGGCAAGTGTGGTTTTATTCAGTGTTTCTTCGATGGCGGTAACGGTATGAGTTTGACCGGCAATTGCTTCAACCGTGAGGCATACGCCATTGTGAGATACACTCTGGTCTACTTTTAACTCCGTTGAGATTGGAGATTGAATCCGAAAGCTGATGTTGGTTCCGCTTTTTTGTACTTCGATGATCTTGCCCGTCGTTTCAACGATTCCTGTAAACATGCCCGAAATTAATCACTTGTTTAAAAAAAATACAGTTTTGATATTTCAATCTGACCGCTTATCTTTGCGCCTCTAAAAACCGTAAAGGGGGTATATATGTTAATCATTGATTCAAAAGATTGCGAAAACATCGACAAGGCGTTAAAAAAGTACAAAAAGAAGTTTGAAAAAAGCAAAGTTCTTTTGCAATTACGTGAGCGCCAGTCATTTACAAAACCTTCTGTAAGAAGAAGAGGCGAGGTGTTGAAGGCGATCTATAAGCAACAGATTTTGAGCGGCAAGATCGAACTGTAAGAGGTTTCTTCTTATAATATTCGAAGCTACCCGTAGAGTTTTCATAACTTTACGGGTAGCTTTTTTATGGATACAACTCCGGACTTAATCACACAGTCGTTTCTTGACTACTTAAAATTTGAGAAACGCTATTCTCAGCATACAATACGAGGTTATGCAGAAGACTTGTCGTTTTTTCGATCCTATCTTCAAACGGTTTTTAACGAATCCGATATGGCACAAGCTCCATCCTCTTATATTCGAAGTTGGATGGCCGATCAAAAAGAGAAGGGGTTGTCTGCCAAATCCATCAACCGGCGTATATCTGCACTGAAATCCTTTTATAAGTTTCTAATCCGGCAAGGTGTAATAACGCTTTCGCCCATGACAACAATTACTTCGCCGAAGATCAGTAAACGATTGCCGGTTTTTATTGAGCAGAAGGATCTTCATACATTGTTTGCTCATGTTGAATTTCCTCAAGGGTGGGAGGGTAGGTTGCATCGATTGATCCTGGCTTTATTTTATTCGACAGGAATGCGCTTGAGTGAACTGGTTCAGTTGAAAGATTCGCAGGTGAACTGTGAACTTTCAAATTTGAAGATATTGGGAAAAGGGAATAAGGAGCGGATCATACCCATGACAACTGAGTTGCAGTTCCTGCTTCAAGAATATCTTGCTGCGAAAATGCAATTGGAAAGCGCAGAAGATTTTTTGATTGTAACAGAGAATGGAAAAGGGGCCAGTCCGCGTTACGTTCAACAAATTGTTAAAAACTATTTGAGTTTAGTTACTACTGTTGAGAAAAAAAGTCCGCACATCCTGCGTCACAGTTTTGCTACTCATCTTATGAACAATGGTGCAGACTTGAATGCAGTTAAAGAATTGTTAGGACATAGCAGTTTGGCCGCAACACAAGTATACACGCACAATACCATTGAAAAGCTCAAGGATATTCATAAAAAAGCGCATCCAAAAGGCTAAGATCGAAGCGGTTCAAGGGGTGTGTTTTTTAACATCAGAATGAATGATGCAAATGAGACGAGTGAGTGAGCCATCTCATATTTTATTTTTTGAAAAATTCTACGGATTCTGTAACTTGAAACTCAAGAAAGATTTGAATTAAATACTCTAATCCAAGTCCTTTAATTTATCACAAGTATTTAAATTGTAAACTATGACTGTAAACATTCAAACTGTTCATTTTGATGCAGATTCCAAATTGATTACCTATGTTGAACAAAAGATCCAGAAGATCGCCAACTTTCACGACAAGATTAT
This sequence comes from Lacibacter sp., assembly GCA_049240625.1. Lineage (GTDB taxonomy): Bacteria > Bacteroidota > Bacteroidia > Chitinophagales > Chitinophagaceae > Lacibacter. The sequence continues at coordinate 2,112 of JBMLSG010000024.1, read as the reverse complement.
TCAGGTTGATGTTTTTTTAAAGTTGGACAATGTTGTTCATACGATCAAAGACAAAATCGTAGAAATAAAAGTGAACGTACCAAAGCAACAGCTTTTTGTAAAACAATCATCCAAGTCTTTTGAACAATCATTTGATGAGGCTTTGGATTCGCTAATCAGTCAACTTAAACGAAAAAAAGAGAAACAATTGCAAGCATAAAACGCACTAAAAACCCTCCCTTACAACGGAGGGTTTTATTTTGGTCCTGCCTTATTTTTCACTCCCGAATTTTTTTTCTTAAAAATTTTTCTGTTTCCCGAATTCCGTTACCTTTGCCTTCCCAAAAAAGGGGGTGTATTGATATGTCCATTACATCGGTTCTTTGACTGATTGAAAAATTGCCACTTTAGCTCAGTTGGTAGAGCAGCTGATTTGTAATCAGCAGGTCGTTGGTTCGAGTCCGACAAGTGGCTCTTGGTTTTAGGGCAGGTTCCAGAGCGGCCAAATGGGGCGGACTGTAAATCCGCTGTCTTTCGACTTCAGAGGTTCGAATCCTCTCCTGCCCACAAAAGCAATTTGAATTATTCGAAATGGTTCACTAAAATTGCAGTTCTTTTTCAAGTTGGTTTAACAAGAACGATTTTAAATCGTCCTTCGATACATGTAAGCGGGAGTAGCTCATTTGGTAGAGCGATAGCCTTCCAAGCTATAGGTGGCCGGTTCGAGCCCGGTCTCCCGCTCATAGTTCTTTTTAATACGGAGCGTTGTTCTTGCTCTCACGTTTAAAAAGCCGTTGTGGCTCAGTGGTAGAGCACTTCCTTGGTAAGGAAGAGGTCGAGGGTTCAATTCCCTCCAACGGCTCCATTCCATTTAAAGAACGAGAGGACAGGAATCGACTGAAAAGTGTGCGCAATTGAGGAGTTGCTTGAATTTAAATTTTTGAATGCTTTTTTATAAACACAATTAAAAACAAATAAGATGTCTAAAGAGACCTTTAAGCGGGAAAAACCGCACGTAAACGTTGGTACTATCGGTCACGTTGACCATGGTAAAACCACTTTGACTGCTGCCATCACAGACATCCTTTCTAAGAAAGGTCTGGCGCAGGCAAAAAAATATGATGAAATTGATGGTGCTCCTGAAGAAAAAGAGCGTGGTATCACTATCAATACCGCACACGTAGAATATCAAACAGCAAACCGTCACTACGCACACGTAGACTGTCCAGGTCACGCCGACTATGTTAAAAACATGATTACCGGTGCTGCTCAAATGGATGGTGCAATCCTCGTGGTTGCTGCAACTGATGGACCTATGCCTCAAACGAAAGAGCACATTCTTTTGGCTCGTCAGGTAGGTGTACCTCAGATTGTTGTTTTCATGAATAAAGTGGATCTGGTTGATGATCCTGAATTGTTGGAACTGGTTGAAATGGAAATCCGTGATCTGTTAAGTTCTTATGGATTTGACGGTGACAATACTCCAATCATCAAAGGTTCTGCAACCGGAGCTTTGGCCGGAGAAGAAAAATGGGTTAAAGCCGTTGAAGAATTGATGGATGCTGTTGATAGCTACATCCCGCTTCCTCCCCGTCCGGTTGATATGCCGTTCCTGATGAGTGTTGAGGACGTGTTCTCGATCACTGGTCGTGGTACAGTTGCTACCGGTCGTATTGAGCGTGGTGTTATCAAAGTGGGTGAAGCTGTTGAAATCGTAGGTTTAATGGATGCTCCTTTGAACTCTACTGTAACAGGTGTTGAAATGTTCAAGAAGTTGTTGGATAGAGGTGAAGCTGGTGATAATGCAGGGTTACTCCTCCGTGGTATTGAAAAGAAAGATATCCGTCGTGGTATGGTTATCTGCGCACCTAAGACAATCACTCCACACACTGAGTTTAAAGGCGAAGTTTACGTATTGAGTAAAGAAGAAGGCGGACGTCACACTCCATTCTTCCAAAAATATCGTCCTCAATTCTATTTCCGTACTACAGACGTAACTGGTGAAGTTACTTTACCTGAAGGAACTGAAATGGTAATGCCTGGCGATAATACCAACCTTACTGTAAAACTGATTGCTCCTATCGCGATGGAAAAAGGTTTGAAATTCGCGATCCGTGAAGGTGGTCGTACAGT
>JBMLSG010000023.1:0-24886 GCA_049240625.1 Lacibacter sp. | reverse complement strand
GAGTTTGTTACTAATCATGCGCTTGGTCTGCCTTTTTTGGACGAGTCAAAAAGACGGCTTCCCGTATGCTTAGTGTATGGATGGTGTATGGTTGAAGTATGGATAGTGTATGAGGAGTGTATGAAAACGCACATTATGTTAAGTGTCGGCGACGTTTCTGCAATAAAAATGCCATCTCTCAGAGATGGCATTTTTATGGGCGTAATTTGAATTCTTATTCTTTAAACAACTGCAGCGGTGTGCTCTCTGTCTGCTTTCGAAAGGCGTTCCATTTTGTTTTGAAAAAATCTTCGATGCTTTGTACAGATTGCTGTACCGCCCATTCTGCCTCTTGCAACAGACGTTCTGTTTGTTTGGTGGGACCTGCCAGTTTGTGAACGATATCAGATTTGGCGGCTTGTAGTACAGAAACGCAAGTTCGGTCAGAAAAACGTGAAATACCTTGCTGTACGCTGCTTCGCCCCATAATGGGTTCTTTTACTTTAATGATGACTTTCCGTATGCTGTCAACGGCCCGGCGTAAACTGTCGCTTGCAGGTCCGGTTGCACCTTTCAGTAGCGTTTCCACTTTGGTGATGCTTTCTTCTGCTTCAGTTAAAAGATCCAGGGCTGTATTGAGCCGCTCGGTTAATTGCTGCCAGCGATTCAGGGCTTTGAGTTGGGCGTCGTAAATTTCCTTGGAGCGTGGATAGCGCGGATCTTCTTTTACAATCAGTTGGGTGGTGTCCGAAAACGTTCCCATCGTTACCACAGCGGTATAGGTTCCCGGAAATACCTGTAAGCCACCTCCCTGTTCGGGAGTACCCGGTTTAGGCAAGGCTTGTCCGGGTTGGCGCCATCCTTTTGTGTCGTAATTCCAGTAAATGCGGTTGAAGCCGGTATCGGCTTTTACGAAAATACAACGGAGTACCTGACGGTTGGCATCCAGCAATTTCACAAAAACACTGTCGGTCGTTTTCTTCCCTTCCGTACTGTCTTTTGAACGGGTGGGTTGCAGGTAAAACGAGAGCATCGCGCCTCTTTTGCGATTTTCGCCTTCATACATACCCCAGGTGCTCCATTCGTAACCCGGAGGATTTTTATAGACCGCTTGTGTAGCTATGGGCGGTTCAAACCAAAAAAGTTTTTTGGCGGGAAGCTGGCCGTTGTTTTTTGCGAGCAGACGCAGCGGACGAATATCATCCAGCACCCAGATGGCTCTTCCAAAGGTTGCAATCACCAGGTCGGCTTCCCGTTCCTGCAGTGCCAGATCGTAAGTGGAGACCGACGGGTATCCTTCTGTCCATTGCGTAAAGCTTGCACCGTTATTGAAGCTGACCCACAAACCGTGTTCGGTTCCTACAAACAGCAAATTGGGTTCAACAGGATCCTGTAACATACAAAGGGCATAGCCTTTGAGGCCTTTGTTGGCCACCATGTTTTCCCATGTTTTTCCAAAATCACGGGTGCGAAAAACGGTACAACCAAAATCGCCCCGGCGGTAATCGTTGACTACAACAAAGGCTTCGGCTTCGTTGTGCTTACCGGCATGAACTTGTGTAATCCATGCTCCGGCATTCATGCCTTTAATGGTTCCGCGAAAATTGGTCCAGGTTGTGCCTCCGTCTTTTGTTAATTGCACATTGCCGTCATCGGTTCCAACCCAAATGACATTTCTGTTTTTGGAAGAGGGCGCAATGGCTAAGATGGAATTGTATCGTTCGGCACCTGTAATGTCGAGGGTAAGTCCGCCGCTTTCTTCTTTTTGCTGCGCGGGCTGATTGGTGGTTAAATCGGGCGAAATAATCTCCCAGGTGGTGCCCCGGTTGGTACTGCGGTGCACAAACTGGGAACCGTAGTAAACAGTTTTCGGATCAAAGGGGTCTAAGGCAATAGCCGAATTCCAGTTGAACCGAAGTCGGGTGGTTGTATCGGGAGCCGGAGGTCGGATGTATTCTTTTCGTCCGGTTTCCACATGGTAACGACCCAGTGATCCGCCCTGACTCATGGCATACACCCATTTGCTGTCTTGCGGATCGGGAACAACATCAAACCCATCGCCGCCCCAGAGGTTTTCCCAGAAGTAGTTGCGGATGCCGCCATCCATCCAGGTATAGGCAGGACCGCGCCAGCTTCCGTTATCCTGCAGTCCGCCCATGATGTTGTACGGTTGTTCATTGTCGACGTTCACATGGTAAAATTGTCCGAACGGCAATTGCTCATCAAACTTCCAGGTTGCGCCCCGGTCTTTGCTGATGCCAATACCGCCATCGTTTCCTTCAATGATGATATGGGGTTGCTGCGGATGGATCCACCAGGCATGATGATCGGGATGAATGCCGCTGTAAGGGATGAGCGTTGTAAACGACTTGCCGCCGTCTTCGCTGAGTGTTACAGTAGAATGGATATCGTAGATGCGATTTTCATTTTTGGGATCCACATAAATTTCATTGTAATAAAAAGGGCGGTCGGTTACCTGGGCGGGATCGCTGTTGATGAGTGTCCAGTTGTAGCCGCCATCCTCACTTCTGTAAAATCCGTTTTTTGCGGCTTCTATTTTAGCGTAAACACGGTTGGGTTCGCCGGCGGCTATAGCCAGACCGCAGCGTCCAAGCGGTCCTTCGGGTAAGCCGTTTTCTTTACCCAGTTTTTTCCAGGTCTTGCCTCCGTCGACGGTTAAAAACAAGCCGCTGCCGTTTCCGCCGCTGTTGAAGTGCCAGGGCTGACGGCGGTGTTGCCACATATTGGCAATCAGCTTTTGAGGATTGGAGGGGTCCATCACCAGTTCGGCACAACCACTGGTGTCGTTGGTGTACAGGATTCGTTCCCAGCTTTCGCCGCCGTTCGTGGTTTTGTACACTCCTCTCTCCGGGTGAATGCCGTAGGGGTTGCCAATAGCGGCTACATACACTGTTTGCGGATTGACGGGATCAATCAGTATGCGGTGGATATTGCGGGTTTTTTCCAGTCCCATCCGTTTCCAGGTTTTTCCGCCGTCCAGCGATTTGAAAATGCCCTCTCCCAGGTTAAGTGAGTTGCGTGGGTTTCCTTCACCGGTTCCTACCCAAATGACATCCGGATTGCTTTGCTGAATTTTCAAAGCTCCAATATTGATGAGGGGCTGATCGTCAAACATCGGTTGCCAGGTAGCGCCTCCGTTTTGTGTGTTCCAAACTCCGCCGCTGGCAGCACCCACCCAAATGATATCGGGATTGGAGTGAAGGGCATCAATGGCTGTTACCCGTCCGCTCATACCCGCCGGACCAATATTCCGGGGCTTGAACTGGTTCCAGTAGTTGTTGGTTATCTGGGCTGTTGCAGGTGTTGCAAACAACCATGCGAGAATCAATAAGTTACGCATGCTCAATCGTTTAGCCCATGAAATTCAGTAAAAAACCGCTGAATACCCAAAGTTTTTGATGAATGGGAACAAGGAAACGGAAAGAAAAAGAAATTTAACAACCAAAAATACATGTATGTACATATATTTGTGTTCTAAACAAAAAATACAGACGTATGAAATCATTGATTTATTTACTCGTGATTGCCGGATTGGCAACAGCAACTTCAGCCTTTATTCCTGCGAAGCCGCAACCAACCAAAACAACTGCAGCGCAGTCAACCCGCAAGTGGAAAGTGGACAAGCTGCATTCCAATGTTCGTTTTACGGTTGCGCACATGGTCGTGAGTGAAACAGAGGGAAGCTTCAAAGTATTTGACGGATCGCTGGAATACAGCAAAGCCGACATGAGCGATGCAAAAATCAGTTTTACGGTAGATGTAAAATCCATCAATACCGATAACGAAACCCGTGACGGACATTTGAAAAGTGATGATTTTTTCAATGCCGAAAAATATCCCGTCATGACCTTTGTTGGAACTTCTTTCAAACCGGTGGGCAAAAACAAATACGAGCTTACAGGAAATCTGACCATTCGTGATGTAACCAAACAGGTGAAATTTGATGTGACCTACGGTGGCGAATTGACGACTAAAGGTGGCACCAAAGCCGGATTTAAAGCCAAGACCACCATTGATCGTTTTGATTTCAATTTGAAATGGAACCGTGCGGTAGAAGCCGGCGGACTGGTAGTTGGAAAAGAAGTTGAGATCAGCGTATTGCTCGAAATGGATGAAATTAAATAGTCTTAATACAAGCATTGGCAAAGCGACCTTCGGGTCGCTTTTTTTATGCAGCACGGTTGCGCGAATCGTACTTGCATTTGGCAAAGAAACGTTGTAACTTATAAGTTATTATTCAACCTTAAAACAATGCGCTTATGAAAAAGTACACAGGGGTATGGAGCCTGTTCATGGTGGCCCTGATTGGCTCTTCATTTTTGCCTCATCCCCAAAAGTCGCCCGTGCATGTTGCCAAAACACGAACCTGGAGAGTAGACATTGCGCACTCACATGTAAAATTTGCAGTAGGCTACATGATGATCAGCGAAGTAGAAGGCTACTTCAAGGTGTTTAGCGGTAAAATGGAACAAACCCAGAATGATTTTACCGACGCCAAAATTTTTTTCACGGTAGATGCGAACTCCATCAACACCAATCATGAAGCACGTGATAAGCATCTGCGCAGCGATGATTTTTTCAATGCCGAAAAGTATCCTCTCATGACCTTTGTGGGCAATTCCTTTAAATCGGTCGGAAAGATGCGCTATGTACTAAAGGGGAATCTCACGATCCGCGATGTGACTAAGCCGGTAAATTTTGATGTGACTTATGGAGGGATTGCAACCAACCATCAGGGCGATAAAGCCGGCTTCAAAGCAAAAGCCGTTATCAACCGTTTTGATTACAATCTCAAATGGAACAGCTTACTGGAGAGCGGCGGTATGGTGGTGGGCGAAAACATTGAAATTACTGTATTGATCAAAATGGATGAGGTTTTACAATAATCCGGCAACTATATCTGATGGGCGCTCAAAATTTTTGCTAAATTATTTGGCATCTAATTTATTTAGCATTAATATTGCTAAATAAATTAGTGTGTACAAATAAACAAACCCATTATGGAACAGGAAGTAATTTTGGAGAAAACAAAAGAGAAGAAAATGAGCAAGGAACTTTCCAAAGAGAGCAGCGAGAAACTCAAGGCCCTCAAACTGACCATTGATAAGATTGATAAAGATTTCGGCAAAGGAAGTGTGATGATGATGAACGAGAAAGGGGTGCATGAGCTGGAAGTGATCTCCACCGGTTCTATTGGATTGGATACGGCACTCGGAATTGGCGGCATTCCCAAGGGGAGAGTCGTTGAAATTTACGGACCTGAAAGCAGTGGTAAAACCACTATTGCCACTCATATCATTGCCGAAGCACAGAAGAAAGGCGGCATTTGCGCTATCATTGATGCGGAGCATGCTTTCGACAGCGTGTATGCGCAAAAACTGGGTGTAGATGTGGACAATCTTCTGATTTCACAACCCGATTATGGTGAGCAGGCACTTGAAATTGCCGACCGTTTGATCCTTTCCGGTGCACTGGATGTTGTAGTGGTGGATTCTGTTGCGGCCCTGGTGCCCAAAGGAGAATTGGAAGGTGAAATGGGCGACAGCAAAATGGGTTTGCAAGCGCGTTTGATGAGTCAGGCTTTACGGAAGCTGACTGCCACCATATCCAAAACCAATACCATCTGTATTTTCATCAATCAGTTGCGTGAAAAAATAGGAGTGATGTTTGGTAATCCCGAAACCACCACCGGCGGTAATGCATTGAAGTTTTATGCATCAGTACGATTGGATATTCGCCGCATGAGTCAGATCAAAGATGGTGATGAAGCCATTGGTAACCGTGTGAAAGTGAAAGTAGTGAAGAACAAAGTAGCACCTCCTTTCAAAGCGGCAGAATTTGACATCATCTTTGGTGAGGGAATTAGCAAAACCGGTGAAATTATTGATATGGGTGTTGATATGAGCATCATTCAAAAAAGCGGCAGCTGGTATAGCTATAATGGCGATAAGTTGGGACAGGGTCGTGATGCCGTAAAAAATCTATTGCTGGACAATCCGGAAATGGCACAGGAAATTGAAACGAAGATTCGTGAAAAAATAAAAGAGATTCAGTCGGGAGTCGCCGCAGCGAATTAAAATTCGGGTTTGTTTGTAAGTGTCAAAGCCTTTTGTTACGGTTTCTACCGTGGACAAAAGGCTTTTTGTATGGGATACAACGCAGATAATTAATCTTTAAACTATGGAATACATTTTATGAATTATGATGCATTGAGATAACTTAGACAGTTTGATTAAACTGTTCGCCAACGGATACCCATTGTTGTTACTGCTGTTTGTTGATTTTGTAGGTATAAGAACTACCATACGCATCATCCAGTAATACTTTAATGATGTTCATACCGGTTCCGATGAACGGATTTAAATTCAATTCCGATGACCCGGTTACCCAATGACTGGTTTGATATTGAAGCCTTCCAAAACCGTCATAAATCAAAATCCTTTGCTGCAGTTTTTTACTGCCAACTTGTGTTTGCAAGCGGGTTCCGTTGAGAGCAACCGGTTCAGTAAGATTATTTTGTACCTGCTTGATGTAGGTGTTTTGATTTTGTTCCAGTATGGCCGGAAGCGGACCGGAGGTGCCTGCAATGTAAAAAGGTGATTGAGCACCGGACGTACCGTCAACAATCAAATAAAATGTTTCATTTGCTTGAGCCGCAAAGCAATGCTGCTGGTTCTTGTAGGTGCCGCCACCTACATTGTTGGCACTATAGATTACATCGCTGGTGCTGGGACAGGATACCACAACCCAGTTTGGATCACCGTTTGCCTTTGATTTTGTTGCCTGACTGCAGGGGTCATTGTTCAAATCAACTTTTGCATCCTTCACTACAATTGACTGCAAATAACCATCCAGTCCGCTGATCGAAATGCAAAGAGTGCCGGCTCCGGTGGCCGTAAATTTGACCCACACGTCGTTGTTGTTGGCTGCATTCCATTGACAATTCATTCCGCTTATAGATTCATAGGATGCGGGACCACTGTTGGGTTGAAAATAGCCCGGCGACTGTGAGCTGGGAGATTTCCCTGAGGTAGAGGCACATATGGGTTGACCCGACCATACAATCGGATTGCTGCAGTTGTCTCCTGCATTAATTTGACTTGATACCGTGCTGTTGGTAAACAAAATACTGGCAGAAGAAATACAGGGCGCGTAACTGGAATTTTCAGCAATATAAATTGTCCATGTTCCGTTGGGGTTAACTCCGGTGAAAAAATCACTCATGTTGATATTCGCATTGGCACTAAACGCACCGTAGTTGCCGGTAGCAAACTTATTGGTATTGGTGATCCAGGAGGCCAGATCGATATTGGGTTCATTTAAACAAGTAGCATCTCTGAGCGATAAATTGAGTGTTGCCGGAAAAGAGCTATAAATGGATGAAGAGCTGCCGGGGTTATAGATCTTCATGCAGGTTCCCGAATTGGGCGCTTTAATCCACATGCCGAGATTTCTTAAATCACCTCCGCAGCTACCATCCAAGCTTATATCAACTGAAGCCAAACTGAACGTACTGCTCAAATTGGGCAATCCCGATACGGGAATTTGAATGGCTTTTGTACCCGGAATGTCACAATTGATATAACCGGAGCCATTGTCCAGATCAATAGGTAAAGGAGTTGTAGCAGAAAACCGCTGAGCCGAACTGCTTTCGGGCAATAATAAGACCGCCGACAATATCCACACAAATCCTCGCATGCGTAAAAAAATTAATAACTGAAAAATGGCGGATTTTCAAATGACGGATAAAATGGAAGATTCAAATGGCTTGCGGAGGTATCGGATAATGCTACTAATTTAGTGCTTTCTCCGTCAAGAAGCAACAAAACCCCCTAAAAACATTGTGGAATGGTGTTCAAAATCAATTGGGTCGCTCATTTTACAGTAGTATTACAGTTAAGATGCAGCATGAAATACGTAGTTATTCTGGCCGGCACTTTGTTAAAAGCCTTTCAATTTTTTAGTCGATAACGCACCATTTGAAATCTTCCGGCTAAACAAAGGATTCTTAACAATTTATTGAGAGGACAGACGCAATTTTTTTTGTATTTTTTACGAAAACAACCGATGAATCCATTTTCGACCCAATCAGTTGTTCAAACTGTGCTGCACCAAAAAAAACTGAACGAGAAGGGCAGAACTCTTACCGCTTATCGAACGGCAAAAGCCTATCGTAATTTTAAAGTTGCTCTAAAGGGTTTTTTGGCCAATATGCTGCTGATCACATTAGGGGTTTTATCTGCCGGATTTGGACTCAAAGGGTTTTTGCTTCCTAATGGCTTTGTGGATGGTGGCGCAGTTGGTATATCGCTTTTAATTGGGGAAGTAACATCTATTCAATTGCCGTTGTTGTTGCTTGTGGTCAACGCACCCTTCATCTTTCTGGGTTATAAAGTCATTAGTAAAAGTTTCAGTATTAAAACCGCTGTTGCTATTGCGGCGTTGTCCTTAGCTGTAGCTTTCATTCCCTATCCTCAGATTACACAGGACAAACTGCTCATTGCTATTTTTGGAGGCTTTTTTCTCGGTCTCGGTATCGGACTTGCTGTTAGAGGCGGCGGCGTCATTGACGGAACGGAGGTGCTGGCGATCAGTTTAACGAAACGGGTAGGTCTTTCGGTAGGTGATATCATTCTCATCATCAACATTATTATTTTCTCAGTAGCAGCTTATATCCTTTCAGTTGAAATTGCATTGTATTCGATCTTAACGTATCTCGCTGCGTCAAAAACGGTGGATTTTGTCATAGAAGGAATTGAAGAATATACCGGGGTTACCATCATATCGGTTAAGTCCGATGAAATACAAAAGATGATCATTGAACAAATGGGCAGAGGGGTTACTATTTATAAAGGCTCCCGCGGCTATGGTAAATCCGGCCACAAGGAAGGTGTCATTGATATAGTTTACACGGTAATTACACGTTTGGAAGTGGCAAAAATCAATACCGAAATCGAAAAAATTGATCCGGATGCTTTCGTCATTATGAATAGTATCAAGGATACCAAAGGGGGAATGATCAAAAAACGGCCATTGAAGAAGGAGAAGCCTTAAAACATATTGCTCCTGTAAGAACTAAACTGAATGTGGTCGCTAACTTTTGAATTGCTTGGATTTCTTGTATGTGCCGGAGTCATCATATACAGCGGAAGTCGTTTGTCGGGTTACGTCTATCAAATTGCCGAACGAACAGCTGATAGGGAAATCATATATGGGTTTAATTTTAATGTTCTCTGTTCTTGTAATGGTTGTCATGACGGCCGTTGTTGCTTTGAGCCTTTTACTGAAGTCCAAAAAAGGAGTTGTGGTTATTGAGTCTCGATACCTTTGAACGTCTTTTTATCCTATACATACTTAATGATCTACTTATACCTTAACCGATAAACAAAAACACATGAACTGGCATTTACTTCATCAGCAGGAATTACTAGAAATACTTGGAACAAAAACCGGAGGCTTGCAACAAGTCGATGCCGAAGAAAAGCTCGAAACACACGGTTATAATGAATTGGTCAGGGAAAAAAAGCAACCGGCCTGGCTACGCTTTCTGAAACAGTTTCAGGATTTCATGATTGTGGTGCTGTTGCTGGCAGCCGTGATTTCCGGTGTGATGGGTGATCTTACCGACACAGCGATTATTCTGTTGATCGTGGTGATTAATGCTGTTATCGGATTTGTACAAGAGTATCGGGCCGAAAAAGCTGTGGAAGCGCTGCGTAACATGGCTGCGCCTTTCGCTACTGTTTTGCGCGACGGAGCAATGAAGGTCATTGAGGCAAAAGAACTGGTGCCCGGTGATATGGTTTTGATGGAAGCCGGACAGGTAGTGCCTGCAGATATACGGTTGCTGGAAGTGTACAGTTTCAAAACCCAGGAAGCCGCTTTAACAGGCGAATCGGAAGATGTGCTCAAACATACTCTTGATTTACACGGAGAAGACTTGCCGCTGGGCGATCGAAAAAACATGGCTTATAAAGGAACGTTTATAACCAACGGTCGCAGTAAAGGCGTAGTGGTACAAACGGGCATGGAAACTGAGATGGGAAAAATTGCTCGATTGTTGACAGGAAGCGACAATACCACACCGTTACAACGACGCATGATTGATTTTGGGAAAAAACTTTCGATTGTAGTTTTGGTAATTTGTGTAATTGTGTTTGTGGTTGGTTACCTGCGGGGTGAGGAGCCGTTGCGCTTGTTGCTTACCACCATTTCACTGGCTGTAGCAGCTATTCCCGAAGCCTTGCCGGCTGTCATTACTGTAGCCTTGGCGCTGGGTGCAAAGCGTATGGTAAAACGACAGGCCCTCATACGCAAACTTCCCGCAGTGGAAACCCTGGGTTCTGTAACTTATATATGCACCGATAAAACGGGTACGCTCACTCAAAACAAGATGACGGTTGAAAAAACCGTACTCCTCAATGCTGAGAATTTTTCCGATGCCGAACATCTTTTCAAGCTGAATATGGCACTCAGCAACGATGTTCAGGTCAATGAAAAAAATGAAGTCGTTGGCGATTCAACGGAGTTGGCTTTGTACCGGTATGCGGCTTCGCAGCGATTTCATAAAAAAGAGTTGGAGCAATCACATCCCAGAGTAGAGGAAGTGCCATTTGATTCGGTAAGGAAACGAATGAGTACGCTCCATCGGTATGAAAACAAGCACCTGTTGCTGGTCAAAGGTGCGGTAGAGTCATTGCTCGAAGTTTCAGCGAATCAAGAGGAGTCTTTTACAAGAGATGTATTACAACAGGCCGAACTGATGGCCGCGGAGGGCTACCGTGTGATTGCTCATGCATACCGCTTTATTGATCATTATGAGGAAGGCAGTGCGGTTGACGCATTGGAGCAGCAATTGACATTGGTTGGTCTCACAGGTATCATGGATCCGCCAAGGCAAGAAGCCGCCCGCTCGATAACGGAATGTTACGCTGCAGGCATCCAACCGGTAATGATTACCGGCGACCATCCCGAAACAGCCCGAAACATTGCACACAAAATCGGAATCCTCAAACAGGAGGATCTGCAAAATAGCGACGTGCTCATTACCGGCAAAGAGCTTGCACAACTTAGCTGGAGCGCCTTTCTGGAAAGAGTACAAAACATAAAAGTTTATGCGCGCGTATCACCGGAACAAAAACTTCATATTGTAAAAGCTTTGCAGGAAAAAGGAGAGTTCGTTGCTATGACAGGCGATGGGGTCAACGATGCCCCCGCTTTGAAGCACGCCGATATTGGCGTGGCCATGGGTATTACAGGAACGGAGGTATCCAAAGAAGCGGCACACATGATTTTGCTCGATGATAATTTTACAACGATTGAGAATGCCGTTGAAGAGGGCAGGAGGATCTTTGATAACATCCGCAAATTCATCAAGTACACGCTTACTTCCAATTCCGGAGAAATTTGGGCCATTTTTCTGGCTCCATTGGTGGGTCTGCCTATTCCACTTTTGCCGGTACACATTCTATGGATCAATCTGGTTACCGATGGGTTGCCGGGACTGGCACTTTCCAGTGAACAGGCAGAAGCAAATGTCATGCGGCGTCCGCCCCGCCATCCCAAAGAGAGCATTTTTTCCAACGGATTGGGTGCGCATGTGATTTGGGTTGGTTTATTAATGGGTGCTATAACCATTGGCACCCAGGCATGGGCCATGAATCAGGAAGGAATGCATTGGCAAACAATGGCCTTTAATGTACTTTGTCTGAGTCAGATGGGTCATGTGCTTGCAATACGCTCCGAGAACCGCTCATTTTTTACAATGGGTATGCTCAGCAACAAACCGCTTGTTGGCGCTGTATTGCTTACGTTACTTTTGCAACTCGCAGTTACGTATGTGCCGGTTCTACAACCGATATTCCGCACCGAGGCCCTGACTTTGAAGGAGTTTTTAATTGTTGGCGCCATTTCTTCCGTCGTGTTTTTTGCTGTTGAAATTGAAAAGTTTGTTACGCGGAGACGTGCAACAAGATAGCGTTTGTGAGAAGCAGTAAGCACCGAATTGGACGCTTGAATTTACAGATCCGACATATAGGTTCATGCAATACCTGTGTTGATAATTTAAAAGTGATTACGGGTTGGTTTGTTGTGTATTTTAAACCGGGAGTATCGTTTTATGGATCTGTTTGTTATCTTGTTCTAAACTACAAAACCTTATACAATGAAGATTCCTGCATCCGATCCGCTTGTTTATATTGAACAGGTGCCTGAAGATCGAAAATCTGCAATGATCCAATTGCGGTCCTTACTCAACGAACAGCTTCCCGTGGGTTTTGAAGAAACGATGCAATACGATATGATCAGCTATGTTGTTCCGCATTCCCTGTATCCCCGCGGATATCATTGTGATCCAAATCTCCCCCTGCCGTTTATCAGCATTGCGTCTCAAAAGAATTTTATCGCCTTGTATCATATGGGCATCTATGCCGATACCGAATTATTGGATTGGTTCTTAAAACAATATCCATTGTATTCTAAAACAAAACCGGATATGGGTAAGAGTTGCATACGGTTTAAAAAGCCGGATGCGATTCCTTTTCAACTTATTTCGGAGCTGGCAACCAAAATGACGCCACAGGATTGGATTGGGTTATACGAATCAAAACTCCGGAAGTAAACACTTCTTGTTTGCTTTAATATCTTCTACAGCGATTCGGAATACAACGGATTGTGCATGTCGCACTTGATACAAATTACATATGTGGTAATTGCTCTCTTGGATCTTCTGCGATTTTTATTGCTTCCAAACCTGCGACAGGTTTCAGGACGGTAACTATTTCTTAATGCTCGCTTTACACTGGGGTTACATTCGGAGCCTGACTTTGCAAAACTTTAGGAGCACAGGAACATTTCCGAAATCGTATCAAAACGAAACAATAAATAATTGCAAATGAAAAAAATCGTTTTATCCCTCATTGTACTGGCATGTATCAGTTGTAAAAAAGAGCAGACAGCCGAACCGTTGGAATTCACGGTTCAGGAAGACCTGATGTCGTATCAGGAAGTAGGCTCCCTGAAACTGGGCGGCACAGGTGCTGCCGAAATTACCGCTTATGATCCCCTGACCAAACGTCTCTTTGCCGTCAATAACAGCGCAGTCAATCAGATAGATGTAATAGATATGTCGGATCCGGCGTCCTTAAAATTTATTACCGCTATAAGTCTTGCTGCATACGGCGGAGCAGCTAATAGTGTTGATGTGTACGACGGTAAACTGGCAATTGCGTTGGAATCATCCGATAAACAAGCTAATGGAAAGGTTGTGTTTTTGAATACAGCTTCCTATGCAGAAATTAAAGTTGTGGAAGTAGGCGCATTGCCCGATATGGTAACCTTTACTCCGGATGGAAAGTATGTTTTAACTGCAAATGAAGGTGAACCCAACGATACGTATACAAACGATCCCGAAGGCACGGTGTCAATCATTCAAACAAGTAACTATACAGTCCGTACCCTTAACTTTTCCGCATTCATTGATCAAAAAGCCGCGTTGCTTGCCAAAGGGTTTCGGATTTATGGTCCGGGCAATAATTTCTTAAAAGACATCGAGCCTGAATACATCACAGTTTCGGATGATTCCAAAACGGCTTGGGTAACATTACAGGAAAACAACGGAATTGCTGAGTTGGATATTGTAAGCGGAGCGTTTCTCAAAATCATGCCTCTTGGATTTAAACATTACGGTGATGCAGGCAATGAAGCTGATTTGAGCGACAAGGACAGCAAAATTGAATTTTCGACTGCTTATAACAAGGTATATGGCATGTATCAACCCGATGCCATTGCATATGTTCGTCACAATGGACAACCTTATTTGTTTACAGCAAACGAGGGCGATGCGAGAGACTATAGTGGATTTGCCGAAATGACTCGGGTTAATGCTTCTGCTGTTATACTGGATCCTGTAGCTTTTCCAAATGCATCGGTTTTGAAAACTGATGCCGTACTGGGTCGTTTGAATATCACAAAAACATTGGGTGATACCGATGGAGACGGTGATTATGATGCCATGTATAGTTTGGGTTCTCGTTCCTTCAGTGTGTGGAATCCAATAACGGGTAATCTTGTATTTGACAGCAAAAATGAGCTCGACAAAAAAGCGCAACTGTTGACCGTTTACGATGATGGACGTAGTGATGATAAATCAGTTGAGCCGGAAGCTATTACAGTAGGGCGTGTGGGCACCAGGCGCATAGCCATTGTTGGTTTGGAGCGAGCCGATGCCATTGCTATTTATGATATTACCAATCCGGCTGCTCCGGTTTTTGTAAAAATGATAAAGTCCGGCGACGCTCCGGAAGGTGTGCTCTTCATCTCTGCTTCAAAAAGTCCGATTGGTCAAAGTCTGATTGTTGTAAGTAGTGAAAATGATGGAGTGGTGAAAGTGTATAAGGCAAACAAGCTCTAAGTTTACAGCTTGTAGAACCGGTCAAAAAAGGTTGCTTTTATGAGGCGACCTTTTTTGTTGTAAAGCTGCAGAAAACAAAATTTTGCACTGCACCGGAAGGAGTCAGATGATCCTCTCTTTTACATTCGATATTTTGAAATCCCGCTGTTTCGAACTGTTGTTTCATCGTTTGCTCATCGTATTGACGGATCTCCAGTCCGCTGCATTTTTGAGGTCCGTCTTTGGAAAATGTTCCTACTATGACCATGCCTTGCACTGCATTTTTTACGATGTTCAAGTATTGGTTGATTTGCGATGGTTCTGTTTGAAAATGAAAGGCTGCACGGTCGTGCCACAGGTCGTACTTTACTTTTGGATGAAAGTCCAGTACATCCTGAACGAGCCATTTTACTTTTGATGCATCCGGACCCAAACGTCTTTTAGCCCTTTCAAGTGCAGTTCCGGAAACATCCAGTACCGTTATGTTGGTGTAACCTTCTTTCAGCAAATGATCAACCAGCTTACTGTCGCCTCCTCCGATATCGATAATGGCGGCCGTTTTGGGAATTTTATATTGATGTATGAACGAAAGCGACATGACGGGAACTTCCTGTGTCCAGCTTACCTGATGTGGCTCTTTCGTTTGATAAATCGATTCCCAGTGTTCCTTTTTTGTTGCGATGTGTTGCATAATTTGAATTCAAAATTTCATTTGAATGATTAAGATGAATGAATAGATCCGGGTTGTTTTCAGAATAAAATTCTGTTTTTGATCTGTTGTTTTGTGTAACAAATGTTACGGAGTTCCGTTTTTATGAAACAAAAAAGCGGTCCATTGCGAACCGCTTTTAGAATCATCATCTCATTCTTGTTAGCTGAACCGATCCAGATTCATCACCTTGTCCCATACTGCCACGAAATCCTGTACAAATTGTTCCTGCGCATCTTCACATGCATACACTTCGGCTATGGCACGCAATTCCGAATTCGAACCAAATATGAGGTCTGCACGGGTGGCTGTCCATTTCAATGAATGGGTTTTTCGATCACGTCCTTCATACAACTGGTCCGAATCTGCAACAGGACTCCATGTTGTATTTAAATCGAGCAGATGTACAAAGAAGTCATTAGTGAGTTGCTCAGGTCTCGTTGTAAAGACACCATGTTTGGAATCATTGTAGTTGGTGTCGAGTACACGCATTCCTCCCAGTAAGACCGTCATTTCCGGAACACTTAAGGTTAATTGTTGTGCCTGATCAATGAGCAAATCTTCCTGTTTGGCCCTACTATATGAACTGTAGTAATTCCGAAACCCGTCGGCCTTTGGTTCCAGAACGGAAAACGATTCAATATCTGTATCTTCCTGACGGGCGTCGTTTCTTCCGGGTTGGAAGGGTACCGTAATTTCGAATCCGGCTTTTTTTGCAGCTTGTTCAATGGCGGCACAGCCACCCAATACAATCAGGTCGGCAAGTGAAACAATTGTTCCATCGTTTTGTTCCCTGTTGAATGCATTCCTGATTTCTTCGAGTTGAGCCAGGAGCCCGGGCAATCTTGCAGGATTGTTCACCTCCCATTGATTTTGTGGGGCAAGTCGGATTCTCGCACCGTTGGCACCACCTCGTTTATCGGATCCGCGGAAAGTAGAGGCCGATGCCCATGCTAAACCAACCAGATCTGCGATTGTTAATCCGGAATGCAGCAACCGTGTTTTGAGTTGCGCTATTTCCGTTTCCCGAATCAGTGGGTGCGTCACCGGGGGAATCGGGTCTTGCCAAATCAGCACTTCGGCAGGCACTTCTTTTCCCAGATAGCGGGCACGGGGTCCCATATCGCGGTGCGTGAGTTTGAACCATGCTTTGGCAAAAGCTTCGGCAAATTGATCGGGATGTTCGTAAAAGCGTCTTGAAATTTGTTCATATGCGGGATCAAAGCGTAAAGACAAATCCGTTGTAAGCATCATCGGGGCATGACGTTTGGAAGCATCATGCGCATCCGGTACAGTTCCTGCACCTGCACTACCTTTCGGTTTCCACTGCTGTGCTCCGGCCGGACTCTTGGTTAGTTCCCATTCGTATCCAAAAAGGTTTTCAAAAAAGTGATTACTCCACCGTGTTGGTGTTTGTGTCCAGGCTCCTTCCAGTCCACTGGTGATGGTATCGTCTCCGTGTCCTGTTCCAAAACTGTTTTTCCAGCCCGTGCCTTGTTCCTCCAGTTCGGCTGCTGCGGGTTCGCGACCAACATATTTTCCGGGATTGGCGGCTCCGTGTGCCTTCCCAAATGTATGTCCGCCTGCAATAAGCGCCACGGTTTCTTCATCGTTCATCGCCATGCGCTTGAACGTTTCACGTATGTCTTTGGCGGCTGCCAACGGATCGGGATTGCCGTTAGGCCCTTCGGGGTTGACATAAATCAGGCCCATTTGTACGGCTGCCAATGGATTTTCCAGTTCGCGGTCTCCTGAATACCGTTGATCGCCCAGCCATTTATTTTCGGAGCCCCAGTAAATATCTTGTTCCGGCTCCCAAACATCTTCCCGGCCACCTGCAAATCCAAATGTTTTAAAACCCATCGATTCCAGGGCACAATTGCCTGCCAGAATCATAAGATCGGCCCATGAAATTTTAGTGCCGTATTTCTTTTTTACCGGCCACAGCAACAACCGTGCTTTGTCGAGATTGGTATTATCGGGCCAGCTGTTCAAGGGTGCAAAGCGCAAGGTTCCTGAACCGGCACCTCCTCTTCCGTCGGCAATACGATACGTGCCGGCACTATGCCAGGCCATGCGTATGAACAAGGGGCCGTAATGACCATAATCGGCCGGCCACCATTCCTGCGAGGTGGTCATGACCTGATAAATGTCTTTCTTAACTGCATCAAGGTCCAGGGTTTGAAACGCATCGGCATAGTTGAAAGAAGGACGTAATGGGCTCGATGCTGTTCCGTTCTGGCGAAGAATGTTCAGTTTTAGTTGATTCGGCCACCAGTCGCGGTTGCCGGTGCCATTGCCGGCTGCCTGTTTGGGCGTGTTGCCATGAAAAGGGCATTTTGATTCCTGGTTCATATTCGTGTCATTGGTTTAATTCGTTAGCACTGTAAGAGCAGCGGCGTAAAAGATTGGCCTGCTGCAATCGCTTCTTGAAGTTACATCGAATAAAGTATTGATAAATATGAAAATGTCTATCTTTAATATAGACAGAGTCTATATATGAATTTGCAACAACTCGAATACATAGAAGCGGTTGACCGCTTTAAAAGCTTTTCCAAAGCGGCAGAATTTTGTCATGTTACACAGGCCACTTTGAGTGCGATGATTAAGAAACTGGAAGAAGAATTGGGCGTGGTGTTGTTCGACCGTAGGCGGACTCCTGTTGTAACAACAGAAACCGGTAAACAGATTCTTCGGGAAGCACATATAGTTACGGAGCATGCCCGTCTTATCAAAACTGTTGCTGTCAGCGGCAAGACGGAAGTTTCCGGAACCATTCGAATGGGTATAATACCTACAGTTGCTTCCTCCCTGCTTCCTGTAATTACAAAGCCGCTTTTAGAAGCATATCCCAAATTGACACTGGAGATCATTGAGCATCCTACACAGGTGTTGCTTGAAAAATTACAGGAAGGAAAAATTGATTTGGGGATCCTTTCATCTCCGGTTCATGTGATGGATGTGGCTGAAGAATTGTTATATCATGAGGCCTTATTGGTGTACGGGTCCATTAAGGGAACTAAAAAATACCTTATTCCGGAGGAAGTACGAAAGCATAAAATCTGGTTGCTGGAAGAAGGCCATTGTTTGCGCGATCAGTTTGTACGACTTTGTGCACTTCGGAAAAAGGAGATACAGCCCGGCAATTTGAAGTTTCAGCCCAATTCACTGGATACCTTGTTGAATATGGTGGATGCATTCGGTGGCATCACATTGATTCCGGAGCTTTACTATAAGGGGTTACCCCGACAAAAAAAGGCGAATATCCGGTTTTTCAGCAAGCCTTTTCCGGTTCGGGAAATCAGTATGATATATCCGGCGCCTTATGCACGCAAACATGTTATGAAAGCTATCGCAACATTGATTCGCAAACGCGTACAGAACGAACTCATGACCTCTCATTATCAAATTGCCGAAACAACCGTTGTGGATCTTTGAGTTCTAATCCGGACGCTTTAGAGTTTCCAGCCATTTTGAATCAATGCCTTTTTACATTTAGGGCAAAACTCCTTTTCTTCACCGGTAGGGTCGCCACCCTGGGCATCGCGCATCAAACAAGTTTTAACCGGGCAGTGTTGCAATCCGGTGGTATGCCCTAATTCATGCAGGGCTACTTTCCAAAAGTGTGATTTGTTTTTGAGTCTGTGGTTGGAAGCTACTGCCGCATTACCCGGACAAAAACCCAGTCCCATTACGCCCCAGTCTTTGTGACCTCTGGTGGTGGTACTGATGTCTGTTTGTGTAATTCCCAAATAGACTTCGTTTGCTTTTGCTTGTCGGCCCATCCAACGAATCAGCGAATCGGCGCGGTATCTGTTTCTTGGTGGATAGAACGCCATTTGAGGAAATTTTACGGCGGGGCGCAGTTGAATACCGGGCAGTATCTTTTGAATGGTTCTATAGTTATGACTGATGAAATGTTCGGGAAGATTTTTTCCAAGTGGCAGCAGGATGATTGTTTTGGTTGCTTTTACTGACGAATGTCCAACTGCTTCACTTGTTACATTCAGAAAACGATTTTTATTTTCCGTTACAATCAGTCCTGCAACAGCAATAGATGTGGCTCCAACGATTAGCAGCAATTGAAAAAAAAGTTTGTTCATTGCAAATGGGGTTGAAACGGTTCTGAACAGTTGCTCCGTGTAATTACTGTAAGGAATTTAGATTCAAATATAGTGCAGGAGTAGTTTGCATAAGCGTTATCCAACGGATGTCAGTCAAAGAATGTATTTTGATGAGTCTACAAATTCAAATGGCGGACGCATGCATCCGCCATTTGAAACGTAAGAACAATTGAAAGTTTGTTGTTCGCAGTGATCAAAAGGAACAAACGAATCAGTTAACGGAATTAATATAGATGTTCGTTTGTGTTTGTGCAACATGGTTTAAGCCGTCATTGCAACTGTAACCTGCATTGAAATAGAATACACCCCCAAAAGACCTGCCGTCGGCAAGAACGGATCCAACTAGTCGGTCGTAACCTCCATAGGTCCATGGGTTTGAAAAGTAAATTGTATACAATCCAAATTGAGGATTGTAATCAAAATACGACATTTTAGAATTGGCATAATTGTAAGGTCCCCCTAATTGACTATCACCGTAGGCAAAAAAGTAGGTACACTTAAACGAACAACTCACGATGCCGGCAAACCCCCGATACGTTTTTATATCAATTACCAGATTTGACAATTTAGCTTTACTGTCTTCTGCGCAAATTGCATCAAATGTATTAACCGGTCCGCCGGTGGAATATCCGATTTTCATTCCGTAGTTTTTATCAAGCTCTGTACCGGTCAGATCTTCCTGTGGTGATTGTTTGGATACCACTTTGGGTTGCGGGCTCTTGCTTTCATTACTGCTTGGCAGTTCCTCGTATGAACAGGTAACATTGCTGGAAGTTGGGGGTTTATTGTTCAGCGCATTGTTGGTCATTCTTAATGCATCTGCAATGCCTGCTGCACATCCAATCGCAGCACCTATGGGACCACCAAATGCCACAGCACCAACAGCGCAGGTTGAAGCAATATATGCAGCATTTGCAACCAAAGTTCCTGCAACAGCACCACCAAAATTTTTAGCCGCGTTAAAAGCATTCACATTGCTGCCGGTAGTACACTGCAGGAGAAAAAGCCCCGGATTGAACCCGATAGCACACAGACGGGAATTACCAAGTGATCCGGATATGTTTCTTAAATTAAAAATCGAAGCCGAAAAATTATGCGTATTGACTCTTTCATAATTTTCTCTGCTGATGGTATTTACATTTAAGATGGTATGTGTGTTGTTGTTCCAGTTGAAGTTGCCACGCATAACGGTAATGGTATTGCCGGCATAGCCAATAAAAACAACTTCTGGATGTTTGATGCCTTTGATCGTGCAAAAGATCGTCTTTACACGGTTGCTGTCATCCAGAATGTAATTGATAGCAGTATCGTTTTTATGCATCACGACTTCTTTGATTGTATCCGGGTAACCTTTATTGTCGAAAGAGCCATATAAAGAATAATTCTCATCGCCACCCGGCCGGGTATAAATGGCCATGAGCGTATCTTCTGCATTGGCAAATTTGGAGTCAATAAACATGATTAGTTTTCCGGTGTCTGTTTCATCCTGAGGCTTTTCTTCTTTTTTGCAGGCTACGGCCAAAAGCGTGAGAAGGATTCCGCTAAGAAATAATTTCAAGGTATTCATAACGTAAAAAATGTATGTTAAAAATCACATTGAAAATATTCAAATTAGAAAATATTCAGCCTGAATCAGAATTGTTTTTATTCATTTTTAAGATGTATTTGTTATGGCTTATACGTATAATTTAATAATGACAGGCGTTCAATTTTTCACAAGTCGACATTTTTATTTGTTAGTTGAATCGAATTGTTGCTTTCGCATAATAGATCACAAAAACAGTGTGCAGCGGTATATTAGACGCTTCGGATATTCAAAATATGAATCGGAATAACGAAACGAAACTATGAAGCAGTGTACGTAAACAGGAAATTAAAATGCTTTCTTTTCAATAAAAATTACAGTTGATAACGGATACTAATTTAAGCGGAAAATGAATTTCTATTCCAATTCAAAGCTCCTAAAATGAAGAAGCTGTCTAAACAAGACAGCTTCAAAACGATTATCGTTTCGTATTCATGGTTTAATATGAAGTGTTGCCGATTCAGATTCCGTTTCTACGGTCTCTGCGATTTTCAAGGCGATCCCTGCGATCTTCTCTTTTGTCTCTTACATCTTCCCGCTTATCCCTGCGGTCTTCGATCCGGTCGCGTTTGCCACCATTGTGAAGCGCATCTCTTCTGTCTTCCCGTCTGTCACGGACATCTTCCCTTCGGTCATGTACATTTTCACGGCGATCTACACGGTTTTCTAAACGATCCATTCTTTGACGGCGGCTTTGAGCCTTAGCATCCGCAGTGCTAAAACAGGTAAATGCTATACTGAGTACCGTCATAGCTAGTAATTTCTTCATGGTGTAAAAGTTTTATTCCTATCTGACCGGAATTGAACTGAAAAGTTTAAATCACACATACAAACTTGATTATTAATTGACGGTGCGATTGCTAAACGGACAGGCGAAATTGAAAATCGGAAACAGCAGTTGCTTCTGTTTTTCCATGACGTATATAAAAGCTGTAAATTCTTTTAATCTGCATCCAAATTGATACGAAGCAGGAACAATGATTTGAAAAAGGTACTTTTGACAGAATGAAAAAAGCTATCGTCATAGGTGCATCAAGTGGAATTGGTAAGGCATTAGCCGAGAATCTTTTGCTCGAAGATTATGTAGTTGGAGTTACCGGCAGAAGAGAAGAATTATTACAATCAATACAAGAAAAGTATTTGGGCAGAGTATTCTTCAAGAAATTGGATGTTCAGGATTTATCGGCGACTGAATCAGTTTGCAATGAACTTGTTACACAGATGGGAGGTTTGGATTTATTAATCATTGCAGCAGGCATTGGTGAGGAAAATAAAGATTTGAGTTTTGAAGTGGAGCATAATGTAATTAAAACGAATATTCAGGGATTCACGTGTGTCGCAGTATGGGGGATGAAGTTTTTTAAAGAACAGGGGTATGGTCATCTTGTGAACATTAGTTCAATTGCCGGCTTGCGGGGAAACGGACTTGCCCCATCTTATAATGCTACAAAAGCCTTTCAAATCAATTACCTGGAAGGGTTAAGATTAAATGCTTTAAAAGCCGGTTCAACGATTACTGTAACAGATGTTCGACCCGGATTTGTTGATACAGCAATGGCAAAAGGGGAAGGGCTTTTTTGGGTGGCTCCGGTACAAAAAGCCGCAGCTCAAATACTTGAAGCAATCAAAACAAAGAAAAAGGTCGTTTATATAACCAAGAGGTGGAAGCTGGTTGGATATGTTTTAAAAATGATTCCCTTTTCAATTCTTAAACGAGTGTAACATTAAAGGGCCTTTTCTGGTTGTCTATTCCAAAACTCGTTCTGATAGAAACTTCGTGTTATGCTTAGAATAGCGGGTTATAAATATTTTCGTAACAGCTCTTTAGGGATATGACAATAATCATTTGGGTGTTTGTCTAATCGATCTTGATGTTCATCCGCACTTTTAATGTAATTCATCAGCGGAAGGACTTCCACTACAATTTTGTCTCGATCTGCTCTTTCTGTTATATAATTCTTTGCATCTTCCAAATGACGAGGCTCTTTACTATAGATGCCTGTACGATATTTTTCTCCCACATCATTACCTTGTTTATTCAAACTGTAAGGATCAATAATCTCAAAAAAATAATCCATGAGTTGAGAAACAGTTACAATTTCAGGGTCAAAGTCTGTTTTTACGCATTCGGCATAACCATCATACGCACCTTCAAGCGTATTTGAAGAACCATTTGCCCGTCCTGCTTGAGTAGCAACAACACCTTTTAATGTTTTGATATATGCTTGTACGCCCCAAAGACAACCACCTGCAAAATAGATTGTTTCAATCATCGTAATCATTAGATTCTATTGTTAAATATAGATAGTCAGTCGCGAGAAAGTAAATTCCCAAATGAATTAATAAATTATTTTTCAAAAATTCTAACTGCAGCCGGCACTAAAGTAATGGGAACTTACAAAAGTTCGATAATTACCGGAAAACTTAATTTCGGAAACAAAAATTATCGAACCACAAAAATAAACGAAGCGATTGAGTGTATCTTACAAGTTTCCAATGAGTTAAAAGAAAAATGCCCCGCAGAAAATGCGAGGCAGTCTAGTTGGGCTCCCCTTACTTGTCAAAGTTGGAACCAGATAATAGAGGATTTGGAGTTTATTTTGGATATAAAAGAATGTTTACCATAGCATTATATGTATCTTAAAATTGCTTGAATCAGTGAAATTTTACCCTTGAGGTTTGTCTTAAAGGGACCCAATATTAAAGCAAAAGTTTACCATTAGAAAACTTATTATTATCTTTGTTTTGTGTTTAACATCATTACAAGAAAAACCCTGTTAGATTATTGCAAAAAATATCCTCAGGCAGCGACGGCTTTGCATGAGTGGTATCATGAATTGGCGAATACCAACTTTAAAAACTTTAATGAATTAAAACAGGTTTATGGTAATGCAAGCGTGGTGGCAGATGACAGGGTTGTTTTTAACATAATGGGAAATAAATACCGGCTGGTAGTGAGAATGGTATTCGACTTTAAGGCCATTCAGATCAAATGGTTTGGCACCCATGCCGAGTATGATAAAATTGATGTGTCAACTATTCAATATAAAAAATAACTATGGAACTAAAGATTATTAAAACTCAAAAGCAGTATCAGGAATATCTTGACTGGGTAGATAAGCAGTTTAATAAAAAAGTAAAGCCGAATACACCGCTCGGTGAAAAAGTGCAGGTAGCACTTCTGTTAATTAAACAATACGAAGATGTTCATTATCCTGTTCCCTTACCTGATCCCATTGAAGTCATCAAATTAAAGATGCAAGATCTTGGTATGAAGAATAAGGATTTGGTGGGCAAAGTGGGCAGCAAGGGATATGTTTCTGCACTACTCAACAAACGCAAACCGCTTACACTAGAACTGGCTAAATTATTTCATCGCGAACTGAGCATTCCGGCAGAGGTGTTGTTGGGATGAATAGCTTTATATTTGAAAAGGGTTACACTATCAAAGTATAACCCTTTTACTTTTATATCTGCTCCCCTTATTGACGAAAGATGCAGCTATATTACTCTTTAATCATAGTGAAATCTGCATTTGGCAATCTGAATCTCATCGTCAACTACCCTGTAAATTAAACGGTGTTCCTCATCAATTCTTCTTGACCAGAAGCCGGAATAATTAAAACGCAAAGGTTCGGGTTTGCCTATACCTTCATATGGGCTGCGTGAGATATCTTTCAACAACTCATTGATACGCTTTAATTTTTGTTTATCGTTTTTTTGCCAATAGAGATAATCCTCCCAGGATAACGCAGTGAACACAAATTTCATTTCTCATCCAGTTTTTTGATCATTTTTTTCCCGGATTTAAGTGCTTCAATAGACGCATCTAAACGTTGTTGATTAATACGTGAAGACAATTCGTGCTGGGTATTTTTCAGAGCATTATATTCTTCTAAAGAAATAACTACCACGCCGGTATCTTTTCCCCGGTTGATAATCAATGTTTCAAAACTTTGTGTAACCTTATCCAGATAACTTTTGATGTCTTTACGAAAGTCAGAGAGTGTTGTTGTTAACATTTGTGTACTTTTATATGTACAAATTTATGTACATTTCAAAAAAATCCAAATAAAAAA
>JBMLSG010000022.1:0-18563 GCA_049240625.1 Lacibacter sp. | reverse complement strand
GTCTTACTGGGCGCATCGGGCCTTGTTGGTTCACATGTGCTTGAATTACTTCTTCGGGAAGATAGATTTTCGTCTGTACGCATTCTCGTACGAAAACCACTACAACTTAATCATCCCAAACTGGAACAAATCATTGTTGACTTTAATGATTTTGATGCTTATCGTAAAAGTATGGGGACCGGCGATTGTATTTTTTGTTGCATTGGCACAACCAATGCACGTGTAAAAGGAGATCGTCTGGTTTATCGTTCCATTGATTTTGACATTCCTGTAAATGCGGCACGTTTTGGTAAAGAAGCCGGTTTCAGGCAATTTTTATTGGTTTCTGCTATTGGAGCAAATCCATCATCGCGCTTTTTTTATCCGCGCCTGAAAGGAGAGGTTGAATCGGTCATTGCCTCATTTCGTTTACCATGTTTTCATGTTTTTCGTCCTTCTTTTCTGCTGGGAAACAGAAAAGAACACCGAAGCGGTGAACGACTGGGCCAGTGGATTGCCTCGTTACTACATCCATTGCTGCCTCTTAAATACAGATCCATACAGGCAAAGCAGGTGGCAAGGGCGATGGTAATTGCTGCGCTCAAGCAGCAAGAGGGAACCCATCTGCATCAATACAAGGAAATGATACAGACTAACTCCGGAATCGGATAGCGCATCTTGGTTTATTCAGTCGGCTTACAACTTTCTATCCTTTTAACGCAATACCCATTTTCAATTGCAGGGTGTTGGAAGTACCCGTTGTATTTTTACGTTTCCATCCATCATAGGAAAGCCCAACTTGAATTATACCCGAATGTATTCCAAAACCAAGATCATAAATAAAACGTGTTTCTCTGGAAAGCATATTAGCATCTTTCAGAAATCCCATTCCCGCATTGGCGCTCAGAAAAAAATCTTTGAAGGGATAGACTCGTAGTCCGGCTTTGAATGGTATAAGGGTAATCTTTCCGTAGGGATTCGCATCTTTTTGTTTGTAAGCTACATATCCGGTTGTGCCGGTCAAGAGCAATTTTTTTCCTCCAAAACCCATCGTTGCGTCAAATCCGGTTGCGTAAGAATAGCCTTGTTTGAAATCACCGGAAGGGAACCCTAAAATAACATTGCCTGCAAGAAGCATCTGCGCATCCTGAGCACCTGCAGACTCGTTTAAAAAGAGAAACACTAAAAGAATAGAAAGAATACATTTGTTTTGTCTCATAACGCGGTTTCGTTTGAATGAAATTTTAAGTCTGAAATGAATTTTCGTAACTTTATCCAACAAATTAATGAATCAGATGCCGTTTGTCCCATACCCTCCGGCAGGTATTTTTAAGTTCAACTCCAAAGTATGTTATCGAAAAAAACTCAATACGCCTTTCGTGCACTTTCTTATTTAGCGGGACAAAAAGGAAATGATCCTGTTTTGATTTCAGATATCGCAAAAAAGAAAAAAATTCCGCTCAAATTCCTTGAAAACATCTTGCTGGAATTGAAAAACGCCGGAATACTCGAAAGCAAAAAAGGAAAAGGAGGCGGCTACTTCTTCAAACAAAAACCCAAAGAAGTGAAACTGGCCACCATCATGCGTTTGATCGAAGGCCCTATTGCGCTTCTACCCTGTGTGAGTCTCAATTTTTATGAACGATGTAAAAACTGTGATGAAAAACACTGTGGACTGCATGATGTTATGGAAACCGTTCGTGATGCCAATCTGAAAATTCTGGAGAGCAAAACAATTGCAGATATTGTCTGAGTTTAAAACCATTTCCATTCTCATTACCGGAAGGGTACAAGGTGTTTTTTTCAGGAAATATACTGTGCAAAACGCTTGTATGTTGGGAATTGGCGGAACAGTTGAAAATCTTCCCAATCAACAAGTTCGAATTGTTGCAAGTGGAACAGCAACTCAATTGAGCCAACTGATTGAATGGTGCCACAGAGGTTCTCCCCTATCAAAAGTATTGCACGTTTCTACACAGCAACTCCCATATCAACCATTTTCTGATTTTACAATAAAAAGATAAGGCCTCCGCATAGAGGCCTTAAACATCTTGACTTTGAAAATCAGTTCAATTTTTTCTTGAGGTTTTCGTCTAACGCATCAAGAAACTCTTCTGTGTACAAATAATGCTCCCCGTGATTCACTTTATTCCCATGAATACAAACGGCCAGATCTTTTGTCATTTTTCCGCTCTCCACGGTTTCAATACATACGGCTTCCAGTGCATTGGCAAAATCAATCAATTGCTGATTACCGTCCAGTTTACCGCGAAACGCCAGTCCGCGAGTCCATGCAAAAATAGAGGCGATCGGATTGGTTGATGTAGGTTTCCCTTTTTGATGCTCACGATAGTGTCTTGTAACGGTTCCGTGAGCAGCTTCGGCTTCCATCGTTTTGCCGTCGGGAGTAATCAATACAGAAGTCATCAACCCCAGTGATCCAAATCCCTGAGCAACCGTGTCGCTTTGCACGTCCCCATCGTAATTCTTACACGCCCAAACAAAATTACCGTTCCATTTTAAAGCACTGGCAACCATGTCATCAATCAGGCGGTGTTCATAAACGATTCCCGCAGCATCAAAAGCATCTTTAAACTCATTTTGATAGATCGCTTCAAAAATATCTTTAAAGCGGCCGTCGTATTTTTTGAGAATAGTATTTTTTGTAGAGAGATAAAGCGGCCATTTTTTGCTCAGCGCCATGTTAAAGCAACTGCGTGCAAAACCTTTGATACTCTCGTCTGTATTATACATACTCATGGCAACCCCATCCCCTTTGAAGTTAAACACTTCAAACACCTGGGGTTCTCCTCCGTCTTCCGGAGTGAACGTCATGGTCAGTTTCCCTTTTCCTTTGATCACGGTATCGGTTGCACGATATTGATCTCCAAACGCATGACGACCTACAATAATGGGGGCTGTCCAGTTGGTTACAAGGCGTGGAATATTCTGGATTACGATCGGCTCACGAAATACAGTACCATCTAAAATGTTGCGGATGGTTCCGTTGGGACTCTTCCACATTTGTTTCAGATTGAATTCTTTTACGCGTTGCTCATCAGGCGTAATCGTGGCGCATTTAATTCCAACTCCATATTCTTTGATGGCATTTGCAGCATCAATGGTTACCTGATCATTGGTTTCATCTCTGTATTCAATTCCAAGATCATAATATTTAATCTCTACATCAACATAAGGAAGAATGAGTTTTTCCTTGATAAACTTCCAAATGATGCGAGTCATTTCATCACCATCCAGTTCCACAACCGGATTGGCAACTTTAATTTTTTCTGCCATAGTATCTAAGTTTTTTAAAAAATGATCAATTGTTCCGCTTCCGGAAGGCAGCAAATATAGGTTGGTATGCCGAAAATAAAAACGGTTGCTCTGAATTAGAGGTTCTTCAACATATCTGTCGTCATGCGTTCCAGATCGTATTCTTCCTTCCAGCCCCATTGAGCACGCGCTTCGCTATCATCAATACTTTTAGGCCAGCTCTCGGCAATCTGCTGACGGTAATCGGGCTTGTAGAGTACCGTAAAATCCGGAATTTGTTTTTTGATTTCAGAAGCAATCTCACCCGGAGAAAAACTCATTGCCGACACATTGTAAGAGGTGCGAACGGCAATTTGATTTGAAGGAGCTTCCATCAATTCAATTGTTGCACGTATCGCATCAGGCATGTACATCATTGGCAAATAGGTATCTTCATTCAAAAAACACTCATAGTATTTTGATTCGAGGGCTTCATGAAAAATTTCAACAGCATAATCCGTCGTTCCGCCCCCGGGAGCCGATTTGTAGCTGATTAAACCGGGATAGCGAAGGCTTCGGACGTCCACACCATAACGCTGGTAGTAATAATTGCACCAAAATTCTCCGGCATATTTACTGATTCCATACACCGTAGTAGGTTCAATGATGGTGTGCTGCGGACAATGAATTTGAGGACTGGTAGGACCAAAAACGGCAATAGAACTGGGCCAGTATACTTTATGTAATTTTTCCTCCCGGGCAATATCCAGCACATTCAGCAAGGAAGTCATATTTAGATTCCAGGCAAGATTGGGATTTTTTTCTCCTGTCGCTGAAAGAATTGCTGCAAGCAAATAGATCTGTGTAATATTTTGTCGGATGACCTGTACATGTAGCATCTCCTTATTCATCACATCAAGACTTACATAGGGACCGGTTCCCTCCAACAATGGATTTTGTTCGCGTAGATCCGAAGCAATCACGTTGGCATTTCCGTAAATCTTACGCAAAGCAAGCGTCAATTCAACACCTATTTGACCCGATGCACCAATCACCAGGATTTTTTCTTTAAGCATAGCAAGCAATTAGGCGACAAATGTCAAACTCCCCTGATCAAATTCCAAATCCATGCTCTAAAAATTAAGAACAGCTCTGAAAAAAGTTTTTTAAATCAATTCCTTCAGGGAGATGCTTTCCTTTTCCGGGAAATACATTCTTCACGCAATGCTATTACCTTTGCGGCATGGAAACATATCTGAAAGAGCTTTTCAAGAATCAATCCTACGACGAAAACAATTTTTTTCTGATAGCAGGGCCCTGTGTCGTAGAAAGTGAGGAATTGTTGCATGAGGTCGCAGAAAAAGTAAGTACTGTCTGTCGTAAGCTGGGCATCCCTTACATTTTCAAAGCCTCGTACAGAAAAGCCAATCGTACCAGCGGATCTTCGTTCACCGGCCTGGGTGATACAGTTGCTCTGCAAATGATTGATCAGATACGAAAAACATTCAACCTTCCTGCTACTACCGATATTCATTCAAACGAAGAAGCTGCGATGGCGGCCCCGTTTACAGATATTCTTCAAATACCTGCTTTTTTATGCCGACAGAGCGATTTACTGGAAGCAGCGGCCGCAACCGGAAAAATTGTGAACATTAAAAAAGGGCAGTTTCTGAGTGGCCCGTCCATGAAATTTGCGGTTGAAAAGATCCGGAATGCCGGGAACAATCAGGTGATGCTTACCGACAGAGGAAACACCTTTGGTTACCAGGACCTGATTGTTGACTACCGCAACATCCCCTGGATGAAAGAACACGGAACCCCCGTAATCATGGATTGTACACATTCGCTGCAACAACCCAATCAAACCAGTGGTGTAACCGGTGGAAATCCGCAACTGATTGGAACCATTGCAAAAGCCGCGATTGCTGCAGGTGCAGACGGACTCTTTATTGAAACACATCCGAATCCTTCGCAAGCGAAAAGCGACGGCGCCAACATGCTGCGATTGGACTTACTCGAAGACTTACTGAGTCAGTTGGTACGCCTTAGAAAAGCAATTCAATAAGTTGTTGTTTAACCATCAAATTTGACTGGGTAATACTCCAAATTCCTTTTTGAAGGCTAATGAAAAATTGCTCAGATTGGTATACCCAATTTTTAAACCAACTTCCTTTACAGAAATATTTTCGGCAAGAAGTAAGGAGCGAGCTTTCTGCATTCTGTTTTTTTGAAAGTACTCGTAAAGGCCCATTCCGTACATCGATTTGAACGTGGATTTTAATTTAGAAACACTGATACCGGTAATAGCAGACAATTCACTGATGGTTGGAGGCTTCGTTAAATCTGCAACTAGCAAGGCCTCAACCTCCATCATCTTGTAAAGATCTTCACGCTTCATCCGATTTGTGAAAAACAACGTTCCTGACTTTAGCCGCTTGAACAATTGAGTAAAAAACAATTCAATTAAGATCATGATCCGGTTGCGTTGTTGCAGTTCTCTTAACGGATCATCCTTACTCACTTCAAATATTTCTTCAAAGTAGCGTCTGTATTCGTAATTAAAGGGTTCGAGATTCACATGATTAAGACCCAGACTTAAATAAGAATCAATGATTGTTTCAATTTTTTCAGTCTGGAGATACTCCTTCAACCAATCTACGGTGAACATAATACCAACCGTTTTTTTGACCGTATCGGCCGGCAGAACATAACTTAATTCGGACTTACTCGAAGTCAGCAAAACAGAAGCAATGAATTGTTCATCAAACGTAACGGCATCACGTTCTATTTTTACTTGAAACTCTTTCTTTACCTGAGTCTCATCAAATTGCAGGTGATAAAAAAGACGATTCCCTTTTTTGTTGGTAAACCTGACATCCTCATTTAATTTTATATTGGTTAGAGAGGCCGCAATTCCGGGACCTAAGGATAAGAATTGTAACGATCCGCTCCCGGCCTGCTCGGGTAGGTCAATACGGTTATCGAGAATCGTTGTGGACAAAAAAGCAGCCATCTGCGGATACAGTGCATTATAGAACTCATTGTTATTTACAAACTCAAGCATAGATCAATGCACGTTCACAATGAACGCGGTTTTAAGGTTTCATTTCGATACTCCTGTGGCAGCATCAGGTACTGTTTTTTAAATGCCAGTGCAAAATTCCCGATATTGGAATACCCCAGTTGTTGTCCGATCTGTCTAATCGAAAGTTGATTTTCGGCCAATAGAACTGCAGCATGCTGCATGCGTTTTTGTTGATAATATTCATAGACCGGCAAACCATAAACAGACTTGAACAGATTTTTGAATTTAGTGCTGCTCATTGCGGCATTCCGCGACATGATTTCAATCGATGGAAGTTTAGCGGAAAAATCCCGAAACAATTCTTCTTCCACTCTGAAAATCTGCTGCAAATCTTCCTGCTTGAATTCCTGCTCAACGTCGGCAAAAGAAACCCGTTTTTGGATTCGCTTAAAGAATCGTTCCATCAATAATTGCACACGATTCATGACATACAGTTTAGGAAATGGTGTATCCGGATGTTCATTAAAGATTTGATCCATTAGTTCTGCGTAATAAGAGTCCAGAGGTTCCATATTGTAACTCCTGCTCCGCAAAGAAAGATAGGCAGGCATAACGTGTTCATACAATTCAATACCCAGCATCTTACCCAGCCATTGTGGCGTAAGAATGATATTGATGCCCTTGACTTTGGTACCTGTTGTGCCACGATAATACCAGTCCAAAAGTGAGCTTGTTAAATAGGCTACCGAAGCAGATCCCTTTCTTCGTTCAATCACATCCTGATCAATTCCTACCGCAACCTCTTTGGGTGTATCGAATACATCAAATCGTAATGTGTAAAATTCTTCCGCACTTTTCTTCCGATGCATGATCCAGTCCTGATTCAATCGGAAATTATAAATGTTGACTGATAACCCGTTTGGCAATTTTAAATTGCGCATGTACCCTTCGGCATAAACCCTTGGAATATGCAACCAATGATCACGCATTTGGGTGTGCATTTTCTCAGCGATTTCCCGCTGCATCAACTCGTAATCAGAATAACTATATTCAAACGTAAACATAGATGTTTCTCCGACTTAAACTCGTTCAGAATCGAACACGTTGCATCAGGATCGAACCGGATTGCGTTTCCGAAAACCAATGTATTGCTTCACATTGACCCAAAACGCCACGAACAAATAAAATACAACCGGAGAGCCCATTGTGAGGAAAGAAAGATAAATAAAATACTTCCGGATTGAAGCCGTTGATATGTGAAATTTCTCACCCAAATAGGTGCAAACCCCAAACAGATTTAACTCAATCAAATGACGCAAACGATCCATTGTCCTAAAGTTATTACAAATTTCATTAAAACAATGCGTTTATTCATACAGGCTTGTTCATATTTTGATA
The DNA here is from genome assembly GCA_049240625.1 of Lacibacter sp. Lineage (GTDB taxonomy): Bacteria > Bacteroidota > Bacteroidia > Chitinophagales > Chitinophagaceae > Lacibacter. The sequence goes on along the minus strand of JBMLSG010000022.1, from coordinate 10,906 downwards.
CCTTTGCAGCGCAATTTTCAACCTTCTAAACTATCTTTTCTATGGTTTTTGACCTCGATCTCATCAAAAAGACATATGCCGCCATGCCGGCTAAAGTGGATGCCGCTCGTAAAGCGCTTGGACGCCCCCTCACACTGGCCGAGAAAATCTTGTATGCACACCTCTGGAATGGCGTTGAACCGAAAGAGTTTGCAAGAGGAAAAGATTATGTGGACTTTGCTCCGGACCGTGTAGCCATGCAAGATGCGACCGCACAAATGGCCCTGTTGCAATTTGACACCACAGGAAGAAAGAAAGTTGCTGTACCCAGCACGGTACATTGCGACCACTTGATCGTTGCAAAAAACGAAAGCAAATCCGACCTCGTCAAAGCAATTACGGACAATGAGGAGGTGTACAATTTCCTTTCATCCATCTCCAATAAATACGGAATCGGATTCTGGAAACCGGGCGCAGGTATTATCCACCAGGTTGTACTTGAAAACTATGCCTTCCCGGGCGGAATGATGATTGGAACCGATAGCCATACAGTTAATGCAGGAGGCTTGGGTATGATCGCTATTGGAGTGGGTGGTGCCGATGCTTGTGATGTGATGGCCGGACTTAGCTGGGAATTGCTGATGCCTAAACTAATTGGCGTTAAATTAACGGGTAAACTGAATGGCTGGACCTCCGCAAAAGATGTGATTCTTAAAGTTGCAGGAATATTGACCGTTAAAGGCGGAACCAATGCAATTGTTGAATATTTTGGCGAAGGTGCTACCAGTATGAGCTGTACCGGAAAAGGTACAATTTGTAACATGGGTGCCGAAATCGGGGCCACTACTTCCACGTTTGGTTATGATGAAAGTATGAGCCGCTATTTGCAAGCAACAGGACGTGCAGAAGTAGCACAGGCTGCAGATGCAATCAAAGCGTATTTAACCGGTGACGCTGAGGTTTATGCGAATCCTGAAAAATATTTTGATCAGGTCATTGAAATCAATTTAAGTGAACTGGAGCCGCATTTGAACGGTCCTTTTACTCCCGATCTGGCAACACCTATTTCAAAAATGAAAGAAGAAGCGCAGAAAAATGGTTGGCCTACAAAAATTGAAGTTGGCTTGATTGGAAGTTGCACCAACTCTTCATATGAAGACATCAGTCGCTCTGTTAGCCTTGCACGTCAGGCTAAAGAAAAAAACTTAAAATTAAAATCAGAATTCACAATTACACCGGGCAGCGAATTGGTTCGCTATACCATCGAACGAGACGGCTTCCTGAATATTTTCGGTGAAATTGGAGCAACTGTTTTTGCCAATGCCTGCGGACCCTGTATCGGGATGTGGGATCGTATGGGCGCAGAGAAACAAGAAAAAAACACGATTGTACACTCTTTCAACCGCAATTTTGCCAAGAGAGCAGACGGGAATCCCAATACATTGGCTTTTGTTGCAAGTCCGGAAATGGTAACAGCATTGGCTATCGCAGGTGATCTCACATTCAATCCGCTTACAGACACACTTACCAACCAAAATGGCGAACAAGTAAAACTAGACCCTCCTTATGGCGATGAATTACCGGTTCGTGGTTTTGCTGTTGAAGATGCTGGCTATCAGGCACCGGCCGAAGATGGAAGCAAAGTACAGGTAGATGTAAAATCCGACAGTAAACGTTTGCAATTGTTATACCCGTTCGCTGCATGGGAAGGAACCGATCTGAAAGGATTGAAGCTCTTAATAAAAGCTAAAGGCAAGTGTACAACCGATCATATTTCAATGGCCGGCCCCTGGTTAAAATTCCGTGGACATCTTGATAACATCAGTAACAATCTGTTAATTGGTGCAACCAATTTCTTCAACGAAAAAACAGATTGCGTTAAAAATCAACTTACTGGTGAATATGGTACCGTTCCCGGAACACAAAGAGCCTACAAAGCGGCCGGAGTCGGTTCTATTGTTGTAGGTGATGAAAACTACGGAGAAGGTTCTTCACGTGAACATGCCGCTATGGAACCCCGCCACCTGGGTGTTCGTGTGGTACTGGTGAAATCATTTGCACGCATTCATGAAACCAATTTGAAAAAACAAGGAATGCTGGCATTAACCTTTGCGAATAAGGAAGACTATAACAAAATTCTGGAAGATGACAGTATTGACATTGAAGGACTCCTCAGCTTCTCTCCGGGCAAACCATTACAACTGGTCTTGAACCACAAAGACGGCAGCAATGAAACCATACAGGTTAATCATAGTTACAATGCACAACAAATTGAATGGTTCAAAGCAGGAGGCGCATTAAATGTCATCCGTGCCGAATTCGCCAAAGGCTAAATTCTATTGAGCTGAATACAAAATCCCGTCAACGACGGGATTTTTTTTGCCTTAGAAATCTGTGCGTATCGCTAACATTCACCTTGCTGCCGGGCTTCTTGTCCGGCAGCTAAAACCATCACAGAACAATAAACAATTTCTTCTGATACACGTATTGCATATTCCTCCTGATGGATACAAAAAGGCAGTAATTGTTGAATAAAAGATTTAGCCATCAAACGTTGTGGTGTGCTGAGTAGAACAGTTGAACCTTCAGTTAAAAAAGTAACAATAAGCCGATACAATAACTCGAATTGAGATGGATCGTAGTTGATATCACTCAACAAAACAACATCAGCAGAAAGGTTTACGTTGGCTTTGGACCAATCCAATTGAAAACAATCAATATTTTGTAATCTCAGTGTGTCAATGACATGCTGCATTTGGGCAACCGCATCAACGTGGTTATCCGAACAAGATACCGACGACGCCAATTGAGTAGCCAACAGAGAGGGCAACCCCAATCCGGCAGCCAACTCCAAAACCCGCTTTTGTTTCAGCAATTGAGGATGGTTGGAAATGAAACTACACAATGCCTTTGATGCGGGCCACACCTGCGCCCAATAGGGAAAGGAAACCAAATCATCTATTGCTTTCTGTAAACGATAGCGCTCACGAATATCGTCTTGCAATGGAACCAGAAGTTGTACTTGATGCTCCCCAAATGAAAACGTTTCCAATTTCGATTTCCAATCCATGCGTATAACTATCAAAAAAGTAAGAAGTTTCAGAAAGCGGACGCCAAAAATTGACTAGAGATGTGCTTCTACAAATTCCTTTGAATACGTTTTTATCATTTCCCTTACCCTTCTGAACTCCTGTAGAATTTCTTCTTCCGTTCCTGTTGCCTTTGCCGGATCCGGAAAATTATAATGAAACTTTTGCGCAAGCGAAGGAAAATAAGGACAACGTTCTTTGGCATTATCACAGACTGTGATCACAAAATCAAAATCAATATCACGGTACTCATTTACATTGTTGGAAGTATGATGACTGATATCAATGCCATCTTCTTTCATAATCAAAATTGCACGGGGATTTACACCGTGAGTTTCAACTCCTGCACTGTACACTTGTGCCTTGCTTCCGGCAAAATATTGCAAATAGCCCTCAGCAATTTGAGACCGGCAACTGTTTCCGGTACACAGAACTAAAATTTTCTTCATAACAGATTTTATATTTAGCAACAACCGTTGCCGGGTTCACAAACTTTTTGATTGGGTTTTTCGGCATAAACAGTGATGCTGTAAATACCGCTTTGTCCACTTTTCCAGGACTGTAACGTTTCAGCGTCCAGATACTTTTGAAGAATATCATCGGGAATAGATATCAGTTTTTCCTTTTGAATGATGCAATTCACGAACCCATTCAAAGCGATCAATTCCAAATAAACATGCTTTTGAATGGCACCCGCAACACAGCCGGCATACATTTCGGCATCGCGTTGCAGTGCTTCAGGCAATTTGCCAACCAATACAACATCGGAAATACTAAAATGGCCTCCCGGCTTTAACACCCGAAACATTTCTTGAAAAACAGCATTCTTGTCCGGCACTAAATTCAATACACAATTACTTACTACAACATCTGCCACATTAGCGGTTACAGGAATTTTTTCTATATCTCCCAGCCGAAATTCAACATTGTTATAACCCAGTTTTTCTGCATTGATGCGAGCTTTTTCGATCATAGCCGGCGTAAAATCAATTCCAATAACTTTACCCGTATCACCTGCTTCTGAACGTGCAACGAAACAATCGTTTCCGGCGCCGCTTCCCAGATCGATTACGAAATCGCCTTTTCGGATTTTTGCAAACTGTGTAGGCAATCCGCATCCCAACCCAAGATCCGCATCAGGATTGTATCCGGTTAGCGCCGAGTAGTCATCACTCATAATATTGTACACTTCGGTGGAACAACCGCCCGCACCGCAACAAGAAGCCTGATTGGTTGCTTTGTCTTGTAAAGCGATTTCACTGTATTTCTGCTTTACCATTTCTTTGATTGCATCAGTTTGATTCATACAAAAAATTGATGTTGTAATTGATAAATGTTTACTTAAGAACAACAAGTTGCATCGATAGACGCATACTGATCAAACAGGCTCAAAAAAACCTGTCGTGCAGCTTTCCATTCTTTCGGATCAATACAATAACAAACCTTTACCCCTTCAATGGTTCCTTTTATTAAACCCGATTCTTTTAATTCTTTCAGATGCTGAGAAATGGTACTTTGAGACAAGGGCAACTCATCCACAATATCACCGCAAATGCATGTTTTCTTTTGCAACAAAAGATTCAAAATAGCAATACGCGCCGGATGCCCCAGAGCTTTTGCATATCCTGCAACACGATTGTCTTTTTTTGAAAACGCCTCCGCTTTATTTGTGCCCACAACAAGTATTTATCGCAATATTACGATATATTTTTTAAAACCGCAAAGTTCATTCACAATTCCTGTGCTACATCCGGTTATGCCTTATCAATGAATTATATTTGCAGGGCCTTATCATATCAAACAAATATGGCACAACAAGGGGATGCCCACTGAACTCAACATAAATAAAAAGCCTTTTTTAGAAGTCAGGAGCATCCGAAAGAAAGATGAGAAGGGCTTTGAATTGAACGAAATCAGTTTTTCTCAGAACCGGAATCAAAACATTGCAATTTCGGGTGCTACCGGTTCGGGCAAATCAACCTGTATGAAAATCATTGCAGGACTCATTCAACCCGATGCCGGAAATGTATTTTTTGATTCTAAACGGGTTAAAGGTCCGGAAGAAACACTAATTCCCGGCCATAAAGGCATCGCTTACCTTTCACAACAATTTGAACTGCGTAACAATTACAAGGTTGGAGAACTGTTGAATTATGCGAATGAACTCCCCGAACATCAAGCCCATCAGATTTATGAATTGTGCAGAATCGATCATTTACTGAACCGATGGACACACGAATTGTCGGGCGGGGAAAAACAACGTATTGCACTTGCAAGATTGTTAACCGGCTTACCGCGCTTGTTTTTACTGGATGAACCTTATACCAATCTGGACATGACGCACCGACAAATTATGCGATCGGTATTGGAAGATGTGGGAAAAGAACTGGACATCACATTCATGATGATTGCTCATGATCCTGCCGATGTGCTTTCATGGGCACATGAAATACTGGTATTAAACAAAGGTTCACTCGTACAAAAAGGATCGCCCAAAGATTTGTATTATAAACCGGCAGACAACTACACTGCAGGATTATTCGGAAAATACAATCTCGTTCCTATAACCTGCTTTCAACACTACGGACTTAAAAACGAAGCCGAAAGTCACATCCTCCTACGACCCGAACAGCTTCGGATTTGTACAAAAAACGACAATTGTATGCAAGGATCGGTCATCCGGCAACAATTCATGGGAACACATTTTGAAATCAGTATACAAAACGAATCCGGAATCTATTTTTTGAAATCCGAATTGCCGGGCTTCGAAACAGGTATGAATCTCTACTTTGAACCGCATCCTGAATTACTGCGATTGAGTTTTGAATAATCTTCAAACAGTATTAGTCCATCAGATAGTTGTTGAAACCTGTTGAAAAGACAAGTTTCAGACTGATAAATATCATATTTCATTTCTTCCGTTCAGTATAGCTTTAACAGGTTGCGTAAGATGAAGTCGAAAGAAAAATCGTGCAGCATGAATGGCGAGCTAATCCCCGCAACCCTTTTATATAAATCGCTTTACAAAGGCAATGAACAACACACTTTCAACTACGGATCCAAGAACAAAACTTATTTCCTCTAAATTGAAAAAAGAGGCTTACAAAGCTGATGCGTTGATTGAAGTGCTTCATACTGCACAAAACATATACGGTTATCTTCCCATTCCGGTTCTTGCCTTCATAAGCAAATCGCTGCACCTCCCACCTTCTCGTGTTTACGCTACGGTAAGTTTTTATCATTTCTTTTCTTTAAAACCCAAAGGTGAACACACCTGTATTGTTTGTACAGGAACAGCTTGTTATGTAAAAGGCGCACAACAAATTCTTAAAAATATTGAACAGGTTTTTCACTTAAAACCCGGAGAAACAACCAAAGACAACAAAATGGGGATTCAGGTGGCGCGTTGTGTGGGTGCCTGCGGCTTGGCACCCGTTGTGGTACTGGACGATGAAGTACAGGGTAACATTGTGCCGGAGGAATTTACTCAAACAATGAAAGAAAAAATGGGACTACTATGAATCGGCTGGATTTCCATACAAAGATCACCGCATTACAGCAACTCGAAAAAACAAAGACCGCCCAACACCGAATCGGAATTTGTTGTGGGGCAGGTTGCATTTCTTCCGGTTCCGAAGAGATCTTAAAAAAACTGGAATCAGAAGTCTTGCAACGAGGCTTGTCCGATCAAGTAGAAGTAATTCCTACCGGCTGTATGGGCCCTTGCAACCATGGGCCCTTGTTGAAACACCTCGATCAACATACAATCTATCAAAAAGTAAATTGTAACAATGTAACAAGCATCCTGGAACAGCATGTCATTGAACAGACCCTGATTGAAAATCAACTGTTGTTTTCTGACTCCAGAACAAACGTACATGCTGATTACAGAGCAGACCCGTTTTTTAAAAAGCAATATAAAATCGCACTGAGAAATTGCGGACAAATCAATCCCGAATCCATTGAAGCGTATCTGCTGCAAGATGGCTATAAAGCATTAGACAAAGCCCTGTTTGAATACACTCCGGAAGAAATCATTGGAGAAATTAAACATAGCAGACTGCGTGGTCGCGGTGGTGCAGGTTATCCTACCGGTATAAAATGGGAAACCGTTTACAAATATGTGAACAATGAAAAATATGTGATTTGCAATGGCGACGAAGGTGATCCGGGCGCATTTATGGATCGTAGCATACTGGAAGGCGACCCTTTTAGTGTACTGGAAGGCATTACTATAGGCGCCTATGCGGTAGGTGCGTCAAAAGGATATGCCTATATCAGAGGCGAATATCCTTTAGCCATAAAACGCTTTGAAAGTGCACTGAAGCAAGCCCGCAAATGGGGACTGCTTGGCAATCAAATTTTGGGAAGCAACTTCCATTTTGACCTCGAAGTTCGCATCGGTGCGGGCGCATTTGTGTGTGGCGAAGAAACAGCTTTGATTGCCTCCATTGAAGGGAAAAGAGGAACACCTAAACCACGTCCCCCCTTTCCTGCCCAATCGGGTTTATGGGGAAAACCAACACTCATCAACAATGTGGAAACCTTTGCCTCCATAGTACCGATTATTTTAAGAGGAGGTGAATGGTACAGTGAAATCGGGACAGCCAAAAGCGCGGGAACAAAAGTTTTTGCACTTGCAGGAAAAGTGAATTATGCCGGCTTGATTGAAGTTCCGATGGGAACTAGTTTGCGTGAAATTGTTTTTGAAATCGGTGGCGGAATGCAAAATCAAGCGCCATTTAAAGCCGCACAAACTGGTGGACCTTCCGGGGGATGCATCCCTGCTGAATTTTTGGACGTAAAAATGGACTATGAATCGCTTCTGAGTTTGGGATCCATCATGGGTTCGGGTGGACTTATCATCATGGATGAACAATCCGACATGGTTGATGTTGCTCGTTTCTTCATGGAATTTTGCATGGATGAAAGTTGCGGCAAATGTGTTCCGTGCAGAGTAGGAACCAAAATGATGCATGATCTTCTGCAAAAAATTTGCATCAACAAAGGAACAAACAAAGACCTCGAACGTCTGGAAGAATTAGCAATTTATGTCAAGGAAACCAGTCTTTGTGGTCTTGGAGCTTCGGCACCCAATCCCCTCTTGAGCACTTTGCGGCATTTTCGAAATGAATACGAAACCCGAATCCATCAATCCCAGTATACTGTTGAGAATGAAAAACAATCAGAATGAATACCATTCATATAAATATCAACAATATAGAAATACAAACAACTGCCGACAAAACCATTCTGGATGTTTGCAGAGAATATAAAATCGACATTCCTACAATGTGCCACCTGAAAGGCCTCTCAGATGTTGGCGCTTGCCGTTTGTGTATTGTTGAAATAGATGGCATGAATAAACTTCAATCGGCATGCACTACAAAAGTGGCTGATCACATGATCATTCAAACAAATACAGATCGGATTAAAAAATACCGGCGTATTACAACCGAATTGTTTTTTGCAGAACGAAATCATGTTTGTTCTGTATGCGTAGCTAATGGAAAATGCGAACTGCAAAATCTGGGATATCAAGTAGAAATGGATCATATCCGCTATCCCTTTTTGTTTCCTCAATGTGAAGTCGACACCTCGCATCCATGGTATGTAATGGATCACAACCGCTGCATTATGTGTACACGCTGTGTACGTGTATGCCAGGAAGTGGAAGGCGCACACAACTGGGATATCATGAATCGGGGGCATGCAGTACGCATCATTTCAGACTTCAATACACCCTGGGGCGAATCCACTACTTGTACTTCATGCGGCAAATGCTTACACGCATGTCCTACCGGTGCAATCTGGCCAAAAGCAATCGTTCAGGGTCAGCTTGAAAAAAAACCGGAAATCATTGAGGAACTGATCGAAAAACGAAAAATGCTTGATGGCTTTTAATTGTAAACAATCTGATAAGAATGAAGATTCGTAAAAAAATAGCAACTGTATGGCTGGGAGGATGCTCCGGATGCCACATGTCTTTTCTGGATATGGATGAACGAATTTTAGAAATTGTCCAACTAGCCGACATCGTTAAAAGTCCGATTGTAGATCAAAAAGAATTCCCATATGTTGATCTCGCTCTGGTTGAAGGATCCGTCACTTGCGACGAACACTTAGCCGAAATCAAAAACATTCGCATCAAATCAAAAATTCTTATTGCATTTGGAGACTGTGCCGTTATGACCAATGTGACCGGCATGCGCAACTATTTCCCGTTAAAAGAAGTGCTGGATACTTCGTATAAAAATGCCATCAGTAATGACGATGAAGGCGAATCTCCGAATCATCCATGCTTAATGAAACTAAACGACAAAGCAGTTCCGTTGCAGGAAGTGGTAACCGTAGATTTTGTAATTCCCGGATGCCCACCAGATGCAGACACGATCTTTTATGTTTTGCAAGAATTTTTAAACGACCGGACTCCCAATCTTAGTACGGCTCATAAATTGAAATATGGATAAACAAACGCTTCATATCAACCCGGTGACCCGAATCGAAGGTCATGCACGTATCACTATTGAATTGAATGAACAGGGAAACGTTCAGAATGCGACATTTCATGTTAACGAATTCAGAGGATTTGAAAAGTTTTGTGAAGGAAGGATGTACACAGAAATGCCCACCATAACTCCTCGTATATGTGGAATTTGTCCTACAAGCCACACATTGGCCAGTGTCAAAGCTTGTGAAATGATACAAGGAATACAGCCCACATATACGGCTCATTTATTACGTAAATTGATGCATATCGGACAAAATCTCTCATCCCATGCATTATCGTTTTTTCATTTATCTGCGCCCGATCTATTGCTTGGATTTGACAGCGATCCAAACAAACGCAATATTGTAGGTCTTGCCGAAGTCAATCCGGATTTGGCACTCAAAGGAATCAGACTCCGAAAATTTGGACAAGAGTTGAGCGAACGAATCACGGGAAAAAAGATTCACATCAAAGGTATCGTACCCGGTGGTATGGCATTCCCTTTAACAGAAGACAACCGAAAAGCCTTACTTTACTGGATTCCCGAAGCACTTGAGACCGTTAACACAGGATTGGACATCATAAAAAGGTACCACGAAGAACATGCAGAAATGGTCCATACATTTGCCACAGCCCCTACATTGTATATGGGTACGGTTGGTCCCGATGGCACGCATGAACTTTATGATGGAAAACTGCGCTTCATGAATGCCGAAGGAGCCATTCTAAAAGATCAAATAGAACCACACTCGTATTTGAATTACATCGCAGAACGTACAGTTAATTGGTCGTACTTGAAATATCCTTACTATAAGCCACTCGGAATTGAAGATGGAATTTATCGAGTTGGTCCACTGGCCAGACTAAATATCTCTACAAAAATGAAGACTCCTTTGGCTCAACAAGAGTTCGAACGATTCAAAAAGATTAATGGGGGAAAACCGGTCCACGGAACGTTCTATTACCATTATGCCAGACTGATTGAAGCATTGAACGATATTGAAGAAGCTGAAAAGATTCTAAACGACCCGCAGGTCACCTCATTACACATTCAACATCACGGACAATGGAATTATGAAGAAGGCATTGGTAGTTCTGAAGCGCCAAGAGGGACCCTTTTTCATCATTATTTTACCGACGATACAGGCAAACTGAAAAAAATCAATTTACTCATCGCAACCGGACAAAACAATCCTTCAATGAACCGATCCATTCTGGATGTTGCAAAACAATACATACGTTCGCAACAAATCAGTGAGGGGATGCTCAATCGGGTGGAAGCTGCAATCCGATGTTATGACCCTTGCTTATCCTGTTCAACACACGCAATAGGAACCATGCCGATGAT
>JBMLSG010000021.1:0-47946 GCA_049240625.1 Lacibacter sp. | reverse complement strand
GATTACAAAGGCCCCGTAATTAAAGCATTGGAAGCCTTAAACAAGTCGGCCGTTGAAGTATGCAATTATTTTGATAAAAATGTAACCCGCGTAACAGCAACATTGGGTTGGGAACAGGAATATTTTGTAGTGGATGAGGCACTCTACAATGCACGTCCGGATCTCGTTTTGAGCGGTCGTACCGTTTTTGGTCACTCCCCTGCAAAAGGTCAACAGCTGGAAGATCATTATTTTGGCGCTATTCCCGAAAGAGTGTATGCATTCATGCGTGATTTCGAAAACGAATCATACAAATTGGGAATTCCTTTGCGTACAAGACACAATGAGGTTGCACCAAGCCAGTTTGAGTGCGCTCCTATTTTTGAAGAAGTAAGTGTCGCGATTGACCACAATTCGTTATTAATGGATGTGATGGATCGTGTTGCCCGTCGCCATAAACTCAAAGTGTTAACGCACGAAAAACCATTTGCCGGCATCAACGGTAGTGGCAAACACAACAACTGGAGTTTGGCAACAGATACCGGCGTAAACCTATTGGCTCCCGGTAAAACACCTAAGACCAATCTCATGTTCCTTACGTTCTTTATCAACGTTATCAGAGCTGTAGACACTTATTCCGATCTTTTAAGAGCCTCCATTGCAAGTGCAGGTAACGACCATCGTTTGGGCGCTAACGAAGCACCACCTGCCATCATTTCTGTATTCGTAGGAAAATTCCTAACAGAAGTTCTGGATGCGGTTGAAAAGCGTGTAACTGATAAATTTGATGAACAAGATGAAGCTATCCTCAAACTGGATCTTCATAAGAGCATTCCGGAATTGATGCTTGACAATACCGACCGTAACCGTACTTCTCCTTTTGCCTTTACAGGTAATAAATTTGAATTCCGTGCGGTAGGTTCCAGCGCAAACTGCTCTAACGCGATGACGGTATTAAACGTTATCATGGCTGATACACTGGCGCATTTCAAAAAAGAAGTGGATGCTTTGATCGAAAAAGGCGAGAAAAAAGAAATCGCTATCATGCATATTCTGCAACGCTATGTTACGGAAAGCAAAAAAGTACTTTTTGAAGGTGATGGTTACAGTGAGGCATGGGCAAATGAAGCAGCAAAACGCGGACTGCCCAATGTAAAAACAACGCCTCCTGCACTTGATGCAATGGTTACCAAGAAATCAAAAGAATTGTTTGAAAGAACCGGTGTCTTTACACATGCAGAACTGGAAGCACGTCACGAAATTGAACTTGAGAAATATATCAAGAAAGTTCAGATTGAAGGTCGTATTATGGGCGAACTTTGCACCAGCCATATTCTTCCTGCAGCCATCCGTTATCAAAACATTTTGATCAACAATATCAGAGGCTTGAAAGATGTAGGCATTGCGGAGAGTTCTTATGCCAACCAAAAACAAATTCTCGAAAAGATTTCTATTCATATCAATAAAGTAAGCGATCTGGTTGAACAAATGATTGAGGCCCGTAAGAAAGCCAACAATCTTTCCGACACGCGTGAGAAAGCTATTGCTTATTGCGATGAGGTGAAAGGCAAATTCTTTGACGAAATTCGTTATCACGTTGATAAGCTGGAATTATTGGTAGACGATGCCAGCTGGTATCTTCCTAAATACAGAGAATTATTATTCCTTCGCTAATAAAAATGTGAATTCTATTTCGGAAGGCTGTCGGGTTCGACAGCCTTCTTTTTTTACGTTTAATTGCAGCACAAAAAAACCATCCGATCCGGATGGTTTCTTGTACCTGTTAAAAGGAAAGAATCATTTCATTTTAAATGACTCCAGGAATTTTGTTGTAAAGTTTCCGCTTCTGAAATTTTCATCCCGCATCAACTGTTGATGAAAAGGAATTGTTGTTTTCACGCCCTCAATTACATATTCACTCAATGCACGACTCATTGTATTGATCGCTTCTTCTCTTGTACGGGCTACAGCGATGATTTTTGCAATCATGGAATCATAGTAAGGAGGAATCACATAACCTGCATAAACATGCGAATCGATACGTATCCCATGACCACCGGGTTGGTGCAGGATGGTTATCTTACCGGGAGAAGGACGAAAATCATTGTATGGATCTTCCGCATTGATACGGCATTCGATGGCATGCATTTGTGGCTCGTAGTTGTGCCCGCTGATTTTCTCACCCATCGCTATTAAAATCTGTTCTTTGATGAGATCAAAATTGGTAACCTCTTCCGTTACACAATGTTCTACCTGAATACGTGTATTCATTTCCATGAAATAGAAATTGCGGTGCTTATCAACCAGAAACTCGATGGTTCCTACACTTTCATATCCGATAGCAGAAGCCGCTTTACAAGCAGCCTCTCCCATTGCCTGACGAAGTTCAGGCGTCATGAATGGAGAAGGTGATTCCTCTACCAGTTTTTGATGCCGGCGCTGGATGGAACAATCTCTTTCACTTAAATGACATACTTTACCGTAACGGTCTCCTGCAACCTGGATTTCAATATGACGGGGCTCTTCCACAAACTTCTCCATGTATATTCCGTCATTCTTAAAAGAAGCTGCGGCTTCTGTTTTCGCCATATTGTAGTTGCGTTCCAAATCCTCTTCCGCCCAAACAACGCGCATTCCTTTACCACCACCACCTGCAGTCGCTTTTAAAATAATTGGATAACCAATTACTTTAGCCAGTGATTTTGCCTCCTCGAGACTTTCCAGTAATCCTTCACCACCGGGCACCACCGGTACACCTGCACGAATCATGGTTTCTTTGGCGGTAATCTTGTCACCCATAGATCGGATTTGATCGGGCGTAGGGCCTATGAATTTGATTCCGTTTTTACCACAGATTTCCGCGAACTTGGCATTCTCTGCAAGAAAACCATAACCGGGATGGATGGCATCCGCATTGGTGATTTCTGCAGCGGCAATAATATTGGGTATGTTCAAATAAGATTCACTTCCGGCAGGTTTACCGATGCAGACAGCTTCATCGGCAAACTTAACGTGTAAACTTTCTCTGTCTGCAGTTGAATAAACAGCAACTGTTTTAATTCCCATTTCACGGCACGTACGTATGATACGCAAAGCAATTTCACCGCGATTGGCGATCAGTATTTTCTTAAACATGAATTATTAATTGAAGATTTTAGAATCGGTTAATCGGATACATCAAACTGTGATGCAGCGGCATTGGTAATGCCCTTGCACCATAGAACATGACACGAATTAACTGGGATCTACAAGGAACAACGGTTGATCGTATTCAACAGGGCTGTGATCGTCTACCAATACTTTTACGATTTTACCCTTTACTTCACTTTCAATTTCATTAAACAATTTCATTGCTTCAATGATGCAAACAACTTTACCAACAGTAATTTCATCACCAACTTCCGCAAAAACCGGCTTGTCCGGACTGGGCTTGCGGTAGAACGTTCCAATCATCGGGCTTTTAATCGTTACATAGTTGCTTTGATCTTCTGTAGCAGCTTTCACAGGGGCTGAAGCGGCCGCAGCAGGCGCAGCTGTGGGAAGTGCAGCAGGTGCAGCTACCGATGACACAGCCTGTACAGGTGAAGAAATCACAGTTTGCTGGATGATTTCATCTTTTTGTTTTATGGTGATTTTGAAATCTTTTTGTTCAATACTTACTTCGCTCAAATTAGACTTATTGACCATTTTGATCAATTCCTGAATTTGCTTTAAGTCCATGATAATAGTTTTTAAAAATGAGAAATTTATTGGGGTCGCTAAGGTATGAAACAAAGCGGATTTTCAGCCATATTTGCCATATTTCATGACATTTTCGTGAAAATGAAATAAAAAAGGCTCGTTTTTGATAAAAACGAGCCTTTTATTAAAAAGTTACAAAACTCACTCTTTTACACGTTCAACATACTCTCCGGTCTTGGTATTGATGCGAATCAACTCACCTTCATTAACAAAAAGCGGCACCATTACCGATGCACCTGTTTCTACTTTAGCGGGCTTTAAAGTACGAGTAGCAGTATCCCCTTTCATTCCGGGTTCACTGTAAGTTACCTGTAATACAATTTTATCGGGCAACTCCACACTCATTGGGAGCTCTGTCTCGGTATTAATCAGGGCAGATACTTCACCTCCATCTTTCAAAAACTGAGGTGCATCAATCAGCGACTCCTGAACTGTAATTTGTTCAAACGTTTCGTTGTTCATAAAGTTATACCCCGTATCATCCTTGTATAAAAACTGAAAATCCTTACGTTCAACACGAACAGGATAAATGGTATCACCACTGTTCCAGGTTTGCTCAATGGAACGATTGTTGTCTACTCCCTTGAGCTTAGCCCATACTTTTGCGGCAGCACGAGCCGTCTTGTTTTCACCAAATTCAACAATTTTGTACAGACTGTTGTCGAGTTTAATGATCATTCCACGACTGATATCTCCTGTATTTGCCATGATCTTAATTTTTTAATCCTCGGAAAGGAAATGAATAAAAATTGAAGCCGCAAAGGTAATACAAGTGTTTGTTCTTCCCAAAAGACTGTAAAAATTAAAAAAGATGGAGCATCTTGATGGATTTCATCTGTTCAAATGATAACCGGCAGTTGGTGGTACAGGCATGCACCATTACCTTTGCTCCGCAAAATTTTATATTATCACCCAATAAATGATTGTTCCATGAAAGTTACAGTTGTAGGTGCCGGTGCCGTAGGTGCAACCTGTGCCGATAACATCGCCCGTAAAGAATTATGCTCTGAATTGGTTTTACTCGACATCAAGGAAGGGATTGCAGAAGGAAAAGCACAAGACATGATGCAAACTGCTGCCCTTTTAGGTTTTGACACCAAAATCACAGGCAGCACAAATGACTATTCTAAAACCGCTAACAGTGATGTTGTGGTAATCACATCCGGTTTACCGCGTAAACCCGGTATGACAAGAGAAGAACTTATTGGTGTGAACGCCGGTATTGTTAAAGGAGTGTGCGAAAACATTTTAAAGTTCTCTCCCAATGCGATCATCATTGTAATCAGCAACCCGATGGATACAATGACGTATTTGGCACTCACGTCTACCGGATTACCCAAAAACCGCATCATCGGAATGGGCGGCACATTGGATAGCAGCCGCTTTAAATATCAATTGAGTCAACACCTGGGTTGCTCTCCGTCTGATTTGAACGCTGTTGTAGTTGGCGGACATGGCGACACTACCATGATTCCCCTGATTCGTTTGGCTACCTGGAATAGTGTTCCTGTAACGAAATTTTTAAGTACTGAACAACAAGAAAAAATCGTGAAAGACACGATGGTTGGGGGCGCTACTTTAACAGCACTCATTGGCACTTCAGCCTGGTATGCTCCAGGAGCGGCCGGAGCTGCATTAGTTGAAAGTATTCTCAGAGACGAGAAAAAACTTTACACCTGCTGTGTTGCTCTTGACGGCGAATACGGCCAAAAAGACATTTGCTTAGGCGTTCCGGTTACCATTGGAAGAACCGGCTGGGAAAAAATCATCGATTTTGAATTGAATGCCGAAGAACAAGCTGCATTCAATAAAAGTGCTGATGCCGTGCGCAGCATGAATGATGTTTTGAAAACGCTCTAAGTCAAAATACGACCAACTAAAAAAGCTACCAAATTGGTAGCTTTTTTTATCAAATCAATACAAAATGAAAAAAATAGTTTTGCTTTTTTGTATGTGTTGCAGTGTACAAATCCACTTTGGACAAAGCAAACTAAAGTCGGGATTTGACCCTGCTGAATATGTACAGCTGCTCTCACTAACTTTTTTTAAATCGGGAGAGCCGGATAGCAACAAAAGAAAAACAGAAAAAGAAAACTATACACTACTCTACCAATCACCTGAATCGGAACTGTTCAACCAATGGAAACTTTACCTGAGAACGGATCACATTGCGGTTATCGATATTCGGGGAACCGTTCAAAAAACACCGAGCTGGCTTGAAAATTTTTATTCGGCACCGGTACCTGCAACGGGTGATTTGCAAATCAAAAAGGATTCAAATTTCCATTATCAACTGGCCAAAAATCCGGACGCCTACGTTCATGCAGGCTGGCTCATTGGACTTACAGCAATCGGCCCTTCTGTTCTTGAAAAGATGAACGAGTTATATAATCAAAAAGGCGTTCACGAATTTTTGATGATCGGTCACAGCCAAGGCGGAGCGCTGCTCTATCTACTGCGTTCGTATTTGCATTACCAACAGGAACAAGGCCGACTTCCAAAAGACCTGAAATTAAAAACATATTGCAGCGCAGCGCCGAAACCGGGTAACCTGTATTATGCTTATGACTTTGAACATATCACACGTGGAGGATGGAGCCATACGGTCGTAAATCCGGCAGATTGGGTACCTGAAACACCCATTTCGATTCAAACCAATTCCGATTTCAACCCAATCAGTCCTGTAGCATTTGTTAGATCCGTCATCAAACGCCAACCATTATTGATTCGTATAGCGGGGAACCTGGTTGTACGCAAACTTGATCGGTCGACCCGAAAATCCTACAATACATTCAAAAAATATTTTGGCAAACGCATGTTCCGGCAGATCAAAAAATCATTGCCGGATTTGAAGCAACCGCACTACAGTAAAGGGATGAATTATATGCGTACAGGATTACCGATCGTGTTGATGCCGGATGATAAGTACTATCAACAATTTCCGCTAAAAAGTGAAAATCTTTTTCAGCACCACACTTTTGAATCTTACTATTACTTACTCCAACTCAATTTCCCGGAATTAGGCCCTTAAGATCAAAGGTTGCGTAACATATTCATTGCTTGTACGGCCAGTTCTGAAACATTGATATTGTTCATACACTTAAAATGTTTTCTCGGACATTGTTCGTATCCAATTTTAGAGCAAGGTCGGCATCCTAAGTTTTTAACTTCAAATACCCGGTTCGGAATCGTAGCATCTCCATAGTAGGGTGTCATCCCAAATGCCGGAACCGTATTCCCCCAGATACTGATAATCGGCTTTTTAAACGCCGCTGCAATGTGCATCAACCCTGTATCGTGTGTGATGATCAATTTCGCTTTCCGAACAAGATCTGCACTTTCGTTCAATGCATATTTACCACAGGAATTATAAATCTTAACAGGATCGCCTGCAGCGATTAAATCCCCATTGGAGCGATCTTCAGGCCCTCCCAATAAAACGATAGGATGTTCAATTTGGGAACACAACGCACTTAATTTTTCTACCGGTAATCGTTTGGTTGCATGCGCTCCGCCAATCACCAAACCTACATAACCTGCAGATTGAGCGTAGGGTAAATCGTGCTCGCTGATCTCTTCATCTTTGGGGATAAAATAATCCAGACCACGACCATCATTTTGAACCGAAAACGTTTTTAGTGTTTCCATATACCGATCTACAATATGCAGATCCGGCATACGATTGATTTTAAAATTTGTAAGAAGCCATTTCTGAATGTTCAGCTTATTGAAAGAATAAGACTTTACACGAAGCGCTTTTTTAATTTTTAACGTTCGTAAATTATGATGCAAATCGATGATGCAATCATAATTTTCATCCTTCAGTTCATGCATCAGCAAGTCCCAGTTATCCTGCAGATAATAAAATTTGTCGATGTAAGGATTTGAAGCGACCACCTTGTGCATGCTGAATTTAGTCAGGAAATGAATTTCCGTATCAGGTAGTTGCTTTTTGAGACAACGAACAACCGGAGTCGTAAGTACGATATCACCTATGGAACTGAAACGAATGACAAGAACTTTCATGGATGAACTTTTTTTCTCAGGGAAGCATTTCTTCGGGTTCGGTATAATTCAAATCTTTATGAAAGGTTTCTTCCGTGAAGTATGCCGCGATGAGTGTAATTGCCATAATCACAATACCTGTAATGATTCCACTTTTAACCAAGCCCCATTTCCAGCTGTCCTGGAATACATCTTTAAACATCAGATTAATCAACGGTAAGGCTCCTCGAACCATATTGGGAATAGTGGTTGCCGCCGTTGCCCTCAGATTGGTTCCAAACTGTTCAGCACCCATGGTAACAAAAATGGCCCAAAACCCCGTACTGAAACCCATCATGGCACATGCCAGATAAAGCATTCCATCGTTTTGAACCCAACCACTGAAGAAAAAAGCAACACTTAATATTGTGAGACCATAAAAAAGATACAACGCTTTTTTACGACTCTGAAAATACTGACTGATTAAACCTATGAGGATATCTCCAATTGCAATGGCGGCATAGGCATACATAATGGATTTGCCGCTGTCGATTTGATTGGATCCATACAACTCGGAAGCAAAACGATTACTCAGATTGACAAGAATTCCGATAACGTACCAGGTTGGCAATCCAATAAGAATCGACAGAATGTATTTTTTAAATCGTTTTGCATTATTGAAGAACATCCAGATATTGCCCCTCTGCACATTGCTTTTTTTGACATCATGAAACATACCGCTTTCAACAACACTGATCCGAAGCAATAACAAACCAATTCCTAATCCACCTCCAATTTTATAACACAACCTCCAGTCGTTGGTGATCTTGTATATGAAATAGGCGAATACGGCCCCAAATAATCCAATACCAGCTACCAAAGAAGTCCCAACCCCTCTTTTCTTTTTGGGTAACAATTCACTGACCAACGTGATACCCGCCCCCAATTCACCGGCCAAACCGATACCTGCAACAAACCGGGCATAGGCATAATGATCGACCTCCTGAATGAACCCTGTAACAAAATTCGCTACCGAGTACAGTAAGATAGAACCGAATAAAACACTCAGTCTTCCCTTCTTATCACCCATAACACCCCATACAACACCTCCGATCAACAAGCCTACCATTTGCCAGTTGATGATTTTTGTACTTGCACTGATAACAGCTGATTTGTCAAGCATATCAACCCCAAGCCCTTTCAAACTTGGTTCACGTACAATGGTAAACAACAGAAGATCGTAGATGTCAACAAAGTAACCCAACGCTGCAACAACAACCGGTAGCGTAAAAACGGCATTGCCTTTGGAGGGTGTTGTACGCATGAACTTACTCTTTAGTGATTGATTTTTTTTGAGCGAAAAAGAATTTCCAGATGACAGGTGCCGTAGTAACTGCAATGATCACAATCACGATCAATTCAAGTTTATCTTTTAACTCGATACCAAATTGATTCTTTACCCAAATTTGCAGAAAATGGCCGGCGAAAATCATACTCAAAACCCAACTAATACTCCCAACGACATTATAGAATACAAATTTCTTTCGATCCATTTCCACGATTCCGGCAATGATTGGGGCAAAGGTTCGGATGAATGGAAGAAACCGCGCAAACACAATGGCCCCACCCCCATGCTTTTCATAGAAGTCGTGTGCCTCATTTAAATACTTCTTCTTAAAAAAGAGATTGTCTTTCCAATGGTACATAGCCGGACCAATTTTTCGTCCACTCCAATAACCAACCAGATTTCCTAAAATACCGACAAAGGATATGAGACTGATCAATAACAATAAATCAAGCCACTCTGAACGGACATTTTCAAGTCCGATGAGCTTTAAGAATTCAAGTGCAAGATTGGAGCTGTAAATTCCGGCAACAAACAAAAGACTGTCTCCCGGCAAGAAGAATCCTGCAAACAAACCGGTTTCGGCAAATACAATAAACAACAACAGCCATAATCCTCCGTTGTAGATATAAAACATTGGATTGAAGAGATCTTTCCAGGTAAACTTTTTTTGTAATTTAACTTTCGCGCCATCTGAAAGATCGGTGAATGCAATTTTTTGATCTTCATACTCCATAGACGTAAACAAAACCGAATCCGTTGGCGTAATAACAATCGATGAAATTCCATCTTTACCCGAAGCATAGGTTTTTAAATCTCCATGAATTGTAATGGAATAAGCACGGACAGGAGCTTCATATTGATTGATGACCCGAACAGAAACTGTTTTTTGTTGGGCAACAACAAATTGAACAAAAAACGAAAAACAACAGGCAATAATGAGTTTACGTAGCATGAACGTCGTAATTATTAAATGATTTGAATTGTTATTGTGTATGCTCAAGTTCCCCCTCCCACTTGCTGACCACACCGGTAGCAAGGGCATTCCCCACAACATTAGTCATACTTCTAAACATATCACAAAAATGATCGATTGGCAAAATCAGAGCAACGCCTTCCGGTGGAACTTTAAACATGGCACAGGTTGCCAAAACAACCACCAGCGATGCGCGGGGCACACCGGCAATTCCTTTACTTGTTAGCATTAATACCAACAACATCAAAAGTTGGGTTCCCAGATCCATTGGTACATGATAAGCCTGGGCGATGGCCAAACTCGCAAACGTCATATACATCATGCTTCCATCCAAGTTAAAGGAGTAACCCAGTGGCAAAACGAAGGATACGATTTTATCCTTACAACCAAAACGTTCCAGTTCCTCTGTTAATTTGGGGAATACGGCTTCGCTGCTGGTTGTACTGAAGGCGATCAACAAGGGATTGCGAATACGTTTTAAAAGCGTGGACATCCGATTACCCAAGATCAGATAACCAACACCTATAAGCAAAACCCATAAAATCAAAATGCCCAAAAGGAAATACAGAAAATAAATCAGATAAAATTGAAAAATCCCAAGTCCTTTTAAAGCCACAACGGCCGACAGAGCACCAAACACACCAAGGGGTGCCGCATTCATCACATAACCCACCATTTTGAGAATAATATGTGAAACGAGATCCAACAATTGAATGATGGGTTTTGCATAGTCGCCCATCGCTGCAGTAGCAACACCAAAAAAGATTGAGAAAATGACAATCTGAAGAATTTCATTGTTTGCCATTGCTTCTATAAGACTACGAGGAATCACATGCTCAACAAATTTTTGTAAAGAGAACTCTGTAGTCTTCGACATCAAATCTTTTAACCCTTCAGTATCTGCCTGGCTCAAATCAATATACGAACCCGGTTGAAAGGTGTTAACCAATACCATTCCTAGCAACAACGAAATGAGAGACGCAGAGATAAACCATAAAAGCGCTTTACCTCCTACCCGACCCACGACTTTCAAATCTCCCAATTTTGCAATACCCACCACCAATGTTGAAAACACAAGCGGTGCAATGATCATTTGAACCAGACGAATAAAAAGTGTACTGAGTAACTTGATCTTAGATGCAAAACTCCGGGCCCATTCATCAGAAGCATTTACATGAACAAGATAACCTGCCACAACGCCCAACAGCATTGCAAGCAGGATATAAAATGTAAGACGATTGCCACCTTTCATGTAAGAACCAATAAGGGCGCAATATACATCTTTCACTCCTGAATCCCCATCAATGAACCTTGACTTAAATCTTTTAGCTGTTATTTTAAATAAATCTCTATTTTGCCGGAACTTTTTTATTTAAACCACTACAGCATGAGCGTATTTGTCAAAAAACCAATGAACGTTTTGTTAAATGAGGCCGCTGAAACCGGTACACATACCTTAAAAAAAACGCTGGGTGCGTATGGATTGATTGCACTAGGTATTGGAGCCATTATTGGTGCCGGTTTGTTTTCCATTACAGGTATGGCCGCAGCAAATCATGCGGGTCCGGCTATTACAATTTCCTTTATCGTAGCAGGATTTGGTTGCTTGTTTGCGGGACTCTGTTATGCAGAATTTGCTTCGATGATTCCTGTTGCCGGCAGCGCATATACATACTCTTATGCAACGATGGGTGAATTTATTGCCTGGATTATTGGATGGGATCTTGTTTTGGAATACGCAGTTGGTGCTGCAACTGTGGGCATCAGCTGGAGCCGTTACTTGATTAAATTCCTGGATGGTTTCGGAATCCAGCTACCGGCAAATCTCACAACGGGTCCCTGGGATGGCGGACTGATCAATCTCCCGGCTGTTTTTATCATTGTACTGATGAGTTTACTACTCATTAAAGGAACAAAGGAAAGTGCATTTGTCAACAGTATTATTGTTGCAGTTAAAATAGCAGTTGTACTCATTTTCATCATTCTGGGATGGAAATACATCAATCAAACCAACTATACACCTTACATTCCTGAAAACACCGGATCTTTCGGAGAGTATGGCTTTAGCGGCATCATCAGAGCCGCCGCCATCGTTTTTTTTGCTTACATCGGATTTGATGCCGTTAGTACAGCAGCACAGGAAGCCAAAAATCCAAAACGCGACATGCCCATCGGAATTCTGGGTTCTCTGGCTATTTGCACACTCCTGTATATTCTCTTTGCTCATGTTATGACCGGTGTTACCAGTTATACAACCTTTAGCGGTAAAGACGGGATTGCTCCTGTTGCCGTGGCAATTGAACACATGGGAACAACAGATGCTTCCGGCGCATTACAACCCGATTACCCCTGGTTAAACAGAGCCATCGTTGTTGCTATACTTTTCGGATATGCTTCGGTTATTCTGGTGATGCTGATGGGACAAAGCAGAGTCTTTTTCAGTATGAGTAAAGACGGACTCATTCCAAAAATCTTTTCTGCCGTACATCCCAAAACGCAAACACCTGCAAAAAACAATTTACTGTTCATGCTTTTTGTGAGTTTGTTCGCCGCCTTTGTTCCGGCTCGTGTGGTGGGTGAAATGACCAGTATCGGCACCTTATTTGCTTTTATACTGGTATGTATCGGCGTACTTGTAATTCGAAAAAAAATGCCCGATGCCCCCAGAGCGTTTAAAACACCGCTCGTGCCCTTTGTTCCGCTAATGGGCATCATTACCTGTTTATTCATGATGGTTTTTCTACCATTCGACACCTGGATTCGTTTACTTGTTTGGATGCTTATAGGATTGCATATTTATATGAGTTATGGTATCAAATACAGTAAGCTGGGGGAAGGCACCATCGTGCGCAGGGGAAAAAATACGGCAGCCATCACAGGTATCACGCTTAGTATTATGCTTTTAATTGTTGCTGTTTTGCATCAAAACGAACAAGGATTTGACGCTGATAAAACACTGATGATCATCTCCTTGTTAACCGGTGGATTTTATACCGGCTACTTCTCCTTTTTGCTCTTTCAAAAAAGGAAACATTGATCTCTAATCCTTAAATGAAATGTAGGATTTGACCCTTGCAAAATGGGTTTTTACGACACTGTACGATCAAACATGATTGTTTGTTTACTTGCAGTTTCCTACTTTTGCGAGACAATATTTTGAGCAAAATTCAAGGCTCCAGGATTTTGAAAAACTTCAAAATTCAAAAGCCTTATCAAATAGTATATTATGGGAAGGATATTTGAAGTTCGAAAGAGTACCATGTTTGCCCGCTGGGATCGCATGGCAAAACAGTTTACGCGGATCGGGAAAGAAATCGTAATCGCCGTTAAAGCCGGCGGACCTGACCCTTCCACCAATGCGGCCTTACGCAGATGCTTTCAAAATGCACGCAGTGTGGGAATGCCCAAAGACCGTGTTGAAGCAGCGATCAAGAGAGCTCAGGGTAAAGAGCTCATTAATTATGAAGAGATTTTATACGAAGGATACGGACCACATGGTGTTGCCATACTTGTAGAAACCGCAACCGATAACCATGTTAGAACAGTTGCCAATGTAAAATCACATTTCACGAAAGGTGGCGGTTCATTAGGGAACAGCGGAAGTGTTTCTTTCCAATTTAAAAAACTGGGAACTTTCAAATTGAAACCGGAAGGATTGAATTCGGAAGAACTGGAACTGGAACTGATTGATTTTGGTTTAGAAGAACTGGGAGAAAGTACCGGTGAAAATGGGGAAGAAATCTTGGTCGTACGTTGTGGCTTCACCGATTTTGGAACGATGCAAAAAGCTTTGGAAGAAAAAGGAATTACGCCCATCAGTGCCGAAGTAGAATGGGTACCGTCTACAACTGTTCCGGTTACGGATGAACAAGCCGAAGACGTAAGTAAACTCATAGAACGACTGGAACAAGATGACGATGTTCAAAAAGTCTTTCACAATATGGCTTAAATTTTTGCAAAAAATGCTCATCAAAAAGATGGGCTTTTTTGTTGGTGGCTCCTGTATTGAAGGCAACCGAAGCGTACAAATTCAGTTAGATCAATACATCAGTTTAATTGCGAATCCGATCAAGAACTCATTTCATTTTACCTTTCAATAGGTTATACCATGCAAGATTTCACTTCCAAAAAAGTTATTTTATTTGATGGCGTGTGTAATTTGTGTAACTCCACTGTACAATTCCTGCTTAAACGAGACCACAAGAAACAATTTTTTTATGCATCACTTCAAAGCGATTATGGGAAAAGCATCCAAAAAAAATTCAATTTGAATGAACAGGAAATGCAATCCTTCATTTTTCAAGATGGTGATGCGGTATATACAAAAAGTACCGGGGCACTAAGAGTCTTGTTTCAATTGGGAGGACTTTGGAAAGTAACCATTTGCCTGATTGTGATTCCTCCCTTCATACGAGATATGATATACCGCTATATCGCAAAAAATCGCTACAAATGGTTTGGCAAAAAAGAAAGTTGCTGGTTGCCCAATCCGGCATTTAAAGAACGCTTTCTGCAATAAAAAGATGCCGTCCGTTCTGTTTGATCACCAAACAAGAACGACATGCTATGTAGCATGTCGTTCAAATTGATTAATTCGTATAAATCAGATTTTACTCATTCATCATTTCCTGTACAACCTGAAGGATATCTTCCACATTCGGTTTGCTGAAATAATCCCCATCACTGCCGTAAGAAGGACGATGCGATTTTCCGGTTAAGGTTCTTGGTGCAACATCCAAATAGCGGTATCCGCCTTGCTCTTCCATCACCTTGTTAAACATATAAGCTGCAGCTCCACCGGGAACGTCTTCATCAATGAACAGAATACGATTGGTTTTCTTTAATGAATCCAGAATAACATGATGAATATCAAACGGCAATAGCGTTTGAACATCTATTACTTCACAACTAATGCCTGAACGGTTGAGGTGTTGAACAGCATCATCAATGATTCGCAACATTGATCCGTAAGAAACAATGGTTACATCCGTGCCTTCATGCACAATTTCAGGAACGCCCATTGGAACTGTAAAAGACGAGAGATTAGCAGGTAATTTTTCTTTTAAACGATAGCCGTTTAAACATTCAATCACCAATCCGGGTTCGTTGCTTTGCATCAAAGTATTATACATACCTACTGCCTGAACCATATTGCGGGGCGTACATACATACATTCCTCTGAGACTGTTGATGATCATACCTAACGGAGAGCCGCTGTGCCAGATTCCTTCCAAACGATGCCCCCTTGTGCGAACGATAAGAGGAGCACTTTGACGTCCTGCTGTACGAAAATGTAAAGTAGCCAGGTCATCAGACAAAGGTTGTAATCCGTACAATAAATAGTCGAGGTATTGAATTTCAGCAATTGGACGCAAACCGCGCATGGCCAACCCTATACCCTGCCCCATAATTGTCAACTCGCGAATTCCGGTGTCAAAGATCCGATTCACTCCGTGTTTCGCTTGTAAACCTGCAAAACCCTGATTGACATCCCCAATATATCCCAGATCTTCACCGAAAGCCAATACTTTGGGATTTCGTGTAAACAACTGATCAAAAAACCGATTCAAAATTTCGTACCCGTTGAGAAGAGGAGCATCCGACTCATATTCCGCCTTTTCTTCAAATACACGCATTGCACTGCCTGCTCCTTCCTGATAAAGGTGCGTGTTAAACAACGCCGTATTTTCTTTTTTCAACTCTTCATAAAAAGCCAATGCCTGATTTTTTGCAGTCCCATTGCTTGAAAGAGATATGCTTTTGTATAAAGCGCTCATTACATCTCGACGATTGGGTTCCCGATTGGCGTGTAATTCCGTAGACAACTTTTGTAATTGCTCTGATTCTGTTGTAGATGACTGTAATCCTGCAATCAGCTGAAGTGCTTTGTGAACCTGCTGTTTGATTGGAGCTTGATACTCTTCCCAGGCAGCATTCTTTTCATTTCTTACAAATTCCTTTGCTTCCGTTTCAACGGAAAGTAATGCGTCCTCTGAAGCCAATGCATTTTCGAGCAACCATTCTCTCATCTTTTTGACACAATCCCATTCTTTTTCCCATTGCAAACGTTCCGTTGTTTTATAACGCTCATGACTACCTGAAGTGGAGTGACCTTGTGGTTGCGTTACTTCCTCAACATGAAAAAGAGCGGGTATATGCGTTGTACGAATTCTTTCAATTGCAGTTTCAAAAACTTCACACATTCCGGCATAATCCCAGGCCTTGACTTTGTAAATATCCATGCCACTGGTACCTTCCTGCTTTTGAAAACCAGATAATGCTTCCGATATACTTCCTTTCGTAGTTTGATATTCCTTGGGAACAGAAATTCCGTAGCCATTATCCCAAACAAACAAAGCCACCGGCAATTGTTGAACCGCAATGGCGTTTACACTTTCCCAGAAATGCCCCTCGCTGGTAGACGCATCTCCGATGGTTACAAAGCAAACCTCGTTTCCATTTTTTGAGAGATCCGGCAAGTTTTTCAGGCGATCTTCATTTCTAAATATTTTTGAAGCCAATCCCAGGCCAACGGCTTTCAACATTTGTCCGGCTGTAGGCGCCAACGCAGCCGCAAGATTTTTACGGTTGGTGAGGTCCAGAACAGTTCCATTTTCATCTACTGTTTGTGTAGCAAAATGAGCATTCATTTGACGTCCGGCACTGTGCGGATCATGATTGATATCCGGATCTGCATACAACTGTGCAAAGAAATTTTTTACGGTTGCACCTTCAACGGCAAACGCAAAGGTTTGATCGCGATAATATCCACTGTAAAAATCTCCGGGTTTAAAAAACTTGGCCATTGCCAGTTGCGGTACTTCCTTACCATCGCCAAAAATTCCGAACTTGGCCTTTCCGGTAAGCACCTCTTTGCGGCCCAAAAGACTCGCTTCCCTGCTGATACAGGCTAACCGATAATCTTTTAAAACTTCAGTTCTAAAATTTTCAAATGACAGATGCGTTGCCTCAAGGACTTCGTTAACTTGATGTTCCATGCGGCAAAAATAATTCTTTTTCTCAGGAGAAGATAACAGTTGTTAACATTTGCCTAAAACTTGTTAAAAATCAAGCAAATAGAATTGAAAGATGACTTATTTACAAATTTCGGTATCTTATTTGTACAAGATAATTGCCGTAAAATATAAAACAGCACATTATTTATCATAAGGCATCCATTTTAACAAGTTTGGTATCTGTAAATATGATTAAATTTGAAACTTCAAAAATTGAACTTTTTATGAAAAAAGCATTGTTTTGTTTTTTCCTCCTTATTTCCGGAATGACCCTTTCTGCGCAGGATGTAAAAACCCAGCCAACAACTCCTGAACTCATTAAATTTTCTGAAACATCTTACGACTTCGGAAAAATACCGCAAGGAAAACCCGTTACTCATAATTTCACATTGGAAAACATCGGGACCGATACGTTGAAAATTGAGAATGTTCAAGCCTCATGCGGATGTACCACTCCTGAATGGAGTCAAGAACCCATCCCGGCAAAAGGCAAAAGCACCATTAAAGTGGGATATAATGCAGCTTCTGAAGGAACATTCGAAAAAACAATTACGATTTATTACAATGGTGGACAAACCAAGCAAATTTTCATCAAAGGAACAGTTTGGAAAACCCCTGATCAACCGGTTCCTCAAAACCCGGGTCTGAACCAATTTTAATACTGCCTTACGCTAAGGTGTTATACACCATTTGGCAGGTCAACTTTTTATTTGAAACAACAGGGCTACTAATTAATGACATTGAACTCAAAAAACATAAACATGAAATCTATTTTAACCTTCGTTTTTGTATTCATTTTTTCTCAGGCAATTCTGGCACAAACAAAAAAACCTGCGGATGTAGCAAAATTCAGCAGCGAGACCGTTGATCTTGGAAAAGTAAAAGTGAACAATCCGGTTACAGCTACATTCACTGTTACCAATATCAGCAAAGAAGATCTGATTATTGAAAATGTTACACCTGGTTGCGGTTGTACAAAATCAGATTTCACAAAAGAGCCTATTAAACCCGGAAAAACCGGAAAGATTACAGCTACTTACAATGCTGCAACGGTAGGGAATTTCAACAAGACCGTCTATGTAAAGTTTTTAGGTATCACAGAACAAAAAAGCGTTGCTATTTTGGGTGTAGTAGAACAATAAAAATCACTTACAAGCATAAAAGCCCCGAAAATATTTTCGGGGCTTTTTATTTGATTACGGAATTGATTTCACCTCCACTTATCTTTGCGCCATGTTAACGATCAGTATACGTGGCGAACAAATGCCACCCTCCCCCATTCGCAAACTGGTTCCTTTTGCAGAAGCTGCCAAAAAGAAAGGAATTCATGTGTACCATTTAAACATCGGACAACCGGATATAGAAACTCCACCCTCGATCATGGATGCAGTTCGTAATGCCGACATTAAAGTATTGGAATACAGCCATAGTGCAGGAAATGAAAGCTACCGTAGAAAGCTAACTCAGTATTACAAAAGCGTAGGGATTGACGTAGAGCCGAATCAGATTTTAATTACAACCGGAGGAAGTGAAGCCATCATGTTTGGATTTTTCACTTGCTTAAATCCCGGTGATGAAGTAATTATACCCGAGCCATTCTATGCCAACTACAATGGTTTTGCCTGTGCAGCAGGTGTAGAAGTCGTTCCAATCACAGCAAATATTGACAACGGTTTTGCATTGCCGCCCATCGAAGCATTTGAAAAGGCGATTACCCCTAAAACAAAGGCTATTATCATATGTAGTCCCAACAATCCAACCGGCTATTTGTACAGCAAGGAGGAGATGTTGGCGCTAAAAGATATCTGCCTGAAACATGATCTTTATCTGTTTTCAGACGAGGCATATCGTGAGTTTTGTTATGATGGTGAATATGTCAGTGCCATGCACATTGAAGGCCTGGATCAACATGTTATCTTAATGGACACCATCAGCAAACGTTATAGTGCCTGTGGAGCCCGTTTGGGAGCATTTGTAACAAAAAACAAAGCGGTGTATGATGCCGCCATGAAATTTGCACAGGCAAGACTAAGCCCTCCCGGTTTAGCTCAAATCATGGGTGAAGCTGCTGTGGATCTTCCAGCCTCTTATTTTGATGCTCCAAAAGCCGAGTACCTTTCACGAAGAAACTTGCTTGTAAAACGCTTAAATCAAATGGAAGGTGTTTTTTGTCCCAATCCCGGCGGTGCTTTTTATGCTATTGCACGATTACCTATTGATGACAGCGATTCCTTTTGTCAATGGTTGCTGGAATCGTTCGCTCATGACAATGCAACGGTCATGCTGGCTCCTGCAACCGGATTTTATGGAACTCCTGGCTTAGGAAAAAATGAAGTGCGTTTGGCTTATGTATTGAATCTGGACGATCTCAGTAAAGCAATGGACTGTTTGGAGGCTGCTTTAAAAGTATATCCCGGGCGCACAAAAATTGATTTGAAGAGTTAAGAGTAATTTTCTATTTTTGCGACCTCAAAATCAGAACCCATCTGATTTTTTGGCGGGGTAGCTCAGCTGGTTAGAGCGTCGGATTCATAACCCGAAGGTCGGCAGTTCAAGTCTGCTCTCCGCTACTAAAGAGGATTTTTCATATCAAATGAAGAATCCTCTTTTGCTTTTTGCATCATCATACACTCCATCAGAAAACAATGTTTGCTGTAAGTTTCGCTTATCTTTTTATCTGGCTTAAAACCATATTGTAAGTACCCTCGTTCACAGACAGATTCAAACTTCGCAATATTCAGTCAACAATAAGTTTCTTTTCCATTCTTCAGGAGTAAGATTGTTCATTGTTTCATGAGTGTCTGGCGTTCAGCAAACACCTGGGCAGAATATGGTATGAATAAATCATACATCGGTTCGTGCCGGCTGACCTTTCCGGATTCTTCCAGACTGTCAATTCATCCCATTTTTGTTGCAGACGTTTTCATGTAATAGCCGGTGCGGATTAATTAAAAAGAAAGGCTAATGAGGTATGAAACGGCATTTACTGTACAGAGTTGTAGGCGGTCTATGAGCTTGAGCCGTCCCAAAACGTAGCTAAAAAAACGCCGGAATAAGTAAAGCGGAATGCGGAGTGGGCGGTTTGTTACTAAATCTTATATCTATATCTTTAAATCAATTCCTTGTTGGTGAAAACACAAAACAAGGGGGTATTATTTAAACGGTTAAACGGCAAGATCAACAATGGCGGAAATGAAAAATCTGTTTGTACTAAAATGGATATTAGCTCCATTGAAATTAATTTCACTCTTAATACTATTTATGATAACAACCGTAGCACAATCACAAACATTGGAAACTGTTCCAAATGTAGATTTGAATAAATATGCGGGCAAGTGGTATGAAATTGCTTCTTATCCACAACGCTTTCAAAAGGGTTGTCATTGCACAACAGCCGAATATACTTTAAGTGAAAAGGGGTATGTAATTGTTGAAAATCGATGTAATAAAGACAGCGTGAATGGTAAACAATCTTACATCAAAGGAAAAGCATTTGTAGAAAAAGGTTCAGGCAATTCAAAATTGAAAGTGCAATTCTTTTGGCCTTTCAAGGGTAAGTATTGGATCATTGATTTAGCGAATGATTACAGTTATGCTGTGGTTAGTCATCCCAATAGAAAATATTTGTGGATTCTTTCCAGAACACCTAAAATGAATGAAAATCTTTATCAGCAAATTCTTACAAGACTCAAGGAAAAAGGATTTGATTTAACGAAGCTTCAAACGACCAAACAGATTTGAACTGTTGGGTATTGCCATTGAAAACTATCAACCGACTAAATAGAAAAGCGAAGCCGCAGGCGTCTCGACAAAAAAAATGCGTAAAGAACAAAGTCTTAACGCATTTTTTTTAAGATTAAACATATACCCAATCCAAAAACAGATACCGACATAGGAGTATCAATACCCCTTTCGCAACATGTCGGCAAATTCATTCGACAAAGGACTATCCTCTACTGCTTTTGCAGCTTTTTCCACATCATAATCAAACCGAACGAATGTAACCTGAATAGATTCAGTATTTAAACCAACCGATCCATTTTTGATATCGAGTAAAACATAACAACCCTGGGAAGTACCATCTTTGGGCTTACCTACAGATCCAGTATTGATTGCATGCCGATAGCGCTTTCCAAAAGAAGAGTTTTTCGATAAGCATTTGTAATAAGGTACATGTGTATGTCCATAACACATGATATCGGCACCGGCATCCTCCATCATTTGATACAGTTCCAATTCATTAAAATCAAGATGTACATATTCATCTATTCTTCTTGGACTTCCATGAACCAGAAGCAGGTTGAAACGTACCGAATTCAGTTCAAAAAGAATGTTCAAGTGTAAAGGAAGTTTTCTCAGATACGCTCTTTCTTGAGACTTCATGATAGAACTCGTATAATAAAATGAAACCTTCCCTTTATCCATTTCCATGTCTGTTTGAAATGAAAATCCGGGCTCTGTTTTGTCAAACCCAATTGCCTGGTCATAATTACCCGCAATTACAGGTATTCCGCGCATCCTGATAAGTTGAATGACCTCATTAGGCCATACATTATATCCCACCAGATCTCCAAGACAATAAATAGCATCGGGATTGTGCTGATCAAGGCTTTTTAAACAGGCTTCCAACGCCGGAAGATTAGCATGTACATCAGAAAATAAGGCGATTTTCATCTATCAGTTATTTTATTGAATGACTGAAACGAAGTTTTAGTTCTGAATTTTAGCAAACTTATTATATTCTTATAAAAGATAAACAGATGCTCAAATATCAAATCATTACTTAGTATATCAACATCGACTAA
This sequence comes from Lacibacter sp., assembly GCA_049240625.1. Classification (GTDB taxonomy): domain Bacteria; phylum Bacteroidota; class Bacteroidia; order Chitinophagales; family Chitinophagaceae; genus Lacibacter. The sequence continues at coordinate 26,100 of JBMLSG010000021.1, read as the reverse complement.
TCATTAATTATTAGAATCGAACCCATAAAATGATTTTTTCGAAACCAACGCAATTCAATTAACGATTCGTTAATGCTGAGGTAACACAAAATAAATTTCAAGGATTGAACTTTGAAGCAAGGAAATCATTCGATGCAAATAGACGTTTCTTTCGCTAAACAATCCGCATAGACGCAAATGGATCTGTTTCATACATAAAAATGAAGAAGAAAAAATCAAATAACAAAGAGACAAACCAACCGGAGTTAAGCCAACCGAATATTCATTCGCTCGCTCTTGTGGATGCATCCTGCTCTTTGGGTAACAATGTTACAATTAGACAGTTCGCAAGTATCATGGACGATTGTTCAATTGGAGAAGGAAGTCTTCTCGGTCAAAATGTTTATATACCTAACGGTGTAACAATCGGCAGAAATTGTCAAATCCAAAACAATGTTTCGTTTTACACAGGCGTTATTTGCCAAGACAATGTGTACATCGGGCCTTCTGTAGTTTTTACAAACATTTTCTATGCACACTTGCATAACAATGTTAATCAGAAAAGAGGTTCAGAAAAAACACTTATTGAAAGAGGTGTTACTATAGGAGCGAACGCAACAATTATTTGTGGTGTAACTATTGGTCAATTTGCTTTTGTAAGTGCAGGCAGCTTAATTACAAACGATGTAAAAGCCTATGCGCTGATTGCGGGAAATCCTTCAAAACAAATCGGATGGATGAGTGAACATGGCTGTAAAATGAATTTTCTCAATAAAACCCGAACTGCAGTTTGTCCTAAAAGCGGCATCGTTTACAAGCTGGAACAGAATCTCGTTCGGAAAATCGAACAACATTAGTTTGTTCCAATAGGTACATCTGCAACGATTTCCGACCTTATTTAATTTTGGTAATTTTTAAAGAGCCGTGCGTTGCATCCAAAACAATCTGATCTTTTTTATCCGCCAAAAACTCATCCGTAGCTTTTCTACATCCTCCCCAGTCAAAATAATCATCCAAAATAATACTGCCATTGACCACTAATTGTGGGAATATGCGCTCCAGCGATGTTTTGACCGGATCGTACCAGTCAACGTCTATATGAGCAAATACGACCGGCTGCTCCAATTGCATCGTATCCTGTAAAAGCCCCTTAATGAGTTTCACACCCATTCGATCGGTATTGATTCCAAATGATGCCAGGTTGTGTTGTACTTTTTCATAAAGATTTTCCTGATACCCATAATACAAGTCGCCACCGATACCGACCGACTTTCCTTGAGCAATATTTTTATACCGTTCATGAACATCGACGGTATCCTCAAGGGTTGGCGCCGGTATCATTCCAAAAACGTCGTAAACTCTCAATAAACGATCTTTTCGCTTAATAGATGCAATTAAAACAGTAGATCCTCCCAAAGCACAACCGGCCTCTAAAAATAATCCTGTTAATTTTTGTTGCTCTATGGAACTACAGGTTTTCGCGATTTGTGCCAGCTTTTTTACAGATAAATAAGTCAATTTTCTGCTTCTAATCTGACGAATTAATCTTCGTTCAGGTTGTTTCAAGTCGGACAAAACTTGATACTCTTCCAGCATGTTTACAAAACGACGCCAGATCTTCATTCGAAATGAAGTCATAGTTGAATTATTTAGTTATAAAGATTTGTAGTAGAAAAGGGGGCATCAAAATGAGACTTCATTACCCCTTCAACATCAATATAGAAAAGAAGTTTTCTAAGAAGCAGACTTACCTAATTCTCTTATTTTACAATAAACCTGCGTAAAATAAGCCATTTTTAATAGGGCAAATGCTAACCCACGAAACCCATCCCGAAAGCCACCCAAAAAAATATAACTACCTATAAAATATGCAATGCCAGTAAAGGGCGTTTTCATCAATTTGTATTTCAATTTTTGTTTCCAGGTCCATGATTTACGGATCGCAGGATCCTTTTGAGACTTGAGAAAACGGGCGGCCTCCCACCAGGCGTATTCATTGTGTTTGGCAACATAGTGTTCAATACCCTTAAAATCTTTGTGTTCGATCTTACTTTTTATACGACCAACCTTCCCGTCGATCACCGGATGCTCATGGATTTCCATATCCAGATTGCTCCACTGATTTTCTTCGATTTTTTCATACAACCCTTTGCCCACTTTAAATAAAGCCAATTTGTCCAAAGGATAACCTCCTCTCAATTTCCTTCCCATGAAATAAATTGAATAGCACAACCAGTAAGCATTAAAGGATGAATTCGATGAGATACAGGATGCAAGCTCTTGCTTAAATGCAGATGTCAGATACTCATCAGCGTCCAAAAACAAGACCCATTCGGTTTTCGGTGTATGTTCCAGCAAAAACCAATTTCTCTTCTTTGGATATTTCCCATCCCAATTAAAATTGAGTACTTCGGCTCCAAATGTTTTTGCTATTTCCTGTGTTGCATCGGTACTTGAAGAGTCTATAACCACTATTTTTTTTACCCAATTTTTTCCAATTGCCTCAAGACAATGCGACAAATTGAGCGCTTCATTTCGCACAGGAATCACTATCGTTAGATCAAGAAGCATACATACTGTTAAAGTGTAAATGTATTACAATTCATTTCGATGCAATACTCTGTTTTTTACCGGTATACATGGATGGCCCGAACACACCTTCCATTCCGGCAAAGATCTGGTTACTACCGATCGGGCACCCACAACAGTTCCATTTCCAATAGAAATACCCGGATGTACAAAAACATCTGCTGCAATCCATACCTCATCGCCAATTACAATTGGTTTTGTATACAACGGAAAACCTTCACGGGTGTAATCATGGGTACCGGCGCATAAATGTGACCCCTGTGAGATTACAGTTTTTCGACCAATCAGAATTTTCCCTTGCGCATACAAATTGACACCGCTTGCAATTCCTGCATGATCTTTTATTTCCAGATTCCACGGTGCCCAAATTCGCACAGCCGGGTATACATGAACACCTTTCCCAATTTTGGCTCCAAACAAACGAAGGATGAATGAGCGCCATTCGTGAAAAGGTATTGGCGAGAACCTGAATAACAACAGATAGACAAGTCCCCATAACAAACGAGCAAACCGATTTGATCTTGAAAAGGACGGTCCCACATGTGTATTGGTATTCATCTGACTCATCATTAAATTCTAATCCAAGGAATACAATATCTTGCTATTCCTCTTATTACCGATTCAATTCGTTTTGAAAAAGAGTTGTAATTCACATTCCAATGCGCTCCATACCCTACCGGATCAACGTTAAAGGGAAAACGTAAAACCACTTGTTGATCTTTCATCTCCAACGGTTTTAATATTTGATAATACAATGTTTCAAAATGTCCGGAGACAGAAGGCTGCATGGATCTTCGGGCATACATTAATTTCTGTTTATAAAAACTACGGTTGATCACGAGTAACGTTGTAATCACATATTGCTTTTTTCGATTTCCCAATTGGTAATCTCTCGAATCCGCAATGAACTTAGTGGTATCGGTTACTGTAGACAACAATTTTGAAAGTTCGGGAAAGTATAAGCGACCTGTAACTTTGATAAAAAAAGTCGTGTCGTTGATGATGCTGCTGTTTTCCATTGCAGCATCAATCATTTCCAATTCGGAATAACCATAGTGCAACCCTTTCGGAATGGGTTCGGGAACAACTTCAATAAATTCGACCCTACGATTAAATTTATTTTCCTTCCGGACCACTTCCCGTAATGTACTTAAATCATATCCTGAATTTTCGATAAATACAAGATTGACGATTCCGGGATCCTCATATTGTAACCAATAACATAAAGCGTTTTCATAATCTTTAAGTCGAACCAACGCATCCATTCTGAACCGACTGTTACCCGTCACCTTTTCAATCGTTGGCTGAATACAAGCTGTAAGCAGCAGCGTAAATGTATGCGTACCTGAAGTCAAAATAATAGCGTTAAAGGTGTTTGAGCCGTAGCATCTGAATCATTTTTTGTGCTGCCGACTCCACGGTAAATTCTTTTCTGTAAAGATCTTTTGCATTTTGCGAAAGCTGCATTTTTTCCACTTCCGGAAGTTGAATCCATGTTCTCAACATTGTTACAACACCTGTGAGTGTGTCCGGTACAACCAATCCTGCTTCACCTTTTTGAATTTCTGAATAAATATTGATTTGATTGGTAATAAGCACCGGTTTACCGCATGCTAATGCTTCTACAACAGCAATTCCAAAATTCTCCTGATGACTTGGTAAAACAAAGGCAGCGGCATGATAAATTGCGCTCCACTTTAAGACTCCTGTCAACATACCCGTAAAAATCACCTTCTCCCGCAAATTGGAATCTTCATCTACAACCGAACGAATTTTATCACCGTAAAGGGTATTTAAACCAGGACCGGCAATGACTAATACCGGTAAATCAACTCCATCTCTCAATAACTGCCGATAGGCCTCCAGCAATACGTCAATTCCCTTTTTCTCATGTAAACGACCCAAAAAAAGCAAATAACGATTGGTGAAAGATTCAGGAACTTTTTCATGCAACAACTGCAACATCCGTTCCTCATGAGCAGGTGGCTCCTGAATTCCATAACCGATATTCAATTCTACTTTGGGCTTGTAACCCGAGAAGGTATTTCGCGCCAGCAACAACTCCGAAGCACAAGTAAACAACAATCCATCAGCATTTTTAACTACCCCTTTTTCTATCAGATGCCAATAGACAATATTCCGAAGCGACTTCCATTTTCTTCCCTGTGCACGTTGAAACCAAGGGTCCAACATACCATGCGGCACCACATAAACTCTTGGAAGTTGTTTTACCTTTCGGCGCTTTAGATGAAGTAAAGCCTTTGTTACCGCAAAACTGTGAAAGAGCCAAAGCCCCCTGACAAGAATCACATCGTAATGCAGCATATTGCTGATAAGCCAGGAATAAAGCGTAGGATGATATTTCCAGTAACCGCGGGACGCACCCAACGCATGGACCGTAAAAAGATCATCTTTCAGAAAAGGGGCATTGCAAGGGTCGAGACAAACGACTTCACTCTCAATTCCATATTTATTTAACTCGGGAACCATATTGCGGATTCCCTGACAAGGCCCGCCCGTGGCGGGATCCATACTGTTAATAACATTTAATATTCGTAAACTCATTATTGATTCTGATCAATAGATTCTGAAACGATTATTAATACAAAGCTTTAAACTCTTCCCATTGAATCAGATTTAAATAATGTTTTCTGTTTTTGTCAAAAGTTTCCCAATCAGGCACAAGAAAATCCTTCTTAGAAGAAAGATCAGAAACTCTGATAACTCCCACTCCATAATCCGTATCGACAACACACGACTGCATTCCAGGGTATTGCCCTTTGAACGCTACAAACGCTTTCCATGGATCACCGTTCCAAACCATTGTTTTTCTGGGAACTAACTGCGATTCGAAACTTACAGGATTACAATCATGCAATAAGATAAAACCTCCGGGTGTTATATGATTCAAAGAATTATGAATGTCTTTTTGAACCTGATCTGCATGATGAAGTCCATCAATAAATATCAAATCATACTGAATATCACTCCGATCTTTAATCAATTCAAAATAAGCATCGGAAGTCATACGGTAGTTGACTTCGGGAGCAATATGCCTTTCCGCTCCGGGATCTACACCATCCTTATGAAGCGCATTCACCTTTCTGATATTATCACCTTTTAGTACCCCAATTTCAAGATAACGTTGTACATGATACTTTGAAATGAGATAATTAATAACATCGTATCGTTTTACTTCACTATTACGATATCGCACTGCTTCCGGATCATTGCTGTTATCCTTAAAATTGGATTTACCCAATATTGTTTTTACAACTTCTTTGAACATATCATTTGAAATTTAACTTGACTTGATAATTTGAACACATACCAGATGCCAGTCATTTACCATTGTGAAAAAAGACGATTCATTAACTTTTAGAAAAGAATTGTATTAATACACAAATGGTTCGGGCCTGGAAAAATATTTCGCATCTTTACTGATTGATTTCAATGTTTTAGCCGGTGTTCCTGCGTACAACATATAAGACTCATTGAATTTTTTATTCAACAATGACCCGGCCCCCAACACAGAACAATCAGGAAGAACAGCTCCACCTAAAACCAATACTCCCGTGCTAACAAAACAGTATGCTCCAATTGTAATTGGCTTACTGTCCTGCCGAGATTCAAGTATGTCTATGGAATGAGTTAAAAATTGTGACCGGTATCCGGCAATGGTTGTATACTTTCCAATTGAAATGGGACTCGTACAATCCAAATGATGTTGTTTGGTAATTGCTGCACCTTCTTCCATACTAAGCACAGACCGACGATCGGGTTGATGTTGAAAATGTTTCGACTGCCCACTTGAAGAAAATCCTGTAATCCAATTACTCCGGCCTATAGAAGTGTTGCGCTCCATACGAATTGCATCCAAATGAATCGCTGTTGTAAAATGTGCAATTTTAGCCCCCTCACGCATGATCAAATGACCGGGATAGACCCAGGCTAAGCCAATGTTTGCTTTAGGATGTAAATCATAGCCAAAACACAGTTTCAACACAATCCGTTTGAATCTCCAGGGTAAGAAAAGAATCAATAGTTTAAGAATCGTTCTCATCGGTCTATTTGATGTATTGTATTGGAATTGACTTTGGCTTCGTCTGAATCTTCCAGCATCAGCTGTACATAGAAATTGATCATTGCGCTCGAAGAATATCGTAACGTATTGTTGAATCCTTCATCGATCAAAACTTCGCGTTTTGCAGGATCCAGTAACGTTCTGTAAGCATTTGCAAATTCTTCAGGTCGGTCAGGAGCTGCATAAAGTGCACCCGAACCCCCAATTTCAGGCATGGGCTGAAGATTACTTGCAATAACCGGCGCACCACATGCCTGAGCTTCCACTACAGGCCAACCAAAACCCTCGGACCAGGAAGGGAATACAAATGCATCACACCCGGCATATAAAGCCAATAATAATTCATGCGACGGATTCTCTACTGTTCTTACTCGCTCATTTAAATAAAATCGATCGATCATGGTTCTGACTTCTGCTTCAAGTGGCTTTCCGGCAAAAACGATAGACCCTTTGAAATCAGCACCCAACTCAAGAAGCATTTTAATCAGAAGAATTCTGTTTTTCCTTGGCAGCCCCGACCCTACATGCAATAAATAGGTAGAACGCTTTATGGAAATGGCTTCAAGCATTTGAGTTGTAAATGTGACGTCGGGTCGATAGAACCTTCCATTGAATCCATTGTAAACCACTTTCCAAAAACGATCATGATGTTGCTTTTTTCGTAATCGCGCAAGTTCAATCAGTTGATTGAGTGTTGTATTTGAAACTGCACCAATCTTCCTGGCACTGATTAAATGATACAAAATCCATTTCTGTAACCACACTCCTGTTTTACTGGCTTTGCACCAAGCAGCAGGATCCCCAAAAGCACCTCGAATTGCAAGTACATCATGACAGGTAATGAGCGTTTTACGCTTGGGCAACCAAAATAGATAAGGAGCATTGGAGTGGTCTGCAATATGATAATACACTTCCTTTTTAAAATGAAAACGAACCCGGTGTCCTATAAGTAAGCATGGAGTCAGTATCCATTTATCCAAATAAGCAATCCATTTTCCTACGCCGGAATTTGTATGTTTAAACAAGTATCCCAAAATCACAGGTGGTTTAATCTCAAACACTTGAATACCCTGTTTTTCATACTCGACATGAAGCATCGCTGCAAACCGGTTCATGCTCTCCTGCTTGTCTTTTCGATAATTTGAAACAATGCAAACAATCATACTTCAGGAGACAATGTTTCGTCTGTACTTTTAGCAGCTGCCAATAAGATTCCCCCAAAGAAGACTGTAAACCCAAGATAAGTGGGTTGAGCCCATTGTCCGAGAACCACATTAAATATTGTATTCCCCAGCAATAACCAGGGTAAATAGTAACCGACCCGAAATTTCTGAAAAGCCAAATGAATCATTTTCACAGCGACAAAAACACGAATCAACAGAAAACAAACTCCTAACAAAGGTCCCAATTCACCCAACACTCTTCCCCATTCTCCTTCTGAAAGTAAAAACTCACGTTGGCCGGTAGTAATTTGACTTGCTGCATTAGTCCCCATACCTATACCATGCCCCCAAAAAGGAAGATCACCAAGATTTTCAAATGCATTCCCCATACTACCTAAGAAACGCTTGAACATAACGCCTTCCAATCCCCCTTCGGATTCATTGGCCGATTGGAAACGCTCTTGGAAAACTTCCAAACCGGTGCTTAATAAATCAGTATTTAAAAGGAAATAAAAAAGAAATAAAAAAAAGATGCTTGCCATTACGGTACGCCAGAATAAAAGTTTGTTACTGAGCAGACTAAAGAGGAAAAAAAATATCGTAATCAGAATACTAAATAGAAGTGTTCTGCTTATTGAAAAGGGAATACTCAGAAACAAACAGGCCAGTGCCGGATAGAGAATCCATTTACTTATTTTCACTTCCCCCGAAAATCCCCAGAAAATAAAGGAGGACACCACAGTAAAAAACAAAACCAATCCATTTGTAAAAGAAAAGGTTCCGGGTGGACGGAAATAACCCATTGCACCAACGAACCCCCCACCTTCACTATTATCTCCCAGTCCCTTATTGATCCATGAAGTTTGCGGACTATAGAATTGAACTACAATAAGCAAAAGCATAGGGATACTCAAAACAATCATCCATCTGGAAATGGTTTCAATATTTTTATTATTGAAAACAGATTGTATGACAAAAAGAAGTGGAAAATGCAGTACTATTATTCGAAGTCCATACAACGCAACATATATGTTTCCATGCCCTAGGAACATTGCCGTATAAAAAGCAATTGCGGAAATAACAAAAATCGACACTAAATACCGACTCACTTTCAAAACATGATATTTCCATGACAGAAAGAGAATATAGATCGCAACAGGGTCTCGTACCAAGAGTAATGGACCCGACAAACCGGGCATAATCCATCTTCTTAAAGCCCCTTCAAATATCAACAGCAAACCATACAGATACAAGGCATATACAATTTTTTGAATAGCTCGCTCCGTTTTATTTTCAACCGTAAAATTCATTTGCCTTAGAAAAAAGAGTTCTTACCTGATTTCATAATATAACTGCCGACAAAGCTGCTATTTTACTTGAATAATGATCCCAGTTATATGTTTCGGCAGACTGAATCGCAGCCTTTCCTGTTTCTTCAACCAAGAACGGATGGTCTAACAGCTTCTTAATCGCATCCGCCAGTTGATTGGTTTTCGCGGCCTCAATCAGCCAACCATTTTTTCCGTTTTTAATAATATCAGGGCCTGCTGTTCGATCAGTTGTTATGACTGACATTCCTTGCGACATTGCCTCTGTTATCACCAGACCGAACCCCTCAAAAAGGGAAGGAAACAGTAAAACATCGTGCGTCCGCATGAGTGCTAAGATCTGTTGATGCGGTAATGTTGGAATGTAGGTATGTTTTGCCAACGACTCATCCAGCACTTTACATTGACGTGTTGTCTTTTGACCCACTACTGTCAACTCTACCTCGTTCTGAAACTGATCAACAGCCTTGAAAACGTCTGCGATGCCTTTTCGTTGCGTCAATCCACCAACATACAACAACTTTAATTTTCGATTGTTCCCATTGTAGTATTCACGAAATCCCTGATAAGCCTGTGGGAAACCATAAGGTATAACATGAATAGAATTGAGTCGGTCCGGATATTGTTCCAATGTTGAGGCGGTAAAACTACTCGCAACAAAGATTAAATCTGCCAATTTCAGTTCCTGATCTTTTCGATTTAATTTTTGTTCGGAGTCCAAAAAACCGGGCATCGTCATTGCCCATTCGGGCCAACGCTCCTTTTCGTGTAACAAATATGTTCTGGCCGAACGCCAATATCCAATTGGAAGATCATAAATTTTTTTTAACCCCCGTTTTTGTGCTGCAAGAAATGAATGCAATGCCCCATCCTCGTAAGCATAAACTCCCAAGACAGAAGAATCCTTTGATTGTAAGATCTGAGTTGCAACTTTTTGATCCAGCCGCTGCATTATCCGATCAATCGAAAAGATCCCTTTTTCATGCCGGATCATCCTTTGCCATTTCACTTTTGAAGAAAGCAAACGCCCCATTTCATAGAATGGCTGTGGATTCGTTTTGTCGCAAAACTTCTGATCATATTGCCTTCGAAACAGATCACCCATCCCGGGTAGAGTGGCGGCCCGAGCTAATAATGAATTTGGATATACTGCAATAGTTGTAAAAAAACGACTTAACAATTGATGTTCGTATAAGCCATTTAATACAGCACGACTGTTTGCATTACCCGTTGGATGTGAGAAATAGATCACCGTATGCCTTTTAAGTTAAACAAGACCTTCTCCCACTTTTGAATTAAAAGTTCCTGTGAAAAATGCATTTTATAAAACATCACTAAAGCGTTTCGATCGATTCGGTTCATCTTGCAATCATCAGCAAAAGTGCATATGGCCTCTTTTATGTCCTCATAAGATGAATTGTGATCAATGATTCTTGTCGAGCAATCGTCAACTTTCAAATCAGGGACCCCACCTTTGTTGGTCGACAACCAAGGAACCCCCGCACTCATTACCTCGAGTAAGCTAACAGGAAGTCCTTCTGAATGAACAGAGAGCAATAAATAACCATCTAAAAAAGAAAGAATTTGCTGTAGTTCATCTTTCCTGCTAAAAACACCATGGTATTCAATGTTTGATTGCGTTCGAAACAAATCTGCATGATAGGATGGTCCTTCGCCCCAGACATGAAAAGTAATATGACTGCAAGAAGCATCGTTACTCAACTGAATGAGTGTGTCAATACCCTTTTCGGGGATCAACCGCCCAAAATAACCAAAATGAAGTTTTTTCACGTCCTTTCTGATCGGACGAAGAGAAACTTCCATTTGTCTTGAAAAAACCGGTATCGCTGTTACAGAACGATTCAAATAAGTTGACATTCGACTTGCATTCAATTGCGAACATGCAATCAATTGATCGCATGTTTGCATTGTCTGTTTATAAGATTGCGGCCATGTAAGTTGGTCCTTGGAATCGCCGGAAGTATGATGGTGATGAACATGTTTCTTGTACCGGAACAATTTACGCACCCAACTGATTGATTGGCCTTGACCATTCGTATAGAGCGCATCGTATTTAACAAATAACAAACGAAATGCCGTTACGATTAAAAACAACAAACCGGACTTTGAATTTTTGGAATCATAAAAAAAGACACGCGTACAATATCCGGAAAAGAGATATTTATTTGCATCACTCAGTTTACATTTCGGAACAAGGATATGAACATGATGGCCTTGCCGTGCCAGAACACGGGAAAACTCAATAACATGACTTTCAATGCCTCCGGTATTCAAAAGTTGCGTTGAAAAGAACAGTATACGCCCCATTAGATTGCTGTTAATTTGAGCCTACAAAGACCCTTTTTAAACTCCTATTGGCGAGTCCTAATTTCAAAAGAAACACGATGGTCATTCTAAAAATCATTGAACTTACAACTGACTGCAGCTTGATCTTATAAAAAAATGCCCTGTCCGGTTTTTGAAGAATGTTCTTTTGATGTGCCACTGAAGCTTCAACAATAGCTGATAAAGATCCTTTTTGTGCCTGTAGCTTTTTGATCCGCACCTCTGGCATTATGAGCCTATCTGATTTTAACAACTGGTCGTAAGACAAGATGTCAATAAACTGCCGAACCGTGTCCAAACGAGGATCCTGAGGATTGGGATGTATAAGAATTACAGGCGCCCCCATTCCTAAGCAGGGCAAAGCACAATGTATTTTGGTAGTAACGATCACTGAAGCCTCACAATATTTCTGAAGTAAATTTTCCATATGATTCACTCCCTGATTTACGTAATCTTCAAATGGAAGCAACACATCCGCCGGATCATGTGTGACCCTTGTAAACTCTTTTTTTGTAAGCAGTTCCAATTTTTTTAAAACAGGCTCAGGAACCGGATGGTCGATATTATCGACCAGTAAACAAGGGCCTTCTTTTTGAAGAACTGGTTTTCTTGGGTTTGTCGTTATGGTTAGACATCCTGAATAATAAGCAGGAATTCCCCAACCCAGAAATAAATAAAGTGTTTTTTTATCTCTACATCCAATAGGAGCGTTTTTTTTGAAATGATCTCTAATTTTCTGATTCTGCAGTAATGCTGAGTTGGCTATATGCAGCGAAATGTAGCAAACTTGTACTGCATCAGGTGGTGGAAATTTAGAAAAATCATGCATGAACCAGCCGGACGCCAAAAGGAAACTTCTTTCTTTAGAATCCAGTAAAGATAGCTGCTCACGATCTACAGGCTTTGCCGTGGCAGGCAAATACTTTGCAGCAGCCATCCCTTGCAAAACATCTCCAATATTATTTCTCACCAATCCCTCAATAATATAATAGTAGTTCATTTCTAAGCGATGTAAAAGTGATGAATGCTATACCCTCTATGTTCCACACTAAGAATATTTTAGCTCGACAGGCCTTTTTCGTGTAAGCGGATGTTCCCAAAATTTATATAACAAGGCCGAAAACAGAATCGTAAAAGCCAATCCCAAGCATTTTGAAAATATATTTCCTATTGTCGTATCTCTAATGAAGTCAAATACATGATAAGTCGTTATCAAAACAGGTATGTGGATTAAATAAATCGAATAACTCCATAAACTCAAACTCGATACGATTGCACGTATGGAAGACAACCTACTTCCTGGCAAAGAAACAGTTGAAATGGCCGGCAATAACAATGCGCAACTAAAGGGCGCAAATAACAGCATCAAGGGATGATGTTTTGCCTGAATAAATGTACTGCTACTGAAATAAAGAAAATAGATGCAACAAAACAGTGCTAAGATTCCAATGAAGAACAAAATCCATCTCAACTTTGCAATAGCCTTGTATTCGTTTGTAAAAAAAGAAATCAAAACTCCAAATGCGATTGCATCCAATCGGGCTATTGTGATACCTCTTAATTGAATGTTGGAGCTATGATCAACCATGATATAACGAATCGTCAAACTTGCCGCAACAAGAAGGGAAACACTCAACAATACATTTACTTTACCGTTTGACTTCAAAAGATGAAACAGCAAGAGCAGTAGCGGAAAAAGAAAGTAAAACCACTCTTCGATACACAGACTCCATGAAACACCATAAAATATTTGTGAGCGTGCCAAAAAATCTTGTCCAAACCATAGATACTTTAGAACAAAAGAAAAGCCCTGAAAATCCCTCGTCACATACAAGTGAAAAAAGATCATCAGAATTAGTACCAGGTAATAGTTAGGCAAGGTTCTATACCAGCGCCGCTTCCAAAAATTAAAGATTATTTTCAGATCAAGTCTTTCAGACACGACCATGGTACGGTAAATAATATGACCAATCAAATATCCACTTAAGGCAAAAAACAATTCAACACCCCAAAAACCGACAAATTCCATTGAATTCACAAAATGTGCAGCCAGGACAAAAAATATAGCTGCAACACGCACGAAGTCCAGTCCAAAATTCCGATCTGTAGGTCGTTCCATAGGTAAAATCACACATTTAGATTTAATGAATAAGAAGATGGATCGGCTTCAAAACTGTAATTGTCTAAATGATCAATAAACTGTATTGCGGTATTATTCAATCCGCTTCGGATTCGAAAACGGAATAGGGAATCGGGCAGAGGGTCACTTGCAAAGAACAATTGTCCATAATACAGTGAACTATTTTTCCGGCCTGTCGTAACAGGTCGTTTACCCTTTAATAAAACCGGCAATCCGTGTTCCAACAATGACATCGTGGTACCACTCTTTTCAAACAACTGATAATCAGCTCTTGACACACCTATATCCATCTGTGAAATAAGGGATGACAAATAAGAATCCTGCAGAAATCCCAAAGACTGAAAATTCGCTTCTCCAATAAGTTCTATAACGAGGCTACGTGCTTTTGATACCATTGTTCCACCATTGCCTATGAAATGAACTTTCAGTTGCTTACTTTTCGATTGTGTAAATCGAAGAAGCCATTTTAACTGTTCCTCAAACTGACCTAAATCGGATGTAATTGTACCAAAAACGATTGCATGCAATTCGGTTTCCCTTTTTTTGAAATGAGAACCATTCTTGGAGACAGGAATATTTCCGAATACCGGTAAATGAAAAGCATTCAAACCCGTCAATTTCTTTAAATAGCAATCATTTGAAGTAGAAACGCAATTGAATTGGACCTTATCCAGAAAATAACGAATACATACTTTTTGAATCCAACCTAATAAAACAGATTTAAATGTATGGGAACCATAAACACCGATCCATAACTCATGAAACATAACGTGCCGTCTACAATTCCTTATTAATGGATACAGGAGCCCCCCTAATTTAAAAGGGATACCCTTTGAATGAAATGAAAAAGGGACAAATTGAACACTTACCCACTCCGGGTTTTGAGTTTGAATAAAGGAACGGGCAATCTCTTTTTTTGACTGATCGTTGAAAGCAGAAGGAATACGGATCGACGGTATGTTCGTATATGCATCAAGGATAGGATCATAGTTCAATTTATTAACAAACCGGTCATTGATCGCCACTATCGACGCTTTATGACCAAGACGAATGAATTCTCCGGCTAAACGTCGGGTATAATCCCCCACGCCGTCCTTCCCCATTTCAATACTTCCGCAAATAAAGAGAATGTTCATTCTTAACTTATAACAACTGCAAACTATTTATACAGCTATTAATTGCAGCCTGCGCCTGAACTTGTAAATCCGAAATACGCTGTGCTTCAAATTGATAAGAGGCTTCGATGTTTATTTCCGGCATCGTAGTCTTCAATTGAAAAGGAGTGGAAAATAAATGAGTGGGCATACCGAGTGACTCCAGCAACCGTTCATTTTTTCTTGCATAGGCAAAGGGAATGATCTTCTTTCCCAGTTTCATTCCAAATATGGTCGCATGAAAGCGAGTAGCAAATAGTGTGTGTGCCGATTGAATTTTCTTTACCAGATAGGCCGGATCCGGAACATATGGATTATGTAAAACCGGTAAATTTTTAAAAATCAGTTTTCCTGCCGCTGCATCCATTGGTGTAAATGGCAAAGTCTCAACGCGATAGTTTCGTTGGAGTGCCGCTTTTACAAGTTCACGTACATATTGTACATAACGCTCATTCATAATGGACCATGATTCGTACAAATCCGGCCTTTCCTCCGCATATTGATCTACGGGAAGCATTTCCCCGTTAATAACCTTAGCATATAATGGAACAACATTCACCAGAAAAACTGGTTTATGGTGTTTTGCTTGCTTTTGAGAATTGACCGTGTCAAATTGCAATGCAAAAGCCAAATCAGGATGTACCCCGATATCCACTCTTCGAGTTAAACTACGTAATCTTTCGGCTTGTTCTGCACTTCGACAACTGATCCATTTTGCATGACGTAATAACTCCATTGCCGACGCGGTATACCGCTCTTCATTAAAATCGACACCAAGTAATGCAACTTTCTGTAAATTATTTTTATACCGCTCATACACTTTTTCAAGTGCGTCATTGTATCCCACTGCTCCTCCACCAATGATCGCATAATCTGCAACCGGCCATTTCCATCGGTCAAGATTATAAATAGTTTGCAAACCGGAAGAGATCTGATTTCTTTCCAGTTGCTGCTGAACCGAATAACCCAGAGCAAGATCTCCGGCATTAATCCCATGATAACCTCCAATAATACCTACTACAGGGCTATTTAAACCTTGATAAATTCTGCGGCTAATATGACCTAACTGTGACTTGGTTATCAATCGCATTTGAAACAAATAGATTTACCTATACTTAGTTTAGGAATTCTAATTTCGACTATAAAATCTACCCAAAAAGGAAACCAAACTGAGTTTGAAACGGATGATTGCAATGAGATAGTTAGAGTAAAGTTGAATAACACCTTTTGAATACTGCCAATACTTTTTATCCGCAAATTTTGGCAAATCTCCATTAAGAAAAGCTTGAAATATATTTCTCTCCCAGGGCTTTGGAGACCCAACTGCATGAGCCATAGCTACCACTCCGTATCTGAATCCCATCGCTTCAGGCCCAAGCTCTGAAATACTCCCCTTGTAAGTCATCAATGCAAGATTGAATGAATCCTGATCCGGATAGAAAAACGGATTAGGCCTTGGATGAGTTCTTAATTTAGCAGGGTTGGCATTAAATCGACTCCATGCAATATCCAACAGTTGATTCCATAATTGAGGAAATTCCCAGTACTGTTTTTTTAACCCGCAAAAACCTGCATTAATATATGAATGGATGGGATTGACAACCTTTAATCCTTTATCAACAGCAATCAATTCCCAATTTCGTCTTAGCGGATGAGTGATTGGCATATCATTCATAATAATGTCATGCACTACTGCAACCCCATATTGCATCCAGTCAACAAAATAGCTCCAGTTACGGCATACAACGATATCAGGATCAAAATAAGCAATCGCCTCATAATCTTTGCATGCCTTTGTTGTAAGATCGATTAAAAATTGAGGCTTGTAATTAGTAAAATGCATAGCAGTGTCTAAAAATAAAAAATAGACATTACTTCCATTAGGCAATAGCATGAATGTTGCGTCCTTCCAGCCTACAATATCTATCTTTTGTGTATTCTTTAACCACGGCGGCAACTCGCCTCTGTATCCTACATAAACATCACCATTAAATTCATTTGCTATTAGTGAATTAATTAATGCACCTACCCCAAAATGATAATGACCTTCGTATAATGTACAAACCGCTGTTTTCAAAACGTTATTTTAAAGAATTGATTTTATACCAACAAAAAAATCCATTTACGAAATACTGAACTGTATTTACAAATACATTCATCATCAAAACACCACACAAGGTTTTAATATCGAAAATGAATATGCCTGCAATTAGTGAGAGCAGATTTACAGTAATTGAAAAGGCCGGATGCATGGACCACCCTCTTGAAGTAAACAATGAAAAAGACAATCCTGCAGCAACTCCCAACAAGCTGGAAATGATATTTACAACCAATTCAAATTTCAAATTAGAATACGAAGGCCCGAGTACCCATAAAAAAATGTCCGAGAAAACATAAAAAATGAAAACAACGATTAATGCACCTAAAACAATTAAACTTTGTATACGAAAAAAACTATTCAGCATAATATGACGCTGCTCGGTTAACTTCGAAAAATAAGGCGTTATCATGGTTCCAAACAACACAGGCACAATAGCAAACAAGACAGAGAATCGAGCTAATGCTCCTAAACTTGCGACGGAGTCATGCTGACCAAAGATGGAAATCAGCCACACTGCAATTTGCCCGGAAAAACAATAATACAAGACTCCCGGCATCAAACGTCGTACTTGAACCATTATAGACTTTGCAATTTGCGGATCCGACTGCTGTCGCATGTCGACCCACTTACTGTTGATTTTTTTCAACTTGTAATTTCCCAGTATTCGTATGACACCTGCATTGAAAATTGCAACCCAAGTGAAAGGGAGTAAGAATAAAACGGGTAAAAAAATCAATGTCCTGTATACACTCACAAACAACGCATTTCTTTGAAGCGGTAATATATCTTTTTGAAGTTTAGGCCCTATTTGTAATAAATTATCGGATAAAGATGCAAATACTGATGGAAGCAATGCAACTGAAATCAATAAAGCAATACCTATAGATGCCCCTTGAGCATGAAGCAAATAATACAAAAATGGCAACGAAATGACCACGCTACCCAAAGCAAACTTTTTGCGCAGGTCATATGCTGTTGCAAAAATCACACCTAATGCGTTTCGATCCATCCAAACCTTTCCGCCATGTGCCATCATTGCAGTAGATATACCGGCATCGCTTAAAACAGACATGGTTCCAAGCATTGTATTTGCAATGGTGTACCATGCATATTCTTTTGTGGGCAATAATCGAATAATGATAATACCACTAATAAGACCCAACAATTGAATCAGTAACTGAATTATTGTTGTTACACCAAGAAGGCGGAAATCCATTCTAATAAGATCGGATTTAAGATTGAAATACTTCAACACCAATTCCCTTTACTTTTTTGAATCCTCCTGGTAGTAGCCATAGCCATAACCGTACCCATATCCATAGCCATAACCTTTCCGATTCAATTTCACCCCATTGAAAATCACAAATGGACGAATTAACTGTTGCTGTGCAGCAATACTCTCTACGATACTAACTTGTCCTTTGAGAGTCTTTCCATATCGTACAACATAAAGACTTGTATCGGCCCATTTGTTCAACAATAAAGCATCACTGATAATTCCAACAGGAGGAGTGTCTAAAATAATGTAATCAAACTCTTCCTTTAATTTGATCATCAAATCGGCAAAACGATCGCCCAAGAGTAATTCACTGGGATTGGGGGGAACCGGACCACAGTTAGCAAAGAATAATTGCGGATGTAATTCTGTTGGATTAATGATTTGCGTCCAATCAATTGAACTGTTGCTAAGATATTCTGATACTCCTTTCGTTGTACTGCTTGAAAAACTCAGATATCGGGCAAACTTGGGCTTACGCATATCCAATTCCAACATCAGCACTTTTTTTCCCGCTAAAGCCAATGTTAATCCTAAATTGATACAAACAAAGCTTTTCCCTTCACCTGAAGCAGAGCTTGTGATTAAAATCGTTTTATTGTTTATACCTTCTCCAACGAACTGAAGGTTTGTCCTTAACAATCGAAACATTTCCGTTATTGGACTTCTGCTTTTCTCTTTTACAACGATATGACGTTTATCCTTATCAAGAGCCAGGACACCAATTACAGGAACGGTAGTTTGATTTTTGATATCCTGCTCGGTATGTACTTTATTGTTTAAGGCCCTGGCAGATGAAATAACAAGGACTGGAATGAATAGTCCGGTAAAAAATCCTATGACCCAAATAAGTTGATTCTGTGGCTGAATCTTTCGCCCGGTACGTGCAGGTTCCACTACACGACTATTCCCAATTGCAACTGCAAGTTTTAGTGCAGTTTCCTCACGTTTCTGTAGTAGATATAAATATAGATTTTGCTTGATACTCTGCTGACGCTGGATTTCAATTAATTGCCGCTCTTGTCTTGGCAAAGCACTCAAACGACTGTTCAAACCTTGCTCTCTCCGAGCTAATGCATTACGTGTAACTTGCAAGTCGTTTTGAATGGAACTGATATTCTGAAGAATGTTCACACGCAAATTTGACAATTGTTGCTCTAACAATGCATTGTTTGGATGACCGGGGCCGAGAGCAGTTCGAACTTTCTCCCTGTCCAGTAAAATCTGATTAAACGACTCCAACAAACCGGACAAAGTAAGATTTGTAAGTCCCGAATTGGTTGGTACGAATTCAAATTGATTGGGGTTTTTCCGAAGAACATATTGTATCCCCTTCAGAATCTCTTCCTGAACAGCAATTTCTGTCAGACTTTTAGTGTAAGCACTTTGCTCCTGCATGATCAAATCGCCTTCAGTACTTAAATTGGTGATTTGATTGGAGCTCTTAAACCGCTCAACATCTCCTTCCACTTCCCCCACTTCGCGGGTAATGATTGACAAGCGACTATCAATAAAATCTAATGTGTTTTTAAATACCCTGTTCTTATCTGTTACCTGACTAACATCATATACACGAATCAATTCGTTTAAAATATCTTTTGATCGAACAGGGTGCACATCGGCCAGTTTCAATAATAAAATTGTAGATCTTTTACCAATGACAGAAACATTCACTCCGGATGCATAGTGTGAAGCTATTTGATCGAGTTCATTGATCTCCAAATATAAATTTTGAATGGAAGTAACGCCAATTTTAGCATCACGAACAATAGTCAAATTACCCTCCGGAAGATGCAGCGAACTTCCAAATTGCCCTTGGTAAGTCCGATTTCCCGATACAGCCGTAAACTTATGATCACCTGCTGATGCACGCAACAACAATTTAAGTTTACGGAATGACACATTGTTGTTTGCAGTCCAACTCAATACTTTAACAGGCGCATCTTTGTATAAATCAACATCACGGATGTATCCTTTTTTAATGAATTTGTATTGTAAATCCAGATTTTTAACAACATCCTTCATTAAATGTGTGGATTTTAAAATCTCCATTTCATTTTCTGTATTCTGTGACCGGGAATTGATTCCTAAATCCTCGAATACGGCGGCTTCAGATAACTGCCCCGAGCTTTTATCATCCTTAATTAAAACTTTTATAGATGAAGAATAAATGGGAGTGGTATATTTCAAATAGAAATAGGAACCCAGTAAAAAGACGACTAAAGAAACAATAAAATAAGGCCAGTAACGAACATAAGATTGGATCAATTGCCCGATTTGGATCGGCTCCTTAGGCGACAAACCTATTGTAGCCAACCGGGATGAAACTTTTGAAGTTTGCGTATTCATGAAATGTGACGTTCTTTCTTAAACAAGTATATTATCTCAAAATCAACAGGACGAGTGAAACAGCTGCAATAACGGTACTGATATACCTACTGGCAGGATCGGGAGCCGCCAGTATTTTTGCACGATGAGGTTCTACGTATACAATATCATTGGGCTGCAAATAATACCAAGGACTGACAAATAAATCTTTTGACTTTAAATTTACCCTTCCATATGTGCGTTTTCCATCCAATTCACGGATCACAAGTACATTGCTGCGTTTACTAAACAGATTGACATCATGTGCCAATCCCAACGCTTCCAAAACGGTAATTCTTTGACTGGAGATGGTATAGGTTCCCGGGCTGTTGACTTCACCCATGACTGTTACACGAAATGACAAAAAGCGAACCATCACATTCAAATCTTTAAGATAACCTGTGGCTTTTACCCGTGTGTAGATTTCATCCCGCATCTCTTCCATTGTGAGCCCTTGAACATGTACTGAGCCAACAATAGGAATTTCAATATTGCCGTTACTGTCAATCCGATAACCCAATGGATCATTTACAGTGGCATTCATTCCCTGCTGAACCAAACCAACCTGGCCGCTAAAAAGATTAAAATGAGCGGCTTCGTCTTTATTGTAACTGGTTATGACTACCTGTACAATATCTTCAGGCTTTAAACGAATACTGTTTTGATTTCGAATGGTATCATTGATGTTTTTCTCACTGCCTAAGGTTGTTCCATCCTGAAAATTTACAATGTCACGATAAGTTAAACAACCGGTTAATTGAAAGAGCAGGAGAATCAAAAATGTAAGGTTTGTAGTTTTAAGCATATATATCCTTTAAAATGATGTTCTGAAATACTACACCTCTGGACGTATCAAAAGATGTATTGAAAGCAATTCTTAATAAAAACCTATCAACGCTATCAATCTTCTGCCGGCTTACTCCTTTTCTTTCTAATTAATTGCTTAGAAGAAAACATATAGTTGAATGAAAACCCATATTGTGACACAGGGTAACTTTTTAAATTAAATGGCAACTCATAACTCATTTTTGCGTAGCATTTAGAAGTAAAACGGAGACCTGCCACCCCAATGATCGCTTTAGCCGAGCGACTATACAATCCTGCAATCAAAGGTGTTTTACCCTTACGAGACCAACTTAAGCCATAAAGTAGTTCACTGATGTTAGCGGAATCGGACATTATTTTAGGGCCTCTTAAGTACAAACCTTCTTTCCAAGAAAGATGATCGAGTCGTATAGAATTTTGTTCATCAATATCAAATGAAATGGAAGTAGAAAATGATGCACGTAAACGCTTTTTTGAAGCATCATTATACATAATTCCGAAATCAGGTTTTAAGATATTATTTAAACTTGCACCCGCTTCTATCTTTATTTTTTGAAAACTGTACTGATACAAAGCACCCAAACCGAAGTTGACATAATCGGATTGATTCCGTAATAATCCTATAGTATTTTTAGGCCTGTAATAATGAAAAGATCCCACATCCAGCAAAATACTATAGGAGCCTTTTGTCTCATCCACAAGTCCGTTTACGTATGCAGCCTGAATACCCAGTCTTAGTTTGTGTATCTGCGCAGAATCAAGTCGTATTACCCTTGATAAAGAAAACGCAACATGATTACCTGTCATAATAAATACGGGAGATCCTGTTCGCATATAATTAAACCCAACCCCCCAGTATTGGTTCTTTCCTACTTTATAATCAACACTCACATTGTACACATTATTAGTAAGTGCCCCGTAATAATTGTTTCGAATAGACCCATTTCCAGCATGATTATAGAGTGAACCAACACGAAGAAGGCCTTTAAAATTCCCTGTGTGAGCAGGATTAATGATCATTGGAATCTCTGTAAATTGAGATATTCGTGGATCCTGTGCCTTCAGAGATACTGAAAAGAATAGTGCAATTAACGTTAAGATTTTTTTATTCATTATTTATGATTTGATATTAATAGCGGAGATATCAGTAAGCATTTTCATCGCCCTTGGCAGTCAGCCAAATGGTTTTAAATATGATTTTCAAATCCAGTAAAAAGCTCCAATTTTCTAAATACCAAACATCGTACTCCACGCGCTTTGACATTTTATTCCCTGTAAGATCCCCCCGGTAACCATTGACCTGGGCCCAGCCTGATATTCCGGGTTTTAAGAAGTGACGCACCATGAACGTATTGATGATCTTACTGTATTGATCGGTATGCTTCAACATGTGGGGCCTGGGACCAACAACACTCATATCCCCTTTCAGTACATTGAAAAATTGAGGCAACTCATCCAAATTCGATTTGCGTAAAAAACGACCTATAGGAGTAAATCGCTCATCGTCTTGATCGGCCGATATTTCGTGTGCATCCTCGTTGAGATACATAGACCGAAACTTGTAACAAAGAAAAACTTCTCCATTTCGTCCGGAACGCTTTTGTACAAAAAAAACAGGGCCCTTCGATGTCAATTTGATTAAAATCGCCAAAATTGGAAAGATCCACCATGCGAATAGAACAAAAAACAGAATCGAAAAAGAAAGATCGAAGATTCGTTTTACAAAACGATTTTCAATATTCTCTAAGGGTTCCTTTCGCAAACTGATTACCGGTAATCCATTTTCTACTTTTAAACTGACAGAACGTAAAAAGAACATATCAAAATTGGGTATGAACTTTACACGAATAAAATGTTGATCTGCCTTTGTAATCAACTCCTGTAACAGTTCATTAGAGGAGGGAATAACAGTCGAGTATATTTCATCAACATGATTAGCAATTGCATATTCAAGACACTGATCTACACTTCCGGGATTGACTTTATTTCCGCTTGGATTCAAATTGAGTTCGCCAAAATAACCAACGAAATCATATCCTGAATCCGGTCTTTTAAAATAAGCTGCTGCTTTTTCTGACAATTCACAGTTACCTACCAGAATGACCCGTCTGTGATCATACTTTATTGGCTGAATTTTGGGTTGAAAGAGTAAAAAAAGATACCTCGATAATAAAATTCCCGTTACTTGCAATCCATAATAAATTAAAATCTGTAAACGCGACGTATTGTACTTCTGGATCAAGAAAAAACATAATAATACCAACAGGAAATGAAACAAATTGATGCTGATTGTTTTCCGAGCCAGTAAGTAAAAAGTAATCTCTGTAAAATAATATTTCGTTTTGTAGGTGATCAAAAGCCAAATCAAATTGATCAACAAAATATATTCGGGTGAAAAATAAGGCGAACAGTCCCCCGTAAAGAGGTTACATAAATACATACTCAAAACACAAGTAGCATTTAATAGAAACAAATCAAGTAACAAAAAGGAACTTCTTAATATCGTATTAAACCGTAACATACAATAAGGTTCTTTTTAATTTGACTTTTATTATAAAGTTTCTAATTCCTGAATAAAGGAATTGATTACATGTTCTTTTTTTAAATGCCGCTGAGCATATTGCTGGGCATTTCTCTTTAACTCAACAACCACATCTTCATTATTGTGTAAATACTTTATTCCATTAATCAATCCCGTTGAATCATCCGGAGGTACCACATATCCTGTGCGATGACCATTGACAATTTCGTATAACGAAGTATTTTCGGAAGCCGTTACCAGTACCAAACCGCCTACAGCCATGATATTTGACAGCTTACTGGGCAAAACCAGATCGGCTGCATTGGCCTTCTGTATAACCAAATGCATCCAAACCGAATTCAATAATTGATTAAACTGTTCCAAAGGCTGCAATTCAATAAAGTGAATATTCGTGCAATTTGATATGACAGCCTTTTCACGTAGGTGATTTGCATAGGGTCCGGTACCGGACAAAACAAAGTGTAATTCAGGCTGCTCAACAGACGCCCATTTTGCAACATCCAACAAAACACTTAATCCTTGTTTTTCACCCATGGCGCCGGAATAAAGAATCAATTTTTTATCAACGGGCAAACCTAATTGCAGCAATAATGATGAATTGGATTCGGAAACAAAGATTTTTGAATCATCCACCCAGTTGGGGAGGACCATTGTTTTCTTAATCGACTTACACTTTGTCAGAATTCGTTTTTTCATTCCGGCTGAAATGGTACTAACCGTACTCGCATTCTTTAAAATAAAGCGTTCCACACGCTTTAAAAAAATTAACACGATAGGTTGACGTATCATATTCAATTCTTCTGCTGCATCAATTTGCAAATCCTGAATATGATAAATGAATTTCGAATTGCGATTCCAAAAACGATACCACACGCCTATAAGTCCGGATAACATAGAGGGAGCAACAACAAGAACAACATGAAACTTTTTGTTTCTTATCATTAAATAGCATGTTGCAAAAAAAGATGTAAGAAAAAATGAAATCTCCTGTAACACACGTGAACTTCCGGTTACTCGATTCGGTATGTACATGGGCGATCTCAAAACATGTACATCGGATATTACTTCGGATGTATATTGATTGTTTTTATACCCGGGCAACATGGCCCAATTGGGGTAGTACGGAACTCCTGTAACAACCTGGACGTGAAAGTTTTGCTTCGCCAGGTAACAAGAAAGCTCACCGGTATACTTGCCAATTCCTGTTATTTCCGGAGCGTAATTCATTCCTATAATCAAAATACGTTTCAAAAAATAATTTATGCCTCTTAAAGAAACTCCTAAGCAAGTAAAACCTTGAAGCAATTCGATACTGCCAGATACAGCTTCGCTACTCTCAGTCCCATCCCTCTATTGAAAGAGTTGAAACAAGTCGACACGCTACTAATTGAAGACTGATTTATTGATGATAAGTCATTGATATTTTTTCATCAGATTAAACAGTAAATCGAAAGAGCGTTTGATTTGTGAGCGTAAAATTAGAAGGAGAAGTGATGCATTTTTTGTGATCCAAATGAATTAAATAATTGATAATGATTCATTAATTTAAATTTAACATGACGAGAAATTGCAAGGCTGCATCTAAGTATATAGTAGTACATTTCTAAAAGAAATCAACACTTAAATTTAGCGAAGGGTCTTAATTCAATTCAAAGTATGGAATGGTATGATATGGAGAATTAAGAAATCAGTTGAAACCAAACAGAAGTAATCGATTATCAAAAAACAGAAAAAGTATTAAGAGCAAAAAGTATAATACATAATAAAAAAAGACCGCCCATAAATTGGACGGCCTTTTTTCATTTTTTAAACACTCTTATTTCTGAACAACCATTTTCATTGTTTTAGAAATCGTGCCTACAGTATATTGTACTGTATAGACTCCGTTTGCCAAAGCAGTTCCGGTATAGTTAGAAACAATTGCACCTCTGTTGTTTTGAGCAGTAAACTGAGATACTACTTTACCATACATGTCAATTACTTTGACAATTGCAGTAGATTTCACAGCAATACCTGTATTAACAGTCAAAACAAAGTTTCCATTATTAGGGTTCGGATAAATCTGATCTTTAACAACAATCATTCCTTCAACCAAAGTAGTTGAAATATCGCCATTGCCACGACTTACTGGTCCAACAGGACATCCTGTTTTTGTAAGTGACAAAGAACGAACACCACCAAATACTCCACAGGGTGATTGAGCTTT
>JBMLSG010000020.1:7739-12717 GCA_049240625.1 Lacibacter sp. | reverse complement strand
ATTCGCAATACTACAGGCGTATTCACGGGTTGTGAACCGGTGCAAGGTACTACATACAATGCGGGAAATTTAATCGGTTCCGGTGCCAATCAGGCTACTGTAGTTTATCGGGGAAGTGCCTCTTCTTTTCTCAATACCGGGCTAAACGGCGGAACCACTTACTACTATAAAATTTATTCCGAGAACTGGAGCTACTATTCTTCCGGAACTGCTGTTTTAACTGCTTCTACTTTTGGTTTGTGGAACGGCAGCGTAAGTACCGACTGGCATACTGCCGGCAACTGGAGTTGCAATACCATACCTACAAGTTCCATTGATGTGGTAATTCCAAGCGGAGCGCCGCGTTATCCTGTTATTAATGCATCCGATGCGGTAGCAAAGAGCATTACTCTAAATGCTGGGTCTTTGACTATGAGTTCGGCACGTAAATTAACTGTATCGGGTAATTTCACCCGTACCGGAGGAACCTTTGATGCCGGTGACGGAACGGTTGCTTTTAACAGTGCCGCTACCGTTTCGGGAACGGTAACCTTTTTCAATGTGGAACTCAGCGCCGGGGTTGATTTTGGAACTACTACAACCATTGGTAATGGTACATCGGGTTCTTTGATTTTAAATAATGGGGGATTTGTAACACCCAATGCACCCACTTATGCCGATAATTCTACACTGGTTTACAACTCCGGTACCAATCCTTACAATCGTGGTGATGAATGGGGTGCAGGAGCCAGCGGTCGGGGTGTTCCTTTCCATGTAGAAGTGCGCACCAATACCTTGCTCAACCTGGAAGTAGGAGCTTCCGGTACCCGTGAACGTCGTTGTCGCGGTAACCTCTCCATTGTAGGAAGCAACAGTGCTGTTACGATGGGATGGAATAATATTGATGATTTGTATGTGGGCGGCGATGTCAACATCAACTCTACGGGAGGTTTGTTGCGTTTGGGCGGTTGGATCAATGCGGTAGCGGGCGATATTTATGTTGGCGGTGACTGGAATCATTTACTGGGCGATTTTCAGGCCAACGAACGTGGTGTATGGTTTATTGGAGCAGCCAACAACCAAACCGTGAATTGTGTTCCCAGCCCGGGACGTGAAGAATTTGGTTATTTCATTATTGACAAGGCCAACAACGGTACCGTATTTATGAATTGTAATGCTGCCGTTCGCGGTGGTAACGATGGATCGCCTTTTCAAATATTAAACGGAAATCTGGATCTGAAAGGAAAGACTTTTTTTTATTTTAATTTTTACGACGGTACGCCCCATTATGTAACAGTTGGAGGAACGGCAGGGAATCTCGTTCGTCAGGTGACCAGCTCGGTAGGAACCGGCATCTTCAATTTTAAACACAACGAAACGGTTTCCAAAACCGATACCATCTTCCGTGCTTTTCCGGGAGCGGAACTTTCCTTTGAATCGAATGTAACCGTTTTGATCAGTCGGGGTAGTTCCGGTGAGGTTGGTGTTCATTTTGGGGATGGTGCAACCGTAGTGCCTAAAGCCGGACAAAACCGTACAATGGCACTTACGACCATTAAAGGAACCCTTCAAATTGATGACGGTGGTTTTGTAGATACCGAGCCGCCCACCTATACGACCGGATCTTTATTAAGATATAATATCGGAGATGTGTACAACCGTCGTGACGAGTGGAAAAGCGGCAGCGGAAGAGGTTATCCCTACAATGTTCAAACATCGAGGGCCAACACAAGGCTGATTGCCGGAGGAAGTTCCAATACGGGTGTTGTATTGAATCTGGCGGGTAATTTAACAATTGACGCATCCACCACGTTTGATATGACCAACAGCGGCTCTAACAACATGACGGTTCCGTTGACGGTAGGACAGGATATCAATATTTCCGGAACCTTGATCGCCTCCGGTGTGAACAATGGGAATATCATTTTGGGCCGAAACTGGACACGCTTTACAGGCGGAACATTTACGCATAACGACCGTAAAGTGTCCTTTACCGGTTCTGATAATGCTACACTGATGGCTCCTTCAACCGGCGAAGTGTTTCATGGTTTGGAAATCAGCAAAAGTTCTTCAACCAATACCGTAACATTAAATAACAGGGCTACCGTTAATTCTTTGCTTGAATTAAACAACGGAATCTTTGTTACGCGTTTGGGCGATCTGTCAACCAGTACCAAAAATCCGTTGATTTTAATCGCAGGGGCAACCTATACCGGAGGCGGATTGAATTCGTTTGTGTCGGGACCGATGCAAAAAATTGGCTCCACCGATTTTGTGTTTCCTGTGGGAAAAATTAAGAACTCAGAATATAATTACCGTATTTGTGGGGTTTCTAATTTGTCTGCTTCCGAAACCTTCACTGCTGAGTTTTTCAGAGAAAATGCCAATTTGGTGGGTCCCATTACCGCGCCCGGCATTACAAAAATCAGTTTTTGTGAGTACTGGGGTATTGAACGAAACGCAACGGCAACTGCCAACGTGATGCTTTCCTGGTCGGCGCAAAGTCCCTGTAATATGGTGAATTATGTAACATTCCCGGCAACGATCAAAGTGGTGCACAATACAGGTGCTGTATTGGTTCATCCAAGTGGAAACTGGGACATAGCAGGGGCCGATTCCTGGACAGGGAACGCAACGGCAGGGACTGTTACCTGGAACAATGTCAATAATTTCAGTCCGTTTACGTTAGGAACCACCAGTTTCTTCCTCAATGCATTACCGGCACAATTTGTGGACTTGAAAGGAAAGCTGCAATCCGGTACCGTTGATTTGAACTGGAATGTAGAGGGCAACGATTTGCAGGCCGGATACGAAATCCAACATAGTGCCGATGGTACAGACTTTAAAACGATTGGAGCACAAACTGCAGTTCCTGGATTAAGTAGTGCTGCCTATAAATTGGCTCATACGCAACCTGTACAAGGATGGAACTATTACCGTGTGTTGACAACCGATTTGCAGGGTAAGCAAACCGTTTCGTCGGTAGTGCGCATCTGGTTCGGTTCTATAAGTGCTAAGCCATCTGTTTATCCCAACCCAATTCAGGGATCACAGATCAATCTGAACACAAGAGGATTGAGCAAGGGTGTATATGCTTTACAATTGATTGGAATGGATGGTAAGATTGTAATGCAGCGAACCATCAATTTGAGTGGCAATGGCGAAATGCTGACACTGGAAGCCGGTAAAGCACTTTCAACGGGCATGTACTGGCTCACGATCACCGGTAGCCAAACGGAACCTGTTCGCATTAAAATCATCAAGTAATTTAGTTTCGAAAACACTTAACGACCGCTTCCTGCTTAGGAGCGGTCGTTTTCATTTATAAGAGCAACAAGTGTTTGTGGCCGTTCATGTAATTGAATTGCGATAAACGCTTATGTTGTCGCTTATTCAAGTGTGGTATTGGGTTGAAGTTTTCATTTCAATATTTTGCTTCCCTCAACAAGCTAACCTTAACCAAAACAAATGAAGAACACCTTTACAGGTACAATCCTGCATTGGATTGTATGCTTTTGGGGGATTTATACATGTCAGTGCGGCGTTGTGCTCGCAAATCCTTCCGGATCCCCATCTGTTCTGTATGCCGCCGGCGATTACAGACCTCGTATTCCCAATACTGATTTGAGTAGTAACGGCGACTGGCTGGTTTACAATGGAACAAGCTGGGAAACAGCCTTAACCGCTCCGGAAGATTTAGTGTCTGCCGCACGACCGCAACGAATCTATATTGATCTGCCCGGTATCACCGCAGGCGATCATACTGCGACAACCTATAATGATTTCATAATCATGTCGGGCGGAGAGTTGATCTTTACAAGAGATGCACCGCTTCCTCTTTCGGTGCTTTTTTTGAATGCAGGTAAATCCATTGAAGTATTGGCAGGTGGGAAATGTTACATCCGCGGCGATCTTGCTCTGCCATCGGATGGGCGCATCATTCTTCGAAGTGGATCGGAGCTGATTATGGATCAAAATTCTATCGGCAATACGCATCCGTTGTGGAATGGTTTGGAATGCTTTGAAGCCGGTTCTACTGTCGTTATTCAAAACTGGAATTGGAACAGTTCCTTACTGGGAAGTGTTGTGCAAATCAGTGCCAATGTAAATGGCTTTTGTTTCGGACATCTGAGGATTGATGCAGCATCCACGGCACAATGGAACTTGGTTGATGTTGTCACCGGCATGGTGGCTTTAACAGAGGGTGATCTGGAAATTCGTAATACATCGGCATTTTATATCGCCGGAACAACAGCCACGGGTGGGGTTTCGGGTTTTATTGTTAACGGGAATTGCACGATTCGTGACGGCGCTTTTGCTTTTGGCGCCAGTGTTTCGGTCGATTTCATACAACATCGTTTTTTGGTACGCGGTTCGTTTACCTGTTTGTCGGACGATCCTTTGAAACTGCATTGGAATGCGGCTGCAGTTGCATCTGATCTAAATAGCGATCTTACCATTCGGGGATCCATTTCAATTGATCCGGGTGTTTCCTTTTTCGGTAGCGATGCTTCAGCGGCCGGTACACGTATGTCGCTTTCTTTGGAGGGAGGAACCGTAACTGCTCCTTTGTATCTTAAGGTGGCTCCTGTCTTAACCGGCGTTCCTGTATCTGTAAAGACGGGATCCTTTGTGCAACTGTTAGAGCAATCGCTTACGCTTAATAGTTTGCCGGGGTTAACAAGCCGCTTTTTGGTTGAAACGGGTGCTGTCTTTCATTTTGGATGGGCTTTGGATGGAATTACACCATTATTAGTACGGCGAGTTGCATCCGGAGCAATGGGTAGCAGTCAGTTTGTGTCTCAATCCGGATCGGAGCTTTACATCACGTCGCCATTGGGCTTGCAACAAACAACTTCTACCGGCGGCAATGTGCAATTGAGTACAGCCAATAAAAGTTTCAGTCAAGCAGCAATATTTCATTACGTTGGTCGACAGGATCAGCAAACCGGAGATGCGATCACATCTGCCGGCAGTGCGCGTATGTTGATCTGTGAAT
>JBMLSG010000020.1:2023-7639 GCA_049240625.1 Lacibacter sp. | reverse complement strand
CAAACCGGAGATGCGATCACATCTGCCGGCAGTGCGCGTATGTTGATCTGTGAATTGCAATCCAACGCATTGAGATTGACGCTTACCAACAGTACGGCAATTACAGCTCCGGGCTGTCTCGATATACGAAGCGGACAGTTTCTGGAATCGGAGACGGCTTTTATCACCGGAAGTTCCGGTGGCCTCACAATGGCTGCAGGAACCTTGTATCAAATTCCGTCGTTGCCGGCACATGCAATGGATTACTTGCCAAGATTGGCCGGAATTGGAACAGTTTATATGCTCAGTGGAGGAACAATCGAATTGAACGGGAATGGGGATCAGATTCTTCGTGGTAGTAGAACCTATCGGAATCTGATCTTCAGTCAGTCCGGAACAAAAACCATTTCATCTGCCATTCCCAACATTGACGGTACGGTTTCCATTCTTCATAATGTTACATTGAATGTGTACAATTATACATTGGGAGGGGTCGGAACCCATTTGCTGATGTCGGGTACCAGCAGGTATACGACAGCGGGAACAGGTACCAAGCCCGATGCACAGGAATCGTACAATTTAGGAAGCGGAACTACTATTGAGTTTACAAATACGCTTGCAACCCGACAGGATATACGCTTGTCGCCGCTCTATGCAAACATAGAAATCAGTGGTTCGAATATCGCCAACGGATCTCTTGTTTCAACACCAATTTTCATGCAGTCGGGTACTGTGTTTCGTATCAAGAACGGAGGTGTTTTTAAATTTCTCAATCAAAATGGATTTTGTGGTGGTCCTGCTACCGCTATCAGTTCAACGAACAATCCGCTCATTCAACCGGAAAACGGCAGCACGGTTGATTATGCAGGAACGGGAAGCGGAGTTTTCACTGCCCGTACTGATTATAAAAACATAACTATCAGCGGAGGCGGTTCGTTTGTTTTGAACGGCGCAGTTGTGATGTCGGGCGTCCTTCGATTGCAAGCAGGGTTTATTTATACAACGGCCACTGAGTCGTTAACGCTTACGGCTACTGCAACCTGTCCGGCAGGAGGCGGCATTCACTCTTTTGTGAACGGACCTTTGATCAAAGAAGGCAATGCCGATTTTGTATTTCCAATAGGAAGACACACGGCTTCACTGCAACAATATGCACCGGTTGCTATTTCCGGTTTGACTGCTTCCACTGTATTTACGGCAGAGTTCTATAAGGGCAATGCGCACCTGATAGGCGCTATTCAGGCGCCCGGTTTGCAACGGGTGAGTTTTTGTGAATATTGGTCCTTGATGCAAACCGGTACAGCACAGGCACATGTGACCTTGAGCTGGAGCGCTTCCAGTGCCTGCAATACCGGGTCTTATGTTACCGAACTGTCTTCCTTAGTTGTTGCACATTCTAACGGACAGGCATTGGTTAACAACAGCGGAGTATGGGAGGATTATGGTATGAGTTCGGTCAACGGTAATCTTAGTGCCGGAAATCTGACACGTCATTCGGTTATGCAGTTTGGATTGTTTTCAATGGGAACAACCTCCGTTGATCAAAATCCCTTACCAAATGTGTCTGCGTTTTTGCAGGGATATGCAACACAAAAAGGTGTGGAATTAAAAGGATTCTTACAGGGTTGTAATGATTACACTGTTTTGCATCTGGAGCGGAGCAGGAATGGTATACAGTTTTCGAAAGTTTATCCGGATTTTCGATTCCATGAAACAGGAACATGTCGTTTTGTAGTCATGGACTCATTTCCCCAGAACGGACCTAATTATTACCGTGCAAGATGGAAAACGGGCGATCAAACAGTTTATTCCAATGTTGTTTGTGTGCATCTAAAACAACAGGTTCCGTTCGTTATGCAGCACTTGTTTTCAGGACAACAGATCGTTTTGGGAGAGATTCGTAAAAAGGAGATCCGGCGTATACGAATTTTGAATCAAATGGGACAAGTTTTAAGAGAAATCGTACCGGACACAGATACAGTTGTATTGTCGC
Organism: Lacibacter sp.; assembly: GCA_049240625.1. Classification (GTDB taxonomy): domain Bacteria; phylum Bacteroidota; class Bacteroidia; order Chitinophagales; family Chitinophagaceae; genus Lacibacter. The sequence goes on along the minus strand of JBMLSG010000020.1, from coordinate 5,667 downwards.
TGCACAGTTTTTTTTCGGGGATGTATTGGGTGCAGGTATTCACGACCAACGGCAGTTTTGTACATCCGGTATGGAAGTAGTAGAACGAAATGCGATCAAACTGCGAAACTTTCTCCGCATCCGCAGGTACGATTCGCATTGGGGTTGTTAAAGAAAAAACCTTTTCCGTTCAGTCCGTCACTGAACTCAAGAGTCGTATCACACAGATAAAGAAAGCTTTTCAAGTCGGTAACTACTTTTATTCCATTGTCTTCGAACACCTGATCGTTGGGGAGTTGTTCGTTATCGAAGTCAAGTTTGTAACTCAGGCCACTGCAACCGCCACCCACTACGGATACACGCAGGAAATAGGTTCCTTCGCGATTCACATCTGCCTGTTCAAGCAGACTGATGACTTTTTCTTTTGCCGACTCACTAACGTAAATCATATTGTAATTTTAAATAGAATAACAAGTACTGCACCAAAAAGTTGGAGGCTGTCAATCTGCCACAAAGTTATACAACAAATGAACAGAATCCTTGGATTAGATGGAACAGACTAATACTGATCTGTTTATGAAACCGGATCGTTGTGGTTTATGAAAGGGTGTTATGCTGTCGGTAATACCGGGTGATCAAATCAAGAGCGTAATCGATTTCGTCTTTGGTGTTGAAACGTCCGAAGCAAAAACGAATGGAACGTTTTGCATCTTTTTTGCTGCGGTTCATAGCCGTTAATACAAAACTGGGTTCGGAACTTTCACTGCTGCATGCACTTCCGCTCGATAATGCCAATGTTGGAGCCAATTCCAGTAACAACTGCGGGCCTTCTGTCCACTGAAAGCAACAATTGCTTACATGTGGAAGTCGTGGAACAGATGTTCCTGCTATCCAAATCGGTTTCAGCTTTGCAAGTTCCGTTTCAAAATGAGTTCTTAAATACAGCAGCCGTTTGGCCTCTTCTTCCATTTCGGATTGGCACAGGACGGCAGCTTGTCCAAGTCCAACAATGCCCGGCACATTCAAGGTGCCGCTGCGAAGATTGCGTTCCTGTCCGCCTCCCGTAATTTGTGCTTTTATTTGTACTCTTGGGTTTTTCCTTCGGATATAGAGCGCTCCACATCCTTTGGGACCATAGATCTTATGTGCGGAAAAGGCCATCAGGTCCATTCCATCTTCTGTAACCTGAACGGGAATTTTTCCAACAGCCTGAGTTGCGTCGCACAGGAACAAGACACCCCGTTCTTTAGCAATTGTGGCAATTTCTCGAATGGGATGAATGATCCCCGTCTCATTGTTGGCGTACATGAAGCAGAGCAGTATGGTAGATGCCGTAATGGAAGCTTTTAATTGCTCCGGATCAATTTGTCCGTTTTCATTTACCGGTAAATAGGTAATCTGCATACCTTTCTTTTCAAGGTCGCTGCAGGTATCCAAAACCGCCCGGTGTTCCGTAACGCAAGTAATGATGTGATTACCTTTGGAAGCATAGGCTTCACTTACACCCCGCAGTGCCAGATTGATGCTTTCGGTGGCGCCGGAGGTAAAAATCAATTCTTCACGCACACAACCAATGAGATCAGCAACCTGTTCACGAGCAAGCATTACGGCTTCGTGGGCGTGCCTGCCTTGTTGATGCGATCGGCTTGAAGCATTCCCGTAATGTGTTTGAAAATACGGCAGCATAGCATCCAACACCCGCGGGTCAACGGGTGTGGTTGACAAATGATCCATATAGATTGGGAAATGCAGCATGAAATTCGATGGGTTCCGTACGATTCAAAGGTAAACCTTGTAACTTTCCGGCAAAAATTGATATGAATAAAATTGAGCATATAGGTATTGCGGTTAAAGATCTTTCCATCTCAATACCCTTATTTGAAACGTTATTGAATGCGCCCTGCTATAAGACCGAACGGGTAGAGGGAGAGCATGTGCAAACCGCTTTTTTTCAAAAGGGCGAAACAAAGATTGAATTGCTGGAGAGTACCACACCGGATGGCGTTATAGCGCGCTACATTGAAAAAAAGGGAGAAGGTATTCATCACATTGCTTTTGATGTGGAAGACATTCATGCGGAAATGAAACGTCTGAAAGAGGAAGGCTTTACCTTGTTGAATGAAACACCTAAAGAAGGAGCCGATAACAAGTTGGTTTGTTTTTTACATCCAAAAGGCACTAACAGCGTTTTGGTTGAATTGTGCCAGGAGAAAAAATAGTCCGACTGTATTGTCCTTTGTTCATAGTGGTGACATTGTTTTTGTGTCAACCTATTTTTGGACGAAGCACAACATAAAAATCCAAAAAAATCCCTCTCGTAACGGAGAGGGATTTTTTTATAGTTTCAGAAATGTACTGCTTTGCAAAACAGGACCGTCTGCATACTGCAGGATGTAGGTTCCTTTGGGCAAGTTTGTAGTTTCAACAGAGGTAAGTATCGCATTGTTGTTGATAGTTCTGCGTATGAGAATCCGGCCGTTCATATCTGTAACGGTGTAGGATGCACGAACAGCAACAGGATGCCTAAAGTTGAGTTGTCCCTGTACGGGATTTTGAAGCAGTGTCAGTTCTACTTGCTGCTTGCGCTGTACTGTTACTACGAAGCTGTACGACGTTTCATCGAAACGATCTGTGAATTTTAAGCGATAGTATTTAGTAGACTGGACAGGGGTTGGGTCTGTAAAGGAATAACGATTTGTGCCATTGGGCAATACCGTTCCAATGGTTCTGAAATCAATTCCATTCGTGCTTTCCTGTATTTCAAAAGCTTTGAGTTGATCCGCATGTTCGTAGATCCAGTCAATGCGGTTGTTTTTTTCAATAGGGGTAGCGCTCAGGGCAGTGAGTTTTCCGGGTAATACGGCTACATAAGCAACAATATAGGGGTAGCCGGTTCCGGCTGTTCCAAAATTGGAAATGGATGCTGTCGTAGAAAAGTTGCTTGTGTTATTGCTCGTAAAACCGGATGCAGCTAATTGCCAGTAAGGTGGTGGTGTAGGAGCATCTTTGCGCCATACCGCAATTTGACCATTGGTTAGTGTTTTGAAGAACGCGCCCTCAATGGCATCAACAAACCAGTCGAAACGTACCGTTGCATTGGCAGTGCCATTTACCCGGTCGATGCGCCAAACAGCATCAACCTGATAGGTTCTATTCGCAAAGGGTGTTCCGTTAGGCAATCCGTCCCCGGTTGTTCCTCTGAAGACGGACATGGAAAAATCGGATCCTGCAGCGCCGGGTGTTAGTGTTACAGGCAGGTAGTTGGTAGCGGTTCCAATCGGAAAAATACGGGCGGCAGCACTCAGATTATTCTGACGCAGACGTCCGTTTGTGGCTGATGTGGGGATCGATACGATGTAACGATTGGCATCGGCACCCACGATGGAAGCGCCTGAGTTGATCGTTAAATTATACGCTCCAATTGTAAGTTTTCCATTACTTACTGATGCAAATGAAAGTGCATTGGTAATAATTGCATCCTGACCTAACGATAATCCTGTAGCATGTGCATTCCTGTTTGTTAAATTGTAGAAAGTTGTGACAGATGTACCGCTGATTGTTTGAGCTTGTGAAAGACTGTTGAATGTTACGGCCCCAACTCCACGAATAAAAGTACCGTTGTTGATCCAGTTTCTGCCAACCACAATGTTCTCGTTCAGTAAAAA
>JBMLSG010000020.1:0-1923 GCA_049240625.1 Lacibacter sp. | reverse complement strand
TACCATTGCTTTGGTTGTAGGTGATGGCATTCCCCCCATCAGACAAATTGCCTGCAATATTTAATGCGCCCCCTTCAATAAGGATTCGGGCACCTGCAATACTACAGGACAAATTATTTCCCGCAGCAGTACCAATATTATAAGTACCTGCACTAACACGAAGTAAACCGGCAAGCGTTGTACTTCCTGCCTGCGCTGTTACTGTTGCATTGGGATTATTCAGCCAGAGTCCTTCGTCTGCATTGATGGTAGGTGTAGCGGTATTAAAAAATGTGTTGGAGAATGAAAAACTTCCTGATAGTTTGAAAATACCGGCTGTGAGCGTAAGAAACCCGGCAGCAGTTGTAAAGGAAGAAGATGTCACTTCAACAATATTGTTATTAGCTAATCCGGTATTATTGACTGTGATACGATTAAATTCGGTTGTGCCTCCTGTACCGCTGATGGATTGATTCGCTGTTCCGTTCAAGATTAAATCCGTACTTGCAGCTCCATTCACAAGATCAAAAGTGCCACTGTTTGTAAGTGCGCCACCCAGACTCAATGTGTTTCCTCCATCGCCAGCTGTACGCAATGCAGCACCGGGAACGATGATGAGGTCACGGCTAATAACCAAACTACGATTGGTGTTATCATTGCCAATAGTCAGGGAGCCGGATGAAATCAACAGATTTAGGGCAATGGTCGCATTTCCTGCCAATGTAGAAGCTGAACTATTACTAATGATTAAGTTGTAAAAGTTAGGGGTTCCGGAGATGGACTGTGTTGGACCATTCAGCGTGACACTACCTGTACCGGGGTTAAACGTTCCTCCTGTTTTTGCGAAATTTCCTGCCACATTAATCATAATTGCGCTTCCCGCATTAAAGGTTCCGCCCGTATGAGAAAATGCGCCATTTACATTTAATGTTGTTGCACTTCCGGAAACACTGATGGGATTGGTTCCTTTATTTATCGTTAAATTGAAAAATGAATGACTACCACTGGTCCCATTGATGGCAGCCGTAGTGTTGCCGTTAAACACAACAGTTCCCGTCCCCGGACTAAAGGTGCCGCCGTTGTTGGTCCAGTTACCTCCAACCGTTAAAGTTCTTGTACCTGAAACAGTAAGTGTGGAGGTTGCATCCGCAAGGGTAAGATTTAATATAGATTGTACCGGGGTTACATTCAATGTGATGGTATGATTCGCCTGGATGGTTACTGTTTGTGGTACGGCATTTTGACCCGGATAACCTTGTGCGACAGTTGGAGTTACCCATGCACCATTCCAGCGTTGCCAAGATGCCAATACATCCCAATTGCCCGTTCCAGCAGAGCGATAGTCGCCGATTGTTTGTGCTTGAGTGAAAATAAGCGTCAGCAGTAAAGTGGCCAACAGGGGTAAACGTTTCTTCATTTCCTTTTAGTTTTCATTTGTCGGTTCAGTAGTAGAATTAATCCCAAATGGTTTGGAATAAATCTAAATCAATAGCAAATTGGCAGTCTTAGGAATTGAAAGTACGGTTACATTCAAAGGAAGGATTCGGGTAGGTGTAAGGTCTCTTGGTAGGTTTTAAGAAGGAAATTGGGTAACGGTTACGTAAAAATACGGTACATTATTTGAAAACTCCAAATTTTTACTGAAAAATTACGCGGATTCGATGATTCGTTCCATTTTCATACTTCTGGAACCTTTGATGAGCAGGTGTGTGGAGCTGAAATCTTGCTCAAGATACCATTGGCGTGCTTCTTCCGCATTCCGGAATGAAAGAAACTCGTGTCCGAGCCTTGCAAATTCAGGTCCAACCAGTACAACATGGTCCCAGGAATAGTGACGAATGAGCTCTACGATTGCAAGGTGCTCCATTTCACTTTCAGTTCCCAGCTCGGCCATACTTCCCAGCATCAATACTTTTTTTGCCGCTTGTACTTTTGCAAAATTTT
>JBMLSG010000019.1:0-73201 GCA_049240625.1 Lacibacter sp. | reverse complement strand
CTCAATCGCTGCTGAAACGCCTTTTGAACCTCGTATTCACCATGTACTAAAAACAATTTCTGAATTTTCCGTGGATCCTGACAGGCAAGCCACTGACACATATCTTCATAATCACCATGAGCACTCATACTTCGAATTTGTCCGATTTCTGCATGCACTTCCCGTTCTGTCCCGAAGATCTTGACTTCCTTTTTTCCCGATAAAAGACGGGCCCCCAAAGAATGGGGCTCACAATAACCGGTCAGCAAAATCGTATTTCGGCTGTTCTCAATATTGTTGTTAATATGATGTTTGACTCTGCCCGCATCGGCCATACCACTCGCACTGATGATTACATAGGGACCGCTTCGAAAATTCAGCATCTTTGACTCTTCCACCGACTTTACAAACTTCAACCCTTTAAAGCTAAAAGGATCGTTATCCGACTTTAATACTTTCTGTATTCGGCTGTTGAAGTATTGCGGGTAATTTTTAACGATCTGCGTTGCTTCGGTACTTAAAGGGCTGTCGACATAATAATCTAAATCAGGTAATCGCCGTTCCAATTCCAGTTGATTCAAATCATAAAGGATCTCCTGTGTTCGTCCAACGCTAAACGCGGGTATGATGAGTTTCCCTTTTTTTTGCAAACAGGCTTTTTCAATCCATGCCAGCAACTGATCGGGCGTTGATGAGGTATTATCATGCAAGCTGTTGCCATATGTAGATTCCATAATGATAATATCTGCCTGAGGGAATTCCCCGGGAGACTTCAAAATGACATCCCGATACCTCCCGATATCACCAGAAAATGTAATCCTCTTTGTTTTGTTACCATCTGTAACTTTTAAATGCACACACGCACTTCCGATAATATGTCCCGCATCCGTAAATAAAAACTCAAGTCCGTCGTCAATCTTAAACCATTCCCCATAATTTACTTTCACGAATGCGGAAACAGCTTCTTTTGCATCTTCTAAAGTATACAACGGCTTTAAATACTGCAACCCATGCATGGCACGTTGCTTGTTGTCGTACTTCACCTCGTCTTCCTGGATCACTGCGCTATCTTCAAGCAATACCGTGGTCAATTCCTGTGTGGCGGGTGTACAATAAATTTTACCCTTATAACCGTCTTTAATCAGTTTCGGAATCAAACCACTATGATCGATGTGTGCATGACTTAAAATCATGTAATCTATTTGCCCCGGATCAAACCCCCATTCCCGATTAAAAGAATCCGTGTCCTTTCCCATACCCTGAAACAAACCACAATCCAAAAGCAATTTTTTGCCTCCGGGTAATGTCAGCAGATGTTTGCTGCCGGTTACTGTTCTAGCTGCGCCATGAAACGATATTTTCATAAGTTATACTTTTAAAATTCTGAATGTTATTTTTTTGCCTTGAAGGACCAGGTGATCATAAATTCTGCGATCAAATCTCCATGCGAATCCGTACCTGTTGCTTTCGTAATAAAAGTCCTTGACAATCCATCACTGATACATGAATCCACTATGTGTTCTAATTCCTTTCCATTTTCGCAAGTAAAAACAGTCCGGCCTTTTGCCTTTTTATAAAATTCTGCTTCCATCTTCACGACCAACATACTAACAGATGGCTTTCGGTGATAAACCTGTAACATGGCCAAAAGTCCGCTACTCAACTCGGCAGCCATTGCCAAACAGGCAAAATAGGTGGAACGAAATGGATTTTTTGAAAACCAATTGTAATGGATCGAAACACTTGCTTTATTTGAATCAAGTTCCATTACACGTACTCCGGAGAAGTAGGCTGCCGGTAATTTGAAAAGAAGAAACAATCTGCCTTTAAAAGGATGAAGTATGCGGTCTTTAAATTGTAAGGCGTGCTGATTCATTACTAAAAGGTATCAATATTTCCTTATACCAACAAACAACTTACAATGAAACAACTTCAAAACCAATATAGCCCTGAAAATAGGGCTATACACAAACCAGGAACTATGCAAGTACCAAATAACAGAAACAAATTTAGAGTGAGTGGTTACTGTAGATTCTCCTGTAAACGTAATAAATCTTCAAATTGCTCCGCTCGTCGTATCAATTTGCTCTTCCCTCCTTCTACCAAAACTTCAGCAGGTTTTAAACGGGAGTTATAATTACTGCTCATTTCAAATCCATAAGCACCTGCATTGTATATTGCCAGAACGTCGCCTTCCCTTACTTGATTCAGCATACGATCGGTAGCAAATGTATCCGTTTCACAGATGTAACCGGTAACGGTATAAGGTTTCATTATCCCATCCGGATTGGTTAGGTTTTCGATTCGATGGTAAGCATCATACAGCGTAGGGCGTATTAAATGATTGAGACCACTGTTCACTCCTGCAAACACTTCGTTGTTATTATCTTTCAACACATTTACTGAAACCAGCAAATAGCCGCATTCACTCACAAGGAATTTTCCGGGCTCAAACCATATCTGCAATGATTTTCCATTCGCTAATGGATGTAAATCAAAGGCGTTCTTGAGTTGATGAGCAAGTTCCGGCAAGGGTGTTTCCTTTTCTTCGGAAGAATAAGGCACTTTAAATCCTCCGCCGAGATCCAAAACTTCCAGTTCAGGGAAATGAGGAATGAGATCAAACAAAATCTCAATTCCTTTTACAAAAACTTCGGGCTCTTTAATATCGCTGCCTGAGTGTAGATGTAAGGTGCGAACATGTAGTTGATATTGCTGTACCAAGTCCAGAATTTCACGGTATTGCTCAACAGGGATTCCAAACTTGCTTCGATCATGTCCTGTCGCAATCTTCATGTTTCCTCCTGCCATGATATTAGGACGCAGGCGTATTCCAACCGGATAATCATGCCCATAAACCTGACCAAATTTCTCCAAATTCGATAAGCTGTCAATGTTGACATGTACACCTGCATTCACCGCATCCTGAATTTCGGAAAATGAAACACCATTGCTGGTGTACAAAATTTGACGGGGATCAAAACCGGCATGCAATGCAAGTTGTACTTCATTGAAACTGCTGCAGTCTATATTGCATCCCAGAGATTTTACGTAACGTAAAATTTGAATGTTGGTCAGGGCCTTACACGCGTAAAATATTTTTGTATCGAGAATTGAAAATGCCGATGTAAGTTTTTGGAATTGCTCTTTAATTTTTTCGGCATGATACACGTACACCGGAGTCCCATATTCCCGGGCTATTGTTAAGAGTTGTTCTCTAGTTAATTGAACCGACATGCTGCGAATATAATTAGGGCTGTACAAACAGATGTTAACAAGAAAAACCGAACAGTGCAGAAAGAAAAGAGTTCAAGAAAAACAGGTGTGCAGACTATGAAATGTCTGTATCTGATTCATGCTCTTCGTTGATATCGGAAGGGCCGTCTTGCTGATCAGACTCACTTGCTTCAGTCGCAACGGTTTGTTCAACCAAAGAACCTGCTTCGTCTACAATGAAGGCTTCATTGGACTCAAGTTCCTGATCTTCTTCACCGGGGACATGAAGAGTATGAGATTGAACGGCGGTTGCCTCTGCCTGTTCAGAGAGCAGAATTTCTTTTATGCGGGGTAGATCGTCTGCTGAATTGATTCCAAAGTAATCCATGAAGGAACGAGAGGTCGCATAGACGAGCGGATGACCGGGAAGGCTTTCGTTTCGTCCTGTAATTACAATCAGTTCCTTTTCCAATAACTTTTGAACCGTATAGTCACAACTAACACCCCTGATCGCTTCCATCTCACCTTTGGTGATAGGCTGCTTGTATGCAATGATTGCGAGGGTTTCCAATGCAGCGGTACTCAAGCGTTTTAAGAACTTATCGCCGTTTATTTGTGCTACTGTGTTGTAATATTCCTTTTTGGTTAAAAATTGCAACCCTCCACCTGCTTCACGTACTTCAAACGGATAAAACTCAGAGGCATACTTCTCTTTAATCGCATCAATAGCTGCTTCAACTTGATCAATGGATGCACGATCTTCTATAAATGCATGTGCATTGTTCAACAGATCGCACAATTCCTGTGGCGTCAATGCGCGGTCGGTTGCAAAAATCAATGCTTCGATATGCGGTATGATCGTTGATAGTTCCATCTGTTAATGGGCCGTCTGGTTAAAGTTGTGTATCGTGTGATAATTATCCGTTCAAGGCAGCGGCACCACTTACAATTTCTGTAAGTTCGGTTGTAATAGCGGCCTGACGAGCTCTGTTGTACGTGATTTTCAATCCGCGCAGCAACTCGTTAGCGTTATCGCTTGCCTTGTCCATCGCTGTCATTCGGGCGCCATGTTCACTTGCATTCGCATCCAAAACAGCTTTGAACAATTGCGTATTAAGAATTTTGGGCATCAATTCAGTAATCAATTCCACTTTTCCGGGTTCAAAAATAAAATCGGATTTTTTTCCCGTATTTTCTTTGTTTTCTACTTTTGGAATTGGCAAAAAACGTTCTACTTTAAACCGTTGTGTTGCAGCATTTTTAAACTCACTGTAAATGAGTTCCACCACATCAAATTCACCTTTTACAAATGCTTCCCGTGCCGCGGCAGATGCCTCTTGTATAGTGTCAAAAGACAAATGATGGAACAGGTCGCGGTAAGTTTCTTTCGTATTGAAACCTGCACGTTGCATGCCCTCTAAGCCTTTCTTACCAATACCCCACACTTCAACATTGCCGTTCAAATATTGCGATTCATATTGCTCTTTCACCAGGGACTTAGCCAACTTTACCAGATTGGTATTATATGCGCCGCACAGACCGCGGTCACTTGTAATCAAAATCAGTAATACTTTGTTTACAGGACGTTCGGTTGCAAGTTTCAAACTAACGTCTCCATCACTATTAGAAACGATATTACTGAGCGTATCCTGCAGCTTTTGTGCATAAGGACGCATTTGTATAATCGCATCCTGTGCTTTGCGCAATTTGGCAGCACTTACCATTTTCATGGCTTTGGTGATTTGCTGTGTACTTTGTACCGATTTAATCCTGCTTCTTACTTCTTTTAATTGACCGGGCATATTTCAACTTTTTTAGGGAATCCCGCACGAAACGGGCAGGCGCAAAGGTAAAGGAAAGCAGGAGAAAACGATTCGCATGAATCAGGAAAATATCGACAAGTCGCAGATTGAAAACAAAATAGGACGACCTGACAAATCATTTTCCTATATGACTGATAATGAAATTGTTACAAATGAATAATTGGTCCTAAACCGAATCGACGGCCAAAAGGAGCACCGGAATAACATTAGTGAACCCCAAAAATTTGTATCCGCAGCTCAATCAAACGATTACCTTGTATGGGCGCTGGACTTGAACTGGCTCAGGCGATAAATAAAGCTGACCATGAAATAACGACCCAATCTGTTGGTTCTTGTGTCGGTAACCATAATTGAATTCACAGAACGCGTGACTGACTTGTTTTGATTGAGTAAGTCGTAGCCTGCCAATTTCAGTGTCCCATTTTTTTCAGGAAATAATTCCTTCTCCAAAGAAATATTCCAAAGTGCAATGGCAGGACCCAGTCCATTTGCAAATCCCCGATTGAATGAATAATCCCACTCCCAGTTTACAGATCCATATTTCCCTGCCCGGATGCGCATATCATGGGTAACAGTCCAGGTACTCTGTCCTCGCAGAACCGATTCACCTGACAAAAAGCGCACCCAATTGCCACTGTAACGAATACCGGCACTCGATTCCAACCAAGGCAGATTCAGATTGAAAACAACCCCTTGATTCAAAAGCCAGTTGTGACCGGTTTGTTCTATGTAATTGACTTTAGTTTTATTCCGATTGTATTGAAATGACCCCGACAAACTGAATGCGCACTTTCGGTTCAGGATTGGTCTGGAATAAGAATAAAATAAATTCAAATGATACGCCCCCTGTACATTCTCCGGTTTCGTAAGTTGTGTACCTGAAAAAGAGCCGTCAGGATTGTTCAAAAAAATCAAATGATTAACTATTAGATGATTGATTTTACTGAATGATGCATTGAAAAGAAGAACTGTTCCCTTGTTTAAGTTCAACTGATTGTAACCGGTATTCAGCGTATGACTTACTGTAGGACGTAACAAAGGATTGCCTTCTGTATAAAACTGTTGATTTGTTGTGTTACGAACGGGTTGTAATTGTTCAAATGCAGGTTGTTGTGCATTTCCATTATAGGAAATAGTTAAAGTCCTCGAACGGGAAAAATGATACGACAATCGAGCCTGTGGAAACCATAAGCGATTCCGGAATGAAGCGACTCCGTTTTGTAGTTTTCCAACAGAACCTTTGAGTATCGATGGCTGATAATACACGCCCATCGAATAGGTAATTTTTTTCGATTGCTTTCGCAGAGCAAAACCAATTCTTTGACCTTGGTGCCCCATTTCAAATAAATTGCTCAATGAATCAGAAAAGACATACCGGCCGGTTTCGGTATCCTTCAAAAAAGCCTGACGGTTATTCGCAGTACGGTTTTGAACAAGATGATAAGAGAGATCAATAAAATGTTGCCGGCCTAATGGCTCCGTATAGGTTGTTTGAAATGTGGAGAAGAGAGTCCGACTGATTTGTTCAATTTTCTGTAATTGAATGGATTGAGAGATAAAAGCACCTTTTTCATCCAAATGGGACAAGTCACTCATTCGCTGCTGATACAGTTGGCTTGGCGTTCCCGCCCAATCGAAGTTTACGGTTAAATTGCGTCCTTGTTTATAAAATTGATGCTGAAAGAAAACAGACGTTCCCAATGACAATCGATTCGAAGCGGAAGAATCGAAATTCAACCCAACCGAATTACTCGATGGATTCGATTGAAACAAACTTGTTCGATTCGTTAAAATACTGCCGCTCTCCCGAAAAGAAAACGATGGACTTATTTTAAGATAATTCATGGAATCAATCCGCCATTCCAGATGAAGTACTGCCTGATGACGCAAACTCTTGTCCGTTTTATGATCCACACTGCTCCCCCAAATAGATTGGCTCATAAAATAGTGCGTTGCCGAAAGTTGGGACACCCAATTACTTAGTCCGTTTACGGTATAGCTGCCATAAACAGAACTACGTTTTCCAAAATCACTCCGAAATTGTAGACCAAGCGTATTGGAACGTGACAAACCTTCACCACTTTGTTGATTTACTCCACCGGTTAAATTACCCGTTGACGTTCCATTCCCCATCCCATTACCTGGTGAAATAGGAGCTGTCCCTCCAAAGGAAGCGCCACCGGTCTCCACCTGACTTAACAACATTTCGTTTGTGTTATTCGAATTCAGGATCAGTGACAATTGCTTTCCACCGTTAAACCGGTTTAGAGAAAGGCCTCCCAAAAAACGTTGCTGATCACCAATACCCAATTGACCTTTCCCAAATACGCCTCTGCTTTTATCTTTTTTCAATTGCAGATTGATGATTTTATCCGGCTCACCGTTGCGTATACCCGTTAAAGCAGCGGCTTCTCCGTAATCATCAACAATCTGAATTTTTTCGATTAATGCTGCAGGCAATTCTTTTGAGGCCATCTTTGGATCGCCTTTAAAAAAATCTTTGCCATTGACTTTAATACGTGTGATTTCTTTTCCCTGAATTGAAATCGTACCATCCCGTGCAATTTGTATGCCCGGTAATTTTTTCAATAATGCTTCTACGGAAGCATTCGCCGTAACAGGGAATCCCGTTGTTTGGTATTCAATGGTATCTCCCTTAAAAAGTACCGGTGGCGACTGAACCACGATCTCTGAAAGCGTTTGAAAATGGGCTTCCGCAATAACCAGCCCAAGGTCAAGATAACGTAAACCCGCTGCCGGTTGATTGTACGAATGTTCCGTAAACAAAGTGTCATTTTTACGCACAATCAATGTAAATCCCTTCGTTGGTATTCGATCAAAATGAAAAAGTCCATCATCTCCTGAAACTGTTTGCATTGTATCTCGAACAGAAACATGCTGCACAACTTGCAGGCTAACACCTCTTATACCGGTCTTACGATCCGAATCTACAAGCCTGCCGCCCATTCCGTTATTCTGCGCAAACAAGGATATTGTACACAGCATCAAAATATGAACATAAATGAGATACTTCATTCGGTTAAGGTTTACAAAATGCAGGATAAATTGCAACATGCGTTTAGCACCCCGGTAACAAGCAAATCAAATGTAGTCTTCAAATAAAGGCTCAGGCATACCGTCCAAAGGGTATACTTAAGGACAAGTTGTATTCTTAGCAGATAGTTAACATAAAAAAGACGCGAAAGATTATTGTATAACAACGCCCTATATCCGAACTGTCTTTCCGATTCATTACCTTTGCGACCTGTCAAAATGTCTAGATTCAAAAAAGTGCATTGTATTTGACAGGCAAAGATTCTAAATCAATTATCGGATTAATAATACTGTTCTATGCTAGGATTCTTATCGAAATTTTTTGGCGGAAATAAAAGTGAAAAAGATGTCCAAAAAATAAAACCTCTGATTGAAAAAATCAATCTCCATTATACTCAATACAGTGAACTGAGCAACGATGCACTTCGGGCCAAAACTGTTGAGTTTCGTTCAAGAATTCAAGAGCATCTAAAAGACATTGATAGGCAGATCGCAGAGTTGAATACTTTGGCCGACTCCTACACGGAGGAACAAATTCAGGAAAAAGATGATGCCTTTCAGGCTATTGATAAGTTAAGGAAAGAGCGCGATAAGAAAATTGAGGAAATACTTGAAATTATTCATCCGGAAGCCTTTGCCGTTGTAAAAGAAGCGGCCCGCCGTTTTACACAAAACGAAGAAATTCAAGCTACAGCCACAGACCTGGATAAGGAGCTGGTTAGCAAACGTCCCCATATGCGGATTGAAGGAGACAAAGTGATTTTCAAAAAAACATGGATGGCGGCCGGCGGACAAGTTAGCTGGAACATGATTCATTATGATGTTCAGTTGATTGGAGGAACGGTTTTGCATCAGGGAAAAATTTCCGAAATGGCCACCGGTGAAGGTAAAACACTTGTTTCTACGTTGCCGGCTTACCTCAATGCATTACCCGGAGAAGGTGTCCATCTGGTAACCGTGAATGATTATCTGGCCCGTCGTGATAGCGAATGGAATGGTCCCCTGTTTGAATTTCTTGGTTTAACGGTCGATTGTATTGATCGTCATGCGCCAAATAGTGAAGAAAGAAGAAAAGCCTATCTGGCAGATCTTGTTTACGGAACCAATAATGAGTTTGGATTTGACTACCTGAGAGATAACATGGTCGTAAATGCCTCTGAAAAGGTGCAGCGCAAATTGCATTTTGCAATGGTGGATGAAGTTGACAGTATCTTAATTGACGAAGCAAGAACACCTTTGATTATTGCAGGACCTGTAGGTTCAGGAAACAATGAGCAGCAGTTTTTCAGTATGAAGCCTCGAATTGAAAAACTGGTTGAGGCGCAAAAAAGACTCGCACAACAATATTTGAATGAAGCCAAAAAACTCATCTCCGAAGGAAATGACGACCCTAAATCAAGCGGTCTTGCGCTCATGAGAGCATGGCGTGCTTTACCCAAATATGGACCATTGATCAAATACCTGAGCGAACCGGGTATAAAAGTAAAACTCCAGAAAGCTGAGAATTACTACCTCGCCGACCAACAAAAAGAAATGCCCAAGGTAGATGAAGGATTGCTTTTCCATATTGATGAAAAAAGTAATTCGGTGGACTTAACAGACAAAGGGTTGGCGATGATCACAAAAGATTATGAAGACCCCAATTTCTTTCTGCTGCCCGATATCAGTACGGCACTCGCCGAAATCGATAAAAGCAATTTGCAAGGGGAAGAAAAATTACAAAAGAAAGAGAGTTTTCTAAGCGATTATTCAGCAAAAGCAGAGCGCATCCATACCGTTTTACAACTTTTGAAAGCGTATACGTTGTTTGAAAAAGATGTCGAGTATGTGGTCCTCGACGGTCAGGTAAAAATTGTTGATGAACAAACCGGTCGTATTCTTGATGGACGCCGTTACAGTGATGGACTCCATCAAGCGATAGAAGCAAAAGAAAATGTGCATATTGAAGCGGCCACACAAACCTATGCAACGATAACGCTTCAGAATTATTTCCGCATGTACCACAAGTTGGCCGGTATGACCGGTACTGCTGAAACAGAGGCGGGCGAATTCTGGGATATCTACAAATTGGATGTTGTAAAAATTCCTACCAACCTCGCCATGATTCGTGATGACAGGCAAGATCTTGTTTATAAAACAAAGCGTGAAAAATACAAAGCGGTCATTGACGAGATTGAACAACTGAGAGCAGCAGGAAGACCTGTACTGGTAGGTACGACCTCCGTGGAAGTGAGCGAATTATTAAGCAAAATGCTTCAGGTTAAAAAAATCCCTCACAATGTTTTGAATGCCAAACAACATGCAAGGGAAGCTCAAATCGTAGCAGAGGCCGGACTTCCGGGAACGATTACCATTGCAACCAATATGGCCGGAAGGGGAACCGACATTAAACTCGGTCCGGGTGTTAAAGAAGCAGGTGGTCTCGCTATTCTTGGAACAGAGCGACACGACAGCAGAAGGGTCGATCGTCAGTTACGTGGTCGTGCCGGACGTCAAGGCGACCCCGGTTCTTCACAGTTCTATGTATCACTGGAAGATGATCTGATGCGCATGTTTGGCAGTGATCGTATCGCCGGCATGATGGATAAACTGGGCTATAAAGAAGGGGAAGTGATTCAGCACAGTATGATTACCAAATCCATTGAACGAGCACAAAAGAAAGTAGAAGAAAACAACTTTGGTATCAGAAAACGTCTTTTGGAATATGATGATGTTATGAACAAGCAACGCTCCGCCATTTACGGACGCAGAAATCATGCGCTAAGCGGGGAACGTCTTGCATTGGATACAGACAATGCCTTTTATACTGTTGCCGAAAATATGATCAGTTCCGTTAAAGAACAAAATGACTATGAAGGCCTCAAACTGGGTGCCATTATGCATCTTGGCATTGACACAAAAATCAGTGAAGAGGAATTGGATAAAACAGACGAAAAAACACTGGCTCAAATCCTCTATAACGAAAGCAAAAATGCATACAACCAACGATGTGAGCATTTAAAAAAGAATGCAATCCCGGTATTTCAAAACATCCGTACAACACAAGGTTCACATATAGAAAACGTTTTTGTTCCGTTTACTGATGGCAAAAGAGGACTGCAGGTATTAACGCCTATGCAAAAGACCATTGATACCCACGGAAATGAACTGATTCAATGCATGGAAAGATCCGCTACACTTGCTTTCATTGATGAAGCTTGGAAGGAGCACCTCAGAGCCATGGACGACTTACGTACATCAGTTCAAAATGCAACTTATGAACAAAAAGATCCATTGGTAGTCTACAAAGTTGAAGCATACAACCTGTTTTCACAATTGAACAGTGAAATCAATAAAAATATTGTTTCATTTCTCGTACATACATCCCTTCCGGCAGAGGAAACTCATTCCGGACAAATTCGTGAAGGACGCCAGCAAAAAACAGATATGAGTAAACTGCGTCAAAGAAAGGAAGAAATGATGGGTGCAACGAACGGCGAACCTGTTGAAGCGCCTGAGTATTACGACCCTTCTGAAAACACCAAACAAGAACCGATCGTAACAGGACCCAAAATCGGCAGAAACGATCCCTGTCCGTGCGGAAGTGGTAAAAAATACAAACAATGCCATGGAAGGGATTTATAATTCTCCGCTATGTGAAATAATACGCTTTCAACTGTTCTTTTCATGAAGATTGCATCGTACATCGACCACACTTTTTTAAAACCAACCACGTTGGTGCGGGACATTGAATTAGTATGTACTGAAGCAACGCTACATCAATTTGCAGCAGTTTGCGTACCCCCGCCGTTCGCGAAATTCGCCAAAGGCTTAATCGAAGGATCGGGGGTAAAAACAGCCACTGTAATCGGATTCCCATTTGGCTACTCGGCCATTGAATCTAAAATCACAGAAACATTACTGGCACTGGTTGACAATGTGGACGAGCTGGATGTTGTTGCCAATCTATCAGCTATAAAAAACGGGGATTGGAATTTTGTAAAACATGAAGGCGAGAACATAATTCCTATCATTCATAAAAAAGAAAAAAAGGTCAAAGTGATCATCGAAAGCGGCGTTCTTACCGATGAAGAAATCATTCGTTGCTGCGAGATTTATGGTAGCCTGGGCGTTGATTATTTAAAAACTTCAACGGGCTATGCCGAAAAAGGCGCTACAACTGAGGCCGTTCAACTCATGCGTAACAACTTACCCGCATCGGTTAAAATCAAGGCATCGGGAGGAATCCGTACTTATGCCTTTGCTAAGGAACTAATAGATGCCGGTGCCGATCGCCTAGGATGCAGCGCAAGCGTTGCGATTGTTAATGAAAGTAACTCGAACTAATTGCTAATTCCTGAATCATGAAAAGAATTTCAATTATAGTTTTCTTCCTCGCCATTGTATTGGCCTCAAATGCCCAAATGATTAGAGACAGCATTCAGCCGAATGTAACACTACAAAAAGATGCGCGGATCGACCTTTTGCTAAAGAAAAAAGCAGAAATCAACAAGAAAGCCACACTGGCAAAGAAACCAACCAAAGGGTACCGGATTCAAGTCCTGAATACAACCGACAGAGCACAAGTATTATCGGCTAAATCGAAACTACTAACACTATATCCCGATCAAAAAGTTTACCTGATGTACCAGGCTCCTTATTTCAAACTTCGCTTCGGAAATTTTATTGAAAAACAAGAAGCCGTTGAATACAGGAAGCAACTGAGTATACTATTCCCCTCAGGCACCTTCATCATCCCAAGCGAAATTGAAGTCAAGCCGGAACCGGAAGAAGAAGAAGAGAACAAGGACTTGCCGAAGAAAAATTAATTTTTGGCAGTGTGCCATCCGAAAGCACTTCTGATTATTTGACATATACACAGCTTGAAAATAGACAGATCGAATGCTTATACTGCTTTAAAAGAAGCACGTAAAGAGGCAAGAATTCATTCCATTTCGCAGTCAACACCAATAACTTATTGCGATTTTGTACTTTTGAACGTATGCTACAGGAAAAAATAAAACAATTAGCTGCCCAATACAAAAAAGACGTGATTGCAATACGTCATCATTTACATGCTCACCCCGAACTCAGTTACCAGGAATTCGAAACGTCCTCCTTCATTCAAGAAGAGCTCACAAAATATGGAATTCCCTTCCAGATCATGGGTACTACTGGAGTTATAGGACTCATAGAAGGGAAAAATCCAAATAAGCGAACGATTGCATTAAGAGCCGATATCGATGCACTTCCTATACAAGAAGAAAATGCAGTACCTTATAAATCCACAAAACCCGGAATCATGCATGCTTGCGGACATGATGTGCATACTTCTTGTGTTTTGGGAGCCGCACGCATTCTACATGAACTAAAAGAGGAATGGGAAGGTACCGTGAAACTGATTTTTCAACCGGGAGAAGAAAAAAATCCCGGCGGTGCGAGTATATTAATCAAAGAAGGAGTGCTCGAAAACCCCAAGCCCGATGCCATTTTTGGAATGCATGTTCATCCGGGTCTTCCTATCGGTAAACTCAGTTTCAGAGGAGGAAAAGTTATGGCCAGTGCCGATGAGCTGTATTTTACCATCAAAGGAAAAGGAGGTCATGCTGCGGCACCGCATTTAACAGTCGATCCGATACTTATTGCTTCCCATTTGATTATCAGTTTACAGCAAATCATCAGTCGAAACAACAACCCCATTCAACCTTCCGTACTTTCCATAACCGCATTTAACGGTGGTACGGCCACCAATATAATTCCCGAAGAGGTAAAACTCATGGGTACCTTTCGGGCTATGGATGAATCCTGGCGGTTTAAGGCTCACGAACTTATCCGTCGTAATGCCCAAGCACTGGTTGAAGGTATGGGTGGCAAACTGGACTTGCATGTAGATGTTGGCTATCCAACGGTTTACAATCATGAGGCATTGAATCTTCAGACCAGGGCGCTCGCAGAACTTTATGTGGGCGAAGAACAGGTTGAAGAAACAGAATTGAGAATGGGCGCAGAAGACTTTGGTTATTATTCCCAAAAAATTCCGGGTTGCTTTTTCAGATTAGGAGTCATGAATTTGGAAAAAGGTATTACAAGCGGCGTCCACACGCCCACGTTCAACATTGATGAAAATGCAATAGAAATAGGAATGGGCTTAATGGCATGGCTCGGTAGCAGTGCACAGCCTGTTTCATGATTTGTCTGCTGTTATCCCGAAATTCATTTCCTGTAAAAGCGGATGAAATGTGTTCTATTTTCCAATAAATTAAATTGCTGACCAAACTCGTAATTAAAGAACTGCCGAAACAAATTGACATTCGACAATGAATCGCTGTATCTGTTTGAACCACAAAGTGATTCTGAATTTCAATTCCGATGACTTTGAACATGGCATCCACTTTTGATTCAATTAATATGTTTAAACGCATCACGATTCCTGTAACCTTCCCCTTATTTATTTCCACAACATTTTGAATTGCATCCTTTCGCTTTCTCATACGCTTTCTAATGAGAAGCTGTTTGCTAAAAGCATCAACCGGAACCTAACACCCATTCACCACTGCATAGATCATATTTCGTACCTTGCCAAGCGGTTTGGTCGTTCTTAAAACCCACCGGTCCAACTATGACTAAAGAAGAATTACGTCGTCAACAAGCACTTGAGTACCATGCCAAGGGGCGTCCGGGTAAAATCGAAGTTATTCCCACTAAAGAAGCAAAGACTCAACGCGATCTTTCTCTGGCCTATTCGCCCGGTGTAGCTGAGCCCTGTAAGGACATACATAACAATCCGGAAGATGTGTACAAATACACGGCCAAAGGAAATTTAGTGGCTGTCATTAGTAATGGGACTGCCGTATTGGGACTGGGGGATATCGGGCCCGAAGCCAGTAAGCCCGTAATGGAAGGGAAAGGCGTATTATTCAAAATATTTGCCGATATCGATGTCTACGACATTGAAATCAATGAAAAAGACCCTGATAAGTTTATTCAAATTGTAAAAGCGTTGGAGCCTACTTTTGGCGGCATCAATCTGGAAGATATCAAAGCACCTGAATGTTTCTACATTGAACAGAAACTGAAACAGGAAATGCATATACCACTTATGCATGATGACCAGCACGGAACTGCCATCATCAGTGCAGCTGCCCTTTTGAATGCACTCGAATTGCAGGAGAAAAAAATTGAGGACGCTCGATTTGTGGTAAATGGTGCCGGTGCGGCAGCCATCGCTTGTATGAAATTATATGAAGCCCTGGGTGCAACACATGAAAACTTCATGGTATACGACAGCAAGGGATTGATTCATGAATCACGTACAGACCTTGACGAATTAAAACAACTCTACATTACAAGTCGTGATAATTGCACAATGGATGAAGCCATGAAAGATGCCGATGTTTTTATTGGCCTCAGTCGTGGTAATGTTGTAAGCAAAGAAATGGTGCGTTCTATGGCACCGAAACCAATTGTGTTTGCCATGGCTAATCCCGATCCTGAAATCAGTTGGGAAGATGCGACTTCGGTTCGAACCGATTTGATTATGGCAACGGGAAGGAGCGACTTCCCCAATCAGGTGAATAATGTTTTGGGATTCCCCTATATATTTAGGGGTGCGCTGGATGTACGGGCAACACAGATCAATGAAGCCATGAAACTGGCAGCCGTAAAAGCGTTGGCAGAACTCGCCAAAACGCCTGTTCCGGATATTGTGAATATGGCTTATAATGAAAAGAATATCAGTTTTGGCCCCAATTACATCATCCCCAAACCGCTTGATCCCCGACTGTTAAGCTATGTTGCTCCTGCGGTTGCACGTGCCGCCATTTCAAGTGGAGTGGCACAGCATACGATCACGGATTGGGAGCAATATGAAAATGCACTTAACCAACGTTTGGGAATCGACAACCAGCTGATGCGTGCCATTGGAAACAAAGCACGCAAAGATCCCAAACGTGTTGTTTTTGCAGATGCAGAAAACATCAAAGTCATAAAAGCAGCGCAAATTGCATTTGAAGAAGGTATCGCCTACCCTATCTTACTTGGAGATTGCACAAAGATTCAACAACTCGCAGAAGAAAACGGAATTGAACTTGAAGGCATTCCTTTGATTGACCCTAAGAGTCCGGAAATGGAACAACACCGGGAAGCATTCGGAATACAATATTTCCAAAAACGTCAGCGTAAAGGGATGAATCGTTACGAAGCCTCAAAATGGATGAGAGAACGTACACATTTCGGTTGTATGATGGTAGAATCGGGAGAAGCCGATGCAATGATCTCGGGCTTGAGCCGGAAATATGCAGACACCATACGTCCCGCGCTGGAAATCATTGGCAAAGAAGAATCGGTCAAAAAAATTGCCGGCATGTACATCATGCTCACCAAAAAAGGTCCCTTGTTTTTGGCTGATGCAACTGTCAATTTCCATCCTACGGCAGAAGAGTTAGCAGACATTACCCAATTAGTAGCGAAAGAAGTCCGCAACTTTGGAGTAACTCCGCGTGTAGCTCTGCTGAGCTATTCCAATTTTGGCAGCAGCAATTCTCCGGAAGCAAAATTGGTTGCAAAAGCGCGCAATCTGGTAAAAGAAAGGGAGCCTCATCTGATTTGCGATGGTGAAGTACAACCTATTGTGGCTTTCAATAAAGAAATCTTAAAAGAGAATTACCCTTTCAGTGAATTAGTACACGGAGAACCGAATATTCTGATCTTCCCCAACCTGGCCAGTGGAAACATTGCCTACAACCTATTGCAGGAAGTGGGAGGTGCGGATGCAATTGGTCCAATTTTGCTGGGTATCAAAAAACCGGTTCATGTATTGCAATTGGGAAGCTCCGTTCGATCAATTCTCAACATGGTATTGATTGCTGTTACCGATGCACAGATGAAAAACAAACACGACAGTTCGGAAGCGGTGAAAAAAAGCCGATTCTGGAAAGACTTCAAAAAAGTAAGCCATGATTTTTAATACCAACCGAAAATCATTGTAAACCGCTTGATATGTATCTTCACTACAACGATTGTTACGAATTATGAATTTTTTTACGCATCTAGGTCGATTTCTGCTGATGATCAAACAAATGGTCACAAAGCCTGAGAACTGGAAATTGTATTGGAAAGAACTCATGCATCAATGTGTGGAAATTGGTATACGATCCGTTGGAATCGTTGCAATCATTTCTATTTTTTTAGGTGCAGTAACTACCGTTCAAACGGCCTATCAGTTAGTATCTCCTGTGATTCCCAGAACGGTGATTGCCGTCATCGTTCGTGACAATATTATTCTGGAATTAGCGCCCACGTTAACCTGTGTTGTATTGGCCGGTGTTGTGGGTTCTCGTATTGCTTCTGAACTGGGAAACATGAGAATTTCCGAGCAGATTGATGCGCTGAAAATCATGGGTATTAATACCAAGGCTTATTTGATCATGCCTAAAATTCTGGCAGCCTTGATCGTAGTTCCGTGCCTGGTGATCCTGGCGGCTGTGTTGGGAATTTGGGGCGGACAAGTGGCCGGAGGAATATCGGGTATTCTTCCGTTTGAAACTTTTTATCAGGGATTGCTGGAAGACTTCATTCCCTACAATGTATTTTTTGCGCTGACAAAATCCTATACCTACGCCTTTATCATTTCGAGTATCCCGGCATATTATGGTTATTATGTGGAAGGCGGTTCACTTGAAATAGGAAGAGCGGGCACCAAATCTGTAATTGTCAGCTGTATCTTGATTCTATTAGCCGATTATGCATTGGCTGCACTTTTATTGTAAATTTTATGATTGAAATAAGGAACATACATAAAAGCTTCAACGAAAAAACAGTTATTGAAGATGTTTCTGCAACATTTGAAGCAGGGAAATGCAATTTGATCATCGGCGCAAGTGGCAGTGGCAAAACCGTTTTGATGAAATGCATTGTAGGTCTGTTTGAACCAGATAATGGGAACATCCTGTACAACAACGAAAACTTCACAAAAATGCCCGAATCGGGGCGCAAAGAATTAAGACAAAAAATCGGAATGCTTTTTCAGGGCTCCGCCTTGTTTGATTCAATGACAGTAGAGCAAAATGTTATGTTCCCACTCAATATGTTCACAAAACTGTCCACTTCCCAGAAACAGAAAAAGGTTAATGAAGTACTTGAAAGAGTAAATCTGAAAGATGCGAATAAAAAATTCCCTGCCGAAATCAGTGGAGGCATGAAAAAACGCGTTGGAATTGCACGGGCAATTGTCCTCAATCCTCAATATCTGTTTTGCGATGAACCCAATTCGGGACTTGACCCCAAAACATCCCTGGTCATTGACCGTTTAATTAAAGAAATCACAACAGAATTTAACATGACAACAATCGTCAATACCCACGACATGAACAGTGTAATGGAAATTGGCGACAAAATTGTTTTCATGTATCAGGGGAAAAAAGAGTGGGAAGGCAGCAATCAGGATATCATTTTTAGTAAAAACGATAACTTGAACAACTTCATTTTTGCATCCGAATTCTTACAGGATGCCAAAGACATGAGGATGTTAGAACTCAAAGGCAAGATCAAAGATGATCGTGACATGGACCAACTGACGAAGTAAGTAGACACTTTTTGTACGTTCCCTAATTTAAACATACCGCTCCGGAAAAAGACCTGCTAAAAAGACTCAAAAAAGGGATTTAATCCTGCAATCGGACCCTGTTCTTCCCCTATCTTTGCGCAGCCCAAAAAGGGCGACATTTAAAAGCTTGATATATGAGCATTCTGATCAATAAAAACTCTAAAGTTCTGGTACAAGGATTTACCGGAAGCGAAGGCACGTTTCATGCCTCACAAATGATTGAATACGGAACCAATGTTGTTGGAGGCGTAACTCCCGGCAAAGGCGGCACACTCCATCTGGAACGCCCTGTTTTCAATACGGTTGAAGATGCAGTAAAACAAACAGGCGCCAACGTAAGTATCATTTTTGTTCCACCAGCTTTTGCAGCAGATGCCATTATGGAAGCTGCTAATGCGGGAATTGAACTGGTTGTTTGTATCACGGAAGGAATTCCGGTACAGGACATGGTTAAGGCGAAACATTACCTAGCGGGAACAAAAACCCGTTTGATTGGACCCAACTGTCCTGGCGTCATCACTGCAGATGCCTGTAAAGTTGGCATCATGCCCGGATTTGTATTTAAAAAGGGACGTATAGGAATCGTTTCCAAAAGTGGAACATTGACCTATGAAGCGGCTGATCAGGTAGCTAAAGCAGGATTGGGCGTAAGCACCGCTGTTGGAATTGGTGGAGACCCTATTATTGGAACAACCACACGCGAAGTTTTGGAATTGTTCATGAATGACCCCGAAACAGATGCTGTAGTCATGATTGGTGAAATTGGAGGCGGAATGGAAGCCGAAGCTGCACGCTGGTATAAAGAAAATGCAAAGAAACCGCTTGTAGGATTTATTGCCGGACAAACTGCCCCTCCCGGCCGTCGCATGGGCCATGCAGGCGCTATCATCGGAGGCGCGGAAGATACCGCTGCCGCAAAAATGAAAATCATGAGTGAATGTGGCATTAATGTAGTTGACAGCCCGGCAGATATTGGCAAAACAATGGCTGCTCTCATTAAGAAATAAACCATCTTTCAGTATAAAAAAAATCCCCTTTTCGAAGGGGATTTTTTTTATACCTATGAGAAGGCTTGAATAACTGAACAATCAAGATGAGATCATGTCATTCCTGTAATTCGAAATTTAAGGTACTTTCAACGCCTCCATCAATTCCATTTTCAGGAAGGCTTTGTTAAACCACACTGATTTTCGATGCCACATCCATAGCTTCCTTACGAACACGGTCGATAGATGACCCGATTGCATCATGCACCAAAGCTACTGCCATTCGGCGATAGGGCCGTATTGAAGGCTTTCCAAAAACACGCACATCTGTCCTTGGCTGTGCCAATGCGGCGTCTAAGCCTTCAATTGAATAAGAAGTTGCTGATTTATTTGCCAAAACAACAGCACTGGCTCCTGCACGCTCTAATTTAATTTCAGGAATCGGCAATCCCAAAATCGCTCTGGCATGTAATTCAAATTCACTCAAATTTTGAGTTCCTGCCAATGTCACCATGCCCGTGTCATGCGGACGCGGACTCAATTCAGAAAAATAAACACCATTGTCTGTCAAAAAAAACTCAACACCCCATAACCCCGCACCTGTAAGCGCTTCGGTTACTTTTCCTGCCATTTGACACGCATCAATATAATCCGACTCGGCAATTGCTACAGGTTGCCAGCTTTCCTGATAATCGCCCCGCTCCTGCCGGTGTCCGATAGGCGGACAAAATAATGTAGGTGCATTTTTTTGAGTGACAGTTAACAATGTGATTTCTGTATGAAATGCAATGAATTCTTCAATGATAACCTCACGAATATCTCCTCTTGAATTGGTAACGGCATATTCCCACACCTCATGCATAGAAGCGAGGTCTCTCAACACACTTTGCCCTTTGCCACTGGAAGACATTAAAGGCTTCACGACACATGGTAAACCAATTGAATGAACCGCTTCCTCAAAAGCATGATAAGTAGTAGCGTAATGATAACGGGCAGTCCGGAGTCCCAGTTCTTTGGAAGCCAAATCCCGTATCAACTTTCGATTCATTGTAAAATTAGCCGCTCTTGCACTCGGCACAACCTGAATTGCTTGCGCTTCGTAGTCGTAAAACCGTTCTGTACGGATGGCTTCAATTTCCGGAACAATTAAATCCGGTTGCCATTTCTGAACAACCGCATCGAGCGCGGAACCGTCGAGCATATCAAGAACTTCATACGCATCAGCAACCTGCATAGCCGGAGCACCAGCGTAACTATCCACAGCAATAACAGTTTGACCCATGCGCTTTAATGCAATAACCAATTCCTTCCCAAGCTCTCCGCTTCCCAATAACAATATTTTTTTGTTCATGTAAACAGCATTTATGCGTTAAAGATAGGAATCGAAATTGTTGATCATTAGGCAAACCGGGCTATTTATTGAGAAAACCAATAAATCTTTTAAAAGCATGTTCTCATGTTGTTCAACAATCATACTTCCGTTAATTACGCTCAAACATAAAGAAACGTTAAAGAAACTAATAAGAAAATGAGCTGTTATGAAAATGAAATTTGTTTGAATCAAATCAACAAAATTAATTTATATCTTGGCTAGGCACAAGATGACGCAACACATCACTTTCAAAATTGATGGGTGACTGTTTTGCAAAACGAATCATAAAAAATGATCTATGGTCAGTAAAAAAATCTACTTAATTCTTTTTCAATTATTCTTCACATTCTCTTTTTTGCAAGGTCAGCAATTAATGAATTATGAAAAAGCCTGGACTCATATTGAGGATCTGATCAATAAAAAAGGCTTGACTGAAACCGCTCTTAAGGAAGTGAATCAATTGTTTGAAACGGCAAAAAAAGAGAAAAATGCCTCTCAACAAATCAAAGCACTTGTATATAAAGTCCACTTAAGACAAATTAAAGAAGAAGATGCAGACCTGAAAACGATAAAAGAACTTGAAACAGAGATTGAAATAGCTGTTGAACCGGTAAAATCGATCCTGTATAGTTTGGCTGCAGAAAGTTACTGGAATTATTTTCAAAACAATCGATGGCAGATTTATGATCGTACCAATACCGGGAACATAGTTAATCCGGATCCTGAAACCTGGACCAAATTTGATTTCCACCTCAAGATCACACAATTATTCCGACTTTCCATTGCACAAGAAATTCTGTTGAAACATACAAGTCTTGAGCAATTCGAAGCGATTCTTTCAAAAGGGAACATGAGGCATTTACGTCCTACTTTGTTTGATCTCCTCAGCCACAGAGCACTTCAGTATTTTGAAAATGATGAAAACAATCCCGTTCAGCCGGAAAAGGCCTTTGAAATTGGATCGATTTCGTTTTATGGATCGGCCAAAGAATTCATAAAGCTTACACCACAAACAACTGATACCATCTCCTTACAATACCAGGCGTTTGTATTGTATCAAAAGCTGATCGCCTTTCACCTGAATGACGAAAATCCCTCAGCCTTAATGGATATTGATTTACTTCGATTGCAATTCATTCATCGATACAGCACCCTTGAAGATAAATCCGAATATTACCGTTCTGCTCTTTTGCAATTCATCAATCTATACCAACAAAGTCCGTTAACTGCACAAGCAGCCTATCTCCTCGGAAAAGACTATGCAGAATTTGCACATACTTATGATTTCAAAAAGCACAAAGTAGATGACGGCCAAAATCCAAGATGGTATTTCAAAAAAGCAATTGATCTTTGTAAACCTTATACAGAACTGAAAGAAGAATCTGAAGGCATAACCAATTGCTACAACCTCATTCGGCAAATCAATGAAAAGACGATCCGGATAACAACCGAAAAAGTCAATCTGCCCAACAAACCATTTAGAGCCCTTGTCAGCTACCGAAATATCGAAAAAGCTTATTTTAGAATCATTCCGGTAACACAAAGTTTTTACAATGATTTTGTGCAAAGAAGTTGGGATGACTCAATTTGGAGGATGTTAAAAGATCAGTCGGCACGTTTACAATTAAGTTTTGAATTGCCTGCCAGTGAAGACAAGCAATTGCACGCAACCGAAATTAGAATACCAGCATTGCCTACAGGCACCTATATTTTATTGGCAAGCAGCAATGAACGTTTTGATTTGAATGAAAATCTTTTATCCCTTCACTTTTTTCATAGCAGTGCGTTAGCCTGGATGCATAATAAAAATCATTACTACGTTGTAAACAGAGAGACCGGACAACCGATAAAAAATGCACAAGCTATTTTTTGGTCACATCGGTATGATTACAACATCAATCGATTTGTTGCTACTCAAAATGAAAAATACTCAACAGATGGCAACGGCTATTTTAAAGTGCAGGAGCAGCAATCCAATATGTATTTTGACAGAACGTTGGAAATCCGTTCCGGAATTGACCAGCTGCATTTAGATGAGCGTATTTATTCATACACCTATACCGGTAATGAAAACACAGAAAATGAAGAACTGAAAAAAAGAGTATTTCTATTTACCGACCGATCTATTTACCGACCCGGACAAACCGTTTTTTTCAAAGGGATAGTCATCACACAAAACAATAAAACCGGAAAATCAGGAATTCTTCCCGCCTTCAAAACAAACATACATCTGCTCAATACAGATCATACAAGAACTGACAGCATTGAAGTAATCACGAATGAATTTGGCTCTTTTACCGGACAGTTTCAAATTCCTACAGGCAAACTAAATGGCGAATTTTCAATAGAAGAATCAATAACCGGAACCACAACAGGCTTTTCAGTAGAAGAATACAAAAGGCCTCAATTTTTCATTGAATATGCCCCCATTAAAAAAACTTATCGTGTCTATGATACCATTCAAGTCACGGGAATTGCAAAAGCTTTCGCAGGCAATACAATAACTGATGCAAAAGTAAAATACAGAGTTGTCAGGGAAGCAAGATTGCCGTACCCATGGCTGTGTCGCATTTGGGGTTGGCCGGAGACAAAGCAACAAGAAATCACAAACGGTACGACCGCTACTCAACCGGATGGCAGTTTTTGTATCAGCTTCTTGGCAACGCCCGACAAACAAATTCGCAAAGAATTAAATCCTTTTTTTGAATATAAAGTTATTGCTGATGTCACCGATTTGAATGGAGAGACCCGAACAGCAGAAACAACTATTTCATCCGGTTATCAATCCCTACAGCTCAAAGTAAGCATACCGGAATCGATCCAATCAACTATCAACAACTTCAACCAACTGATTGTACGGACCGAGAACTTGATGGGCCAACACGTAGCATGGCCTGTAACCGTTAGCATGCATCGGATTCAGGCACCTGACCGGTTGATCAGAGATCGGTATTGGGATGAACCCGACCAGTTTATCATCGACGAAGAAACCTACAAAAAGGATTTCCCTTACGATCTCTACCATAAAGAGCTGGAACAGGACACCTGGAAACGAATTGGTTTCGTTGCAATTAAATCAGACACCACGCGAGAAGATGGACGATTCTTTTTTCCCATAGTAAAGAATTCAAAAGAAAAGAAAAGACTCAGTCCCGGTTGGTACGTTGTAGATGTTGTAACGCGCGATAAAGATGGACAGGAGCTGAAAGAAAAAATTTATATTGAATTGAAAGATGATGCATCTGATAGAACAACTGCACCCGGCTACATCTGGAAGTTTCCCGAAGAAATCATTGCTGAGCCCGGAAAGCTCGCAACGATACAATTTGGAAGCAGTGCCAATGACGTCTTCATTGTTCAACAACATGAAAATAATGAATCCGTCCAACCGGTTTTTCATCGCATAAGCAATGAACACAAATCCATTCGCATTCCAATCACCGAAACTGAAAGAGGCGGTACCGGTTATAGTTTTTCCTTTATCAAACACAACCGTTTCTTTAGTATCACAAGAACAATCCATGTTCCCTACAGTAACAAGGAACTTGTAATAACACATGAAACATTTCGTGATAAAACACAACCGGGGAGCAAAGAACAATGGAAAGTAAAAATATCCGGAAAGAATGGTGATCGTGTTACGGCAGAATTGTTAACGTCGCTATACGATGCTTCTTTAGATCAGTTTCGGATTCATTCCTGGAACAAGCCCGACATTTACCCTCTCTATGGAATCAAAAATGAATGGACCGCAGGAGGATTCAATAAAATAGAGTCCTTGAATAAAGCCTGGTATAAAACTCAATGGAAAGGGTTTGATAAGCGCTATGATGAGCTCATCGGTATTATGTCCTTATCTCATTCTTTTATATTGAAGAGGGGACGAATGGATGCTGTGAGTATGATGCCCAATGCATCGAATCTCGAAGATGTACAATTACAAGAAAAAAGCAGCCCCGATTCTTCAGTAGTTCAAACCGATCAGAAACGACCGGAAGCACAAAAAAGAAAGCGTGACGATTGGGGAGATATACAAGTAAGATCCAATTTTAATGAAACAGCCTTTTTTCATCCATCGCTCAGAACCGATTCAACAGGTACTGTTGAAATTAACTTAATAATGCCTGAAGCACTTACACAATGGAAGTGGCTTTTGCTTGCTCATACCAAAGATTTGTCATTTGGCTGGTCCGAAAAAAAGATTGTCACACAAAAAAAACTCATGGTTCAGTCGTTTGCTCCCCGATTTTTAAGAGAAGGCGACCTGTTTGAGTTCACGGCAAAAATTACCAATCTTTCGGACGACAGAATAAACGGTCAAAGTGCTTTATTCCTTTTCAGGAATTCTTCCGGAATTTCAGTAGATTCTTTGTTTCAAAATAACAATCCGGTATGTGACTTTTCTTTGGAACCGGGCCGTAGCACAGTCGTTAAATTTAAAACCCATATTCCTGCCCATTTTCCGGAATTGCTTACTTACAGGATCATGGCCAAAGGTGCTCCTGAAAAAGGAATGACGGTTGCTGTAAGTGATGGTGAAGAAGCTCTGCTTCCGGTTTTAAGCAATCGTATTCTGGTTACGGAATCATTGCCAATCAACTCCAGGAAAGACGGAACAACAAATTTTACTTTTTCGAAATTATTGAACAACACCTCGAGTACATTAACACATCATTCGATTACAATTGAATATACCAGCAATCCGGTATGGTATGCCATTCAAGCACTACCCTATATGATAGAACGTCCATATGTATGTGCCGAACAAATCTGGAATCAATTTTACGCCAATGCCCTAGCGTCGCATATAACCAACAAATTACCCCGTATCAAAACCTACTTTGAACAATGGAAACATTTAGATAGTACTGCTTTACAAAGCAACCTGGAAAAAAACGAAGAATTAAAATCCATTTTACTTCAGGAAACCCCGTGGATACTGGAAGCTAAAAATGAATCTCAACAAAAGAAACACATTGCTTTACTTTTTGATCTCGTTCGATTGTCCATGGAACTTAACAAGACCATGGAATACTTAAAAAATATGCAAGCTCCTAATGGAGGCTTTGTGTGGCTTAAAGGTGGTCCGGATGATCGTTATATGACACAATACATCGTTACCGGTATCGGACATTTAATAAAACTCCAAGCCCTGCCGGAGCAACACAATCAAGCGATTTATGCAATTTTAGAAAAAGCAATTCCGTATCTCGACCAACAAATTCTTAAAGACTACAACGAACTTCTAAAAATAAAAGCCAACCTCAAACAGAATCAAATCAGTCATATCCAAATTCAATACCTCTATATGAGGAGTTTTTTCAAATCCATTCCTCAAACAACCGGAACACAAAAAGCCTATCAATATTACTACGGTCAGGCCCGAAAACATTGGCTAAAAAACAGTCGGTATATGCAAGGAATGATTGCGCTCTTTCTAAATAGAAATGGAGACTTTAAAACATCCCGTTCAATTGTGCGTTCATTAAAAGAAAATGCACTTAGAAACGACGAAATGGGAATGTACTGGAAAGAATTCAACACCGGTTACTATTGGCATGAAGCCCCGATTGAAGCGCAAGCCTTAATGATTGAAGTATTTCAAGAAATTGCAAAGGATGAAGAAGTCATATCAGATTTAAAAACATGGCTGCTAAAACAAAAACAAACGCAGAACTGGAAATCAACAAAAGCCACTGCAGAGGCCTGTTATGCTCTTCTTTTACAAGGAATTTCATGGATTGAAAATGAACCGATTGCAGAAATCAAACTGGGAGACAGAAATTTCAGCAATCAAACTGAGCAAATAACTCCCGGACTGGGTTATTTTAAACGTACCATCGAAGGAAACGAAGTCAAACCCCAAAACGGAAAAATTCAATTAACGGTTCAGGGAAGTCGTAATATGCCAACATGGGGCGGAATCTATTGGCAGTATTTTGAAAATCTTGATCAGATCACTGCTTCAGTTACATCATTACAACTGAAGAAAAAGTATTTTTTAGAACAAAATACAATCAACGGGCCCATATTAATACCAATTACGGACACAACCCAACTTCATGTTGGAGACAAAATTAAAGTAAGGATTGAACTGAAAACGGATCGGCAATTGGAATATGTTCACATGAAAGATTTACGACCGGCTTGTATGGAGCCCGGCAATACAATCAGTGGCTATAAATGGCAAGGAGGCATCGGATATTACGAAAGCACAAGAGACGCAGCAACAGATTTCTTTATAGACCGTCTTAACAGAGGAAGTTATGTATTTGAGTATCCCTTGTATGTTACACACAAAGGAAGTTACAGTTCAGGGGTAACAAATATTCAATGTTTGTACGCGCCTGAATTTTCTGCACACAGTGAAGGAATCCGAATTGTGGTAGAATAATCAAAAGAGGGCTTAAGGGCCCTCTTTTTTCTTTCTGAAATTGAACAAATTCTTTTTTGAAGGCTGGTATAATTCCTTTGCTTTTTGAACTAAACTCAGCATTTCTTTTTGCCAGTAATCTTTGGGATCGACACAACTGTTCAACAAAGCAATCAGTTGTTCCCATGAATACTGCGGAAGCAAGAACGAAGACTCACGCAAAATCAAACCAAACATAGCAATTCCTGCTGCAAAGCGAAAACTGGAATCAACCTCACTGATGCTTTTATAATGATTTAGAATCGGGAACTGATCACGCAACGTATCTTTTGTTTCTGTTGGGATGTAATTCAACTCAACATCTGCTAAGGTGCCCCCATCTTCTTTAAAAGGATGTAACTGCGGTACAAGTTCAAAAACTGCAGTAATCGTGTGCCCGGTTCCAATTTCACCTCCTTGTATGGTATAGTTACTGTCTGCCAACCACCCTTTCTTATTTTCATATCCAATCAACCGATACTCCTTTACGTAATCTGGACGGAAGGTTACATTGATCAATGCATCATTTGCTACTGCATACAAAGTTTGCATCAGCTCCTTTACCAGCACCTTTTCTGCTTCCATCACATTATCCAGGTATGCAAAATTTCCATTACCGCTTTTTGCAAGCAATTCCAGCTTTGAGTCTTTATAGTTGCCCATTCCAACACCCAAACAGGTTAGATAGATTCCGGATTGTTGCTTCTGCATCACTAATTCCATTAAAGCCTCCTCGGACACTTCACCTACATTAAAATCTCCATCCGTAGCCAGTATAATCCGGTTATTCCCGCCTTTGATAAAGGTTCTTTGAGCCAACTTATAGGCTTGTCTTATAGCCGACTCCCCGGGTGTATCGCCACCGGCCTCTAAAGAATCGATTACGTTCAGGATTTTTTGTTGATACGCGCCGGATGTTGGCGGCAACGCAACACCAACTGTTCCCCCATAAAGCACAATGGAAACCGTATCAACCGGTCTTAAATTTTGAACCATCATTCGGAAGGCCGATTTCAACAAGGGCAATCGGTTGGGCATATCCATAGAGCCGCTGACATCAATCAGAAAAACGAAGTTACTGGGAGGTAAAAAGTCATAATTTACTTTCTTAGCCTGCAGTCGAATAAATAAAAGTTTATTGGAAGGAGCCCAGGGACAATCCGTAATTTGTGATTGCACCTGAAATGTTTTACCCTCTGGTATTTCCATCGGTTGCTGGGGAAAATAATTCAACATTTCTTCAATCCGAACCGCATCTTTGGGAACAATAGACTTGATGGTAATAAATCGCCGAATATTGCTGTACGAAGCCTTATCAACATTCAATGCAAAACCGGTAGTAGGATACTGAGCCGCCAAATTGAATTCATTCTCATGCAAATGGGTATAGGTTTCGCCTGCTGCTGAAACAGACAGATTTTTATCCACAAACTTGTCTTTTGTAAAAGATAGCAATTGCTTTTTTTGCCTTGATTCAATCAAAGTGGATCGGAGTAGAATATGTTCATATGCATCACTGCTTAGGAAAAGGGTCTTAGATTCGTACCCTTCAACTTCAAACGTCACTGTATCGGCCGGAATGGAAGATGGAATGCCAAAACTTCCCTCCGGTCCCGTATAAAAAAAAGAATTGGTTGAGTGTATGTGTATTCGAACATAGGTAAGCGCTTCATTGCGAATATTCTTCACATCGCCACGGAAGTAATACTGCGCACCAACAGTTTGCACAGCACAAAAAAACAAAAACAGTGTAATGATTTTTTTCATACCACAGTTACGAACTTCACAGGCCGGCAACAAGAATGATTTATTCTTTATCAACTAATTTATACAGTGCATTTAAATTACGACCAAGACCGTTGTAATCC
Organism: Lacibacter sp.; assembly: GCA_049240625.1. GTDB lineage: Bacteria > Bacteroidota > Bacteroidia > Chitinophagales > Chitinophagaceae > Lacibacter. The sequence continues at coordinate 43,909 of JBMLSG010000019.1, read as the reverse complement.
AAACCATACCCCAGTAAAAAATGATTGGGGACCGTAAAGCCAAGATAATCGATAGGAATCGGAAACAATACTGCAGCCGGCTTGTGAAGCAATGCTGCGATTTTCAAGGAAGCCGGATGTTGATTGAGCAATTGCGGCAAAAAATAATGTAAGGTTTTGCCGGTGTCAACAATATCTTCAAGTACAACCACATGCCGATCTACAATATCAATATCCAGTCCTATTGCAGTAACTACATGCCCTGAAGATTTTGTCCCCTTGTACGACGCCAGTTTAATAAAACAAATCTCCGCATCGGTCGTGATACAACGAAAAAGATCGGCTGCAAATACAAATGAACCATTTAAAATGGCGATAAACAACGGCTTCTTTCCATCATAATCACGATTGATTTCAACTGCCAGCTCCTGTATTCGTTCACTGATCGTTGCGGCATTGATGAACAGATCAAATTGTTTATCGTGAACTTGTACCAACAGCTTTATTTTTTTGGATAACTAACTGCATCCCTTCCTTCAAATCATACCCCTGTAGCTTGTTCCATTGCTGAATCTCGGCAAGAGACACATCATACTTACGAGCAATGCTGTATAGTGTTTCTTTATGTTGTACAATGTGAACTACTTGATTGGGAAGATCAGGCATGCTAGCCGCTGTTGTAATTGCTGGCTCCGGCTGGATTGGAGTTGCAGAAATCAGTTTCGTTTGAACCAATTTGGGCACTGTAGGAGCTTCGGTTTGTAAATACAAAGTTTCACCGGGAGCCGGAAGTTGGCCTGCATTTAATTTATTCAACTGCAATAAGGCCTCGAAACGGATGCCATACTGCTGAGCAATCGTGTACAAACCTTCCCCTTCTTTTACAATATGTACCGGAACCGACGCCGTTCTGCGCTTACGTTGGAGGTAAATCAACTGATCGTTTTCAATTGCTTCCCGCTCCGGCAATTCATTAAAATCAAAAATGTATTTGAGTGGTACGGCATATTGTTGAGCGATCGCTAAAAAAGGAGTTCCTTTTACCGCATACACCACACGAGTTTCATTGATTTTAAACACCCCTTCAGGATAAGTAAGTTGCGGAACACTTGCCTGAACAGGTGGCGTGGAAGGTTGCGACTTGGTTTCCGGAACAACGACCGTTACAGGATCCTTGGGGGGCTCAACTGCTACCGGCACCTGCGCAACAGGCGCTTCCGGTTGTTTATTCCCCATTGCGATGAGTGAATACTCGTGCAGGTTGTACTTTTCAATGTACTTAATTAATATTTCAGGATAACGCGGATTGGTCGCATAGCCCGCTTTCTTCAATCCATAAGCCCACGATTTATAATCCAATGGATCGAGATCAAATAAAAAAGCATAGTGCTTTCTCGTACGCAGGAAGTCCGAATGGTCGACGTAAGAAGCATTTGCATCCGGATACTTTCTGAAACATTCTCCGGGTGCATCATCATCGTGGCTTACAGATGGTCCAGTCCAGGTTTCTTTACACTTGATGCCAAAATGATTATTTGATTTTTTAACCAACTTACTGTTACCACTTTCGGTCTCGAGTATCCCCTGAGCAAGGGTGATTGAAGCAGGAACACCACTGCGAATCATTTCACGCATGGCAATATCCTTGTAAGTATTCACATATTCCTCGGGCGTTATCAATTGTGCCTTCATGGAAACTGTGAAAAGCATAAAAGCAATCAAATAAATAAAAGATTTTCTCATTGTTTGTTTTTTATAAGATATCAATTAGGGTGCTTTTGTAATTGTCTTTATTGGTGTTTATTTTTTTCGCATCAGTAACAACCCATCTCTTATTGTAAGCAAAACCGTTTCCATATCTACATCATTACGCACCATTTCGTTAAAAGCCTGTATAGCCTTGGCGTTTTTTCCTTTGATTTCCGGACGCAAAACTTCGCCGTGAAAGAGCACATTATCTGCAATCAAAAGCCCTCCCGATTTAAGATTTGGCTTGATGAGGCTGTAATACTGCGTGTAATTTACTTTATCTGCATCGATAAAAACCAAATCCCAGGACTCTGTAATCGTTGGAAGAATATCAAGAGCATTACCAAGATGCAATTGAATTTTTTGATCAAGTCCTGCTTGCCTGAAATGATTCATCGCACGCACAGCATCGGCTTCTCTCGACTCAATGGTATGCAATACACCACCTTCCCTCAAACCTTTTGCTAAACAAATTGCACTATATCCAATCATCGTTCCCAATTCAAGAATCCGGTGAGGTTGTGCAATCTTACTGATGATTTCAAGGAACTTTCCCTGCAAATGCCCACTTAACATATGAGGCTGTGCATGGTAACCGGCCGATTCCTGTGCAATGGACTTGAGTAACGCATCTTCCTCGGAAGAATAATGTGCTGCATAAGCCTCAGCCAAAGGTTGAATCAAATCCACATTTCAGGTTTGAACAAAGATAAATCAGTTCCTGCAATGGTCAAAGAATTGAATTACAGTGATTTGTTAAACTCAAGAGGAGTGCTTTTGCGTGAAATCAGCCATAATCCAATAAATGTTATAATTCCGTTTATAAGAATAAGTTCATTCCCGATTTTATAACCGGAAAAGAGTTGTTCCGACAGTTGGTGCAAACCCAGTGAGATGTGCAATTTCATCTCATACCAGGTTGGGTTACTGAGCATATCCAATCCCATCGCCAATAGAGGAGCTAAGATAGTAACCCATGCAATGCGGCCTTCCTTCAACTGACGCTTTGTAAGAATTCCGAACGCAAATAAACCCAGCAAAGGACCATAGGTAATACCGGCAAATTTTAAAATGAAGTCAATGATTAATTTGTCATTGATCCATTTAAACAGTAAAACCATGATGAAAAAAACCGCGGCAAAAGTGAAATGCACTTTTAAGCGTGTCCGTTTCTTTTCTCGCTCTGTTCCTTGTTTTCGATTGATGGCAAGCAAATCGATACAGAAACAAGAAGTTAATGAAGTAATCGCCCCATCAACACTTGGAAACAGAGCTGAAATCAATGCAATAATGAAAATAATCCCGATGGATGCACTAAATGTATCACTAAGCGCAATGGTTGGAAATAAATCATCCGGAGGCACTTGTATACCCTTCGAGCCGGCATAAAGATATAAGACGCCTCCCAGTACCAGAAAAAGAAAATTGACCACCATCAACACAGCTGTAAAAGACATCATATTTTTTTGAGAATCTTTCAATGTTCTGACACTGATATTCTTTTGCATCATTTCCTGATCCAGACCGGTCATGGCAATAGCAATAAACATCCCTCCAATGATATGCTTGAGTGCGAAAGAACCGGCTTTGACATCCCAGTTAAAAATGCGTGTGTACCCTTTTTGCTGCATCAGGCTAAGTGCGCCTCCCAGATCTGTCCCCAAAGCTTTTGTTACAACCCATATACAAACGACCAATCCTACCAGCATTCCGGTAGTTTGAAGCGTGTCGGTATAGATGATCGTTTTCACACCTCCTTCAAACGTATACAATAAAATAAGCAGCAAAATAACAAAGGCCGTTAATCCAAAAGGAATGCCCATGCGATTGAAAATGAATAACTGCAAAACGCTAATCACAAGATACAAGCGGGCTGTTGCACCTACAGTTCTTGACAGAATAAAAAAGAAGGCTCCCGCTTTATGTGCGCTCACTCCAAAGCGTTTTTCCAGATAGGTGTAAATACTGGTTAAGTTCATTCTGTAATACAAGGGTAACAATACAAATGCAATAACCAAATAACCAAGTAAATACCCCAATACAAGTTGAAAATAAAAAAAATTGCCGCTGCCCACACCACCGGGAACACTTACAAAGGTGACGCCGCTTAAGGACGTTCCAATCATACCAAAAGCAACCAACACCCAGTTACTGCTTTTGTTTCCGATAAAAAAAGATTCATTGTTGGAATTTCGGGATGTTACCCAGGCTACAGCAAGCAGCAATAAAAAATATCCGATCACAAAAGAAAATAAAATTACCGGCGACATAAACAGCTGTTTAAAAATGAAGATAAAGAAATATTTGTAGGCCGTCCCGCTTCAATTGATGATTACATCGAACAATTGAAACCAATTATAAATTGTTTCTTTGCACAAAGATTCAAGATTCTATGACTATCCGGACGATCGCTGTTTTTTGTGGTTCCAATTCCGGGGCTGACCCATTATTCGAAAAGCATGCCTGCTTACTTGGGAAGTTGCTGGCTGATCAAAACATTCATCTGATTTATGGCGGCGGTAAAAAAGGCTTGATGGGTTTGCTTGCCAATGCAGTGTTAGAAAACGGTGGAACTGTTACCGGAGTAATCCCCAAGTTCTTAACTGATTGGGAGCAGCAACATGAAGGTTTAACCTCTTTGCTTGTTGTTCCGGATATGCATGAGCGAAAAAAGAAACTGTACGAACTATGTGATGCAGCCATCTTAATGCCGGGTGGCAATGGGAGTCTTGACGAATTTTTTGAAATGCTCACCTGGAATACACTCAACATTCACAACAAAAAAATAATCATTCTGAACAGTAACGGGTTTTATGAGCATTTAATCGCACACCTCCACCGGATGGATCAGGAACAGTTTCTGTATGAAGATCCGATGCATCGTATAAAAATCGTAGATACCCCGGAAATGATCTTTAGTTCCGATTTTTTTTAGGGCGCAGATAAAACAAAAAAACGGTACGAAAAACGGGAAGCGCACGATTGAACTGATCGATATACGGAGATTTCGGATCTTTTAAAACATCCACCATGATACTGGTATAAAATTGTGACTGCCCAATAAAGCGACTGCCGTACCCTCCTCCCACCAACAGAGAAGGGGCATTGTATCCAACACGATTTTCGACAGTCCCGGATTGCTTCTGACTATAGGAAATCCGGTTGTATTCGAGTTGACCTCCCAAATACAACATATTAACCGGCCAGATACGCAGATAAGGCCCGCCACCTAATGTCAAATAACGATCTGTAACAGGTGCATTCGAATAATTCTGTGTGATGTATGAAAAGTTGATGGCAACACCGGCATCAATAAATTTATTGAAACTGTAGCCTATTTCCGGATTCAGCCCCAAGACAAATCCATTAAAAAAACCCAGATTGATTCCGGACCCTATGAACATTTGCTCTTGCTTGTACCCTTTTTTCTCCTGAGCGAAAAGGATCAGATTGAAAAAAAGGAATAAAATAAATAAAGAAAACTTCTTCATAGTGAGCTTATTTGAGATCAACAATTTTACCCGGATTTAGTATGTTATTGGGATCGAAGGCCCTTTTGATGGAACGCATCAAATGCAATCCGGATTCGTTGAACACAACATCCATAAATCCTTTTTGAATCAATCCGATTCCGTGCTCACCGCTGATGGTTCCGCCTAAGCTGTGCACCAATGCAAACAGGGCTCTCAAACATTCGTTCATAGCGGCATCGCCATAACTATTAGGGGTTCCCTCCTTATGAATCCGAATGTGTAAGTTCCCGTCTCCGGCATGACCGTAACAAACAACATTAAAATTAAATTTGCGACCCAATTCTTTTACGCCCCGAATCAATGCAGGAAGTTCTGCTCTTGGGACCACCGTATCTTCTTCAATCGTATAGCCAACCAACTTAACAGCTTCGGCAACGCGACGCCGTAGTTTCCAGAGTTCCGCTTTTTGTTGAGCATCATCTGCGAAATACAGTTCTCCTATATCATACTTTGTAAGGAGTGTACCAATCGCTTCCATGTCTTTCATTAAAACCTCTTGATCATTCCCGTCAACTTCAATGATCAGGTGCGCTTCTGTATCTTCGGTTACCGGCACAGCGGTGCTGTCTACCATTTTACTAACTATGTTGAGCGCATTGATCTCCATCAATTCCAATCCACTGGGTACAAACCCCGCACGGAAAATTTCACTTACAGCTTCTCCTGCCTGTTCCAGATTTCGAAAAGGCACAAGCATTAATAAATCATAACGGGGTAAAGGAATCAGTCGCAAGACAATTTTTGTAACAATCCCCAACGTACCCTCGCTGCCCACAAACAACTGCGTCAAATTATACCCCGTCGAATTTTTAAGAACGTTTGCACCGGTCCAAAGTACATCACCATTGGGCAGAACAACTTCAAGATTCAACACATAATCTTTAACAACACCATATTTCACGGCTTTGGGACCACCGCTATTCTCTGCGATGTTTCCTCCAATAAAACAACTGCCTCTACTGCTGGGATCCGGCGGATAAAAAAGTCCTTTCTTTTTTACCTCATCCATCAACACTTCGGTAATAACACCCGGTTCGGTGGTAACCTGTAAATTCCGATCATCGATTGAGAGAATCGAATTCATACGCTCTGTGGAAAGTAATACGCCTCCTTTACAGGCTAATGCACCGCCACTCAGGCCGGTACCTGCTCCCCTTGGAGTAACCGGTATCAAGCGTTCGTTACAGAGCTTAAGAATCTGACTGATTTCATCAACGGTTCGTGGTTTTACAACCACTTCCGGAAAGAAACGGAGATTTTCTGTTTCATCATGTGAAAAGCGTTCAAGAGTTTCGGCATCCACCAATACATAAGATGCCCCTACAATTCCACTGAGCAGTTCAATGATTTCACTTGTGACATTTGAATAGGAATCCGATACCATTACTCACTGATTTTTGGCGAAATTCGGAAAGGATGAGGAGGGAAAAAAATATTATCGATAAATGACTGTTTGTTTGTCTAAAAACGCGGACACATACTCTGTCTGCGATCCCCATTATATTGGTTGTAAAATCCGTTACGAATCAGTGAAAACTCCCAGGCACCATTTGAATTATTGAAACGTGCAAGCGAACTAACAGTTGCATCGTATGTAAACGTAAAGCGTATATTCTGCATTTCAAATCCAATCATTGCAATGGCGGCATCGCCCCAACGATAATAAACGCCACCCAAAACAACCCGGGAACCATCACCGGTTAAATTATAAGCGGCACTGCCACCTGCTACAATTTCGTACGCTTTTGCCTGTAACGAAAAATATCCGCCCGGATTTAATATCCAGTCATTATTCATTTTGAAACTCCCATTCAGAAAGCCTGTAAAACGACGCGGAACTACATTGTCACTTCCCGAAAAAAATGTTTCTCTTGGCTGGTTGATATGATGAACAGAAATACCCCCGTTGAAATATTGATTCTCGGAAGGGAAATAAGCATAATTAATGCCTGCCTGTAAGTCAAAATAAGACAACGCGCTGTTGTTTAAGAACTGTTCTCCGTTAAAGGAAGCCCCATCAAAAAACTTACCGTTCCACTGGTTATCAAAGGTGAATTTTGAAAGATCAATTCGCTTTGAAACATACCCTGCATTAAAGCCTGCCGAAAGCAAACTACTGTAACCCAACATTTGATGCCAGGCTATTGAACCATACATTTTATTGCTTCTCAAATTGCCTCTGCCTGCGCGGTCATTCAACACAAGTACACCTGCTCCCAGCCATCCGTTTTCAAATCGATTGCGCAACAACTGAAAATCGGCAAACAATCCGGATGTTCGATACGGAACGGGAATGGAAGTCCATTGTGATCTGTATTGAACACCAATTCGGAAATCTGCCTCCGGTATAAAACCGGTATTGGCCGGATTCGTCATCAGCGGTGCATTCATGAACTGAGAAAAATGAAGATCCTGCGCCGTTCCGGTATGTAACAGCAAGCATATCGCTGCCATGATTGTAATCGCCCGTATACTTCGTTTCCTCATCATCCTGCGGTCATTTAAATGTTATAGATACTCAGCGTTGCCCTCTTATCTTATCAACGTTACATCACCCTTTTTTCTGATTTTATCCCCTGTAAAATACTCAGCTTCCAAGGTCCAGGCATATGCATCCATGGGCTGTGGCACACCTTTGTAAGTTCCGTCCCACCCTATATCAGAGGACCTGCTTTCAAACAATAGTAAACCCTGTCGGTTATAAATCCTGAATATCATCTTTGAAATACCAAACCCACGCACACGGAAAACATCATTAGATCCATCTCCGTTGGGAGTGAATGCAGTCGGCAATTCATTGAGTTTGTTGATGATGGATTCTACAGATGTACAAACAGTATCAGAACATCCTTGAGCGTTAAACACAATCTGGCAAACATTGTTGATTCCCGGACGAATATACTGGTGAATGGGATTGGTTTCGGTGGAAGTTGTATTGTCGCCAAAATCCCAAATCCATTTCACTACATCACCGGAAGCTCTGTTTAAAAATTGTGTAGGTGTATTTTCCCTTGAGGGATTGGGAGTATAAATAAAATCCGCTCTTGGTGGTCCATACACTTGAAAAGACTGAAGAACAGAATCTTCCAAATTGCAACTGCTTGGATTGTAGATGTATTGCTTCAAACTATATGTCCCCGGAATTGTATAGGTAAAATCAGGAAGCGGATCCGTGGATACTTGTCCATCGCTACTCACCCACTTGTACGTCACGGCGCCTAAGGAAGAATCCCTTACAGATAGGCGATAGGGAACACAACCATTTCCTACCGAAAAACCGGCACGAATGGTTGAAGCGACTTGAAAATTAAGTACCTTGAACGTGTCCGACACATTACAAAAATTCGAATCAATCAATACCAGTCGTACATTGTAAGTGCCCGGCGAAGGAAATGTGTGCAAAACCGGGGGAGCGATTCCAGATGTATCATTTTTGGAACCATCACCCCATATCCAAACGAAAGAATTAGAACTAAAATTTGGAATGGAACTCAAGCGGTCCGACTCATTCGTAAATTCATAGGTCAAACCGGTACAAGGAGGCAGTCGTTTAGAACTGAATTTTACTGCTACGGAATCTGCAGTTACACGAATGCGCATAAATGCAGAATCCTTTACATTGCAGGTATTGCTGTCAATCCCGATGAGTTTGATATCAAAAAATCCGGTTCGTGTAAATGTATGCGTAAAGGGATTGGAAGTGGTTGTGTCGTTTTTAGTTCCATCATTCCAAATCCAGATGTACTGTTTTGCCTGCTTTAACGTATCGACAAATTGAACACGTGCCGGCAAACAAAAATTCAATTGTCGGGAACCAACGGCTCGTAGTGAAACATCTACACCTGCAAAATCAAATTGAATTTTTACCATTCCTAAATTACATCCACCGCCGGTAGCTGCCGGGTTAACATTTCCATAAGCCCCTGCCGAAACAGGATAAGGGCTGATGAGTGGTTGTCCGCTTGGCACATTTTTACAATTGGCACACAAAGCCTGATAGATTACACCTTTTGAATCAAACCGACTGGTACCACCATCCACATGTTCCCATCCACCATCACCACCACGCTGGCCAAAAAAACTGCCATACAATTGGGCGGATGCGTTTTTCTTTAAAACAAAGAAATAAAAATCGCTGCCGTCAGTTGCAGATTGGAACGCATCAGGTGTTACCGGCATATTGAACGTGCCCGCAGTTGGATATTGTGGATTGGCAAATGAATTGGCTCCTCCGCCCCATCCCGAAACATAGACATTCTCACAGTTGTCGACCAAAAATGCTATCGGTGATATATTGGGCGCCGAAGCGTTTGGAGAGCCAAAGGTTGTTGAATAGACAAATCCGGTTAAATCGGGCTGAAGCTTTGCAATAAACTGCCGGGCATTATTTCCTCTGTACGTTGCGTTAACAATAGGCCAATTGCCGGTTGTTGTACCCATAACATACGGAAAGCCCCTGGAATCGAATTGCACTCCATACACCAGATCCGTGCCGGAAGTACCTAGATAGATTGAATTAATGATTGTGACGGTTGTACCATTGTCCTGCAGACGGGAAACAAAGCCATCGGCGACGCCTCCATTATAGACCGGTTGAAATACACCCAATCCGGTTCCTATTAGACCGGGACTCGTTGTACCCCCGCCCACATAAATACTACCATTAGATACAGGATTTTCGGACAATACAAAAGCTGCATCATCCCCTGCACCTCCAAAATAAGTACTCCACAAAACAGCATTTGCATTGCTGTTGAGTTTAATCACAACACCGTCTTGCCCACCTCCAAAAGCAGTTTGAAAAGCCCCCTTGATAAAAAAGTCGTTGCTTCGAGTACAGGAGGCCAGCAGTATATTCCCGCTTGCATCGATAATCACTTCACTCCTGCCATCATCTCCGTAATTCCTTAACAAGGTTTGTGGTCCGTTATTACGGTTGGAAGCAATGTTCACACCATCGTCTCCTCTTCCCCCCATTCGTATGGATCCAATGATAGCGGTGCCGCTTGCATTGATCTTTGTTACAAAAATATCGTACCCTCCCGGGGTTCCTGCAAAAGGAGCTGTTGAAGGAAAATTCGCCGAATTCGTTCTTCCTGCAATAACTAGGTTACCTGCAGCATCGCAAATCAAACTGTGGGGTTGTTCATAATTACTGCCACCTAAATATGTTGCATAGATCCGCGTTCTGCCGTCAGGCGACAATCGTATAATACCAATATCAGGAGGTGTATTTGAATTTGCCGGACCGAAACCACCTCCGCTGATGGCCCCCGGGCTAACCGGAAATCCCGAAGGCTGTGCAATTCCGGCACCATACATGCTTCCATCGGGACCGGGTGTGGCTGTAAATCCCCAATTATCTGTACTAGCCCGACTGAATGAAGAAAAAATGACAATCGGATCGATAATCAATGTCTTTGAACGATCGTATTCCTTTACCTCAAAGCTCAACACATTGCCGCCAAGTTTGTATTTGCATGGAATTGTTTTGCGACCATCCTCAAGGTATTGGTAGGTAAAGGGTTTCAGTTCACGAACCGAACCAACAGATGTTTCAATCGTTAATTCCAGGTCTTTGATTTTTAACCTGTCCGTTCCCTCGTATTGCAATTGTACTTTCGACAAATCTGCCCCGGGATACACAATCAAATCATATTTCAATTGGGAACCCTGAACATAATAACGAAGATCAACACCCGGATATAAATTTTTATAGGTCACAGCCTGATAAGAACGACACTCAGAAGCCCATTTTGATGGGTCATCGCCAATAAAATAATTTTCGTAACCGGGCAACGGTTTCTCCTTTACGACCTGTGGATTTGTGTTTGCTCTCAGGAATTTTACTTTGTATGCGTGGGCCCTGTACTGTTCCGGCAATCCTTCATTTACGATCGTTTTGGAAGATGTAGGTTCATGCTTATGACCGTGGTAATATTCAAAAGTTCGGCTGTAATCATCAGGATGCTGCATGAGAATCGTATATCCATCCTTCTGTAGAAAAAACGTACTGTTTCCCGCTTCACTTTTAAATAAAACACGCTGATCCCACTGCCCCTTATTCTCGGTAAATGAAAGTTGCGCCTTCAGCCCCATAAAATGGAACACTGAAAAGAATAAGAACAAGCCTCGTGTTATTAGGTAAGCCATTCTTTGGAAATTGATCTTCATGCGTTTGTTTGTATGCGTCATGCAATCCTGCTCCACTCTGTTTTTCCTTTTCGGGACAAAAGATAAGATTTCAACTGCAAATTTTCTGCCGAATTCAGTTCCGGATCCTCCTCTAATAACTTTTGGCATTGTTGTGCAGCCACATCCAGAATGGTTTTGTCTTGCACAATACTTGCCAGCCTGAATTGCAACATTCCGCTTTGCCGGGTACCTTCAATGTCGCCCGGGCCGCGGATTTCAAGGTCTTTTTCTGCAATTAAAAATCCATCATTCGTTGCACACATAATCTTTAACCGTTCAAGGGCATCGCGGGTTAAATTACGCCCTGTTAAAAGTATGCAAAAACTTTGGGCACTCCCCCTTCCAACACGTCCCCGAAGCTGATGTAATTGGCTTAGACCAAATCGTTCCGCACTTTCAATGACCATTACAGAAGCATTGGGCACATCTACACCCACTTCAATCACGGTGGTAGCAACCATTATGTGTGTGTCATGATTTTTAAACCGGAGCATATTCGTTTCCTTAATTTCTGCTTTCTGTTTCCCATGCACCATACTGATATAATACTGTGGCTCAGGAAAAAAGGCTTTCACTTCTTCATACCCCTTCATGAGATGTTCAAAATCCATTTTCACACTTTCGTCTATCAGCGGGTAGATAAAATACGCTTGCCGGCCCTGAGCGATTTCTTTCCTGACAAAATCCATCACAGACGGACGAGCTGTTTCATATCGGTGTACCGTAGTGATGGGTTTTCGCCCCGGAGGTAATTCATCCATCACACTATAGTCCAGATCGCCGTATGCTGTCATTGCCATCGTTCGGGGAATGGGTGTTGCAGTCATAACCAGAATGTGCGGAGGTATTGTACTTTTCAATTTCAATTCGGCACGCTGAGCTACTCCAAAACGATGTTGCTCGTCAACGATTGCCAATCCAAGGTTTTTAAACTGCACAACCTCTTCAATAAGCGCATGCGTTCCCACAATCATTTGCATGGTTCCATTAGCCAGTGCCGACAACAGCTTTTCCCTTTCGGCCTTTTTGGTGGACCCTGTTAACAACCCGATTGAAACTTCCATTTTTTCAAGCATACGCGATAAGCTGTTAAAATGCTGCTGAGCCAGAATCTCGGTGGGAGCCATTAAACAACTTTGATACCCATTATCGGCAGCCAGCAACATCGTTAAGAGTGCAACCATTGTTTTTCCGCTGCCTACATCCCCTTGAAGCAAACGATTCATTTGATGCCCTTTCGCGGTATCCGTTCGTATTTCTTTGATTACCCTCTTTTGAGCTCCGGTAAGTTCAAATGGAAGATGTTCTTTATAAAACGTATTAAACAAATCACCTACCTGATCAAAAACCACACCTTTCGAAAACCGGTGACGATTGGATTTAATCATAGCCATCCGCATCTGTGCCAAAAACAACTCTTCAAACTTTAATCTGTAAAGTGCCGATTCATAATCCTGAACCGTTGCAGGAAAATGGATGTTCCTGTAAGCATTGAAACGTGATGGTAGCCGGAGTGCTGTTACCAGAGACTGAGGAAGAAACTCCGGCAAATCCCGCTCATGTATTTGAGGGATCAACACCGCCGTAAGCTTTGCAAGCGCTCTTCCATTCAGCCCTTTAGCTTTCAACTTTTCTGTAGATGGATATACAGGCTCTAAGCCGGTTTTTGGAGTACCATGACCCTGATCCAAACTTTCAATTTCGGGATGGACCAATTGTGGCCTCCCCATAAAAAAGCTCAATTTCCCGAATACAAGGTAATCGTCTCCAACCAGCAACCGTTTCTGAACCCACTGTATACCCTGAAACCAGGTGAGTTCAATTGTTCCCGTTGCATCTTTCAACTGTGCCTGCAAACGTTTAGACCTTCTTTCACCAATGAGTTCAAAATGAACCAAACGTCCTTTCACTTGTACGAAATCCAATGAAGGACTCAACTGTGCTATGGGAAACACCTTTGTGCGATCAAGATGCCGAATGGGGAAATGTTCTAAAAGATCGCCAAAGGAAAACAAATTCAATTCCTTTTTCAGAAGGTCGGCACGCAAAGGCCCAACTCCTTTCAGATATTCAATAGGACTTAATAATATAGACGATGGCTCCGAGGTCATAGTTATCAGTTGTGAAAATAGGAACAATGCCTCAAAAATTAACGTGCCGGGATGAAGACAACAAGTCACGAATGTTGAGGGATGAATGAAATAAGCATAAAATACCGTTAGCAGGGTATGTAAATATTTTTTTTGCCTCATTAATATTGCACTATAGAAAGAGATCAGTAATTATCTTTAAAAGATGAAATTCTACTTAACCATACTCTTATGCATTGTTTCGGGCTTAATCTTTGGTCAGGAGCAGCCCAAAAAAATTGCGCTCATAGTTGCCATCTCCAACTATGCCCCTAACAGCGGATGGAATGCCTTAAACTCGGAGAACGATGTACCGCTAATAAAAGAAGCTTTACTCCGACAAGGATTTTCGGAAAGCAATATTTTGATTTTAAGAGATCGAGAAGCAACCAAAACAGGCATTTTGAATGCAATTCAAAAACAACTGATTGATAAAGCCCAACCCGGAGACATTTGCGTATTTCATTTCAGCGGTCATGGTGAACAAGTGTACGACAACAATGGCGATGAAGCAGATGGCTATGATGAAGCGCTGGTAACATACGACGCCCCAATGGAATATGTGCCCGGTGTAGAAAAACACCTGCGGGATGATGAATTTGGCTTGAAACTGGAAGAAGTCCGAAAGAAATTAGGGGAACAGGGCAATTTGCTGGTAATTGTGGACGCTTGTCATTCCGGTAGCAGTACACGTTCGGGACTTGGAAACTACCGCGGCACAACCAAAAAATATCAGCCCAATAACTATAATCCTAACCTCAAGACGAAAATTATCAATGAAGGCTTATTCAGTTTAGGCGAAAAGAAAACCGGATTCGCCCCAATGACGGCATTCTTTGCATCAGCATCTTCTGAACTCAATCAGGAATGTGGAGAAAAGCATTGCGGCAGTTTATCGCTGGCCTTTTCCAAGGCTATTGCTATAGCAGACAAAACAACCAGTTACCGATCGTTGTTTGATGTTATTCGTCTTGAAATGAGTAAAATGGTACCCAACCAAACCCCTCAGGCAGAAGGCGAACTGGATCAGATTTTGTTTGGCGGTACTGCCTTGGGAAAACCATCCTACTTTGCTCCCGGCGAGGTGCTTGGGAAAAACAAATTCACGCTTCCATGTGGTAAAATCTATGGCGTATTCGCCGGTACAACAGTCAAAATCTATCCATCAAATACCTATAACAAAAGCGAAACACAACCAATTGCTACAGGATCAATTGTTACTGCCGGAGATTATAACTGTGAAATTGAAACCGATAAAGATCTGGATCCGGATCAAATTAAAACGGCATGGGTATTCCTGGATGAAGTGAATTACGGCGACTTACAGGTAAATGTGACCGTAAAAATAAAAGACAATGAACTATCTACAAGAATTAATGAAGTATTGACAAAGAACAAACAGGTGAAACGCGTGAACGAACAAGGTGATGTGTTTATTGAGCAGGGCGCTTCCGGATTTAGCAACGACTCCGTCTATATCTCAACGGCATCAGACTATCGCCTGGGTGTCTTTAGCCGCTCTTTATCTTTAGAGGAGACAACCGCATACATTCTTTCAAAAATTAGCGCTTACGGAAAGGCCGCCTACCTCCGAAACCTGAATATGCAAAACGAAGAACTGCTGGTGTCTTTTGAATTTATTCCCATCGATTACAAAAAAGCCGAAGGCAACAACAATGCCTTAATCAAAGACCTTCCCGTTCAAACCATCAAAGATGCATCCGGAAACATTGTTTTTCAACACAACGACCGGTACAATCTCCGTATCATCAACAATGGAAACGAACGTCTTTACTACAATGTATTGGAAATACAGCCGGACAATCTCGTCAATGTATTGTTCCCTTCAACGGCACAACAACCTTCCGATTGCTTTATCAACCCGGGTGATACCGTTCGCCTCAACCGCATCTTCAGAATAGGACCACCGGACGGCATGAACGTCATCAAATTAATTGCAGCGAAAGCCCCTTTAAACCTGCGCCAGATATTTTCAACGCAATCCGGAACAAGAAGTGCAACAGGTACTTTAACCAATCCGTTTGAAAAACTAATGGACGGCATCAACAATACAGAACGTATTCAAACGAGAGGATCCGGAGAAGAGACCATTCAACCGGATGCTGTGAATATTTTTTCGATACCTTACAAAATTGTACCTAAAAAGAATAATATTTTTTGATTATAACAAAGTTTTTACAATCTTTATTCACAAACCAAAAAACAAAACAAGTATGAAAAAGTTAGTATTCCTCACCCTGACAATCATTGGATTAACCGTTGCATTTGGCAACAATGCAACAGCACAGGCTGCAAGAAAGAAAGTGGCAGTTACAGCGCAGGAAGTTAAAGAGAAAAAAGACCTTCCCGGACCGGATGCAACCCCACGCGAAAAGAAAACACGCGGTTACTGCTATGTATATTTCGACAATTTTACCGGCAACTACGTTGACATCTGGGTAGAAGGCATCTATCAGGGACGCCTTTCTCCTTACGCAACATCCGTTCGTGTTGATGTATGGGTACCCGGCAACTGGACAAAATGGTATGCACAATCAACAGACGGAAGTCTATCCTGGAGCAACAGCAGCTATTGTAACGATAGCCGCACGTTTACCTTAAATCTGAAACGATAATTCAATCATCATGAATCAAAAGGGTATAAACCGCTTCACGTTTATACCCTTTTTTGTTTTTTGCCTATGCGCCTTCTAAAACGATTTTTCACGGAGTATTTATTTCTCAATTTTTTTATTTGGGGATGCATGGCTCTTTTGTCGTTGCTTTTCTTTAACATTTCGATCTTTGATCCGTTTACACAGGCATTCCGTGATTTTTCGCTGACAGATTTATATTACTCAAAAATCAGAAAACAGGATAACATCTACAAAGGCCCTGTTGTATTGGTAAACATAGAAAACAGAAGCCGCAAAGAAATCGCCTTTTTACTTCAACGTATTCAGGAAGGTCAACCGAAAACAGTAGGACTGGACATTGTTTTTTCAGGCCGCAAAGATGAATATGACAGTATACTCAGAGATGAATTCAAAAGAAATTCAAACTATGTTTTTGGATTTATGGCAGATTTTGAAAATCCGAATGAGTCCCATTTTACGGATTCCTTTTTTACGACCGGAAAGTCGAGCTATGCCAATCTTGTAGGAACGGACCGATCGATTTCAACAATCCGATATTATCACCCCTTTTATCAAAAAGAAAACGCATTCACGACATCACTGCTTAAACAGTATGACGAAGGCATTTATAATCGATTATTGCCTGACGATGAAGATCCAATGGAAATTCATTATTACGGAGGGCTGGAAAATTTCATGTATTACCATTTCGATGAAGTACTGCAACCCGACTTTGATCCCAACGTTTTTAAAAATAAAATAGTGATTGTTGGCTATTTAGGATTACCTGACCGTCCCGAGTCGGAACAAGTGGATGAAGATAAATTTTTCACTCCGTTAAACAGTCACATATCCGGCCGCAGTTTTCCGGACATGTACGGGAGTGTCATTCATGCCAACATCCTGAGAATGATCCTTGATAACGACTGCATTCATGTTGTATCACCTTCAAAAACAGTGATTATCACATTTTTCCTTACATGGATCTATCTCCCTCTTATCTGTTTTTTGTTTTTCAAAGGTGATTTATGGTTTAATTCCATTGGGACAGCAATTCAATTTGCAGGAAGCATACTTACTGTATGGATCTCTTTACTGCTTTATCAAAACAGGAACATCAAGTTTGACCCCGGATTACTAACAGCTTGTATCGTATTAATTCCTACTCTACTAAATTTATATGAAGTGGCTTTGAAATTGCTACGCTTTCAGTTAGGACTTAATTTCAATTCAAGATTTTTGAAAAAATCAGACAATGATTAAACGACTCCTTCTGGCAATCATTCTATGGTCACAACTACTCCTGCTCCAAGCAGGTGAGCGCTTTCTTATTTATCATACCAAACACGATGTACGATGGATCCATGAAGGCATTACAGAAAAAGCAAAGAGAGGTGTTTTTATTCAGGAAAAACAGCAGCTTGTTGTAGCGGCCTTATCGGGCGTCATGCTGGTTCGTAAGGATGGATGTTCCTTACTGATTGATAAAAATGGCATTTATTCGTTTGCACAAATTCAACAACTTTTCAGGACGTCCAAACAGCATTCTTCTACTACAAATTTTCTTTCGTATGTGTTTGAAAAATTTACAAACGGAAATGAGGATGAAGATCAACAAAAAGTTACGGCAGCAGTATTCAGAAGCAGACAAATCAGGACAACTCCGCGAGACAGTTCCTTTGTCTTCACGATTCCAATTGCATTAAAATGGGAAACAGTAGCCCTCAACATACCGCATCGTCTCAAAATTAGTATGGACAGCATTACTATCGATACTACGATTCGAGGAAGTCAAACCTACCGAATTAGCGATTCTGTCATTATTAAAACATCAATAAAACGTGCCGTATTGATCAAATGGACTTGCGAAAATCTTTATTCCAAAGACGGAAAGGCACAAGTACACTTTCTAATGTTGCCCAAACAAGAAGATATACTTCTAATACGTCAACAATTGAAAATCATTCGAAATACAAATGCAGGGAACCCTGATTTGATTCGCTTATTAGAACGTGATTTGTTTGAGCGTTGGATGAATGTATATCAGTTGAATTAAAGAGGGGCAGCCACACTTACTTTCCGATACAGAACTTACTAAAAATATAATCCAACCGATCTTCGTTGGTGATCTCGCCCGTTATCTCTCCCAGATAGTGCAGACATCTGCGTATATCCAACGACAACAAATCACCGGGAACCCGACTGTTCATTCCGTTGAGGATTTCGCTTAAGGCCGCCGCTACCTGTTGCAACGCTTCAAAATGACGTGCATTGGTCACAACGGTATTTTCAGTTTGAACAACGCCCTGTAACACCTTGTCGGTTAAGCGTGACTTTAACACTTCCATGTTATACCCTTCCTTTGCTGAGATGTACAACACATCGTCACCGGCAAATTTTTGACGAACAAGTTCAACTCCCATCTTATCTACTTTATTTCCAACGGCCAGGACTTGTCGATTGTGTTCTTGTACCAGCAACAAGGCTGCTTCCAGCTCCGAAGCACTGAGTTCATCCACATCAAACAAGTAAAGAACTAAATCGGCCGACTTCATCTTTTCAAGACTTTTCTCTACTCCTATTACCTCAATCACATCCCTGCTTTCACGTATACCGGCTGTATCAATCAACCGAAAAAGTATACCGTCTATATTCAACACTTCCTCTATGGTGTCGCGTGTTGTGCCCGCGATTTCACTTACAATGGCCCTGTTCTCTTTCAACAAAGCATTTAACAAGGTCGATTTTCCGGCATTGGGTTTCCCTACAATCGCAACACTTACGCCATTTTTGATGACATTACCCAAACTAAATGAACTCAATAAGGCGGCAACGGTTGTTTGGGCTTCATGGATAAGTGCAAACAGCTGGGTTCTGTCTGCAAACTCGACGTCCTCCTGTGAAAAATCAAGTTCCAGTTCAATCAAAGCTGAAAATTGAATGAGACGCTCTCGTAACTCTTTTAGAACGGACGAGAATCCTCCACGGATATTGTGGAGCGCGGTGTTACGACTCGCTTCTGTATTACTTGCAATTAGGTCGGCAACAGCTTCCGCTTGCGTAAGGTCAAGCTTTCCTTTTAAAAATGCTCTTTGTGTAAATTCGCCGGCACGTGCCAGCCTTGCTCCATTTTTAAGAATTGATTTGATGATTTGCTCCTGGATATAGGAAGAACCGTGACAAGACACTTCAATCACATTTTCGCCGGTATAACTACGCGGGGCCTTATAAACCGCCACTACAACTTCGTCAAGCACATGCTGCTCATCTTTCAAAAACCCTACATGAAGTGTATGCGAACCTACGGCCCTTAAATCCTTTGACGGAAAAAGTTGATTGATGATTGTTATGGCATTGGGACCACTAATCCGAATTACACCAATGGCTCCAATACCATTGGGTGTTGCCAATGCAACGATGGTATCGTCCCAACCTGATAATTTACCCTGCATGTTGCAAATTTACTTGCATATTTAGAAAAGCCCACCCGAAGGAAGAAATTGATTTCAAATTCAAGAAATAAAAATCCCCACCGGAAAACCGATGGGGATGTTGCTTGTATATTCCTTCATGATTAAAGGTCAAAACTATTCGTCGGGCAAACGGAACGTGATTTTTTGACGACGCCATGCTTTTACCTGACGGCCATTTTGAATGGCAGGAATCCATTTAGGTCCTCTCCTGATGGCATCGGTAGCAATACGTGCAAGAACTGTTCCTTTCATCGTAAGGGCTTCCACATTACTCACATTGCCCTCTTTGTCCACAATAAACTGCACTTCACAGGTTCCCGCTTGTCCGTCTTCAACTAAATCATCAATGTGTCGCTCAACCTCACGCTGAACAAATTGATTCCATTTCGCTTCACCGCCCGGAAACTGAGCTTCCACTTCTACTTTTGTGAAGACTGTATTATCATCTTCCTTGGGTGCTTCAATAACATTTGAACCTTGATCCACCGTAGGAGGGTTCACCACATCCGGCTCTTTGATCCCTTCCTGATCGATTTTACCTACATTGGTAATCTCTTCCTGCTCCTTTACTTCATTTTTTTCTTCAAACTTATCGTCCTCCACAATTTTAGGAGGAGTAAACTTTGTGATTTCAATTTTTGGCGGTTCCTGAACCGGAGGAGGCGGCGGAGGAGGCGGTTCGACCTTCATTTGCTCTTCCTGCTTGATGTCACTTAATGTAACTTCCTGTACTTTGACTTTACTTTTTGTGTTATCAGATATATTCTTTCCTACAAACACCAAAAGGAAAATGGCCAGCACCACAGAAACAGTAATTGCCAACGCAGTACGCAAACGCTTGTTGTAGTTTTTGCGGAGTTCATATGCGCCATATTCTTTATTTCTGCCGTCAAAAAGAAGATCAAGAAAATCCGAACTTAAAATTTTACTTACATCCATCATCGTTGTAATTTTTTATATGATGTTCCAGGTGAGGACCCGACCCCTACTGTTTAGCCGGAGAAGATCCTTCAGTAATGTTAATTAACGTTGACTCTGAATCTGAAATATCTACCATTGCATAACGCTTTATTTCAGCAATGGTCATTTCATCCAGAACATCAACTACGTTTTTATAGTTGGATGTCGTGTTGGGCTTAATAATCACAACCAAATCCTTTTCGGGCGTCCTTCCTTTCTTATCCAAAATAACGTTTCTTAACTCCTTGAAATTTGTGGATTTAAAATTAGAACCATCCGGCAAAAGTTGCCCTTCATAATAGTAAACATGATTGTCTTTACTAAGAAGGATCGTAAAGGCACCCGATGCTTTTGCTTCTGTTTGCTCTTCATCCTTAGCCGTATCGTCAGGAACATTCAACTTGAATGCTTTTGGCGAACTCATGGTTGTAGTAAAAATGAAAAAAGTAATAAGAAGGAACCCAAGGTCCACCATGGGTGTCATATCCACTTTTGCGGCAACTTTTTTCTGCTTCTTGACACCAGGGCCCTTTTTACCATGGTCGTGTGAACCACTGTCTACATCTGCTCCCATCGCAATGAATTTTTGTTATTTAACAATTCGAATTTCTTATTTTGTACCCCCTTGCTGCTTCTTGTAAAGTGGTGTTCCTGCGGGAACAGACTCCATTGCAGTAATCAACTTGAAAGAGAAAACACCATTTTTCTTGAACGCAGCCAAAATGTTTTTAAACTCAGGATAAGCCGCTGCATTATCACCATTCAACATAACATTGGCCGGTTTACGTCCGCCACTTCCTGTAAGAAGTGCATTCAGCCAGTCTGTCAATTGATTATTCGAGGTGTCTTTTATTGGAATTCCCGGTTGTTTAAATGCTTTAAACTCGTCGTCCGTAAGGGCTAATAACGATTTTAATTGCGTAAAGGGGACTCCGATACCGCCGATTGAAAAACTTACAAACCTTGCTTTCTCTTCTTTCGTCAAAGAAATACCCTTCTGTGTATTTAAAACATCCAGCATGTTGAAGATTCTTTCTTTTGCTTCTTCGTCCGAACTGAAACTAATGAAACAACGGCCCTCTTTATCAAACGATACCTTAAAAACATCTTTCTCAGCAACATTCTCAGATGAAACCGATTTCGGATTCTGGATGTTCACGAGCTCAGGCGGCTTAAACTTAGTGGCCAACATGAAAAACGAAAGAATCAGGAAGGACACGTCCACAAAGGCTGTCATATCCACCCATGTACTCTTTTTTTGTATTTGTACTTTTGGCATTACCTGCTTTTTAAACTATTTGATTCATTATTTTAAGGTTTCCACAAACAACCCGTAGATTATTTGTACTGTGAAGCAAAGCTTTGAGTTAATGTAAAGCTTGATTCATCAATACCATAAGTGATTGAGTCAATTTTTGTAGTAAACACATTGTACATAATCAATGCAAAAGAAGAGGTAGCAATACCCAACGCCGTATTATAAAGCGCTTCAGAGATACCTACCGCAAGCTGTGAAGCATCACCACCAGCGCCTTCTTCTCCAAGTGCCGCAAATGAACGAATCATACCCATTACCGTACCCAACAAGGCAATAAGCGTACCCAGTGAAGTAATTGTTGATAGAAACACCATGTTTTGTTGCAGCATTGGCAATTCCAAAGCAGTAGCCTCTTCTACTTCTTTTTGAATGGCAAGCACTTTCTGATCGGTACCAATACCGCCTTCAGTTGTCATTTCTTTGTACTTACGCAAACCCGCTTTCATTACATTGCCTACTGATCCTTTTTGCTTATCACAAGCAGCAAGTGCCGCATCTATATTCTTGTTTGCCAGATGGTATTGAATATTACGTACAAAATCTGAAACATTACCGGCACCCAATGCTTTTCTGATTGTGAGATAACGCTCAATTGAAAACGCGGCTACCATTAAAAACAATCCAATCAAAAACGGAACGATAATACCTCCCTCATATACACGATTTAAAGCTGTAATTGGCTTTTTGTGATGTGGCCAAAACCATGCTCCGGAAGTATCAGGCTCCTTAAAACCGGTAGCGCTTCCCAAAACAAAACGCCAAATGAGGTATCCGATAACAATACAAACAATTGGAGCGATCCATGAAATCATGTTCCCTTCTTTTTTTACTTGACCAGATGATGCTGCAATAGGATTTTTTTCAGCCATGACAATTGATTTTTTTTGATTTTAAAAACTACGTTTCAATTTAAGTTTATGCTTTTTGTGAATAGTATTTCACTGAAATACACCCCTATAAATGGGATGCACAAGTTAGGGAAATATTTAAATTATGCCCATTCCCTTAATTTATTTTTTTGTGATTTTTTATCGCAAAGAATTAACATACAACATCCCATACCTGCAACATCTCCGCTTTGTATTCGTACCTTACTCATAAACTGCTCAAAAGCCTTACTTATTCATACCTCAAGGCATCGATGGGGTCCAAACGGGATGCCTTGACCGCAGGATAGAGACCCGCCACCAACCCGGTAATAAAACAGATGCCTACTCCGGCACCTACCCACATCCAGGGCACAACAAACCCCGTTTTTAAATACATTGAAAACAAATTCCCCACACATACGCCCAATAAAATTCCAAAGGCGGCTCCCAACAGACTAATTAAAATGCTTTCCCACAGAAACTGTGTACGAATGGATACCGATTGTGCGCCAATTGATTTGGCAAGACCAATTTCACGGGTTCGTTCGTTAACTGCAACGAGCATGATATTCGTTAATCCGATGGCGGCACCAATCAGGGTTATAATCCCTATGACCATAGCAGCATACTGTACATAACGAAGTGTATTTTTAAGCGTTTCCACAATACTATCGCTCCGGTCAACATAGAAATTTTCAGAATCTGTGACCGACAATTTTCGTATTGGTCTGAAAATGCCTGTAGCCTCTCCAACTGCAGCGTCCATTTGCTGAAAATTCTTCGTCTTGATAGTGATACTGTAACTGCCTTCGTTCTGAAAAACTCTGCGCACGTTGTTATAGGTTATGATTGCAATATTATCCAATGCCAAAAAGGAACTGGCACCACGTTCTTTCAACACACCAATAACCCGATAACGCGCAGTACCAATACGGATCACCTTACCCAACGCATATAAAGCTTTTCCCTTGAATAACTTGCGGACCAGATCGCTGCCGATAATCACAACATTCCTTCCACTTTCGATATCCAACTTATTGAAATCGCGACCTTCCTCCAATACGTAGCCGCTGTTAAGCAGGTAATGCTCGTCGCCGCCTATTAACCGGACGTTGGGATTGGTCTTGATCTGTTCAAAAAAAAGTGTGGAATTCCCGCTTACGAATTTGGAAATGCTCACGGTTGCGGGAAAATCAAAGCGTTCTTTAAATAAACGTGCTTCATCAAAAGTAATGATCCGACCCAGATTGGAGTTGCGTTCTTTTTTACCCGCTTTCGATTCCTTTTTCAAATCACTTTTCGGTGGCCCGCCAAAATGGACATTTCGTTCTTTGAAACGTATACTGAAAGAATTCGCGCCCAAAATGGAAAAATTCTCATACAGACTTTGATTCATGGCTTCAATTGCCGTAATAATGCCAATCAAAGCCATAATTCCAAACGCAATAATTGAAACGGTAATACCCGTCCTAAGTTTATTTGAACGAACCGTATTCCATGATAAGGCAAGAATATCAATGAAGGTCATAAAGGTATTTCATCCCGAAATTAGGAAAGCCGCGGCGATAAACAAGTATTCAGATAAGGTTGTTTCAACCTTTACAACACCATCCCTTGGGCCTGTAACAATGAAACAGGCTTAGTAAAGCACCAGCCAGTTCAATAATACGGATTCAGGAATGATACCCAGAAGAAGAATCAATACAACAACAAGCATCAAGCCCCATTTGTAAACCGGTGTCGTAACAAGCACCTGCTCGCCACCATCTTTAAAATACATGGCAGCAATGACTCTGAAATAATAGTACACGCTTACAGCCGCCATGATGACGGCAAAAATGACCAGCCACAAATTGGCTCCGCTCTTCATGGCAGCAGAAAGCACATAAAATTTGGCAAAGAAACCCGCTGTGAGCGGTATCCCGGCAAGCGAAAGCACACATACCGTTGCAACAAAAGCAAGTAATGGCTCTTTCTTCGCTAATCCGTTAAACCCTTCAAATGTATAATCGTTCATTTTAATCAGTACTGCAAATAGACCAATGGTGGAAAGACAATACGCAGCCGCATACAATAAAAGCGACTGCTCTGCCAGATCATTGGACGCATACACCGAGAACAGCATAAACCCGGCCTGTGCAATACTGGAATAGGCAAGCATACGCTTCACACTCTGCTGATAAACAGCCGTTATATTACCGATCAATAACGTGAGAACGATAATAATCGTGAAAGAAGGTCGCCAATTTTCAGAAAGTCCACTGAAAGCCCCTGAAAAAACTTTAAGAAACCCAATAAAGAATGCCGCTTTTACAATGGTTGCCATGAAGGAAGTAAAAATGGTAGGAGCCCCGTCGTACACATCGGGCGTCCAAAAATGAAACGGAGCGGCTGAAACTTTGAATGAGAGTGAAATGAGCAACAGAACAACTCCAATTAACAATAATACTATGTACTGATCACCCTGCTGTAACATAAGATCCTGCAGCCGAAAGGATCCGCTTCCGCCATACAAAAAAGCAATACCAAGCAAAAAGATACCGGTCGAAAAAGCTCCCATTAAAAAATATTTGAGAGCAGCTTCATTGCTCTTCAGATTGCGCTTATCCGACCCCGTTAAAATGTATAATGGAATGGATATGATCTCTATTCCCAAAAACAAAACAAGCAGGTTGTTAAACAACGCAACCAGTCCAACCCCACTCATCACAAAAAACAACAATGCAAAATATTCATACGGATGTTTCCCAACTGCTTCGATTTCTTTTCCGCTCAACAGAAAATAAAAAATCAACGCAACAGACAAAACGGTTAAGTAGATCAAACCAAAACGGCTGTAATCAAGCATTCCGTTAAAATCAGTTTTGAAGATTGCAAAGCCGTTCAATTCCAGCAAATTGCCGGATGCTAACAATAGTGCTCCAAGAAGTGCTATATTTTTGGCAGCTGAACGATTTTTAATAAACAAACCGCCGAGCATCATACCCACTCCCCATATTGCTGAAAATAAAATCAGGTTCATCTTTCTGCTTTAAATTATTTTATGAATCCAAGAATTGCCGATACACTATCGGCTGTTAAACGAAATACCGGCTCGGGATAAAGCCCCATCATGAAAATAGCAACAACAATGATGGATAAACCAACGGCTTCATTCCAGGCAATATTGCTAAACGTTTCTGTTACACTATTGGTTGCGCCATAAAAGACGGATTGAATCATACGTAAGGTATAGACTGCCGATAAAATGATGGCAATACCACCGGCAGCAGCAATCCATGCGTTGTACTGAAACAAACCATTAAACATTAAGAACTCACCAATAAATGCGTTTGTAAGCGGCAAGGCGATATTTGCAAGTGAAACGATCACCAATAAGATGACCAATGTTGGTGCCTTTTGAGCCAGTCCGCCCAGCTCACTCATTTTCCTCGTTCCTGTTTGCTTTTCGATCAAATCAACAACGATCCACATACCCAGTACATTTACTCCATGGCAAAAAAACTGAATGATCGCTCCTTGAAGCGCACTGTTATTGGGAATAAAAAGTGATGCACTCATCAACCCAATGTGTGCAATGGATGAATAGGCGATCAAACGTTTTAAATCATCCTGCTGCATGGCCAATATGCTGGCATAGATCATACCAGCAATGCTAAGTCCAATGACGATTCCTGCATATTGCACGTTTGCCAGAGGGAAGATGGGTAATAGCCAACGCAACACGGCAAACAAACCCATTTTCACCATCAGAGCACTCAATACCATCGTTACGGCTGTTGGAGACTGTTCATACGCATCGGGTTGCCATGTATGAAAAGGAAACACGGGCATTTTAATAGCAAAGGCAACAAACAACAACCAAAAAAGCCAGGATTGCTGTGCGGCCGACAATCTTAAATCATAGAACGCTTCCAGTGAAAATGACAGATCCGGTGTTTGATAATACATGTACAGAATTCCAACCAGCATGAATAACGAACCCAGAAATGTATAAATGAAAAATTTAAAGGTTGCCGCAATTCTTTTTTCACCACCCCACTGCGAACATAAAAAATAAACGGGTATCAAAGCCAGTTCCCAAAAGAAGTAAAACACCAGTGCATCAGCAGCTAAAAAAACACCTAAAATCCCGGCCTGTGCCAACAACATGAGCCCATAGAACCGGTTTACAGATGCATACTCATTTCGTAATGTGGCAATAAAAATAATGGGATAGGACAAAACAGTTAACAAGGAAAGCAATGCACTTGTGCCGTCCATTTTTAATGCGAAGGAAGAACCCAACAACGGTAACCAATGTACGCTATAGGTTTTTGGAAGTTCATTCCATGCAAATAAGTTGTAACCCATAACAGCCAGAGAGGCCAGCGCAACCAATAAACTCCATGATTTTGCCTGTTTATCGCCCTTGAGAAAAAACGTAGTGATTCCTCCGACCAGTGGTATGAATAATAACAATAAAAGAGTCATAATAATATCAGTCTATATCAGATAAACAATGTAAATACAATCAAAATCAAAATACTCAGCACCATCCATAACACATACGATCCAACTTGTCCGCTTTGCAATAAACGCAACTGTCTGCCTCCCCACATTACAATTTTTCCGGCACCATTCACAAGCCCATCAATTGCAGATTTTTCAATGAACCGATTCAAAACCGCTCCCAAACTCTTCAAGGGCTTTGAAACAATCAAGTCATACAATTCATCTACATACCACTTGTTAGCTAAAACTTTACCCAATCCCTGAGCTTCTTCCAGTTCGGGCTTCTTACTGAATTTCATCCAAGCCCAAATAATTGAAAATACAATGAGTGTTAGGCTCACGGCAATCAGCATATACTCCGTAGAATGGCTTACATGATGAACTTCCTGCAACTGTGTGGATGCAGCAAATACAGGTGCAAGAAACTGTTGCAACTTATGCGCATCCGGAACAATCAATTCAGGGATACCCACAAAACCTGCTATAACTGAAAGAAATGCAAGAATGATCAAGGGCACTGTCATTGACCAAGGACTTTCATGGAGATGATGTGCTTGGTCTTCCGTACCACGAAAGCTTCCCCTGAAAGTCATTGCATACAAACGAAACATGTAGAAGGCTGTCATAAGAGCACCTAAAAGACCGACCCAATACAACACCGGATTGGCAGCAAAGGCATGTACCAAAATTTCATCTTTGGAAAAGAATCCGCTAAAAGGAGGAATTCCGGCAATGGCAATGCATCCAATCAAAAAAGTGATGTGGGTAATGGGAAGTTTTTTGGACAATCCTCCCATTTTTCGAATGTCTTGTTCATGATGCATGGCATGAATAACCGAACCGGCGCCCAGAAACAACAACGCTTTAAAAAACGCATGTGTCATTACATGAAAAACCGCACCTGTATAGGCTCCTACACCAAGTCCCAAAAACATATAACCAAGCTGGCTTACTGTAGAATAGGCCAGTACTTTTTTAATATCATTCTGTTTGATGGCAATGGTTGCGGCCAGGATGGCTGTTGAAAGACCTACAACGGCCACCACTGTTTGCGTTGCCGGAGCAAGCGTATACAACACGTTGCTGCGGGCAATCATGTATATCCCTGCTGTGACCATCGTTGCCGCATGGATCAAAGCCGAAACAGGAGTTGGACCGGCCATCGCATCTGGCAACCAGGTATACAAAGGAATTTGAGCACTTTTACCGGTTGCTCCAACAAACAATAAAATCGTGATTACGGTCAAAAGTCCAACACTAATTCCTCCTGCCTGAGGGAAAATGGTTGTGTAGGTAAGCGAACCAAATTGTTGAAGTATAAAAAAGAGACCGAGTAAAAATCCGAGATCGCCGATACGATTTATGACAAATGCTTTTCGTGCGGCATTACCGTAATCAATGTTTTTAAACCAGTATCCAATCAGGAGATATGAACAAAGACCAACGCCCTCCCAACCAATGAACATGATGAGGTAATTGGCTCCCATGACCAACAAGAGCATGCTGAAAACAAACAAGTTTAAATAAGCAAAATAACGAGCAAAATGAACCGAGGACTCCTCCTTCATATAGGCTGTAGAATACAGATGAATCAGAAAGCCCACACCGGTAATGATGAGCATGAACAAAATCGATAAACGGTCAACTTGCAAATCAAAAGGAATGTACAATCCGCCTGTTTTGATAAAATCGAATAAATGGAGTGTAAAGGGTGCCCCTTCAGCTTTCACAACATTGAAAAGCAACACGCTCACAACAAAAGAGGCCAATACTGTCCCGCTGCCTATAATTCCAACAAGAGGCTTGCCGATATAATTTCTTCCCAAACCATTGATTAAAAAACCAATCAACGGAAATAAGGGAACGAGATAGGCAAAGTCAATAATCTGCTTCATAATCTTAATATCGAATACGGCAAGTCTAGTGCTTCTTTAAAACAGAATCCCTGCCCTATCCATTAATGTTTTAAACGGTTCAAAAAGTTAACATCAACGCTATGAATATTTCTGTACATCATTACAATAATTGCAAGGCCCACACTTACTTCGGCAGCTGCTACGACCATGATAAAAAACACAAATAACTGTCCGTCCGTTCCTACTGCGGATGCAGGATTTTGAATAGCCGCAGCTGTATAATGCATTTTACTAAACGCGACCAGCAAAAGATTGACAGCATTCAGCATCAACTCCACACACATAAATATGATAATTGCATTCCGCCGCGTTAAAACTCCTGCCACCCCAATGCAGAACAAGGACACCGCTAAAATGATATAATAATTGATTGGCATATACAATTTGTATTAGTAATGAATATAAAAACTCAATCTCCCTTTTTACCGATCACAACAGCACCTACAATTGCACTTAAAAATAATATACTGGTCAATTCAAAAGGAAGAACATAATCTGTAAACAATACTTTTCCCAAATGATGAATCAAACCGGTTTCACCTCCGGTTTGCAAAGCTTGCGTACGCAATGCATCCGATTGACGCAATGCCCCTACCAGAATCAAAAGAAGGCTGCCCCCTGCAATTAAACCGGCAAATTTGAGCCACTTGTTTTTCTGTGGTTCGTTATCCGCATTTAAATTCATCAACATGATCACAAACAGGAACAATACCATGATGGCTCCCGCATAAACGATGAGATTCACAATAGCCAAGAACTGCGCATTCAGGAGTATGTAATGCCCGGATATTGCAAAAAAAACGACGATCAACCATAAGACACTGTAAACAGGATTTTTTCCGGTTACCATCATTAATGCTCCCGTAAGCGCCAGTGCACTCAGGAACCAAAAAAGAATTTGAGTTATATTCATATTATGCGGTCTTCTCTTGTTTTGCTTTTTCTTTACGTTCGTCGATAAGCCCTTTAGCTTTTTGGAAGGCATCCGGATTTTCCTTTGGATGCGGAATAACCAGATTGTCCTTGCCGTAAATAAAACTCTTGCGGCTGTAGTTAGCGGGCGCAAAGGTTTCTGTGAGATAAATTGCATCCTTCGGACAAGCTTCCTCACACAAACCACAGAAGATACAACGCAACATGTTGATCTCGTATTTGGCAGCATACTTTTCTTCACGATACAAATGTTCTTCGCCGGGCAAACGTTCTGCTGCATCCATTGTAATCGCTTCTGCAGGACAGGCAACTGCACACAAACCACAGGCTGTACAATTCTCCCTTCCTTCTTCATCACGGTTTAAAATATGCAAACCTCTGAATACCGGGCTAAATGGCCGTGTTTCTTCCGGATAGTTAATGGTTACTTTCTTCCTGAAAATATGAGAAAACGTAATACCCATTCCCTTAAAAATAGCGGGGAGATAGATTCGTTCCATAAGACTCAGAGGTCTACGGTCTACCGATTTCGCTCTGTTTGTTAATTGCATTTACGTTTATTAATAAGTTCAAAAAATATTCTGTTTGCATTTTCTGAAGCCGCAACGAGCATTTATCGCTTGAAGAACAAAATGAATGCTGCGGTAATCAACATATTAAAAAGAGCCAATGGAATCAAGCCTTTCCATCCTAAATTCATCAACTGATCATAACGAAAACGCGGGATGGTCCAACGTACCCACATAAAGACAAAAATCAATAAGAGTATCTTCACAAACAAGGCCACTGCACCCAGCACAGCCATTGTATTAACAGACAAACCCCAGGCGCTTTCATCATAAAATGGTATGATGTCATAACCGCCAAAATAAAGGGAAGCCATTACAGCACTGCTGATGAACATGTTGATGTACTCCGCAAACAAATAAAAACCCAATTTCATACTGGAATATTCCGCATGATATCCGCCAATCAATTCATTTTCTGCTTCAGCCAAATCAAATGGAGTTCTGTTGCACTCAGCAAAAGCACAGATCAAGAAAATAAGAAACCCGAGCGGCTGTATGAAAAAATTCCACCCTCCGGCTTGTTGCTGACGAACCATTTCGCCCAAACTGAGCGTTCCTGAAGTCATGAGTAATGCGATCAATGCAATGCCCATTGCCAGTTCATACGAGATGATTTGAGATGCAGCACGCAATCCCCCCATCAATGAAAATTTGTTGTTACTGGCCCAGGCACCGATCATGATTCCGTATACACCCAAACTCACTACACCAAACACATACAAAATACCAATGTTTACATCCGCTATTTGCAACGAAACTGATCGTCCAAAAATTTCGATTTTATCGCCCCATGGAATAACTGCCCCGGTTAGCATGGCCGTTATCATGGCCAAAGAAGGCCCGAGTATGAACAAAAACTTATTGGACGAATTGGGAATGATCTCCTCTTTGAAAAATAATTTTAATCCGTCGGCCAGTGGTTGTAACAAACCAAATGGACCTGCACGGTTAGGACCGTGGCGATCTTGAATCCAGGCAGCAATTTTACGTTCGCCGTATGTAGTATACATAGCGATCACTAGAGAGATGCTGATGATAAACGCGATAAACAACGTTTTCTCCAGAACAAGCGCCCAATCTACTGATAACAAAATTGAATTCATGAATCTCCTTTCTTAAGTTGTTTAAAAACTTGTGATGTTGCCGGACCTTTCAATTCACTCAACTCGACCTGATTAACCTCCGACACATCCTTAATATTCATAAGTAATTTTGGATCTCTTCCTCCCATTACTTTCGACATTGTTTCCTGTGGCTTCTTCATTTGCTCGTAATGCCCTTGCGAAATGACGGAATGTCTATTAACGTGCGAAGGACCTTCGATATTCCAGTCGCTAACATTCTTTCGTTCAAAACGGCAGGTATTGCAAATCCATTCATTCACTTCGCCCCATTCATCTTTTCGGGCGGTAACGCGCAATACTTCGTCACCACGCATCCACAATTGCACTTTACCCGAACACTTATCGCAGTTGCAATTTGCATCAACCGGTTTTGTAAACCATACCCGATTTTTAAAGCGGAATGTTTTATCTGTGAGCGCACCTACCGGACAAACATCTATAACATTTCCAATGAAATCATTGTCAAGACTTTTCTCGATGTATGTTGCGATTTCGGCGTGGTCACCACGCATTAATATACCATGACGGCGTTCTTTACTTACCTGATCGGCGGTATATACACAACGGTAGCAAAGAATGCAACGTGTCATGTGCAATTGGATATAGGGCCCCAGATCATGCTTTTCAAACGTTCTTCTTTTGAATTCGTAACGACTGGCACCTTTTCCATGTTCGTAGCTCAGATCCTGCAAGTGGCATTCACCTGCCTGATCACAAATGGGACAATCCAGCGGGTGGTTGATCAATAAAAACTCCACAACACCGTTTCGTGCATCAAGAACACGATCACTCGTAATGTTTTTCACAACCATGCCATCCATAACTGTTGTTCGGCAACTGGCAACCAGTTTGGGCATGGGCCGGGGATCTGCAGCAGAACCGGCGGCCACTTCCACCAGACAGGTACGACACTTTCCACCGCTTTCTTTCAACTTGGAATAGTAGCACATAGCCGGGGGCGCCACTTCTCCTCCAATCTGCCGGGCAGCATTGAGAATGGTTGTTCCGGGCTCTACTTCAACAGTTATGTTGTCGATTGTTACTTTAAATAATTTCTTTTCTTCAGCCATGCTTTTTACTTTAAGCTGTTGTTACAACATCTAAGGGTTTTGCATAATTAGCCAAACCGTAATTTCTCTTTACTGCCTCATCCGGGTTGGTTACATGCCATTCAAATTCATCCCGAAAATGGCGAATTGCTGCCGCTACGGGCCATGCCGCAGCATCACCCAAAGGACAAATGGTATTACCCTCTATTTTGCGCTGGATATCCCATAACAAATCGATATCGCTCATTTTGCCTTTTCCGGTTTCTATATTCAGCAATATTTTTTCCATCCATCCGGTTCCTTCTCTGCAAGGCGAGCATTGTCCGCAGCTTTCATGACGGTAAAACCGGGCCAGCGTGTACGTGTGTTTCACGACACACTGGTCTTCATCCATAACAATAAATCCTCCACTACCCATCATGCTACCGGTAGCAAAGCCTCCGTCACTTAAGCTCTCGTAATTCATCATCCGGGTATCCCCTTTAGCCGTCTTTAACAGAAGGTTGGCCGGCAAAATTGGAACTGAAGATCCTCCGGGAATGCAAGCTTTTAATTTTTTTCCATTTGCGATACCTCCACAATATTCATCACTGTAAATAAATTCTTCAACGGAGATGTTCATCTCAATTTCATACACCCCTGGTTTGTTGATGTTCCCGCAAGCAGAAATCAGTTTCGTACCGGTTGATTTTCCAATGCCAATTTTTGCATATTCGTCCCCACCGTCATTAACGATTGGAACAACTGCCGCAATAGTTTCAACATTATTTACAACGGTTGGACAACCCCACAAACCTTTAATCGCAGGGAATGGAGGTTTGATACGGGGATTTCCCCTCTTGCCTTCCAGCGATTCAATTAAAGCTGTTTCTTCACCGCAGATATAGGCACCGGCTCCGGGTTGAACATAAACCTCACAATCAAATCCACTGCCTAAAATATTTTTCCCCAACCATCCGGCCGCTCGTGCTTCTTCGATGGCTTTTTCTAGAATTTCTTTAACCCACCAGTATTCGCCACGGATGTAAATGTAGGATCGATTACTTCCCAGTGCATAAGAAGCTACAATCATTCCTTCAATCAGTAAATGCGGAATGAATTCCATTAGAAAACGATCCTTAAAAGTACCGGGCTCACTCTCATCTGCATTGCAAACAAGATAACGTGGAACGCCTTCGGGTTTAGCCAAAAAACTCCACTTCATTCCTGTAGGGAAACCTGCGCCCCCACGACCACGTAATCCGCTTTTCTTTACTTCCTCCACAACCGCATCAGGAGCCATGGTTTTTAATGCTTTTTCGACACTGCGGTAACCACCTTCACGACGGTACACCTCATAATGGCGGATGCCTTCAATATGCGCCTTGTCCAGTAATAATTTTCTTCCCATATTCCGGTTCTCTTGCAGAGCTGTTAAGATTTAGATTTCTTTTCGAACCATTCGGGCTTCAACCGATAGGTCCACCTTAATACAATAGATGTTACAACCAAAACGAGTCCGCACGTTGCAAAAGTAACTTTCATCTGTGCTGAATCAACAGTATAACTGGCAAGCACCAGAGCGACTCCTGCAAGTGTCATTAAAAAAGCGAACCAGATCCATTTTGGCAATTTCTTTTCCATCAACTTCTCAATTTGCTTTTGTTCGACCTTCTGAAATTAATTTATCTATTTTTTCTTTTGTCAGATGTTCTCTGTAATCAGGCCCTAATTGCATCATTGGAGCATAACCGCATGCACCCAAACATTCCACGGTTTTAAGTGTAAACAATCCGTCGGCAGTAGTTTGCCCGGGACGAATACCCAATTGCTCAAAAATGTAAGCAACAATATCATCGCTTCCCCTCAACATGCAAGGTCCGGTTTGACATACTTCAAACACAGTTTTTCCAACCGGTTGCAAATTGTACATACTGTAGAACGTTGCAACTTCATATACTTCTATCGGAGTAATCTTCAATAATTGCGCAGCATAGTCCATTGCTTCAGCGCTCAGCCAACCGCCGTTTTCTTTTTGTATAAAATGTAACAATGGAATGAGTGCGCTCTTTTGCTTCCCTTCGGGATAGTGAGCAATCATTTCATCTACTTGCTTCAATTGCGCTTCAGAAAAAGTCATTCTTTGTTTTTCAGATTTACAGATTCAAAATAGAAATTCATTATGCATCCAGTTCACCGGCAATTAAATTCAAACTACTCATGACTACAATTGCATCACTCAACATACTGCCCTTAATCAACTCTTCATAAGCCTGATAATAAATAAAACAGGGCCTACGAAAATGTAAACGATAAGGCGTTCTGCCACCGTCACTGATGAAATAGAATCCCAATTCACCATTGGCGCCTTCTACACTATGGTAAACTTCACCTTTCGGCATTTCGATTTCACCCATTATGATCTTGAAATGCCAGATAAGTGCCTCCATGCTGGTATATACATCTTTCTTTTGGGGCAGATAATACTCGGGAACGTTTGCATGATACACTTCGGACGCAGCCCCCTTCATATCCTGAATTTTTTGATAGGCCTGTTCAATGATGTGCAAACTTTGCCACATCTCCTGATTCCGAACCAGAAAGCGGTCGTAAGTATCTCCGGTTGAACCAACAGGAATAGTAAAATCAAAGTCTTCGTAAGAAGAGTAAGGAGTATGAACGCGTACATCATAGTCAACACCGGCAGCTCTTAAATTGGGACCGGTGAATCCATAGTTCAATGCTCTTTCTGGTGAAATTGGTCCGCAACCAATGGTACGATCCATGAAAATTCGGTTGCGTGTAAAGAGATCTTCAAACTCCTTCAACACCTTTGGATATTCCTTTAAAAATTTCTCCAGCTTTTGCCAGGCAACAGGAGTGAAATTTCGTTCGAAGCCGCCGATCCTTCCTATATTGGTTGTCAACCTGCTCCCGCAGATTTCTTCATAAATCTCATAAATCAATTCCCGGTATTCCATCAGATACACGAACCCTGAAAACGCTCCCGTATCAACCCCTACAATCGAATTACAAATCAGGTGATCACTGATGCGAGCCAACTCCATAAGTATGATCCGCAAATAATCAACACGCTTGGGCGTTTGTATGTTCAACAACTTTTCGCAGGTCATATGCCATCCCATATTGTTGATGGGACTACTACAATAATTCAGTCGGTCCGTAATGGGTGTGATTTGATAAAGAGGACGACGTTCTGCCAATTTCTCAAATGCCCGATGGATGTATCCAACTGTTGATTCGGCAGACAAAACACGTTCTCCATCCATTTCCAGAATATTCTGGAATACGCCGTGTGTGGCCGGATGCGTAGGCCCCAGATTCAGCGTTGTTGTTTGCTTTTCGATTGAACCTT
The DNA here is from genome assembly GCA_049240625.1 of Lacibacter sp. GTDB lineage: Bacteria > Bacteroidota > Bacteroidia > Chitinophagales > Chitinophagaceae > Lacibacter. Next base: position 7,628 of record JBMLSG010000019.1, on the reverse strand, counting down.
CTGGTAATAAAATATTTTGTACTTCACTCATGACATTCCATTTGAAAATTTGCAAATTTTACTTCCTATGCACCCTTCAGTGTTACCTTTCGGCAGATGTGCTCCGGTTTCAAATTCGCCGTTAAATCGTACCACCTCTTCCAAACATTTCGTCATCCTTATCTACCCTTGTCTGATCCTCCAAGGGAAATTCTTTCCGTAAAGGGAAATAATCCATTTCGTCTACATTCAATATGCGTTTCAAATTGGGATGACCAACAAAATTGACACCAAAAAAATCATAGGTTTCCCGCTCCATCCAGTTAGCTGTAGCAAACAGTTTCGTAGCTGTAAATACGTCAGGTGTTTGAATATCCGTAAATACCTTAAAACGGATCCGTACATTATCCACCATGTTGTGAAGATGATAGACCACAGCAAGTTCCCGGCCTTTTTGTTCGGGATAATGCACCGCCTGAAGATCGGTCAGAAACCGAAACTGCAAATCCTGCTCATCAAACAAAAACTGAAGGACTTTCAAATTCAAATCCTTGGGTGCTTCAAACGTAAGCATCCCGTAAGGTTCTGTAAAGCTGTTGACCTGATCACCAAACTTTGCAATCAACTTTTCCTGTATAATCTGATTTGTTAATGACATTCAAATTGGGAATTTGCGAATCCTAAATTTTTATATTTTATTGCTAATGGTATTTCAAGAGATGGTATCCGAGGGAAACACCTTGGACACCTTATTGTATACCGTAGCTGTTTAATAATTTCTGGTAATGCTCACTGTTCCTTCTGCGCAAACTCTCCTGACCAACCAAGTCCTGAATTTTCATCAGTCCGTCCAAAATCGCTTCAGGTCTGGGTGGGCAACCGGGCACATAAACATCAACCGGCACCACTTGGTCGATACCCTGTAACACACTGTATGTATCAAAAATTCCTCCACTGCTGGCGCAAGCTCCAACAGCCATAACCCAACGCGGTTCGGCCATTTGAAGGTAAACCTGTTTCACAACAGGAGCCATTTTTTTAGAAATGGTCCCCATAACCATCATAAGATCGCACTGGCGTGGTGTAAAAGCCATCCGTTCCGATCCAAAACGCCCGAGATCGTAATGCGCTGCTGCTGTTGCCATGAACTCAATACCACAGCAAGAGGTCGCAAAAGGCAGTGGCCAAATTGAATTTTTACGTGCCAGCCCAACCACTTCACTAAGCTTTGTGGCGAAAAAACCTTCGCCCATATGACCTTCGGGAGCATCAACTATGCTGATATGCCCCTTGTAATCAACTGGCTTGGGATTGATATTAAATTGTACCGGACGAGCCATTGTTCATTAGTTTGAATTGTTTCGATTGAACTTTGTTTATACACTTTAACTTAACAGTCGTGTTTCAAAAAGGTTGCTGTTCTTTAACGCAAAACAAGACTCTTACTGCCTAATCTTCCCAGTTTAATGCCCCCTTTTTGATGATGTAATAAAATCCGCAAATAAAAAAGCTTACAAACATCAAAACAGCAGTAAAACCGCCCCAACCCAATTCTTTAAAATTGACAGCATAGGGATAAAAGAAGATTACCTCCACATCAAACAAGACGAATAAAATTGCCACCAGAAAATACTTTACCGCCATCGGCTGACGTGCATTCCCGTGAATTTCGATTCCACTTTCAAAATTTTCCAACTTTTGATCGGTTGCACGTTTGGGGCCCAGAAAATGTGTAAGAGCCATCATGAGAGCAACGAAACCAACGGCAAATAATATCTGTATGCCAATGGGAAAATAATTACCGGAGTCGTTAATAGCCGAAGATGGCTGAAGTACAGGGTTCGCTTGCAGTAGATAAAACCAGTTGGTCATTTTTATTGTTTGTCGGCGCAAAAATAAGGCAGCTATACCACATAATATCAGTAAGTTCAATAAAAAATCCCCTTATTGAATAAAGGGGATTCATTTATACAGTACCGGTGTCTTCGGGTTTATTTTTTTGGCTTGGCGCCCCCGGATTTGGCTCCGGATGGCTTGGGTGCTGTTTGTTTAACTCCCGGCGATTTCTGCTGAGCGCCCGCAGAAGACTTGGGAGCAGAAAGCTGTTTCTTAAATTCAGCGGCTTCCTTGTCTAACGGGTCCAACGCCAGTATTTTATCGCAATACTCAATCGCCATTTTGCTGTCCTTTTTAACTATGGTAGCATACCCTATGAAATAGCGATAGGCAATTTTTACTCTTGAACGCAGGGTTAAGGAATCCTTCCCTTTTGTTGCGAGATCAATGAATTTTTCAAAATGGGGATTGGCCAGTCCCTGAGCCATGGTTGTGTCTATACTCCAGCCGGTTCGACCTCTCCAGTAATAACCCAGCGCCTGTTCCGGATAACGGCCCGTATAAACGGAAAATACACTATCGGCTTTAAAATAATTTGCAAATTGCTTGTCCCCGGCATCGAAATAAGCAACACCCAGATTGTACAAATCTACATTAGTGGGTGTTTTTTTGATCAGGAATTGTTTTTCAAGCCAATAGGCAATGCCGGGTTTGTCGCCTAACTTCTTAGCAAGATCGGCTGCTTTTTGTAAACAAGCCACTCTGTTTTCGGCTACGGTATCCAATGAAATACTGCGCTCATAATAGGAGTAGGCTTTTGTCTCACTACCTGGAATACCTGCTAATATGTCTGCATACAATTCGTAATCTTTAGGAACAATTTCATCGGGTCCTGCTTTCTTGAAAAACTCATCGGCAGACGCCAACGCATTGGAATAATCACTAAGGGCTTTATAGCTGTACGCTTTCAACCTGTAAATACGCGGCTTAATCACATTGGCCCCCACTTTAGCAATTAAGGCATCTGATTCAGCAATGGCCTGACTGTATTGTTTTGACGCGTATTTCAAATCGATGCGGTAATAATCATTTTGTGGATCTTCATCAATCACGCTGATGTATTTGTGAAGGTAATCCTCCGCTTTTGCTACATCCCGGAAATACCAATAAACATACAGTGAATAATAAACAGGACCATAATTGGGGTCGGTTGCTATTGCCTGCTCAAAGGCAGGAAGGAAGAATTCCTTGTTTTTTTGAGTTTCATAAATTTGTCCTTCCTTATGCCATGCTGATGCCAATTTTGGATTCATACTCAAAGCGGTTTTGTACGAAACAATCGCATTGCCACCATCCAGTTGCTTCCTGTAGGCATCTCCAATTGTTATATAAACCGTCGCATCTTTAAAGCCCTTGAGCGTTGTTGCCAATTGCAATTTGGTTAAAGCATAAGAGGGATCGCCCTGCTTGACATTTACGTTCGCCCTGCCTACAGCATGAAGCACCTCGATGTCTTTTGCCTTCGTTAAACTGATTGCAGTTTCGAACCGACTTTTGGCATCAGTCAGCTTGTTTTCGTGCAATTCAATTTCCCCAATCCCAACAAGGAGCAAAGGTGCATTTCCATTGGTTTGGAGAGCCGTTTGGTAGACTTGTCTGGCATTTGAAACTTGTTCCAAACCCAAATAAGCCTGTCCGAGCCAATAGGCTGCTTCTGTATTTGCAGGAGCCGTGGTCCATATTTTTTGAAACACATCGCGCGCACTCGCAAAGCGCTCGTAATAAATAAAATTTTTGCCCTCTTCAAGTGTTTGTGCAAACGAATGAAGATTCATTACAACCCAAAAAATAAATGTTAAACCTAATAACCGTTTCATTATGATAAACTTTGAATTAAGGAATGGTAAAAGTATAGATTATTCTATTAAGGCTTTACTAATTTTAACTGCGTTTCCCGAACTAAAAATGGTCGCCAAGCAGGCACCACATAACCCCGTCGAAAGATCAATTGACCACGATCGCTTTTCATAAAATTCACGAATGCTTTACCTAACCCATTGTGATTTTCCTTTAACACATAATAAATGCCCCTGCTGTACGGATACCGTTTTGTTAAAATCTCCTCCTGCCAGGGCTTTGTAAAAGAACTGTCTTTACAGGAGGTGCAGGAAACCCATGCGATTCGTACCCGATTTAACAAGGAAAGCTGTTCCGGATCTTCGGGATTCCCGATCCAGCTTACACCTACAAACCCAACAAAACCCTTGTGGTCTGCAATGTATTGAACCACATCACGACTCGTTCTTGCTGCCATGATTTGACTTGTGTTCAAAGTAGTTGTTTTTAAAACTGAATCCATAAAATACCGCACCGTGCTTGTTGCTTTTAATCCATCAAATACAATTCCATAGGTCTTCGAACTTTTACCTTTTAACATTTGAATCACATCTCCTGTGGTAAACACTGAGTCCGGATCGTTTCTGTTCACCACTAATGCAATTGCGTCAAAAGCAAGCAACCCGCTTTGAGGATATAATTTTATAGAATCGTAATAATAAGCTGCCTGTTGTTCTGTTAATTTATTGGTAACAATGACCATTCGGGTAGAGTCATTCATCATGTCATTCCAGCAATCTGCCTCAGGCTTGTAAGTTGCAATGATTCTGGTTTTTGGAAATGATGATTGATAGACTTTGATTTGCTCTTCCAAGATGGGACGAAAGGTTTCATCCACACTGATATAAATCGTGCCTTCGGAAGCAGAATCTGAAGTTGTTTTCGAAGTCTGCTTGCAGGAAATAAGAACCGACACTAAACAGGTTATAATAAAAGAGAATCGTTTCATTATATTGTATGGAATGTTTTAATCCCCCTGAAAATTCGAAATGCACCGTAAGCGACTGAAACAATTCCGAAAATCAATACCATCTCGGGAGGAGGAAAACTCAATCGCTGTCCTCTGATTTTTGAAAACACCAACAACAAACCCACGACTGAATAAATACATCCCATAAGGATATCAAATACCGATTTGATATTGACTCGTCGTTTGCCGGAGGTGGGCGATTGATCCATGTGGTTTCAATTTGCGGCCGCAAGTTAATTCTTTTTTAGAGCCTTTTTCTAAAGACTATCAAGAAAGCCGTTACTTCACGTAAAGATCACAAATCAGGCAATTTCCATAGAAACCGGTGTAATTCTTTAAGAGAAAAGGAAACCATTCGGCTATGTAGGTAGCTCCATTATCTTTGCACCATGCGAATATTAATGGTTTGTTTGGGCAATATTTGTCGCAGTCCTTTGGCAGAAGGTATTCTGCAGGACAAAGCCCTTAAAAGCGGTTATCAGTGGAAAATTGAAAGTGCAGGAACCGGCAATTGGCATGTAGGCGAGCCTCCGCATCCCTTAAGCATCAAAGTAGCGGCACTACATGGCATTGATATAGGTCACCAAAGAGCCAGACAGTTTGTAAAAGAAGATTTTAAACGGAATGATTTTATTTACGTTATGGACAGCAGCAACTACAGTACTGTCAAACAAATCAGCGGATCTTTCTGGGAAGAGCAAAAAATTGATTTGCTGATGAACGAGCTTTATCCCGGCGAAAACAGGAATGTTCCGGATCCCTGGTTTGGTGATGAAGACGGATACCATACGGTCTTTACCATGCTTAATTCTGCCTGCGAAAACATCATCAAAAAACATTCCTGAAAAACGTTTTAACGGCAATTCCAACCCCGTATTTCATATGGCAAAAATAAAAGTTTCATTACCGCAAGGAACACGTGATTTCAACGCGGAAGTCGTACGCAAACGCAATTATATTTTTCAAACCATACGTACGGTTTTTGAATTGTATGGTTTTGAACCACTCGAAACCCCGGCAATGGAGAATCTGGAAACCTTGATGGGGAAATATGGCGATGAGGGAGACAAATTAATCTTCAAAATTCTGAATAACGGACTGGATTTGCCCGAAAAACACGCAAAAGCGCAATCGGACTTCGAACAAATCCTTACCGGAAAAAACAATGTCGGTATCACTGAACGAGCATTGAAGTACGACCTCACGATACCTTTTGCTCGTTATGTTGCTATGAACCACGGCCAACTTACCTACCCCTATAAACGCTACCAGATTCAACCTGTATGGCGTGCAGACCGTCCACAAAAAGGCCGCTATCGTGAATTTTACCAGTGCGACGCCGATGTGGTTGGCAGTCAATCACTTCTTCTTGAAAAAGAATTTGCTGCTATTTATTCACGGGTGTTTGAACAATTAGGAATTGATGTCGTAATCAAAGTAAACAACAGAAAATTGTTGGCGGCCCTGGCCGAAGTTTGTGGCGGCGCCGATCAACTTACCGCGATTACAGTAGCCATCGACAAACTGGACAAAATTGGAATCGATAAAGTAAAAACGGAACTAACAAACCGAGGTTTAACCAATGAGCAAATCGATCAAATTGAACGTTATCTTCAAATAAATGGAAGCAATGAACAAAAGTTGGAACAAATAGAAGCTCTTCTTGGTCATACTGAAACCGGACAAAAAGGCATAAAAGAATTGCGCTATCTCATAAATGCCGGACAGTTTGGAACCATCCCCAACTTGTCCATTGATTTTACACTTGCACGCGGACTGAATTATTACACCGGTATCATCTTTGAAGTTGCTGCCCTGAATGTACAAATGGGAAGTATTGGCGGAGGAGGCAGATACGATGACCTCACAGGACTTTTTGGAATCTCAAATATTCCGGGCGTAGGCATCTCTTTTGGGGTTGACAGAATCTATGATGTAATGGAAGAATTGAACCTGTTTCCTACTCAAACAAAAAATGGAACACAGTATTTATTCTTCAATCTGGGAGCAGCCGAAAGCACCAAAGCATTTTCATTGATGCAGGTGCTTCGGACAAAAGGAATCGCGTGTGAGCTTTATCCCGATCAGGTAAAATTTGACAAGCAATTTAAATATGCAGAAAAAAAACAGATACCACATGTTGTCATTATAGGTTCCAACGAATTAGAAAACGATCAATGTGTCGTAAAAAAACTAGATAGCAGTGAACAGATTATTTTATCCTGCGATGATTTTTTGTTGCAGTTTTAAACAATTTGGACTAAAAAAGATGAACCTGAGTGGTTTATCCATCTGTCGGTTCTGTTAATTTATGTGAACGGTTTGTTATTGTGCCAAAAACTATGCTAACAACTGTTAAATTAGCTTACTTTTATAACCTCAAATTTGAATTTTAAAACCATCGTATGAAGCGTATTGTTTTTCCGGTAATTCTTGCCTCAACCCTTCTGGCAGGTCTGTATTTTTCCCCATGTTTAACCCATGAATACAAAAAAGAACAGGATCAAGCATCCGTTCATCAAGAAGGTATTGAAGAGGAAGAAGAAGAAGGAGGTATGAAAAGAAGAGAATATGAATTGAAAATGCTCCGTAATCCCAAAACAGGAATGATTCCTGCAGGGATTCATCAAAAGGAGTTTTCGTTACTTGACAACATCATTCAGGTTCAAAAACGTATCGGCTACAGAACACTTGTCAATAATACTTATGAGTCGGTAGGACCATCTAAAACCGGCGGCAGAACCCGTGCCATAAAATTTGATCTTCGTTACGATGGGTCTTCCAACAGAGTGCTTTTAGCGGCAGGTGTTTCTGGTGGTATTTTCCGTTCAACTGACGGTGGTAACACCTGGAATTTTGTACATCCGCCCAATGCAATAAGATCTGTAACCTGTTTAGCACAAGATCCCCGCGAAGGAATTGATCCTGCCACCAATAAACCTTACCG
>JBMLSG010000018.1:0-1096 GCA_049240625.1 Lacibacter sp. | reverse complement strand
GAACCTGAAAATCCGAATAATACACCCAGTATGGTAATGAGTGCATCAGAACAAAATACATTTGTAAAAAATTATCTGGGTCCTCTTTTTAAACAAGCTGGCATTAAGACCAAAATTGTTTTGTTCGACCACAATTGTGACCATCCCGAATATCCCATCTCCATTTTAAATGATCCGATCACGAAACAGTTCGTGGACGGAACTGCTTTTCATCTATATCTCGGTTCCATCTCTGCTCTATCGACTGTAAAAAAAGCCCACCCGGACAAAAATATTTATTTTACAGAACAGTGGACATCTGGTGATGGCAAGTTTGGAGAGGACTTAATTTGGCATATTAAAAATGTAGTTATCGGAGCTACAAACAATGGGGCTAAAGCTGTTCTAGAATGGAATTTGGCAGCAGATCAAAATTTCAACCCTCATACCGGAGATGGTGGGTGCGACCGTTGCTTGGGTGCGCTCACAATCGGCAAGGATGTAACACGAAATGTATCTTACTTCATCATCGCGCACGCTTCAAAATTTGTACCCCCTGGGTCTATCCGAATCGCATCAAATCAACCGGAAAACCTCAGTAACGTAGGCTTCATCACTCCATCAGGAAAAAAGGTAGTTATCGTTTTAAATGATAGTCCGTCCGGAAAAAACTTTGCCCTTCGATTCAAAACCAGAATTGCAAACACCTATTTGCCCGCTCACGCGGTTGGAACATTTGTTTTGGAGTAACGGATTCAGATCAACCTATTTGCGCTTGCATTCCACCAGCCAATCCCAGGGATAAGGCTTTCCCAGCCAGTCGGGTGGAGCATCCATTTCAGTATCCCATTTATACTCCAATTTTTCCAGTGCTGTTACCTTCAGTCCAGCGTTTCGGAAAACAACTTCTATTTCCGATTCGAGATAATGCTTCGTGGGCACGTTGTCAATGTGAATAATCCCTTGTACGATGTCGCGCTTAGCGGCTTTAAAGTAGTCAAATTCATCTGCGGGAATGTCATTTGAAGCAACACCCTCAGAAGCATATACAGAGATCAATCTCCAGGAAGAAAAAAGAACAGACTCCAAGGCTGGAAGAACCAAAACAGCGCTGCCT
>JBMLSG010000017.1:0-1955 GCA_049240625.1 Lacibacter sp. | reverse complement strand
CTTACAGCACTTTAAAAGCAGACAAAAATCCCAATATTGTTTTTACAGCCACCCGACTGGGAGGTATTGTGCCCGGTAAGAATGAGACAACCGTAACGGTTAGCGGCACACTAAATATAGCCGGCGCAAGCAGACCTGTTGATTTGGTCTTCAAGATCAAAACCCTCAGCAACGGCGATCTCGAAATTAAAGGCAGTCAAAAAGTCATCATGTCGAACCACGGTATTAAACCACCTTCCTTCATGCTGGGCGCTATGAAAGTAGGAGACGAAGTAACCATTGAGTATTATGTTTTACTGCAAAAAAAATAATCAACATTTTAAACCAAAAACAGAGAATATGAAAAGGCAAACATTTCAAACACTTGCTGCAATACTGATACTGGCTATCAGTGCGACATCCGTATCTGCGCAAAAAATCCAGTATTCCAGGTATTTCGACAAAAGAGGAATCAATGTATTTGAGCCATCAAAAAATGACACGGTGCAATACGAAGGATTTAAGATCCGAATCGGAGGTTCATTTACACAAGATTATCAAAGTATAAAAAGCACCAATAAAGCAAATTATGTAGCCACATCAGGAAGCAATCCCCTCAACAAAAACTTACTGGTTGGTCTCATCAAGAATAATAATGGAACCTTCCAAGGAGGCGACAGTATTAATGCCCGCATGACCGGCTTCAATCTTGCTATGGCGAATCTAAACCTGGACATTCAAATTGAAGACGGGATTCGTGTGTTTCTGGAAAACTACATGAGTGCACGCCATCACAATGAATTCTGGGTAAAAGGCGGTTACATCCAAATTGACAAACTGCCCATGTTTGGCAACCCTGAGTGGTTTACGAAGTATCTACGTGTAAAAATCGGACATTTCCAACCCAATTATGGCGACTTTCAACATCGTCGTACCGATGGTGGTAATGCCATCTTCAATCCCTTTGCAGAAAACCTGATCCTGGATGCGTTCACAACTGAAATTGGCGGTGAAGTTTATGCCTTCCCAATCGACAACTTAATGGTTATGGGTGGTATGACTTCCGGATTCATCAACGGGAATATTCAACCAACAGCCGACCAAATCAATAACTCAGGTGTTGTAAGAACAAGACGTTCTCCCTCCATCTTTGGTAAGGTAGCCTATGATAAAACAGTGAACGATTTCCGTTATCGTTTATCCGCATCAGTTTACAACAATTCAAACATTGTAAGAAACACCTTGTTCGCCGGCGACCGTACGGGGTCTCACTACTTTGCCGTAATGGATCCTGCTCAAATTAATGGAACAGCTACTTCAGTAACTGCCAACTTTACATCCGGACGTTTGGATCCGGGCATGTCTAATCGTATTACAGCCATCAACATCAGCCCGTTTGTAAAATACAAAGGACTTGAGGTATATGGTGGATTAGATCTTTTGAAAGGTTCCGTTTACAACGATACCAGCAGCACATCCGGAAAACTTAAATGGAACAAACGTTCCTGGAATCAATTGTATGGTGAAGTGGTTTATCGCTTCCTGAAAAACGAACAACTTTATGTGGGCGCCCGCTATATTAGTGTAACCGGCGAACCATCAGGTTTAAGATACTCATCAGCCGATGCAGGAAAAGTTAGTGGCGCACAAGCAAAAGTAAATGTCAACCGTTTAGCACTTGCAGCCGGTTACTTTCCAACCAGAAATATGTTATTGAAAGTGGAATACGTAACACAGTCATACAATGATTTCCCATGGGCCGACTATCGTAATGAAGGTAAATTCAGCGGATTGATGATAGAAGCTGTGATTGGTTTCTAATTTCCTAACTACACCTAATAAAGCCCTGTACCCACAGGGCTTTATTTATTACTAAAAGCAAGCGATGAAATGGAATTATCTTTTGTGCGGACTGTTTCTCTTTCTGAAACCCGAAACACATCGGATCGCTTATCACATCGATCCTCAAAGTCGTT
>JBMLSG010000016.1:0-3468 GCA_049240625.1 Lacibacter sp. | reverse complement strand
TACATTTGCCCCATAATCAGCTCATTCATGAAAAAAGGAATTATACTACTCGCCTTACTGGTAAGTTTTGGATTGACCTTTGCACAGGAAAAAACCGCAAAACCCAAAAAAGACTGGTCTAAAATCGATCTTTCCGATCGTCCCAAAGATCATTTTCTATTCCAGATCGGATATCTCACCTGGCTGCAACAACCCGATACGCTGGTAACCGGAGGCATCCCACGCACGGCCAATGTTTACTTTTCATTTGATTTTCCGTTTAAAACCAATCCACAATTCAGTGTAGGTTTGGGCGCGGGCATTGGAACCGATCACATGTATTTCGATAAAAATGCAGGACGCAACCTCAATATTGTAAACAACATCGGTTTCCAATTCAATAAGCACAGCGGTGCCGATACACTCAATAAATACAAGAGTATCAAATTACAAACCGCTTACCTGGAAGCACCCATCGAACTACGTTTTACGGCCAATCCCGAAAAGCCCAATAAAAGTTTCAAGTTTGCTTTGGGCGTAAAGGTTGGAACACTTCTTACGGCCATCGATAAAACCCGTTTTGAACGGGATGGTGACGGACAATTGCAATATGCTACCAAAGAAAAAAGCAAGAAACATTTCAATTCCCTTCGGTTGGCTGCAACTGCACGGATCGGTTACGGCAATTTTGGATTGTTCGCGCAATATCAAATCAACGATTTCATCAAGGAAGGCCGCGGACCCAATTTGATGCGTCCTTTTACCATTGGACTCACCCTTTCGGGCCTGTAAGTCTATTTCATCTTTTTTCAAAAGCGGATGACCCTTCATCCGCTTTTTCTTTGTCACCCCTTCAAGTTCACTACATTTGCACTTTAGAATTATCAGCACGTGATTGAAAAAAAAATCGGCCTCCAACACGACAAAGCCATTCTGGTTGGACTCATTCATAAAAACCAGACCGAACAGCAAGTCAACGAATACCTCGATGAGCTAGCCTTTCTTTCGGAAACGGCCGGAGCCGAAGCGGTGAAACGGTTTACACAGAAACTGCCCCATCCCGACAGCAAGACCTTTGTTGGCAAAGGAAAACTGGAAGAAATCCGTAATTACTTGCAGGAACGGGATATCAATCTGGTCATTTTTGACGATGAGCTCACCGGCGCTCAAATCATGAACATTGAAAAAGTGCTGGGCGTGTACACGATCGACCGAAGCGATTTGATCCTGGATATTTTTGCCAGCAGAGCCAAAACCGCACAGGCAAAAACACAGGTAGAACTGGCACAATACCAATATTTATTACCGCGCCTTAAAGGCATGTGGAAGCATCTGGAACGGCAGGGAGGCGGTATTGGAACCAGAGGTCCGGGTGAAACGGAAATCGAAACCGACCGCCGGATTGTAAAAGATAAAATTGCACTCCTGCGTCGACGTTTAGCGGAAATCGACAAACAAAGTATCACACAACGGAAAGACCGTGGCGAATTCATACGCGTAGCTCTGGTAGGCTATACCAATGTGGGGAAGAGTACCATCATGAACCTGTTGAGCAAACGGGAAGTGTTTGCCGAAAACAAACTCTTTGCCACTTTGGATACAACCACCAGTAAAATTGTGTTTGACAATACACCTTTTTTGTTGAGTGATACCGTTGGATTCATCCGTAAACTCCCCCACCATTTGGTTGAAAGTTTCAAAAGCACGCTGGATGAAGTTCGGGAGAGTGACGTGCTCTTACATGTAGTTGACTTATCGCATCCGCAATACGAGGAACAGATGAATGTGGTGAATAAAACCCTGCAGGAGATGAAGTGCACGGAGAAGCCCGTAGTCACCATTTTCAATAAGATGGACCTGTTTGAACAACATCATTTTGACGAGTGGCTGGAAGTAGGCGTTAAAGAAATGATCCTCCAGGAATTGAAGGACCGCTGGGAGGAAACCACGCAGGGGCATTGTGTATTCATCTCGGCCACAGAGCGCAGAAACGTGGAGGAGCTTCGTACAAAAATCATGGATCAGGTGAAACAGTTGTACCGGATTCGTTACCCCTATAAGTCCGATTTTTTTGGCTGATTCAGTCTTGGATTATCTTGTTTCATGCAATTACTGTTTGTACCCAACAACTGTAAACAGTAGTCAACTTCAACTCTTTGCAGTATGTAAAAAAACGTTAAAGGGTCTTTTATTATTGACGAATCAACAATCCGTTCGTTTTTTTGCAGGCCAGTTTTACAACCATGAAACTATTATTCTCTATTGGGTTCTTTGTGCTTTGGTATTCCTCAAACGGTCAACAGAATTTATTCAACATTCCTTCCGGAGATATTACTCCACAGAAAAAAATATTTTTTCAGCAACAGATCAATTTCAACAGCCTCTACCAAATTTCAGCCAAAAGTCATTTTGTTACCGGACTGGGAAAGAATCTGGAAGGAGGAATCAACATCATCAACAACTATTTTAATTTTCGTTCTTCTCCCTCTTTTCTGGTATCTACTCCCTTTAATTCAAAAGAGCCATACCCCTATTACCCTTTATTATTAGTGACCGGCCAAAAAAGATGGGAAACAGGTCAATTTGTTTTCATTACTTTAGGAACGCAAGCCGGAACCAACCTGTACCGAAATATAAGAGGTAAGCGATTTACCCATTTCACTTACAGTATTTTAGGTTTTCAGGACAAAAAAAGCCATAAATGGAAATTTTTGCTGGGTCCTTATGTTACCAACTGGCGTTTTGTTGGTGGGGGCAACAAAGCGGGTTTCTTAGCCGGCACAGAAATAAAAATCAATCGGAAATGGCTTCTCATGCTGGACCACATTTCGGGGAATCATAAAAACAGCGTTACGGTAGCAGGCTTCACATACAATGTTAAGGACAACTTTCAGGTTTGTGCCGGATGGCAAGTTCCAAATCCGAACAGTGCGGAAAAACAGGCGCTGGTTTTGGAAATCAATCTTTTTAACTTTTAATGATCTCCTTAACCCAACGATCAAACTTCAATTCCTGTTTATGAAAGAAAAAACATACAAATGGGTGAAAGTAGCGGAATCAGTTCAGGAATTGAATTCCCAATCCAATCATCTAAGTGAATTAACCGTAGAGGGTAAAACCATCTGTATTGCCCATTACGGAGGACAACTTCATGGCTGCGCTTCCAAATGTCCGCACGCCGGCGGACGAATGGCGGATGGTTTTATTGATGCAGCCGGAAACATTGTTTGTCCGCTGCACCGTTACAAATTTCAATTAACAACCGGTCGCAATACCAGCGGTGAGGGTTACTACCTGAAAACCTATCCGGTTGAAGTTCGGGAGGATGGCGTGTATGTTGGTTTGGAAGAAAAGGGACTCTTTAACTGGTTAGGCTAAAAAATTGATCTGAAAACCATTTGATATTTACTAAAATCCCTATTTTTGCTGCCCCAAAAGGGGAAATTCCTCCTTAGCTCAGTTGGTTAGAGCATCTGACTGTTAATCAGA
>JBMLSG010000015.1:0-10086 GCA_049240625.1 Lacibacter sp. | reverse complement strand
TATGGACGGAACCCCTTCTCATCACCATGAAAATTTTGGTTTTCGGGTGGTGAGCTACTAAACCAACTTCTTAAACGACAGAATCAATAACGCACGCCCTTTTCATCCCCCGGTTCACTTTTCCGGTTTTTTCCGATGCATTGAACGGAATAGAAATAGAGTTTACCGGGAACCAATTTGGTATCTGTAAAACTTGTTTTAGAGACATCGACGGATCCGATTTGTACAAGCGTTTTTTCTTCCGGCAAACGACGAAGGACGATGTACTTTTCAACCCCCGGTTGCAAATTGGCGTTCCAGGTTAGTTCAATTCCCTTGCTGGTTCTGCGAGCTGCTATACCGGAAGGCGGACGAAAACCAATATCTACCGGCTTAGCTACAACCGTATTCCAGGCCTCACTTTCTTGTCCGTGCAAATCAACCGCCGTTACAGCATATTCATAGGCCGTTTGAACCGGATCCGTAAAAATTGTTTCCAGTAACAAGGATTTGTTGACACGTTGAAATCCTTTTCGCTTTAGTTCTGCAGTTGAAAGATTCCCTTCAAAGGGAAGGGATCCTGCAGTTGTCTGTTTACGATACAAGTGATAACCGGCAACCAATTCATCATTGATGCGTACATCACTCCAGGTTATGACCATTCGTCCAATATCATCATAAACCAGCAATCCGGGAGGCGCATCCGGAAGTTCCTGTTTGGTAATTCGTCCATATGCCGGAGTAGAAAATTTACTTTTGGCATCGGAAAAATTAACAGCAACGACAACATACTTGAACTGTATACGGGAACTGTGTATTGTGGTATCTGTAAAAGTTGTGTCTTGTAATAAATTGGACACCAAGTCCCATTCCTGATCACTGGAAGAAGAACGATAAATATAATACCCCGATACTCCCTGTTGTTGTACTTTTTGCCAGGAAAGCCGAATGGATTTTTCATTGGATACGGCTTTTAAACCAACCGGTGGTTCAATGAATGCAACCGGTAACCGATGCATGGCTGTAACCTGTGACGAAACATCCAAAAGTGTTTTACGAATTGAAAGCAACCGGATACGATACGTGTAATACAAGTCGGGAAGTGCATGCGCATCCAAATACTCCGAAGCATCTGTTGATAACGTATCAATTACCTGAAAGGTTTGTGCATTTTCTTTGCTGCGTTCCAAAATAATACCGGCAACCAATTCGGGTTGCGCTAAACGCTCCCATTTCAAAAGAATCCCTTGCAACGTATCGGAGGCCGTTAAAACCGATGACTGTAACAATGTTCGAAAATCGGCACTTATTGCAGCAGCCGTATCCGAAACTGTTCCCGGTAATCCCGTCATGGTTTGAGGAATCAGATAATAATGATATTGTGTTTTTGGAACCACCTGATCGCGCCATTCATAAAAAACAGTTCGGTTTGCGGTATCCTTATTCGCTATCGTATAGCCTGCTTCTGAGTATGTGCCCAGATTTCCTTTTTTACGGAACACTTTTGCAAACATGGCATCGGAAGAACCCGTTTCGGAAGCTGCCCATCGTATGATGATCGTTGAATCTTTTTCCTTTACAGATTGAAGAACCGGCTTTTCAATAACGGCTTTTTTCATTAATACAATTCGGCCTTCAATTGTATTAGTTTGTTCGGCATTGACGGATGAACGAAAACGAACTTTGTATTTCAAAACGGTACCAATGGGTAAACGTTGAACTTCTTTATCCGCAAAACATATGCCCATTGCTTCCAGAAAACGAATATCAGATGACAGCAGTCCGTAATTTTCAATTCGTGGATTTCTTAAAATATATTGCCATGCTTCCTCTTCTGTCCTGAACTTTTTGAATTTCATAATGGGGGTCAAGCCATCGGGTCCAACAATCTTCTTGAATGCAGCAATCGATGTTGCTGCCTGTAAACGACCCAACTCTACATATTTTTCTTCTGTTCCAATACTGCGACTGATCACAACCTCCGAATACTTGAGCGCACCATTATCCGGTGTAAACCGCTGTGGCGACAGAAACAAATAAACACCTTCTTCTCCTTCACGAATCGGCAGTGTTCCCTTTTGCTTTTGTGCATACACATCTGCAAAAGAAATACAAATAAAAAATAAACTTGTAAGTTGCTTGAGCATAAAACTACTTTTCATTTCTACATATTTAAAAACCCGACAAACTAAAATCAAAGCCTGATGATGAACTATAACTAATGTTTACAGAAGCACTCGCACAAACTTTAACACCGCAAGGACAGGGGCATACCTCACACTCATACGGCCAGGGACAGGGATCAAAACAACAACCCCAGGAGATTCCACATCCGCCATTACATCCCAAGTGCGCCTGAATACTTCCGGAAAGATTACCTCCAATACCCCAACCTGATGGTGCGTAATTTCCATTGATATTTCCACTCACCGATATGGATGCAGATGCAATATCACCTAATTTATAAATTCGCGCACTTCCTCCGGCACTCCAGCTTTGACTGAATTTAAGTCCAAAGGAAGAAGATTTAAAGTTCGCATATACCTCCACGTTGCCATCTGCATTGTACCAGCCACTCACCGCTGCCAGACCGATGATGTCAATTTCAGGTGAGTTGCCACCAATGTGTGAAGAGGTCGCAAAATAACCACCATAAACTCTTCCGTTATACAGGGCAAAATCCGGTATACTATTCAGAGTTGGATGTTCGGATTTTGCGGCATTCCATCCGCCTACAATTGTAACACCAGTGTTGAATACGTTAGCGATACTTGTTTTAGTATAACCGGATACAAACCAATAAGGACTTCCCGAAGTTCCTGCTTCTATATGAATGCCTGCAGAGGCCTCGGCACTGAGACCTTTCATTAATCCAAATCCGCCACCAAATTTTCCATCAATATAGAACAGCTTATTGGGATAGTCAACCTTCAACTCTGCCTTACCTATAGACCAACTCGTCAATGCCACTACCGTTGCCTCACCCAATAAGGTTGGGCCTGCAGGAGTTGAGGTAATCGTCAGTTTTACAGGATCCAACGCAACGATTCCTGCCGGATCGGGCGCCAATGTGATACGACCACTGGCAAAAACAGTATAAACCGATGTTGCCGTGTTCAAATTAAACCCGCCGCCCAGTTTATCCAGTTTTACGACTCCAATGGGAATGACAAAACCGGTTTTGAAGGTTGCTCCAACTTCCACTCCTCCATTTAATTTTTTATAGGAGAAGCCGAGGCCAACCCCATCTACCAATCCTGCCAGTTTTAGATAACCATCACCACTGAACTCGTTTTCATTTTTGAATCCAACTTTTACAGCCACTTCAACTGCAGAACTCAGCTTAAACCCAACGCCCAATTCGTCCAGCCAAACCGAACCCGGTTTGTAATGTACTACACCGGCGGCACCGACTCCGAATCCGGGTATATTAAGCTTGAAATTTCCACCGATATCCACTTGTTTTTTACCCAAATCAAAACCAATGGTATTGATGGTTAGATTAGCCATATCTGCAAACCCAACTGAAAAATCGGTTTTGGCCGTTACGGCAAAATCACCATTGGTGGCAATGCTGAAATTCTTCAATTCCAATTCTTTCTTAATCAATTTTGGCAAGCTGAACGTTCCTGCTCCAATCAACTTGTAATGTGAAGAAGCCGGAATTTTCTGCAAAGAAAACATGGTACCGGCAGGAGCCTTAAATTTGAGTAAACCGAAAATATCAAGTCCTGCATCCGGCATGAAGAAACTGCCCCCTGTAATACCCGAACCCGAAATCACTAAACTATTAAACCCAATTGAAGCATTGGACGAGCCCGGGATGGCAACAGACATATTACCGCCAAATTTCAATCCACTATTGTTTAACTGAATGGTATTCACCTTAAGCTTCCAGGTTAAGATGGAAATCTCAGGCTTGGGATCAACTGAAATATCTACGTCAGTAACTTTCCCGTTTTTGCTGACTTCAAGTTTGTTAACCAGCAATGTAACGGCGCTTAACAGTGGCACGCCATCCACTTTGATTGACCCTTTGAATCCTAAGCCGTTACTCCCGATCGTGCAATTAGGCCAATCGGGTTTGAATGTTACTGAATAGAGTTTAAACTCTGTTGCACTGCTTCCAATCTTCAAGCCTGTGGCATTAAACACTCCGTTACTGGTTATAGCACCAATCTTCAATTCTGATCCAAGTTGCAGTTTAATGGGCAAAGCAGGTGCCTGCCACCCCACCAGCATACTGAACGAGTTGATTAGATCAACTGCCACTTCACCAATAATTTCACCTTTTGATTTGTCACCACCAATTGGTTTGATCACCAATCCATCACCTTTTTGAAGTTTTACTTTTAAATAACCCAATACGGTTAACGGTATTTCCGAAACATCGAGTTTCACTTCGCCATTTTTTGCATAGATGGTGCTTCCATCTTTTACAATAACCAGATCGGCGAATTTCATTTCATCAATCACACCTGACTTTTTGAACACGGGATTGTCAGGAAAATCAACGATACGTCCTTTAATAATAAACTCATTTGGATTCAGTCCCGGCTTCGATTCATCCAGTGCGATGGGGAAACCATATAAAACTGTTGCGTTAAAACCGGGATCTTTCAATTTAAAATCAATTGTATATTGTGTGTTGGCTACAAATATGAAAGTAGAATCGTCTGATAAAAATCCCGACTTGGAAGCAATCAGTTTGTATTCTCCCGCAGGAACGCCCAAAAGTGTAAACGCTCCTTCACTATCCGTTTTTGCAGTAATTTCCTTGCGGCCTTCAACAAACACTTCTGCATCTTTAACCGGACTACTGCCTGCAAGAACTTTTCCGGAAACCTTGCTTCCCGCTTTTAAAGCAACTTCAACATAAATGGTATCCTGACTATTGTCGACCGTAATTATGTTTGAAACCGTTTCATACAGCGCATCGGCCGGACCTTGCGTGATTAACTTTGGACTACCGGAAGGAACGTCACTCAGAACAGCAAATCCAGTGTTGTCAGTATTGAATTGTTTTGTTCCGCCTTCAACTTTAATCGTTGCATTTTTTACGGGCAACCCATTAGAAGCATCCTTTACTTTCGCTTTCACATAAAACTTAGTCATTGTAATAACATGATCGCAAGAAGGACTTCCTGCTGACACCAATTCCGCATTTTTATACACCTGCGAAAACATGGCTTGTCCAAACGTTACCCCATTATCAAAAGCACCTACACTTCCTACTCCCGTCATTTTATAAAATCCTGTATTCGATTGTTTTTGTTTGTCCTTTGAACCAGTTTTCCCGCCTGATAAAGCATTATTGAATACGGTATTCTGCCAATTTTCTGCATTGGTATTATAATTCGTTTCATTCAACTGTATCACGCCGGTCCCTTTTGATTTAGGAACTTTGACATCAATTTCAACTTCCCGGTCTTTAAACCCGGGCGACATACTAATCAGTAAATGTTTGCCCTCTGTTTGAGCAGTAATAAACTGTCCGTTTTCATCACTGTAAAACACATCTCCTCCGTTTTTCCAGCGCAGTGTTGCGTTTGCTACCGGCGCCCCTTCAGCATCCTGAATCTTACCGCAAACACCAATCAATACGGCGGGCAGCTCAATGGGATTCCGTTCTTCTGTAATTCCCTTTTTCGTTAGATAAGCCAATTGCGGCTGTTCATACGTTTTGGACTTATATTGAACCGAGACAGTATAAGGTGTTGAAGAAGGAATGATGTTTTCGACCCGGAAATTCCCCTGTGCATCGGTCTTGGCGGTAAAGGTTGAAAAAACATCCCAGAAGGAAGTACCTGCACCACTTTCTTTTTTGGGCTTTACAATTACAATGGCATCTTTAATAGGTATGCCTCCGGTTTTGGAAACAACTCTTCCGGATACGATTGGATTGGGTAATGGCAACACAAAAGTTTTTTCAATAACAGGAATGCCATTTTCGATATAGCCACCCGGATAACCTTGCACATATTGTGTATAGGTTTTTGAGATGTTGCTATCTAACGATACACGAATGTAATAAGCATCATTCCAGTTGTCGCCAACAAACAAACGAGTGAACGTACTTCCCTGATTGGCTTTTCCAATTAATTCCATTTTAAACTGTGATCCTGCATTGCCCTGCAAGGATAACTTGTATTGTGGTTGTCTGCCCCCATCATGATCAACCGAATCCTTGAATTGATCTCTCATGACTTCATGCTCCAGAGATGTTTGAATCGCATTTTTGTTATAAAAATCGCCTCTCCTCAAAATTGAAACCTTTGCCGTTTCCAGTACGGTTCCTTCTTCGTCCACCACTTTTACCTTCAGACGATACGTTTTAGCAATACCCAGCATTTCACCAACATTGTAAACTCCATTGGTATCCGATACCATCTGAATGCCGATATCAGCAAATTCGAAATACGGATTGTTAATACTGAGTGTAAGCAAATAACCGATTTTTGCTTCACCATAATAATTCAACGAAAAATTCCCATCCTGATCGGTTTTTACTTTACCCAGATAAATATGTGATTTTACTTGTGAACCATTCTTACTACCCCCAACCGGAATCTGAGGCATTTTGCCTACCAATTTCGGGTCGATGTACAAATCCAATTCCACATCTGTATGCGCAAGCGGGTAATGGCTGTCATCGGCAAGAGCAATAATTTTTTCCTGTAACTGCTGTTGATGATCTACCACTCCAAGCGTAACCGGATCAGCCATTTGAATCGCTCCAATTTGACCAGCTCCGAAGACATTGATACTCCCTTTATTTTTTGTTGAGGACTTTCCGGAAGTTTCTTTTTGTTGCGGCGGCAAATCCCCGGCATTAGAAAACGGAAGGTTGGCAAAACCGACCCCGGTATTCTCAATTGCATCAGCCGCATTTTTTGTATTCGCTTCTACAACATTGAAGGAGGTATACACCGGTGCCGACTGGATCAATCCTTTCTCTGTTTTACGATAGGCATAAAGCAAACGTCCTTTTATTGTTGTAACATTTAAATCGGAAGGTTTTAAATTAGGTTTAAACCCTTTTTGCGTTGCCCCCTTCATCTTGGGTTTGCCCGGCTCGGATCCCGAATAATCCGGCAATTCCGTTTTTTGTACAACAAAGCCCCGAACCTCACTGCGGCCGTTGTTACGGAAGGCAGTGCCTGCATTGACACGTTCGCGTTCCTGCAAAAATTCATCAAGAGCCGTTACAGCCCAGGCGTATTTGCGTCCTTCTACGAGTGGCGGATCAGCAGGTCCATAGACATAAATATTCCCCTGAACCGTCTTTTCAAAAAAAGCCGGATTGGTTGCAGAGAGCATCGCATCGTTGACATTTCGCTTGGAGTCAAGCATTTCCACAATGCGCAAACGGTAGCGAGTACCTGCCGGAGCACCCGGAGGGATGGACCAGGAAAAAATAACATTTTGTGGTTGCAATATTTTTATCTGTTCATCAACAGACGGACGAATTAAAAAAGGTGGCTCCAACGCTGTTAACCTGAAATTGGCACAACCAAACGGTGCTGCCGAAGAGATTGGAAGAGTGGGCTGATCTTTCAAATACGCACGTACGCAAATCTGGTATTCACCTTCAGGCAAACCTTGTTTTCGAATGATTTCGTTTAAGGTAATACCGGAAAATTTTAAATGATTGACATCAAACAGATCACGAATCGAGGCAAAATCCAACATCATTAATTGATTGGCAGAAAGATCAATTCCAATCGGCGGAACATAGGATGGATCCGTGACGGCGCTGATCCCATTACTTCCGGTTATCGCTGCCCTCAGATAAATTTTAATCGGACGTTGAATTTTATTTTGAAGCCTGATGATCACTTTGCCCGGCTGCTCCGATAAATCCGTCAACCGAATAGGATAAGGTGGTGTTACATTCAAACTAACAGAGACCCAATCATTCTGTTGTGCGTGCAGCAAATTGAAGATTCCGCTGCTAAAAACAATCAAACAGATTAAAGCGATTCGTTTCATACAATCAATAGTTTCCTTTTGGAAAAATTTTGTTTATCGATTTCAGTAGTACCAACAGCAAATGAGATCTACTTCCTAACGTTCAGAATGCTAAAAATTAAACGTATAGCCCAACTCGCCTGTGTTTTCCGTAAAACCTTTTATCGATGATGTTTTAAAAGAGGTACGAATCAAATTCCACCGAAAACCCAATCGATGTTTGCGCGCCATCTGATAGTTCCCCGTAGCAGAAACATTTAAGACATTGGCTCCGGTTGATTCTGTATTAAAGTTGTAACAAGGCTGAAAACTCAATTGCAGCGATCGGTTTTTCAACATTGTTTTGCTGATCCCCGCCGAAATCCCAATGTACTTGCTGACACCTGTGGGCAAGGTATTTCCGGTAAGATTAACACCCCCGTTAATAGACAATAATTTGGGCGCAATCGTCATGCTATAATTGAAAAAAACAACCTGTGTTTTGATTTCATTAAACACTTTAGTAGAACTATTTGCATCCACTAAAACAGAATAATTGTAAGACAACAAGAACAAATGGGTGTTTTGATTTTTGGTAAACATGTAACGCGGATTGATGGAAACACTACTTGTACTATTCGTCATCAAATATTTGTTCTCAATCAAGGTCACCTGTGGTGTTGAGTTGGATGAAAAATTCGCGAAACTGAAATCAATCCCCAAAGGCGAAGAAATATTCCAGGAAACGTTAGCAGAACCTATAACACGCTTCGTGGTCATCTCTTTTTGTTTTTTCAGATTGTCTTTTTGCCATCCGATACTTCCGTTGAATCGCAACTTATTGTTCTTTGTAAAAAAAGAAGGTGAGAACGTGATATTTTCCAGATCGTTGTTAAAGAAATAAGCGCCCATGCTTTGAAAACCCGGATCTGTTTTTTTATACGCAAGGCGTAACGTAAAATAGGGTTGCTTGTATGAAAGTCCGGCTCCATATGACAAATAGGTTTCTGTTGATGCATTCACCGGCAGAACGAAATCAAAAAGATCCTTTGTAGCTTTTAACGAAGAAGGCACTGCAATTTTAGAAGCAAGATTCCTTGTATATACACTGTATCCTCCTTCTGCATCAAAAAAAAGATGGTTTGCAATTTTTTGCATTGTTTCAACACCAACAACAAAATTTGCAACAGGAGTTACCGGAATGGAATCGCCTGATTTTACTTTTGAGTACAGGCTGGAAGAGTCGCTCTTGGCTCTCAAAAAACTAATTTTGAAAGAATGATTTTCAGTTCCGTACCCAATCAATGCAGCCAATGCCCGATCGGTAAAACTATAAGGTTGCACTACACCTGTAACGGTATCAATAGTGGTTGCTCTGTTCAAGCGCCCGTACATCAATCCGACTTTCAATTTCCCGGGATTGATTTCAAAACCTCCACCCATCAACGTATGTCCGGCTAAAGTGTAAGGAGAAAATGTAATATTCCTATAACCCAAGTGAACAGTGGCCCATTTGTATGTTGGACTCAGCCCAAATTGATTGAACGGTTGACGGAAAGATCGTTCCTGCTCACTTAGTGTAAATGAAAAAGGAATGGAAACGCCATATATTGAAAGTGTGGGCGCACCGCTCAAGAACCAATTAAAAGGGCTCCTTCTGTTGGCAATTCCACTTGCCTGATAAACAATAGATCGGGCATCTAAATATCCGCTGATTTTTACCGGCTTTTCTTTTCCAATAGAACCTAAATCCTGAGCTATGAGCTGATTGAAAGCAGTAAGTATAAAAACAACAGCAAGAACAAAATTCTTGTGGAAGTTCATGGTTGTAAAAAGATTAAATAGTTAAACTAAAGTAGAGCATTTTTTCAAAGGACTCACTGTTTTAGTAGATTATTTAAATAGATATAAACTGTAACAATCAATACAAGTTCCACCAACAAGCTTCCAAATGGTCATACACAGGAGATTTGAATGCACTATTTTTGTTTTATACGTCCAGAATAACAGGCCGTATAAAACATGGATTATGAAAAACTTAATTATTCTTTTCTTATTGATACCCAGCCTCTTGAATGCACAAAACCTGCATATATCATTAAGGGCGGGATTTGATAATTATCAGGGTGATTTGCAACAAAAACGTTTCACATTCAG
>JBMLSG010000014.1:0-3661 GCA_049240625.1 Lacibacter sp. | reverse complement strand
CCGGCTACGCTGCCTGGCCAACAACAGGTACAGTTATTAAAGATTTTACGGTTAACAATAGCAATGGTGTTACATTGCGTGATCCGCGCGTAGTCAACGGCGTTCTCACCCTCACCAGCGGGAAGCTGGCTATCGGCGCCAATACGCTTACGTTAGCGGGTACCGTAGCTTCCATGACTGCTTCCAACAGTTTAACCGGTTCGGCTTCTTCCAATTTAACGATCACAGGTACAGGTTCGCTGGGTACCTTATTCTTCGATCAAACCACACCCGGTACGACCAATAATATTGCGACATTAACGCTCAACAGAACCTCCTCAGGTATTGCAGCATTAGGCAATGACGCTACCATCGCCACCTCACTTACTTTAACAGCCGGCTTACTGGATCTGGGTGCGGCCAATTTATTAATTGGCGGCAGTGCTTCCATTGGCGGTTCTCCGTCTGCTTCCAACATGGTGGTGGCAACGGGTGCGGGACAATTACGCAAGACCTACGGTGGTACTGGAACCTTTACCTTCCCGGTTGGTGACAATACAAGCACTGCAGAGTATTCACCGGTAACGCTCAACTTCACATCCGGGTCGTTCAGTTCGGCTTATGCGGGTGTCAATCTGGTCAATGCCAAATACGGATCCAATTCCAGTGCTACCGATTTTATCAACCGTTACTGGAACGTAACGACCAGTGGTATTACATCTCCTGTATGTACGGCTACGTTTACCTATGCAGATGGTGATATCGCCGGTACAGAAGGAAACTTATTTGGCGGCCGTTATTTATCAGGCGCCTGGAACTGTATGGACGCCGTCAATACAGGATCCAATCAAATTTCTAAAACCGGCATCACCGCTTTTGGCGACTTCACAGCCGGTGAAGGTACCAGTATGAACTGTATTACCTGTGCCAACCCAACAAGTGGTGGTACCATTGCCGCTGCTCAAACGATTTGCAATGGGGCAACGCCTGCCGCCTTTACGAGCAGTGCTTTGCCAACGGGACATACCGGAACACTGGAATACAAATGGCAGTCATCCACAACAAGCAGCAGCAGCGGATTTAGTGATATCGGAAGCTCCAATTCCACAACCTATGCGCCCGGTGCGTTAACTGTTACCACCTGGTTCAAACGCTTGTCGAAAGTTACCTGTTCGGGTACCTGGGATGTTGCTGCGGAAAGCAATGTGTTGCAGGTAACGGTGCAATCGGTTCCAACAGCAGGAACGATCGGCAATGCACAAACGATTTGTACCGGTGGCGATCCTGCAGCTTTCACCAGTACTGCTGCCGGAACGGGTGATGGTACCATTACCTATCGGTGGGAGAGTGCAGTGAGTCCGTTCAGCAGTTGGTCTACTATAGGCGGCGCTACATCGGCTACTTACGATCCTCCATCCGGATTAACCGCTACAACACAATACCGTCGTTACACTGTTTCTACCTTAAACGCTGTTGCGTGCGAATCTACTTCACCCACCAGTGCCGTTGAGGTGACAGTGAATGCCAACTTATCGGTAGTGACCTTATCCGGTACCAACAATCAAACGATTTGTTCCGGAAGTTCAGGCACCTCTTTGTCTGTCTCCGAAACCGGTGGCGGTACGATTACCGGTCGCCAGTGGGGTTACCGGACCACATCCGGTGGCAGCATCACCAACATCAGCGGACAAACAGGAGCATCTTATACACCTGCGGCAGCCGACTTGGGCGGTTCCGGTGTTCGTTATATCGTATGTACATCCACACCAACCTGTGGATCACCAACGGTATCGAATGAGATTACCATTACCGTCAATGCCAATCTTTCGGCCGTTGCACTTTCACCCTCAACGGCGCAAACCGTTTGTATCAGTGGAAGCGGTACACAGTTAACCGCTTCCGAAACCGGAGGTGGTACCATTACCGCCCGTCAATGGGGATACCGGACGGTTTCAGGCGGTAGTATTACTAATATCAGCGGACAAACAGGCGCAACCTACACACCGGCAGGATCCGATTTAGGTGGCACGGGTGTGCGTTTTATTGTATGCACGTCTACACCTACCTGCGGATCGGCAACCGTCTCCAATGAGGTAACGGTAACTGTTGTTTCGGCAGGTACCTGGATTGGAGGCGCATCCGGAAACTGGACAACGGGCTCCAACTGGTGCGGAGGTGTGCCTACTTCCACAACCGATGTAGTGATTCCTTCCGGTGTTACAGTAACCGTAGATGGTGCTTCCAGCGCGAAGACCGTCACCAACGGCGGTACGTTACTGGGTAGTTCCAATACATTGACTATTTCCGGTAATTTTATCAATAACGGAACCTTTACTGCAGGAACAGGTACCATTGCATTCAATGCAACGGCTACTGTTTCAGGCAATGCAACCACATTTAACAATGTAACTCTTTCGGCAGCAGTGAATTTTGGTGCATCCTTGTCCACCATCAACGGTACACTTACAATCAATACCGGAGGATCGGTGAGTACCAACAGTCCGGCTTATGGTGGGTCTTCAACATTGAATTACAATCAGGGCGGTACCGTTACACAAGGTCTGGAATGGCCTACAGGCAGTCCGCAAAATGTGACCATTACCAATAATACAAGAGTGGATCTGGACAGTGACCGTAGTTTGGCCGGTAATTTAACCGTTACCAATGGTGATTTGCGTGCTTTAGGTGCGCATACACTTACCATGAACGGAACAACGCAAACCATTACTGTAAGTAATACGAGCGGAGGTAAAATTTCCGGTACCAATGTAGGAGCCGGGAATGATCTGAGTCTGGTTATTAGTGGAAGTTCTACGACTACACTTACAGGAGATGCTTCTTCAACTGATGACGAACGAACTTTCTTTAATGTTACTGTCAACACAAGCGGAACCCTGATATTGAGCAGAGGTATTTTATGTCGTTTTGGAACCTTTACTGTTAATGGAACCTTGCAATTAAATGCCAATGGTTATGTACAAAGTACAAACGGACAAACACCGGTTTACGGCAATGCATCGACCCTGGTGTACAATACGGGTGCCAATCCCCAGGGCAGGGCTATCGAGTGGAGTGCTACAGGTACCGGAACAATTGGCACAACAGTAGGCTATCCCAATAATGTTACCATCAGCAACAACACGACACTGAACTATCCGAACGGTTCGCCAACTGTGGCACGCGGTATGGAAGGGACACTTACGATTGGTTCCGGATCATCTCTTTTTATGGACTATGGATCTCCGGGTACCAACGCGTCCTTGACTGTGAAGGGAGCAGTCAATAACAGCGGAAGTCTTTCTCTGGGTGATGCAGTAGGTGGCGACTTGTTCGTGGGTGGCAATTTTACCAACAATGGCACCTTTACGCACAAAAGCAGAACCGTTAACTTCAACGGAACAACTGCTCAGGCAATTTCAGGAAGCAATCTTAACAGCACCGGTACTACCAACTGCTTTCCTTATTTGACGATCAATAATTCCGGCGGTGTATCGCTTAGCGCAGCCGTAACGGTCACCAATACACTTACATTTACAAGCGGAACCTTGTCACTTGGTTCCAGCAATCTGACACTCACAAGCGGAACGACAATTTCAGGAGCTACTTCTTCAAGGTACGTTGTAACCAACGGAACCGGCTATCTGATACAAAACGTTGCAGGTTCTGAAGTGACCTTCCCTGT
>JBMLSG010000013.1:0-41094 GCA_049240625.1 Lacibacter sp. | reverse complement strand
CCCTGGTATGGAGCGAAAGAAGATATCGAAATTGTATATCGGTTACAGCACAATCAAAAGGGATATTGGCAAACGACTACTGCTGAAGAAGATTTTTTGCATTTCCCTTCATTAGAACCGGGTATTTACAAACTTGAAATAAAAGTTCGAAACCGTCATACCGAAAAAGAAAGCAAGGCTGCAACCTGGAATTTTGAGATCAAAAAGCCCTGGTGGGATTTATTGATTTCACGAATACTTTTTGGGTGCACTCTCGGTTTACTCGTATTTTTTTCCATCCGAAGAGTGTATCAAATAAAATTAAAAAAACAAAATCAAATCATCGAAAAGCAACAAGCCGTACTCAATGAACGGAAACGTATCGCGGCAGATATGCACGATGAATTGGGTGCAGGCATCTCAAGTTTACAACTCATGAGTGAAATAAGCGCTCTGAAATCAAACGAATCTGACATAAAAGACGAATTGGCCAAAATCAATCTTACTGCAAAAGATCTGGGAAGTAAAGTCAGAGAAATCGTTTGGACCTTAAATCCTCAAAATGACTCTCTTGAAAATCTTCTGTTTTTTATCAACAAATACGGAAATGAATTTTTTTCAAAAACCAATATTCACTTCAAGTGCATCCTGCCGGAAGCAATCCCGGTCATAATAATTACAGGAGGTTGCCGACATCATATTGTACTAATGGTCAAAGAAATTTTTAATAATATTGTCAAACATGCGTATGCAACAGAAGTCAGTTGTACTTTTTCTGTTGATCATGAGTTCGAAATAAGAATACATGACAACGGGAAAGGATTCGGGAAACAGGAAGCTTCGGGAAATGGATTAAAAAACATTGCAGAACGAATCAAATTCCTTTCCGGAACATGGGAATTGGACACCCAAAATGGAGTTTCGATTCATTTGCAAATTCCGTTTCAAAATTTAAAAAATGATTTAGACACCTAACCACCTTATATCGTTGTATGAAAAAAGGATATGAATTACAAACGCCCAAAACAATTGTGTTGATCGAAGATGACAACTCGTTTCGGTCAACACTGGAAAAAATGATCTATGAACTTTCGGATTTTATTTGTGTTGGCTCTTACGCCGGTTGTAAAGATTTTTTGGAAGCATTGCCTAATCTTGAAGCAGATATTTATTGGCTGGATCTGAATTTACCCGACGGCTCCGGAATTGATCTGCTTCAAAATATCAAACAAAAGCAAGCCGATACACTTTGTATGATTTGCAGTATGCACGATGATAATGACACCATATTTTCGGCTCTAAAATCCGGCGCTGATGGATATTTACTGAAAAACGCTTCATTTAATAACATTACTGAAAGTCTACGTGAATTGGTGAATGGCGGTTCTCCCATGAGTGCATTTATTGCACGAAAGGTGATTACATCATTTCATCCAAGCAAAGATGAAGACAAAAAGCAAATTGAAGAACTAACGTCCAGAGAAATCGAGGTGCTGAATCTAATATCCAAGGGCTGCTCCTATAAAGAAACGGGAAAAGAATTGGGAATTGCCGAAGAAACTGTTCGTAAACACAGTCGTAATATCTACATCAAATTACACGTCAAAAACAAAACGGAAGCCGCCCTCAAGTTTTCGAAATATTAATATGATAATACTCTAAGAACCGTTTCTTTTAATCTTGCCTGAGCCAGATAATTGTTTTCCAATTCCCGGTTAAAGGGTATCGGTGTATCCAAAGAGGCGCACCGGGTAATGGGAGCATCCAGGTATTGAAAACAATGTTCTGCAATCCAGGCTGCAATTTCTCCTCCTATTCCACCCGTTAAGGAATCTTCATGCAACAACACCACACGTCCTGTTTTTTTCACACTGGAAAGAATGGCATCATAATCAAGTGGCGCTAATGTTCTTAAATCTAAAAGTTCAATTGATACATCCAACAGCTCGTTTGCAAGCTCCTCCGCCCATTGAACCCCCAGCCCATATGTGATAATCGTAAGATCATCGCCTTCCCGTACACATCGGGCCTTTCCGATTTGGACTGCGTCAAAAGTTTCGGGCACAAAACCACTAACACTTCGGTACAAGGCTTTATGTTCAAAAAATAAAACCGGATTCGGATCGTTTATAGCTGCTATCAACAATCCCTTTGCATCGGCAGGGGTTGAAGGATACACAACTTTTAACCCGGGAACTTTAGTAAACCAGGCCTCATTAGACTGACTGTGAAAAGGGCCTGCTCCCACACCTGCTCCTGTTGGCATTCGAATGACAACATCTGCATTCTGACCCCAACGGTAATGAATTTTCGCAAGGTTATTCACAATCTGATTGAACCCCACACTTACAAAGTCGGCAAATTGCATTTCAACAACCGATTTCACTTTTTCCAAACTCAATCCCAATGCCGCACCTACAATTGCGCTTTCACAAATCGGTGTATTTCGAACACGCTCTTTTCCGAATGCCTCCAAAAATCCCTCTGTAATCTTAAATGCTCCACCATATTCGGCAATATCCTGGCCCATTAGAATGAGCTCATCATACACTTGCATACTTTGAAACAACCCTTCTTTAATTGCATCAATGAACCGTATATCACCCGTTTCTTTTCTTGCCATCACAGGATGTGAACGTGAAGAAGATATAAAATTGGTGTGTGTAGGGTCAACAGGAGCAAAGACATCATTTAATTCTTCTTGTGTGTCTACCTGTATGCTACCTGACTCACGGACATACTTCAACTCTTCTTCAATATATCCGGAAAATTCATGGTGTATGGATTGGAGTTGTTCCTGTGATAAAATGGCTGACTCCAATAGATACTGCTCGTAGTTTTTAATCGGATCTTTCTTGTTCCATTCCTCAAAAAGATGTGGAGGAACATATTTCGTACCGCTGGCTTCTTCATGACCACGCATTCGAAATGTCATGCATTCAATCAAATAGGGTTTTTGATTTTCAATGCAATAATCCCGAACGCCTTTTATAGTATCCAAGACCGTCAGGATATTATTACCATCAATTTGAACACCTTCCATTCCATATCCTTTGGCACGATCAACTAAATGCTGACAACGATATTGCTCCGAAACCGGAGTGCTTAATCCGTAACCATTGTTTTCTATAATAAAAATCACCGGCAAATTCCATACGGCAGCAACATTCAATGCTTCATGAAAATCTCCTTCACTGGTACCGCCTTCGCCTGTGAACGCCAAGGCTACTTTCTTTTCATGCCGAAGCTTGTAGGCCAGCGCAACACCATCGGCAACAGCTAACTGCGGACCTAAATGCGATATCATACCACAGATGTGGTGCTCACGACTCCCAAAATGAAAACTGCGCTCCCGTCCCTTACTGTAACCCTCTTTATAGCCTTGCCATTGCAAAAAAAGGTTACGCAAGGGCATATTACGGCTCGTAAAAACACCGAGGTTACGGTGCAATGGCATGATCCATTCATCTTCCTGTAATGCCAACGTTGAACCAACAGCGATCGCCTCTTGTCCAATTCCACTAAACCATTTGCTTACAATTCCCTGCCGTAACAACAACAACATTTTCTCTTCAATCATGCGGGGCAGCAATAAAGAACGGTAGATGTGAATCAACGCAGCATCGCTCAGGTCTTTACGGTTGAATTCCATATCAGTCAGATTTATGATTCGCGGGAATTTCTCTTTTGCAACATGTTCTTGTGTACAAAAGAATTGATTACAGATAATAGGATGCTGAACAATAATGCATTCCAAAAGCCATCTACCTGAAATCCGCCTACAAAATGTGCATCAATTAATATAATTAAGGCGTTGATTACAAACAGAAAGAGTCCTAATGTAAAGATGGTAGCAGGTAGAGTTAAAATTATAATAATCGGTTTCACGATCGCATCCAACAAGGACAGTACAAAAGATACGAGGATGGCTGTAAAAAAATCCTTGATTTCAATACCGGGAAGCAAGTAGGCCAGTAGAAAAACGTTAACAGCCGTAATCAGTATTTTAAGTATAAAATTCATGGCGCAATCATTAATTCCTGTGAAATTACACGACAACAAGTTCGTAAAATTCTTCCGGGTTTAAATACTTCTGCGCTAAATTTTGTAACTCTTCTTCTGTCGTATGTTTGATTGCATCCAATGATCGGTAAAAATAATTGGCATCCAGATTATTCAGGATGATGTTCTTCCAGCGTGCAATAATGTGAAAGGGTCCGTCCAAATCCCCCAAAATGGTTCCCATAAGGTAATTACGAACCAATTGCAATTCTTCTGCATCAACCGGTTCTTCACGTAACAGCTTCATCTCATTGTATACTTCCTGTACTGCCGCTTCGCAAACATCTCTGCCTGCTTCGGTACTGATCATCCAGGCACTGTCGTGAATGTGATTTAGCAAGAAACTGTGAATACCATACGTATAGCCTTTGTCTTCGCGGATATTACTCATCAAACGTGATCCAAAGAACCCGCCAAAAAGGGTATTCAATACCTGAACTTTAGGAAAATCGGGATGGTGACGATTGGGAAAGGGTCTTGCAATACGAATGGCACCTTGCACACCATCCGGATCATTGATTATCCGAAACTTGTGATCGGTTGCAGATAAAACGGGATGTGAACGCTCTTCAAGTTTCGTCCCCACGGGAAGTTGACCAAATACGTTGTTGAGTTCCTGAATAAAATCGGCAGGAAGAATGCCTGCAGCAAAAATGATGCATTTTCCGTTTTGGTAATACGATTTGTAAAAATCAATCAACTGCTGCTGTTCTAAAGCAGCATAATCTTCATGTGAACTGTATTTACCATAAGGATGCTCAGCTCCAAACAAGTAGGTATCAATCAACCTGCCGGCAACAAAATCACATTTCTTAAGATTAACGGTGAGCCGTTGCTGCATGTTTTGCTTGTAAATATCCAATTCCTGTTCCGGAAAAACAGATTCGGTGAGCATTTCCCGGATTACCGGCAATAACTCCTTAATATGTTTAGAAAGACAATGCAGACTAATCGTTGCGGTTTCATTATAGCAACTGCGTGAAAGAAAGGACCCGTAATATTCAAAATGTTCATTGATCTGGTATGCCGTCTTGTGCTTTGTGCCATTTTTCAACATGAAATTGGTTGTGGCTGCTACCAAATTTTGTTGCTCATACCAATTACCGGCGTAAAAAACCAATTCCAGCGACAATACCTCCTGGGTACCGGCCTGTACCGAATACACTTCTATTCCATTATCCAACGTCGCTTTTTCATACGGTTTGAGCCGCAGATCAAATTCCGTAGCATCGGTTATGGAAGGTGCTATACTGCGATTCAACGGAGATGTTGTAGTATTCATGAAATCAATTCTTCTGTTTGGATAAGTAATATAATGTGTTGGAATTCTCTTCCCGGAAAATCGATTTACAGGTTTCCTGTAACTCCTCGGCTGTAACCGTGCGGTATTTTTCCAGTTCCTCGTTCATCAACGAAGCATTACCAAGCAATTCATAATAAGCCAGACTGTTCGCTCTGCTCATAACACTCATGTCTTCAAAAATGATGGTACTCTCGGTTTTATTAATCACTTTTCTCAACTCTTTTTCATCTACGGGTTTTGTTTTGAGTTGCGTCAGTTCTTCTTCAATTGCGGCTTCTGCTTCATGAGGAGAAATCCCTTTTACAAGCCTTCCTTCGATACTAAGCAAACCGGCATCTCTGCTCCCAAAATGATAACAGTCAATATTGCTGAACAATTGCTTCTCTTTTACGAGTTTCTGATACAATCGGGAAGAAGCACCGCTACCCAGAATATCGGTTATCAAATCGGTTACATAATAACCTCGTTCCATGCGCGATGGCATATGCCAGGTTTTATAAAAAGCATCTAAGGGCACATCGGCATAATGGGTTTGTTTTCTTGCCTCCTGTTGTACAGGCTCAACCGGCAAATGCCGTTCATAACGTTTTCCCGATGGTATGGGTTCAAACCATTTTTGCGCCAAGTTAAGAACCTGCTCCTTTTTTACATTCCCTGCAACAACCAAAATCGCATTCAAAGGGGTATAGTGCTTGGCAAAAAAGTTCTTTACATCGGATAATGTAGCCTCTTCAACATGCTTCAGTTCTTTCCCGATGGTCATCCATTGGTAAGGATGTGCTTTGTAAGCCATTTGTCGCATGATTTGCCAGGCATCGCCATAGGGTTTATTAATGTAATGCTCCTTGAACTCTTCACAAACAACTTTGCGCTGTACATCCAAACTCTTCTCGCTGAAAGCCAAACTGAGCATACGATCGCTTTCCAGCCAAAAGGCGGTTTCCAGATTTTCGGCGGGCAACTGACAATAGTAATTGGTAAGATCATTGGTGGTGTAAGCATTGTTTTCTCCACCTGCCAGCTGAAGAGGTTCATCGTAGCTTTCAATGTTGATGGAACCACCAAACATCAAATGTTCAAATAAATGCGCAAATCCGGTTCTGGAAGGATCTTCATCCCTGGCGCCAACGTCATACATTATGTTTACAACTGCCATGGGTGTTGAGGCATCCTCGTGTACAAGTACGGTAAGACCATTGGCAAGGGTAAATCGTTCAAATGCTATCATGTTTCAATGTAAATTTATCTCTTGAAGCATACTATACAGAATGCTGCACCTGATTCAATCAGAAGAGGGACGTAAATTTCGGTAAAAGAGAAGAATAACCTTCAAATAATCACACTTTTCTGAAAAGTAGGCAAAGTTCAGAGGATCGAAGCAATTTTTAACCGCAACAACAAGGTTTGTTCATTTCTGAAAATGACAAGTGCAACGGTTTCACCATGTTTCTGGAGCAATGCTTTGTATTGCTGGATGTTATTGGAAAAATTGTTTTCCACTGCCAAAAGTTGATCACCCGGTCTTACACCGGCTTCAGCTGCAGGACTGCCGTCGTTAACATCCGTGATGATAATTTTCCCGTCGATCAAATAAAAATTCATGCCGGTGTAGGCGTAATCAAAGGGATCATGGTAATGACGATTTGGTTTCAGATAAATCCTCCGGTCGGGATAATTCAGAATCACATTGAATCTCCGCAACAAATCGTTTCCAATCAGTCCTGCTATGGAAGGATATTGAAATACATTTACGGAATCGCGGTAGATGTATAGCGGCACTTTCCGGAAGCGATAAGGACCAATTTGAAACCGCTTCAATACAGTTAATTTCATAGCCACTTTTCCTGCCGGACTTTCAAGCTGCGTCGTCCGGATTTTCTGTCGTGGATCTAATACAGCACTGTCCTCAACATACCGTTCGCTAAAAAGCAAACACATGCCTGCTCCGGTATCGAAATAAAAGGAGGCATCGTAGTCCCTTATCGAACGAAATGGCTCGCGCACGATTGGAATATTCGCAAACACCGGTGACAACCTGACTCCTCCTGCAGGATACCGAAAAGAACCGGGTGCATACAATTTTGCCAGATGCAAATCATAGTCCAATGCAATGATGTAACGCCGCATCAACGAATAGCCAATAATACCATCAATTTTAACACCATATACCTGTGAAAGGATTTCATAATCGTTGATATAAAAGTCCAGATTCTTCACCTCTAAGCCCTGAAAATTCAAAGTGCCTCCCTTATAAAAATTCAATGTTTTAACTCCACCAATTCCCCTGACGGTTTTATCTGTAGCCACTAAGGGCAATTGATACAAAACTGCTGTTTGAGAATCGATCGATATTCCTCCGCTGCCGGTATCCAGTATGAAATTGAGTGAATCTTTGAAATCGTTTAGTGAACATTTTATAAGGATAACCCCTCCGCTTAACTGTTCAAAACGGATGGTTGTAAGAAGTTTTGCACGGGCGTTGTATTTTGATGTTTGTGCCTGAACATTCTGCACAAACCAAAAGAAACCCATCAAAAGGACTAGTTTGAGTGCATGCATAGATTAAGTTACATCAAATGTTACCGAACAGACAAGTAATTTTTGATCAACAGAATCATTTCGTATAGAAACGGCAACGTACTTTTGCCAAACATGCCCGGTACGGATTTGGGTTTGCCCCTCTAAGTCTGCAATACAAACTATTCATTATGAATCTGAACGAGCTCTATACAAAAGCATTGAATTTCGATTTTCTCTCTGTTGAAGAAGGAATGTTTGTATTTGAACAGGCCCCGCTTGCCGAAATCATGTTTGTTGCGAATGAATTGCGCAAGAAGCAAGTTCCGCACAATAAAGTCACCTGGCAAATCGACCGGAATGTCAACACCACTAATGTTTGTGTAGCCAACTGCAAGTTTTGTAATTTTTTCAGGATCCCCGGTCATCCGGAGTCCTATATCACAGATCTTGATACGTACAAGAAAAAGATCGAGGAAACACTTCGCTGGGGTGGCGATCAATTGTTGTTGCAGGGTGGGCATCATCCCGAGCTGGGTCTCGATTTTTACACTACGCTGTTCAGGCAATTGAAACAATTGTATCCCAATGTAAAACTCCATGCACTGGGACCTCCCGAGGTAGCACACATCACCAAACTTGAAAAAAGTACACACCGCGAAGTGCTTACTGCGCTTAAAGAAGCCGGCTTGGATTCGTTACCCGGCGCCGGTGCCGAAATTTTGATTGATCGCGTACGCCGACTCATCAGCAAAGGTAAATGCGGCGCTCAGGAATGGCTGGATATTATGGCCGAAGCACACCAGCTTGATATCACCACAAGTGCCACCATGATGTTTGGGCATGTGGAAACCATTCAGGAACGCTTCGAGCATCTCGTCAAAATACGTGAAGTGCAAAGCCGTAAGCCCAAAGAAGTCAAAGGATTTTTAGCGTTCATTCCCTGGACCTTTCAGGATGTTGATACGCTGCTTGCAAAAATCAGAGGCGTGCACAATCATACTACAGCCGATGAGTATTTAAGAATGATTGCCATCAGCCGTATCATGTTGCCCAACATTAAAAATATACAGGCAAGCTGGTTAACAGTTGGTAAACAAACGGCACAAATGAGTTTACACGGCGGCGCCAATGATTTCGGCAGCATCATGCTGGAAGAAAATGTCGTAAGTGCAGCGGGCGCTCCCCATCGTTTCACTTACAAAACCATTCAGGATGCCATTCGGGAAGCCGGTTTTGAACCTCAGTTACGTAATCAACAGTATGAATGGAGAACCCTTCCGGAACAGATCGAGGAGCAAATGGTGAATTATTGACACTTATTCATTTAGCCGGATGAAGCGTTTTCCATTAAAAAACAGGACTGCATCATCGGGCTTTAATGCCTGTTTAAAGGCAATGGTACAACTGTTTCCTTCTCCGGTTTCAAATCGATACAGGTCATTTTCATAATTGGTAGCACCCAAATGTTCGTACATCCACCAGGATCCGGGTGTTTTTTGCTGAATGACATACGTATTTTCAGAAATACGGGCAGCAGCAAATGCATCGCTAACGGTTTGGGCATTGTACCAGGCAATGATTGTTACTTTGTTATTCCATTCCCCGTTCTTGTATAAATTTAATGCCATCTTTAGTCGTGGTGTCTCTCGAAATACATAAGCGTCTGAACAATTGTAAGGCACATTCAATAAAAAAATGCGCCCTTTGAGCATATCGGGAAATTGATTCAAAAATTTGGTATGCAAACGGGCTGCTTTCCGGTAAGAATGAACCGTTGGAAAAATGAAAAATAGAGAAAGTCCAATTGCCAAGCCAGTTAGAACAATTCGAATACGAATCGAAAAAACTGAAAAAATTATGATAAGAGCAGGCATTAAAAAAGCTGAAGAAAAATAAGAATAACGATTCCCTTCCAAACGAAACAGATACATAAAATACATCCGGATAAACGGGGCGTATAAGATCAAACCCGTAAATAAAAAAAACCAAAAGACCGACAATCGCTGTTTGGACTTTTTCAATAACCATAGAGACGTACCAGAGAAAAGCGTCAGCAGGAACAACAAAGACCAACCCCATTGCAAGGCCCAACCATAAATCAATGAACGCATTGAATAATTTGTAAAGTGAATGAATCCCCACAGCTTCATCAAATGCTGCGTAAGCGTCGTAATCATGTAGGAAAAAGAAACAGCTACATCTTTTCCCTCCCTTCCATAAGGTATCCAATACCCGTATTTCAACTTCAAACACAAAAAATACAATGCAATCAACCCGAGTTGCGGTAATACAATCTGAAGAATATAGGAACGATGCCGAATTTCAGTTTTTCTGTTCCATAGAAACAATAAAAAAAGAAGGTAATAAATAACCGGAAACAAAAACGAAATTTCAAGTGTTACCAAAGCAAAGGCAAAAGCAAGATGCAATAAGATCAAACGCAAAGGCGTCACAACTCCTGTGAAATAGTTCAAAATCCCTTTCCCAATCCATAGAAGCAAAAACAAAGTGACAAAATAATGCGATGTAGCACCCCACAGGATGTTTTCGGAATGATAGGGTGAAACAAGAAAAAGTAACGCTCCTGAAAAAGCAAGCCCGGCCGAGGATTTGGGTTGAACATCCAAACCACGGTACAATTGGTCGCAAAAAGAAAAGAGCAACATCGAATTCAAGGCATGCATGAAAGAAAAAACCAGAAACCAGCACCATGTCTGCATTTCGCACAAGAAATAAATAAGTTTGAATACGATAAAGTGTCCATAATAAAAACCGGCATACCCAAACGAATCCCGAAACTCCTTTAGTCCCATGTATTTCATATACCAAATACCCTGCAATGCATCGTCCACCAACAGGAAACGGTGCCCCATATTGTAAAGCAAAATGGTACAAAGCCAAAACAACCCTGTTATATAATACATCCTTTTCGGATGCTGAAGTACCATTTCCATGAATCCGGTTTTATTCCTCATGTGCTTGACTTAGTTTTTACCGCATAAACTTTCCGCCTGATTGTACTGTACAACTGTTCCAATAGCCGGATTTGCTGCGCTCAAAGTTCTACCCATTAAATTAAACACAGGCCTGTAAAACCCTCTTTTTAATTCGGATCGACTTTTTTAAAATATAAACAAATAAACTTTTTTCACGGAAAAAATCCGTCTATTTAATCATAAACAATTCATTTTCAATACAATTTTGAAATATATTCATTTATGCCGCTTGTTAAAAGCATGTTAAAGGGAAAATTTCCTAAACATTTTGTTTAATCTTTTGTCATTATAGTCTAAACAGAATAAAATATGAAAAAAGCAACTTTTTTGAAGAGTTCCTTAGCTCTTTTAGCACTCTCCATCTTTGCGGTATCCTGCAAAAAAGACAAGGAAGAAACACCTGTAGCAACTGCTAAAGTAAATGTCATTCATGCTTCTCCGGATGCACCGGGTGTTGACTTACTGGTCGACAACTTAAAAGTTAACGCCTCTGCATTAACGTTTCCAAATGCTACGGGATACCTTTCAGTAAATGCTGGTACACGTAACATTAAAGTAAATGCAGCAGGTACCACTACAACGGTTATCAATGCCGATATTCCGTTCACTAAGGATAAAAACTATTCTGTATACGCGATCAACAGATTAGCTTCTATTGGCGCTATTTTAGTTGAAGATGATTTAACTGCTCCTGCCACTGGTAAGGCGCATGTACGCTTCTTCCATCTGAGCCCGGATGCTCCTGCTGTAACCGTAGGTGTATTAAACGGCGGTACTTTCACGGGTGTTTTCTCTAACAGGTCTTTCGAAACACAAACAACAGCTACAGCCAATCAGGCTTTTGCTCCTGTTGATGCCGGTACTTACAATTTCGATGTTCGCTTAGCAGGAACTACAACTTCCGTGTTAACGCTCACAGGCATCACGCTTCAAGCCGGTAAAATTTATACAGTATTTGCAAAAGGTCTGGTGAGTGGTTCCGGTGCACAGGCACTGGGTGCTCAACTGATTACTCATAATTAATCAAAATCCACTATCGTAAAAAAGGCCTGTTCTCCGGAACAGGCTTTTTTATTTCTCCCATGTTGCACAACAGAAATTAGAATGACACCTGACTGCACTCAAAATTTGCAATGACAATACTCATAGTTCAATTCAACATGAACGCATAATATTGAGTTCAAGTAATAGTTAACGTAATGAAACGATTCATTGGAACTGTGGGTTCGCTTTTGCCATTTGTTAGCCGGGCACATCCGGGTCATGGGTCAACAGCCGGGTCTTCCGTTGTGCATTACCTGAGTGAACCGCTGCATCTTATGGGTGGGCTGATCGTCTTGCTACTGCTGCTGTATGTCGTACAGAAAACATACAAGACGATCCAATCGAATCAAGACAACCACTGAGCATGCATGAACTATCCATTGTGATGAGTATTATCGAAACCGTTCAGGAAGAACTGATAAAACACGATGCCAAAGCTGTTGAAACCATAGAACTTGATATTGGCGAATTAAGTGGAATCGAAATGCAGGCTTTTGACTTTGCCTGGAATTGCGGAATTGAACAGAGCATCTTAAAGAATGCAAAGCGCGTCATCAATCGCATTGAAGGAACAGGAATTTGCAAATTCTGTAATACTCATTTTCACATGCAACAGGTTTATGATTCTTGTCCGGTTTGCAAAAATTTTGGTGCCGAAATCATACATGGTAAAGAATTGAGAATTCAATCACTAACCTTAACCCGAAAAAAGAACTAAATTATGTGTGCTACCTGCGGATGTCATACGGATCAGGTGAGCATCAATGGTTTGATGCAGGAATCACCATCGCTCCATTGGACACGGAAACATCCCGCTGCAGCAAGTGGTTCTGATGCACCCATCGAAACTTCTGACCAACTAAAAATCAGACTGGAACAGGATGTGTTGTTTCAAAATCAAGTGTTCGCACATCAAAACCGAACCTACTTTG
The DNA here is from genome assembly GCA_049240625.1 of Lacibacter sp. GTDB lineage: Bacteria > Bacteroidota > Bacteroidia > Chitinophagales > Chitinophagaceae > Lacibacter. The sequence goes on along the minus strand of JBMLSG010000013.1, from coordinate 28,258 downwards.
AAACCCTTCAAATTGTGACGCTCAATCTGGTTAGTTCACCCGGATCAGGCAAAACAACCTTATTGGAAAAAACCCTGACCGATCTGAAGCACAAAGTCAACTGTTCGGTAATTGAAGGAGATCAGCAAACAAGCAGAGATGCCGACCGGATTCGGACAACAGAGACTCCCGTGGTGCAAATCAATACCGGAAAAGGATGTCATCTCGATGCACAGATGGTGTTCCGGGCTGTTCAACAACTCGAACCCGTTGCAAAAAGTTTCTTGTTTATTGAAAATGTTGGCAACCTCGTTTGTCCTGCCCTATTCGATTTAGGTGAAACGAAACGGGTGGTCATCACTTCCGTAACGGAAGGTGACGATAAACCTTTGAAGTACCCCGACATATTCCACAGTGCACATGTATGCATTCTCAACAAAACAGATTTGCTGCCCTATGTGCCCTTTAACTGCGAAACATTTAAAGCAAATGCACGAAAAGTAAATCCGGAATTGGAATTTTTTGAACTCAGTGCGCTTACTGGCGAAGGCCTCAATGAATGGTACAATTGGTTGTTGCAATTGAAAGAAAAAAATGAAGTAATAAAAGAGCTGTCAAAAGTTGGTCCGTAAGAAGGAATAAACGGGAAAAATGGAAACTCGGCAAATACATATTAAAGGATTGGTACAAGGAGTAGGCTTCAGACCTTTTGTTTGCAACCTGGCCAACCAACTTGGCATTCGGGGAAGGGTGAACAATGCTGCCAATGGGGTGCACATCATCGCTTCCGCTGAGAAAAAAAAACTGGATCTGTTTTTTAAGGAGATTCTTTCGAATCCTCCGGTTCATGCAATCATCACGGATCATCAGTGTGATTCACTTCCTTTACAAAATTTCGATGCGTTTCAAATCACTGAAAGCGAACCCGACAGTCCGACCGAGTTATTAATTACACCTGATCTGGCTCTTTGCGAAACATGTAAAAAAGAAATGCTCGATTCCAAAAACCGGCGCTACCGCTATCCGTTTAGTACCTGTACCCATTGCGGACCCAGATATTCCATTCTTCAGGTGCTTCCCTATGACCGGGAAAACACGAGCATGTATGCTTATGCTCCCTGTGCACATTGTAAAAAAGAATATGCTTCCCATTCGAACCGACGTTATTACAGTCAAACCAACTCCTGTCCCGAATGTGAAATACCGATGCATCTCTACAACAGCGACGGTGAACTGGTGAGCAGCCAAACGGCCAACATCCTCTTGATGATCAAAGATGCCTTGCGCAACGGTCATATCCTTGCTGTAAAAGGAATTGGAGGGTATTTGCTGTTAGCCGATGCTACTAATCACCTGACGGTTCATACGTTAAGAAAACGGAAACAGCGCCCTTCCAAACCACTGGCCGTTTTGTATCCTTCTACGGAAATGGCTTCAGGTGACGTTTATTTACAGGCCGATGAGCGCGAAACACTACAAAGTGCAGCAGCTCCGATTGTTATTTGCAAACTGCGTGAAAAACCGTTGAGCAATATTTGTACAGATCAAATTGCACCGGGACTGAATTCTATTGGAGTGATGATTCCGTATGCGCCCTTACTGGCCTTGATCAGTTCCGATTTTGGAAAACCGCTGATCGCGACCAGTGGAAATAGCAGCGGATCCTCTATTGTTTACGACGATGAAACGGCACTGGAACTGTTGACGGAAATCGCCGATTTCGTAGTTACCTATGATCGGGAAATAACGGTTCCTCAGGATGATAGTGTCGTTCAGTTTTCACCCGTACACCGTCAAAAAATCATTCTTCGAAGATCGAGAGGCCTGGCACCATTCTATTTCCCGGCGCCGTTTAAATCAAATGGCATGTCGGTTCTTGCAATGGGCGCCGAACACAAAAGCAGCTTCTCGATTGTACAGAATACCGACTGCTATGTTAGTCAGTATCTCGGCAATCAAATCAGCTACGATGCACAACTCAGTTTCAAACACACATTGCAACACTTCTGCAACCTGATACACTTTAAGCCGGATATCTGTCTGGCAGATAAACACCCGAACTACCTGATAACAGAATGGGCTAAAAAATATGCAGCAGAACAAGGTATACCCTTGATTCAGATTCAACATCATGAAGCACATTTTGCAGCCGTACTGGCCGAAAACAATCTGCTTCGTAGTAAAGAGCCGGTACTGGGTGTTGTATGGGATGGTGCCGGATTGGGAACGGATAAAAACATTTGGGGCGGAGAATTCTTTGTGTATGCAACCGGTGAAATAAAACGCATCGGTTACCTGGATTACTTTCCTGTTTTATTGGGCGACAAAATGGCGAAAGAACCCCGGCTTTCAGCTCTTTCACTTTGCTTTGGAAACGATGTTGCAATTGAATGGATCCGACAAAAATTTACCACTACAGAATGGAATCTCTACATCAATCAATTGCGTTACAACAGTAGGCCCATTTTCACTTCCAGTATCGGACGATTGCTGGATGCTGTGGCTTCCATCATCGGCGTGTCCGACTACAATACATTTGAAGGCGAAGCCGCCATGAAACTGGAAGCGTTGGCACAGCAATGCACCGATCGACAGGTTCCTCCTTATTCACTCAAACTGTTTAAAAATATTTTTTATGCAGCACCCATTGTTCATCAAATCATTGAAGACCTGAAAGCAGGAGTGCCTGTTGAAACCATCGCCTTCAAAATGCACCGAACCCTTGCAGGGATGATCGAGCGGATGGCTATACAAACAGGAATAAAACAAATTGCATGCAGTGGTGGGGTCTTTCAAAATGCATTGCTGGTAGATCTCATTAAAGAACAAATAAAACAACCCTGCAAGGTATTTTTTCACCGGCAACTGTCACCCAACGACGAATGCATTTCATTTGGTCAGTTGGCCCACATGCAGTTGTCGTTAAAAAACAATCCCGAATACAAACTGAACACCATTCACCATTAAACCCTCCCTTATGTGTTTAGGAATACCCGGAAAAATAATCGCCATTACACCATCGGAGGATGCAATTTTTCGTAAGGGTAAGGTATCGTTTGGTGGAATTCTGAAAGAAGTCAACCTCAGTATGGTACCAGAAGCTAAGATCGACGATTATGTTTTAGTTCATGTGGGCCTGGCCATCAGCGTAATCAATGAAGAAGAAGCCGTAAAAACATTATTGTATCTGCAACAAATGAAGGAACTGGATGAATTGGAGCCATTGAAAATTCCACCTGTAACACCATGAAATATTTAAAAGAATACCGCGATCCCGAACTGATTCAGTACTATCTGGCCGAACTGCACAAGAGAGCCCTGAAGCCTTGCACCATCATGGAGGTGTGTGGTGGACAAACACACAGTTTGGTTAAAAACGGAATTCTTGAATTGTTGCCGCCTGCTATTACAATGGTTCATGGTCCGGGTTGTCCGGTTTGTGTTACACCGGTTAGCATTATTGATGAAGCAATTTTTTTAAGCGGACAACCACAGGTAATGCTCTGTTCTTATGGCGATATGCTGCGGGTACCCGGAACGCAAAAAAGTCTGCTGGAAGCCAAAGCCGCCGGAGCCGATATTCGAATTCTCTATTCCCCGCTTGAAGCCGTTTCTCTTGCAGCGCAACATCCCGATAAAGAAATTGTATTCTTTGCCGTTGGTTTTGAAACAACCGCACCGGCCAATGCGATGAGTGTGGTCATGGCCGACAAACAGGGAATCCGCAATTACAGTATTTTAACTTCTCAGGTGTTGGTTCCACCTGCTATGGAAGCTCTTTTGAATGATCCGGAACATCGGATTGATGCATTCCTGGCTGCGGGTCATGTTTGTACCATTATGGGAACTGAGGCCTACGAACCCATTGCCCGCAAATACAAAAAACCGATTGTTGTAACCGGCTTCGAACCGGTTGACTTATTACAAGGTATTTTGAAAGCGGTTGTGCAACTGGAACAAGGTTTATATCTGGTAGAAAATCAATATCGCCGTATTGTAACAACTGCAGGAAACCGAAAGGCTCAGGAAACAATCGATGCTGTTTTTTCGATTCAGGATCGCAACTGGCGTGGACTGGGATCGATCCCGCAAAGCGGTTATGAAGTCAATGAGCGGTACCAACACTATAATGCCAGAATGAAATTTCAATTGCACGAACAACAGGTCGAAGATGATGCGATATGTCTGAGCGGCGCCATTATGAAAGGACTGAAAAAACCATTTGAATGTCCGCACTTTGGAAAGGCTTGTCAACCGCAACATCCATTGGGCGCACCCATGGTAAGCAACGAAGGAGCTTGTGCAGCCTATTACCATTACCATCTCTCAAAGCAGCAAACAACAAACTTATCATGATGCATACATCCTGCCCGATACCGAAATTTGACTTTGACATCATCACGCTGGCTCACGGCAGCGGAGGTTTGTTAACACAACGATTACTGGAATGGGGCGTCTTTGATCTTTTGAAGAACGACGCACTCCTGCAACAACACGATGGCGCAGTATTGGAAGTGGAACAAAAGATCGCTTTCAGTACGGACAGTTATGTTGTTGCTCCCATTTTTTTTCCTGGTGGAACAATCGGCGATCTGGCCGTGAACGGTACCGTAAACGATCTTTCAATGTGTGGTGCGGCACCCCGTTATCTTTCGCTGGCTTTCATTCTTGAAGAGGGTTTACCCGTGCTGGATTTTTGGAAGGTTTTGGTCAGCATACGCGATGCCGCTCTAAAAGCAGGTGTCATGATCGTAACCGGCGATACCAAAGTAGTGGAAAAGGGAAAAGGTGATCAGATCTTCATCAACACAAGCGGTATCGGATATGTGCATCCAAAAGCAAAGATTCATCACCAACGGATTGAACCGGGCGACCGCATCATCATTAGTGGTCCGGTTGCCAATCACGGCATAGCCATCATGAGTCTACGGGAAGGTCTGGAATTTGAAACAACAATTGAAAGTGATACGCGTAATCTCAACATCATAACGCAACAACTCATCGAAGCATTTGGTGACGCCATTCATTTCATGCGTGATCCCACTCGCGGGGGTGTTGCAACGGTTTTGAATGAAACAGCTCGTCAAACGAACCGGGGTATCGTTTTGCAGCAACAGGCTATTCCGTTGGAAGAGCAGGTAGAAGGCGCTTGCGAAATGCTGGGACTCGACCCGCTCTATGTTGCCAATGAAGGCTTGTTTCTTGCAATTGTAAACGAAGCATCAGCAAACGCATTGGTCTCGATGCTGAAAGCTGAAAAGGGATTTGAACAGGCGGCCATCATTGGAACCATCGTTGAGGAACATCCCGGAACCGTCGTCCTTCACAATAAAGCAGGAGGGAGGAGCGTCGTTCCTTTTTTAACCGGTGAACAATTGCCGCGTATTTGCTGAGGTTTAATTCCCTGAAGGTTTGATCTCGGAATCTTTCTCTTTGTCGTAAACCCGGAGGTAAATCACCCATTCAAAATTGGCATATTCGGCAACCAGATCAATCACCAGATTTTTATAATCTTCCTGGTCCTTCTCGAATTGAAATTGATTGGTGAGAAAACGAAAATCTTCCGAAGGCTCTTCGTAAGCATTTGATGGAACAAACTTACTGATGCTTGTCTTGATCATCAGGGTGCGTCCGGCGATATCGTTGTAATAAGCTTTGTACTGTTTCTTGAATTTTTCAAACTCCTCTGCTGCAAAGAGTTTGCTTTCCCAAATCCAGTATATCTTCTTTTTGGAGGGATAACCAACAATGCGCGTATCCAGTGCACCCGGAATGGCCACGGTTGAAGCATACTGGATGGTTTGTGGTTCATTGGGCAAAGGCTCCCCTTTTAAAGAAGAGAAATCATTGGGAAATTGCTGTACTACTTTTTCCAACTGGGACCGGATGGATGTGGATCCGTTTTTGATTTGTGACTGCGCAATCGAAAAGCTGGACAAAAACAATAAAAAGAGATAGCAATTTTTCATGTAATCTTTCGGTTTTTTAGTTTTTAAGGTCAGATGTAATGCTTTTAGATCATTTCTGTCTTGAAATAGTCATTAAGGCTGTTTCATGTGCATTGGACCTCGTACTGCAATATAAAAAATCTAACCCGAGGAACAACCCTTTCCGGGATGAATACGTAATAAATCACCGTAAAGCACGTAAATCAACGACCCGCATCCGTGGAAGTACTCAAAAAAACGAAATGCAGAAAACAACAACCCTCAGCACCAATAAGCAGTAACATTTACAAGTATAAAAACATCGAAAACCCTCTTGCACAAAGGATTTGAGCGCAGTATCTTCAAGTTCTAAATCCAATGGTTATGATGACATCCTTACCCCGTAACAATGAATCTTTACTGGTTCGTACGATTCGGTTGTTCTTCCATCAAATTGCGGAAGCATTTGATTCACCGGAAGAATTGCAATTTCGTCGGCTAAAAAGATTTGTTGCCGAATGAGAGGACCTCTCCAACACTAAAACCCTGATTCGTCGGGGTTTTTATTTGCGAAATACCGAAGTACCCGATCCATCTCCTGAACAATTTCAGTTGTACAGAGGTTGCCGATGCTCCCTTCATGGGTATGATGCAATTGGCGAACATCAAATGAAAAGGTCCCTTGCTCGATTGCAGCTCCCACTTGCTTATAGGCATCCCGAAACGGAACACCGCCGGTCACTTTTTGGTTGACGGCTTCCACACTAAACAAATACTTGTACTTTTCATCGTTCAATAGATCCTTCTTGATTTGAATATTGGAAACCATCAGTTGCATCATGCTTAAACAGGACTTCAATTCTGTAAGAGCAGGAAACAGAATCTCCTTGGTCAATTGCAGGTCACGATGATAGCCGGAAGGCAAATTGTTGATCAACAGTGTGAGTTCATTGGGTAATGACTGCAAACGGTTGCATTTAGCCCGGACAAGTTCCAGTACATCGGGATTTTTTTTATGCGGCATAATGCTGCTGCCTGTTGTCAGTTCCTCGGGAAAGGAAATGAATCCGAAATTCTGATTCAGGTACAAACAGCAGTCCATGGCAAGCCGACTCAATGTTGCAGCCACGGCACTGATACCTGTTGCCGTAAACTTCTCGGTCTTGCCCCTGCTCATTTGAGCATAAACCGAATTCCAGTTCAGCGTATCAAATTGTAATATACGGGTGGTGCATTGCCGGTCGAGCGGAAACGATGATCCATACCCGGCTCCGCTTCCCAACGGATTCTTATTGACGACTTTATAGGCTGCCGCCAGGAGTTCCAGATCATCAATCAGACTTTCGGCATAGGCACCCAGCCACAATCCGGCGGATGAAGGCATGGCGATTTGCAAATGAGTATATCCGGGAAGGAGCTTGTCCTTGTTTTCGATGCTTTTTTCGATCAGCAACTGAAAAAGCAGATGCACGTCCGAAACCAAATCTTTGATCGTTGCACGTAAAAACAATTTGATGTCCACGGCAACCTGATCATTCCGGCTGCGGCCACTGTGAATTTTTTTCCCGGTTTCACCAATTGCCTGTGTGAGCAGATATTCCACCTGCGAATGAACGTCTTCAATTCCCGGCTCAATACGAAAGGTTCCGTTTTCAATGGTAGCATAAATAGCACGAAGTCCGTTTACGGCACGCTCCGATTCTTCCGGAGTCATCAATCCCACTTCTCCCAGCATGGTTACATGTGCAATGGAACCCTGGACATCGTACCGTGCCAGCAGCAAATCAAATTCCTGATCACGGCCCACCGTAAACTGCTCCACAATGGCAGCGGTACTGGTATGTTCTTTACTCCAAAGTTTCATGATATGAATGATTTAATGATGATCAAGTGCATGCTTAGAATTTGTGATCCAAACGACTACGCTTTTTGCTCAAACAGTTTTTCCAGCAACTGTATGTACAACGCAATTCCTTCCTCCAACTCCTCAAGATAAATGAATTCATCGGCTGTATGACTGCGGGCACTATCGCCCGGACCCATTTTTAATGACGGAAACGGCATCAGTGCTTTATCACTGGTGGTAGGAGATCCGTAACAGGTTCTGCCCAGTTGCAATCCGGCCTGTACCAGCGGATGCTCCAACGGAATGGCAGTGGAGCGCAAACGGGTGCTGCGGGGCTTTACCTCTGAAGAAATCTGTTTCCGGATGCGGTCAAGCAATTCTTCAAAAGTATACAACTCATTTACGCGTACATCCACCACATAGGTACATACAGAGGGTACTACATTGTGTTGTTTGTTCTCGGTTTCAATAGAGGTAACATTCATGGTTACCGGTCCTAGTAAGGAACTGTTTTTTTCAAACGTACAGCTACGAAACCAGGCAATCTCTTCCAGTGCCTTATACAACGCATTCACGCCTTCGTTTCGTGCCGCATGACCGGCCTTTCCGGTTACACGTACATCCAGCACCATCAAACCACGTTCGGCTACTGCCATTTGCATTTGAGTAGGCTCACCTACAAGTGCAACGGCAACAGGGCCCAGAGCGGGTAAAATCAATTCAATACCACCGGTGCCACTGATCTCTTCTTCTGCCGTAGCTGCATAAATGAGATTGTACGGAAGTTTCTCCCGTTCGTAAAAATGCAAAAAAGCAGCGGCCAATGCCACCAGCGCACCACCGGCATCATTGCTGCCCAAACCATAAAGTTTTGCATCTTGTATCAACGGACAAAACGGATCGATGGTATACCCTTTATTTGGCCGCACCGTATCGTGATGAGAATTGAGCAAAACCGTTGGTTTGTTGGGATCGTAATACCGGTTTCGTACAATGAGGTTGTTGCCGATCCGTTCAACCGGAATTTGCTCATTCAAAAAAAACTGTTCCAGACAAACAGCCGTATCCTGTTCCTCTTTACTAAACGAAGGAATAGCGATCAATTGCCCGAGCAACTGAAGGACCTTTTGATACAACTGTTCAGTGTTCTTGATCATGACAGATAAGGGTTCCTTTTGTTCCATTGATTAAGGATGAAAGCACATCGGCTTTTCCAATCCGCACGGCATGTACTCCGCTTTGAAGGGCCTCAAACGCATTGTCGAGTTTCGGAATCATTCCGGCATAGATAGCTCCTGTATCTTTCAACGCAGCATAGTTCGTTGGATGCAATTGTGCAATAACGGTTGCATCATCTGCAGCATCGAGCAATACACCGCTTTTTTCAAACGTGTAAATCAGTTCCACCCGGTAAACAGTACTCAGGGCTTTGGCGGTTTCCTGTGCAATGGTATCGGCATTTGTATTGAGCAACTGTCCGTTTCCATCGTGGGTTATGGGTGCTACAACGGGGACGATTTGCTGATCCAGTAATTGTTTCCATCGTAACGGATCCATCGCTTGCGACACCACATCGCCTGCATAACCGTAATCGATGGCTTGAACGACACGTTTTTTTGCGGGTATCAGATTCGCATCTGCGCCCGTAACACCCAGTGCATTGCATCCTTTTGCTTGCAATGCAGCTACCAGTTTTTTGTTGATTAAGCCGGCATAAACCATAGTTACCAGATCCAGTGTAGGCGCATCGGTAATTCTTCTTCCGTTTACATACTTACTTTCAATTCCCATCTGCTCACCCAGTTGGGTTGCTACTTTTCCGCCACCGTGAATCAGTATTTTGTTCCCGTTCACATTAGCGAAGGCCTCCAGAAAGGTTTGCAATCCCACGGGATCGTCAACTACATTACCACCTATTTTTATGACATACAAGGTTTCCATGTTCTTAATGATTTGATTCGTTTCCGCGCAACATACTACTCAAAACAGCCTGTGCCGCCCATACCCGATTCGAAGCCTGTGCGGTGATCAAACTGTGCGGACTATCTAAAACAGCATCCGTCACTTCCACATTCCGGCGCACCGGTAAACAATGCATCAGTTTGGTATGTGTACCCAACTGCTCCGGTGTCAACATCCAGGAAGGGTCTGTGCACAGCACTTCACCGTACTGCTGGTACGAGCTCCAGTTTTTTACATATACAAAATCGGCCGATCGCAGGGCTTCCTCCCGGTCTTTGGTAAAGGTTGCTCCGTTCGTATACTGTTCATCCAGTTCATACCCTTCCGGATGGGTGATGATGAACTCGGCACGGTCCCAGGCGTTCACCCACTGCGCAAAACTGTTGGCCACACATTGGGGCAATGCTTTGATGTGCGGCGCCCAGGTTAATACAATTCGCGGTTTTCTGTTTTCGGTAAAATGCTCTGTAATGGTCAGCAAATCGGTCAGCGATTGCAAAGGATGTAGCGTTGCGCTCTCCAGACTCACCACAGGCACTCCGGCATATTTTATAAACTGCTGCATGTAAAATTCGCTGTAATCCGCCTCCCTGTTGCGCAAACCAGGAAATGTACGAAGAGCGAGAATGTCAAAATATTGTCCCAAAATGGGGGCCGCATCTTTCACATGTTCTACAGAACTGCCGTTCATTACGGTTCCTTCTTCAAATTCCCAGGACCAGCCTTCGCTTCCCACATTGAAAACGATCGGTTCCATTCCCAGATTTTCTGCGGCGATCTGGGTACTCAAACGGGTACGCAAACTCGGATTCAGAAAAATGAGTCCGATACGCTTGCCCGCTCCCAATTGACGATCCATCAATGGATTGGCTTTGTACCGAAGCGCCTGCCGGATCAACGCTTCCGGATTGCCGGCATCATGAACAGAAAGAAATTGTTTCATGTGTTTCGTTCTTTACTATGCGATTGTCTCTTGTTAAATCCTTGTTCCATCACCCGGGAATGTAACCCGGCCACTCGTTATTGATGTTGTTTCAGCAGTTCTACTTCTTCTTTGATACTCTCAATAAACATTTCCGCATCTTTTCGTTTCAAGGCCAAACTCGGCAACAAGCGAATCACGTTGGGTTTGGCTTCTCCTGTGAATATTTTGTGTCGCTGTAACAAATTCTTTTTCAAATCCCGAAAGGGTTCTTCTACGTCAAAGCCAATCATCAATCCTCTCCCGCGTACGTTACGGATGCCGTCGATTGTTTCCAGTTCCTCACGTAGATATTTGCCCATCATAACCGCATTGCCCATCAGCTTTTCCATTTCCATGACCTCCAGTACGGCCAGTGCGGCGGCACAGGCAAGATGGTTGCCTCCAAAAGTGGTACCCAGTTGAAAATGCTTCGGTTGAATGTGCGGAGCAATCATCACACCACCAATGGGAAATCCGTTACCCATCCCTTTTGCCATGGTATAGATATCGGCATTTACCCCCGCAAAATCGTGACTGAAAAAGAGTCCGCTCCGTCCGTAACCACACTGCACACTGTCGGCAATATAAAGCGCACCGTATTGATCACACAAACTGCGAATGCGTTGCAGAAACGATTTTTCGGCCACATGAATGCCACCTACTCCTTGTATGCCTTCTACAATGACCGACGATACCTGATTTCCGTTTTGTGCAAAATAATCGGTCAGTGCCTGCTCGTCGTTGAAGGGCAGAAAATCTACGTGATCGGTTTCATTAACCGGAGCGATGTAGTTTTTATTATCGGTAGCGCTAACGGCCAGGGATGTACGCCCGTGAAATGCTTTGGCGAAAGCAATCACTTTTTTGCGTCCGTTATGAAAGCTCGCGAGCTTCAACGCATTTTCGTTGGCTTCCGCACCACTGTTGCAGAGAAATAACTGATAGGATGCTTTGCCGCTAACGGTTCCCAGTTTTTCGGCCAGTTGCTGTTGAAGTGGAATACGAATGGAATTGGAATAGAATGCGATCTGTTCCAACTGCTCTTCAATCCGTTGAACCCAATGCGGATGGGTATGTCCAATACTGATAACTGCATGACCGCCATACAGATCCAGATATTGTTCTCCCTGATCGTCCCACACATAGGAACCCTTTGCTTTTACAATGGTGATGGGCTGTATGGGATAAACATCAAATAACTGCATAATAGAAAGTTTAGAAATAAGAAGCTTTTAACTGTAAACCTAAATGCTCTTCGAGACCCAGCATCAGGTTCATATTTTGTACTGCCTGACCCACCGCTCCTTTGAGTAAATTGTCAATGACCGAATGAACCACCAAGGTATCACCCACCTTCTCGAGTTGAATCAGACATTTGTTGGTATTGACGACCTGTTTTAAAAACACAGGCTCATAGGTTAAATGCGTGAACGGATGATCCTGATAAAAAGATTGATAGCGCTCGGTCAATTCCTTCAGATCCAATTCGCATTTCAACTGCGAACTGATAAAAATCCCTCTTGTAAAATCACCGCGCCAGGGAACAAAATGCACCGCGGCGTTTGCACCGCATTGGCGAAGTGATGCTTCAATTTCGCCGAGATGCTGATGGGTGAGTGTCTTGTAAGCCTGTATGTTATTGGCACGCCAGCTGAAATGGGAAGTGGCCGATAAACCTTGTCCGGCTCCGGTACTGCCGGTGATACCGGTTGTATATACATCACGCAGTATTCCTGCCTGCGCCAGTGGCAGCAAGCCCAACTGAATGGCCGTAGCAAAGCACCCAGGGTTGGCAACCTGCCGGGCGGTTCGAATACGGTCGCGGTTCAGTTCCGGCAACCCATATACAAACGTGCGTGCTCCAATTTGTGCGTGTGCTGCCAACCGAAAATCATTCGCCAGATCTATAATTTTTACAGCGGGGTCCAATGTTTGTGTTTCCAGAAACTGTTTCGATTCACCATGACCCAGACACAGAAACAACACCTCTACGGGTGCGGTGCAATCGTCTGTAAACTGCAAATCCGTATCGCCAAACAGGTCGGGATGCACCTTGTGGACGGGCTGACCCGCATTGCTCCTACTGTGTATGAATGCAAGCTCAACAAACGGATGGTGCAACAACAAACGAATGAGCTCGCCACCGGTATATCCGGCACCACCAATGATGCCTGCTTTGAATTTCGTCATGTGCTTTGAATTTTTGTGGTTCCGTTTTTTTGCTGTTCCTGTATAGCATTCCAGATACGGGTCTGATTACCGAAAATGGTGCTGAACCCTCTTACATCTTCGCCGGTATAGCCCGAATTCATTTCACCGTATTTACCAAACTTGCTGCTCATAAGATCGTATGGACTTTCAATGCCCTGGATCATGAACCGATACGGGGCCAGTGTTACAAAAACTTTTCCGGTAACTGTTTGCTGACTGCTTTCAAAAAAGGCTTCGAGGTCGCGCATCACGGGATCGAGGATTTGTCCTTCGTGCAACCAGTTGGCGTAGAACTGCGACAAGGTATCTTTCCACTGCAGTTGCCATTTGGTGAGCACGTGCTTTTCCAGAGCATGATGGGCTTTGAGGATGATCATGGGCGCTGCGGCTTCAAAGCCCACCCGTCCTTTAATGCCAATAATGGTATCGCCAATATGAATATCACGTCCAATAGCGTATGGTCCTGCCAGTACTTGTACAGCAACAATGGCGTCGGCGGGATGCGGGTAACGCTTTCCATTGACAGTGTACAATTCGCCCTTTTCAAAACCCAGTTCCAGAACCGAGGGCTCGTGTTGGGTTAAGGGCGTTGGCCAGGCTTCTTCAGGCAACAGGCCGTTGCTGTTCAATGTTTCCTTTCCGCCCACACTGGTACCCCATAGCCCTTTGTTGATGCTGTAAACCGCTTTCTCAAAATTCATTTCCACTCCGTTGGCCTTGAGGTAGGCGATCTCCGCTTCCCGACTCAGTTTCATATCCCGAATGGGGGTTATGATTTCAATACCGGGCAGCATGATGTGAAAGATCATATCAAAGCGAACCTGATCGTTACCCGCACCGGTACTTCCATGCGCAACGGCATCGGCTTGAAGCGCTTTTGCATGTTCGGCAATGTGCAGAGCCTGTACCAAACGCTCGGCGCTTACACTCAAAGGATAGCTTTGATTTTTGAGACAATTGCCAAAGACCAGATACTTAATAATCCGGTCATAGTAATTGTGCACCGCATCAACGGTGGTATGAGTTTTTACACCCAGCTTATAGGCATGGGCTTCAATGCGTTTCAATTCATCGGCTTCAAAACCGCCTGTATTCACAATGATACTGTGCACTTCATAGCCCAGGTCTTTGCTGAGGTATTGGGCGCAGTAGGTAGTATCTAATCCGCCGCTGAATCCTAAAACAATTTTTTTCATCTGTTCTTGTTTATTGCTTTTAATGGTATCGTGTTACAGCCATACAATCTACTCGGTGTAACAATTTCATATGGCAGGAATGAACAAGCAAATCAGGGAAACATGAACGACAAGAGTTTCCGACTTTTTCGCTGATCAGAAGCAGTGGATTCTTTTTCTTTTCGCAGCAAGGCCCTGATAAACTTCCACTCTTTAAAACGCAGTAAGCGTTCCAGTCCGCTTTTGTTTTCCTCAAAAAACTGCCGGGTTTCTTCGGGTTCGTAATGATCGGCAGGGTCGTACAACATGGCGGTACACATGCAGTTCTTACGCTCTTTGCTGATCAGAATATCGTAGTTGACACAACTTTTACAACCGGCCCAAAACTCCTCATCCTGCGTGAGTTCACTGTAGGTTACCGGTTCGTAGCCCAGTTCGGAATTGATTTTCATAACGGCCAGTCCGGTAGTGAGACCAAATATTTTGGCGTTGGGATACAGGGTGCGTGACAATTGAAAAATCTGCTCTTTGATCTTTTTGGCCACGCCGCTTTTCCTGTAGGCGGGTGCCACAATCAATCCGCTGTTGGCTACAAACGCACCATGACTCCAGGTTTCGATATAACAAAATCCAACCCAGGCACCATCGGCTGTAAGAGCGATAACGGCTTTGCCCTCTTGCATTTTGGCGGCAATATAGTCCGGACTGCGCTTGGCAATACCCGTACCTCTTGCTTTTGCACTTTCCTCCATTTCGGTTGTAATAACAGAGGCAAATACAATATCGCCACGATGGGCTACACGTATAATCATTTCCTGAAATTCCATTGAATGCTTGCTGAACGATGAATGGATGACCAATCCTGAAAAAAATGACGGGGGATTTTTTCACTGACAGGGGCCGTGGTGAGTGACTCGTCCTGTCAGCACACACGTCGGGGTCGTGCACTCCAAATGCAAACTCCGGAAGAACCGCTGTATGCAGTCCTGCTTGGCGTTGTATGATATGCAATTGTATGTTTCAATACCGTGTTCATTGAAAGTCAAAAACAAATGTAAATAGGTTTCCAATAAAATACGCGAATTGAAGCAATTATTAAAAGAACGTTTGTTAGCTGTAGTTCGTAAAGGCTAATCCGTTGCTTTTGATCTAATAAGGAGCCGCAACGCAATTGCCTATTGGGAAAAGAAATCAAAACTCACGATTGTTTGCAAGGCACAGTTTTTTGTTAAAGTGCACAAAACCGGTAGTTGCAAGCAGATCAACAAAGGGGTTCCGTTATAAAGAGGTATGCGTGCAACCGGATTTGGAAACCAGGGCCATGATCTTGTTTTTTGCGAGGTATCTGGCTGTTCTGTAAAATACTGTACCGAGTATACGACCGGGAATTCCGGTAATGCCCATGTTACGGAGATAATGACTGTAATTCATGGTAAACTCACTCAATTCGCGGTAGCGTATTACCTGAAATCCCGATTGCTGCATCGAAAGCCGGAACGATTTCGGCGTCCAGATTTGTAGATGCGCCACAGATACGGTCCCCTTCAAAAGCCGCAGATACATCTTTTGAGAAAGGAATTTGAAAAAGGTATAGATCCAGAATTGCCTGGGTGTATCAATGAACAAAGCACCATCGTCTTTTAACTTGCTGCCCAACAGGGTCATGGTTTTGATGGGATCACTTAAATGTTCATATACATCATTCAAAAATATATAGTCGAAACGAGTGGTGTCGGTTGGAAAATCCTTCCACTTGATCTGATGCACAAGCGGCCGGTATTCATCAAGCAATCCATAATCGTTCACATCTACGGTGTACACTTCACAGGAGGGTAAAAACGACTTGCAGATTAAGGCAAACTGTCCGCCACCCGCTCCGTAATCCAGAATTTTGATTCCTTCCTGTACACGGGATGGATCCTGAATGGCAAAAAGAAACATCTTGGTGAAATTGCTGTGATTCAGAAAAGCCGAACGACGATACCAATCGCGGAACAATCGTTTCGACTCGGCAATGGATGCAGGGTCTTCCTTGCTCACAAATAACGTATCATCCTGAAAGGGATAGTACATCAATACGCCACAATCTTTACACTTTGCTGTATGGGCCACAAAAATCAAACGGGTACTGTTGCATATTTTACAATTCACGCTCATATTGTTCAAATCTAAACCGGTTAAGGATGCCAATAAGGGCACAATAGTACTTAAAGATCGGGACATAAAACAGCAGGGCACCAAGCCGTCTTCGTTTTCCATTAAAAACGGAAATAGAACAATCGCACAATTTGACGTATGTCGAAATAAAAAAAGACCTCACATGAAGTGAGATCTTTAGCAGTTGGTATTGGTTGTTAGTATTGTTATTGGTTGAGCATGAGGGGCATCACCAGCATCAGCACATCTTCACCTTCGTTTTGCTCGGAGGGTTTCAGTAAGCCGGCTTTGGTTGCAGTACTCAGTTCCATCCGCACTTCTTCGGTTTCAATGGCACCCAGCATTTCAATTAAAAATTTGGCATTGAAGGCGATTTGCATATCCTCACCGTCGTACTGACATTTCATGCGCTCATTTCCTTCGAAACTGAAATCCACATCCTGTGCCGTCAGATGCAACTCACTGCCGGAAATACTCAGCACAACCTGATTGGTACTCTTGTTACTGAATACACTGATACGGCGCAACGCACTCTGGAAATCGCTCCGACTTACAATCATATTGTATGGATTATCGGACGGAATCACCACTTTATAATCGGGGAAACGGGCATCAATCAAACGACACACCAGTTCGGTAGAACCATGCTTAACAAACAGATGATTGCTGTTGTAAGAAAGAATGATTTCATCGTCATTAACCGGCAGGGCCGCCTTCAACAGGTTGAGCGGTTTTTTGGGAACAATGAAGTTTTCACTTTTGGGACAGCTCACATCCGTACGCTTGTAACGTACCAGCCTGTGCGCATCGGTTGCCACAAACGTAAGTCCTTTTTTATCCAGCTCAAAATATACACCCGTCATGGCCGGACGCAAATCATCGTTGCTCACCGCAAACAGGGTTTTGCCAATTGCAGTTACCAGTGCCGATGAAGTAGTTGCAAAAGAAGTGGTTTCGTCTGCCACCGGCTCTTTGGGAAAATTATCCGGATTTTCACCCATCACCTTATACTTCCCGTTGTCGCTGGTGATTTCGATGCCGTAATTTTTATCAATGTTGAACGTCAGGGGCTGATCGGGCAGATTCTTCAGGGTGTCCATCAAAATCCGCGCGGGAATACAAACGCGGCCGCTGTCTTTCGCCTCAATATCCATATGGATTTTCATCACCGTTTCCAGATCGGTCGCTACAACGGTTAATCGGTTCTTGTTGATTTCAAATAAAAAATCCTCGAGAATGGGCAATACCGTATTGGCATTGATCACACCATTAATTTGCTGCAGCTGTTTGAGTAAGGAGGTTGAAGAGGCTATAAACTTCATAGTTCAATTCTGATTTGGCGGAGTAAGGTAGTTAAAAAATGCGGGTTACAACCGCAAGATAAGGGTTAAATTATCAACTTGTAATGTGAAAGGTTTTGTACTTTCATTCAACCAATAAAAAACACATGCTGGACAAGATTTTTGGCTGGGGCAGAAAAAAAGAAACGATCGAAGCCGTACCCGCATCCTACGTGTTTGGCCGTTACAGCGACAACAATAAGTCGGTACAAAAAACCCGTAAATGGGCCGAATCGGACCAGCTCTTCAAAGAAGGCAAGATCCTCGAAAGCCTTGCTGCCTTTTTGGACTACCTCAACGATGATGCCGTACAAAACGTTTCTTTTAGCGTGGAAAACAAGGTGCTTGAATTTACACTCTTTCAAGGCAGCAAACGGATCAAGGGCTCCTGCGACGGCATCCGGTTTACGGCCGAAGCCGATCTGGCCCTCATGCCACAGCCTTCGGTTCCTGTGATGCGAAAATTACTGGAGCAGAATTTTCATTTGTACTACTGCCGTTTCGCGCTCAACAAAGAAAAACTGTGTATGCGCTTCGATTCGGAAGCACAAAGTGCCAACCCCAATAAACTGTATTACGCACTCAAGGAACTGGCTACAAAATCGGACAAACTCGATGATTGGCTCTTGCTTGATTTCAGTGCTCTGCAGCCTTTGGAAACCGGAAGCATTACCCCGCTTTCCGATACCGAGAAAGAAGTGAAATTCCGTTTTTTACAACAATGGATCCGGGAAACACTGGAGCAAATTGAACCCCTCGATGTCGAAAAAATGGGAGGCGGCATTGCACATGTGCTGCTGAACCTGATCTACCGGATTGACTATTTACTGGTACCCGAAAAAAAATTACTGCTCGATATCGAAGACATGGTAAGTCGGTTTTTCACCGAAGATGAAAAACCGGTTACGGAAAAAAACAAAGCGCTCATCAACGCCCTTCGCAAACTGGCCGATACAAAAAAAGAAACGGTGATCGAATGCCTGTTTCGAAGCAAATTCACGTTCAGCGTTGCGGCACCACAGCCACATAAAGTGACTGCCGATACCATCTATGCCTCCAACCAAAATATGTTGTGGTACAAAGACAATCAGCTTCCCCATATCGCTCAGCAGATCAGCGAATACGGATTGGGCTACTGTCAATACAACTACAGCTTACCGGCGCCGGTTACGGAACTGTATCACATTCTGATGCGGGTACGCTACAGCGATTTTTTTGATGCACTGGGCTATCGCGATCAGTTGTATCAAACAGAGGCACAGCAATTCAACCAGCCGTTTATCGAACTGGCAATTAATAGTGTCATTCAAAAATGGAAGAACAAATACCCGCAACTGGCTTTTCCTGTGGAGCAGCTGCGCTACGAAAATCTGATGCTGTTTACACATTCGTTTACGGCTGCCGTAGAGTCCTTAAATACCGAAAGTATTGAACAATGAAAACAACCGTAGAAATTGTAGACCGCTATAAAGATGCCATCATTCAAATTGCTACTCAAACAGGTACCGGAACCGGTTTTTATCTGAAGCAATTCGACATGATTGTTACCAACAACCACGTTGTGAACGGCAATGGTGAAGTAACCATTGCGGGTAAACAATTCGAAAAACGGTTGAGCCGCGTGTGGTACACCGATACCAAACACGATCTGGCATTTATTCAACCTCCCGAGCATACGAACCTCCCCGACCTGCACCTGGGGAACTACGAATCACTGAAAGACGGGGATTCCGTCATTGCAATCGGACATCCGTTTGGACTCAATTATACCGCTACTTCCGGTGTTATTTCCAAAGTGGACCGCATCCGTGAGGGAATGAAATTCATCCAAATTGATGCGGCTATCAATCCGGGTAACAGCGGCGGACCACTGGTGAATATGAACGGCGAAGTGATTGGGGTCAATACCTTTATTATTAAAGGCGGCGACAATCTGGGCTTTGCCCTGCCCGTGAATTATTTACGAAGCGCCTTGCAAATCTACAATCCCTTCAAGGGAAAAGCCGGCACCCGTTGTCCGGCCTGCGAGTTTCTGGTTGTGGCCGATAACATCGACAATGGAAAATACTGTCCGTCCTGCGGCACAGAAGTTACGCTTCCCCAATTACCTGAAGAAGAGTACGAACCGGCCGGTACACCCAAACTGATTGAATCCATTTTAAAGGAATTGGGAAAAGACATCAAACTGGCCCGTGAAGGCACCAACAACTGGAGTGTTAAGGAAGGAAGCGCTAAAATCAACATCCGCTACAATCCCGAAAATTTCTTTGTGGCAGCCGATGCCTTTCTGTGTCAGTTACCCAAAGAAGCAGGTCCCATCAAAGCCCTGTATCAGTTCCTGCTGGAAGAGAACTACAAAAACACAGGACTCATCCTGAGTTGCTACAAAGAAAACATCATTCTGAACCTGACGATTTACGATCTGGACCTGACTCGTGAAATTGGCATCGAAAAACTCAAAACACTGTTTGCCAAAGCCGATGCATATGATGATTACCTCAAAACAACTTTTCAGTGTACAGAGCGGATCGAAGAATGAGCCGGGCTGCCGAAACTAGAACATCTCATCTTTTTATTTGATTGTAGTCATTCCGCAGGCGCGCACATTGGCTGAACTTAGTACAAAACTTCGCCATGATTCCGCATTTCAAAGAGATTATTGAATATGCCGCAATGGCTCCTTCCGGTCATAATACACAACCGTGGAAGTTCTCTGCAGAAGGGCATTTCATAAAAATTGAACCCGATTTCAACCGTTCGCTGCCGGTTGCCGATGCCGACCACCACGAGCTCTATATCAGTTTAGGCTGTGCATTGGAAAATTTAGTGCTGGCAGCAGCCCATTTCGGTTACAGTTCCAATGTGCATTACGATTTCAACGGCAGTTCCGATAGCATCGTCATTCATTTGTTTGAAACGGAAACGCCTTCGGGCGATGAACTCTTTGAAGCCATTCCCAAAAGGCACGTCAACCGGGCCCACTACAACGCCGCTCCCATACCCGCCGAAATCATGGAGGAACTTACAGTCGTGGCCAAGGAAGAAGACGTAGACCTCATTTGGATTACCGATGACGGATTGTTGCAGGAAATGACTGTTCTTACCAAAGAAGCCTGCCGGATGCAATTTGCCAACGAGGCTTATAAAAGAGAATTGCTGCAATGGATTCGTTTCAATGAAAAATCGGCATACAAAACCAAAGACGGTATGCTGTCCGAGTCACTGGATGCCCTGGCTGCTCCCACTGCCATTGGAACATTTTTCTTTGAAAAATTTGTAACGCCGCGCAGTGAGGCCAACAAAGCTGAATCGCTCATCGAAAATGCTTCGGCACTGGTTTTGTTTACAGCCCGTGAACACACCCGTGAAAACTGGGTCAAACTGGGCCGCTCCTTTGAACGGTTTGCCCTGGCCGCCACCCTTAAAAATCTCAGCCATTCGCATTTGAACATGCCCTGCGAAACCCCTTCGATCCGGGAAAAAATGAAGGAACTGCTGCATTTACAGGACGAACCGCTGTTGCTCATCCGCTGTGGCTATGCCCTGGAACAAATGCCGGGATCGTACCGCAGACCCTACGAAGAAATTATTTCGGGTAAGCTGGAAATTTAAGTAAATACTGCCCTGCTTCATTTACTTTTGCGGCACTAAACGAACCTTCTATGCGATTGTCACATCTTGCCGAAACTCTTGTGGGCTCCGAAATTGTAAAACTGGGTAATCAAATCAAAGAGCGCATCCGTCAGGGCGAACACATTTACAATTTTACCATCGGTGATTTCGACAGCAGCGTATTTCCCATTCCGGCCGAACTGGAAGCAGAAATCATTTCCTGCTACAAAAACGGTTATACCACCTATCCCGCCGCGGAAGGGATGCTGGAACTGCGCAAAAGTGTGGGACAATTCATTGCAGAACGGGAAGGAATTTCCTACGGACCCAACGAAATTCAAATTGCTGCCGGTGGCCGTCCACTGATCTATTCTGTTTTCAGAGCACTTGTTGACAAGGGTGATAAAGTCATTTATGCCGTTCCTTCCTGGAACAACAACCACTACGTACATTTTACCGAAGCGCAGCATTTGTTGATCGAGGCAATACCCGAAAACAATTTCATGCCTACGGCCGAACAAATTCAACCGCATATCAAAGGCGCGGCACTGTTGTGTTTGTGTACGCCCCAAAACCCTACCGGTACCATTTTACCGAAGGAAGAACTGGAAAAAATCTGTGACCTCATTCTGGAAGAAAATAAGAGTCGGGGTGCCAACGAGAAAAAACTGTATCTGATGTTTGATCAGATGTACTGGACACTCACGTTTGGCGGTATTGAACATTACAACCCGGTATCGGTTCGTCCCGAAATGAAAAACTACACCATTTTCATCGACGGCATCAGCAAGGTCTTTGCCGCTACAGGTGTGCGGGTAGGATGGGCACTGGGTCCGGAAGCTGTCATCGGAAAAATGAAAGCGATCCTTTCGCATGTGGGGGCATGGGCACCCATGGCCGAACAAAAGGCAACGGCCAATTACCTCTTGCAAAAAGAAGCCATCGATAGTTACCTGCATCATTTTAAAAATGAAATTCAGATCCGCCTCTCGGCTATCGCAGCCGGCTTTGCGCAACTTAAAGCCGACGGATTTCCCGTTGATGTTATTGCACCGCAAGGCGCTATCTACCTCACAATCAAAATCGATCTCGTAGGTAAGAAAAAAGCCGACGGAACCGTACTGGCGCAGCAATCGGATGTTACCGAATACCTGCTCGATGCAGCCAAAACTGCTATTGTACCGTTTTATGCTTTTGGTGCCGACAAAAACTCATTCTGGTACCGCCTGAGCGTGGGTACCTGCCGCAAGGAAGAGATCCCCGATTTTCTCAGCAAACTGCGTACGGCACTGGAACAACTGAGCTGATACAGAGGCGACAGAACGAATATTGATTACACCCATTCAGGACCGGTTATGGATATCGAATCCATTCGCGCTTATTGTTTGTCGAAACCCGATGCCGAAGAAGCACTTCCCTTTGGACCGGATGTTTTGGTGTTCAAAGTGAAGGGTAAAATTTTCCTGCTGTTACCGCTTGACACAGTACCTCTTCGTTTCAACGTGAAATGTGATCCGGAGCGCGCCGTGGAACTGCGCGAACAATATGCCGCTGTTTTGCCCGGTTACCACATGAACAAAAAACACTGGAACACCGTTGTTGCAGACGGCAGCATCGCCTCACAACTGCTGCGCAACTGGATCGATGATTCCTATGATCTGGTTCGCGGAAAAGGCTGATAAGGAAATTAAAACACTCCGTCGCGATTTCGCAATTCACGTTAATTTTACGATTTACGTTTATGCACCCAACCATCACATCAAAACTACCGCAGGTCGGTACCACCATCTTTACCGTTATGAGTGCGCTGGCAACAGAACACAAAGCCATCAATCTGGGTCAGGGTTTTCCGGATTATGCCATGAACGAAGAACTGAGTCTGCTGGTACAGGATGCCATTCAAAAAGGTCACAACCAATATGCGCCCATGCCCGGACTGCTTTCCTTACGGGAATCCATCGCCGAAAAAGTGGCGTTTCTATACGGAACCACCATCCATCCCGATACTGAAATTACCATTACACCCGGTGCCACTTATGCTATTTATACGGCCTTAACCACCTTGTTGCACCCGGGCGATGAGGTCCTGATTTTTGAACCGGCCTACGACAGTTATATTCCCAACATCGAACTCAACGGCGCCAAAGCGGTTCCGTTGCCCTTGACATACCCCGATTATAAAATTGACTGGGAACAGGTACGCCATGCCCTGAATGAACGCACCAAAGCCATCATCATCAATTCACCGCACAATCCTACAGGGAGTGTGCTGGATGCAAACGACATAGCCCAACTCAAAGAACTGGTGCGTGATACCGGCCTGTTTATCATCAGCGATGAAGTGTATGAACACCTGATTTTCGATGGCAAACAACATGAAAGCATCCTGCGTCATCCCGATTTGCTGGAACGCAGTTTTGTCTGTTTTTCGTTTGGAAAAACCTATCACTGCACGGGCTGGAAACTGGGTTATTGCATTGCTCCCGCGGCACTCACCAAAGAATTCCGGAAAGTGCATCAGTTCAATGCCTTTACCTGCTTTACACCGGCACAGGTGGCACTGGCGACCTACCTCAAAAACAAGGAAGCCTATCTGTCGCTCCCGCAGTTCATGCAGGAAAAACGCGATTACTTTGTGCAGGGCATGCAACAGTCGCGTTTCGATTTACTTCCTTCCTCCGGCAGTTATTTTGTATGTGCCGGTTACAACCGCATCAGTAACGAATCTGACCGCGATTTTGCCATCCGGCTTACCCGGGAAGTGGGTGTGGCCGCTATTCCGGTGTCTTCGTTTTATCAGAATGGCGACGACCATCGTGTGATCCGTTTCTGTTTCAGCAAAGAACAACGAACACTGGAACAGGCGCTGGAACGACTGGTACGTATGTAAATGCCATAAACAGCCGTAACCGATTCACGTCCTTTAACAGTTTTACAACAAAAGTTTTGAATCTGTCGCTAAACCCCGGAGCAAAAGATCCGTCAAAGACCCGTTGCGGAACACAACAAGTTCCCTCCATTACATTCAAAAAGAACGACTATGAAATTAAAATTACTGGCAGCGATGTTCCTGTTCATTGCATCGGTTCAACTCGCAAAAGCACAACGTGTACGCATGCGCATGAATTTTCCTTCGGGCGTTACGGTTGTTGCACCCGGTCCGGCTCCATTTCGTGGTGCCATCTGGATTGGTCCCGAATGGCAGTGGCGTAGCGGACGCTATGTGCACGTTCCGGGTTACTGGGCGAAACCCCATCCCCGGCACAATCGCTGGGCTCCCGGTCACTGGAAACACGGTCGCCGCGGTTACATCTGGGTTCCCGGCAGATGGCGCTAAAATTTGTGATGGTTCGTTTTATACGAACCATTTTTTTTAATGTCTCATACACTGCATTCATCAGGTTGCGTCCAATAAAACTATTGCACTCAACCAATACCATTCCTAAAACATCGGATTCACCCGCATTTGATTTTGCCAATCTTTTCTTATTTTGGATCATGAACTTTTTAGGAAATCTCATCTGGCTGGTTTTCGGCGGATTGTTCGCCGCTATAGGATATGTTGTGGGCGGTTTGGTGCTCTGCCTCACCGTTGTTGGAATCCCTTTTGGATTACAATGTTTTAAACTGGCCGGACTGGTCCTGTGGCCCTTTGGTAAAAAAGTAGTACCCGATTCGTCTGCCGGCGGCTGTTGGGCCGTTTTCGCCAACATCCTTTGGATTTTGGTAGGCGGCATCGCCGTAACACTCAACCACCTCATCATGGGCGCACTGCTCTTCATTTCCATCATTGGTATTCCCTGGGCACGACAGCATTTCAAACTGCTCGAAATTTCACTGCTGCCCTTTGGCAAAAAAGTGGTACGCGCAGACTAATCATTTAACCATCCCGCCCCGTAATGGACAACCCAAGCGGTTTCCAAACAACCTTTTACACCCTGTTTTGTAGGTGTCTGAACCCATTTTTCGTGAAACTCCGAAAGTTTTTTTCCCATTTTTAAAATTTATTTTTCAGAACGCCAACAATTATAGCATTGATTATCAAATAAATATATAATCGTAAGCTATCTTGTACCCTACGGTACTAAAATATTTATGGTACTTTGTCTTGCATAGTACTAAAAGAATATATATCTTTGTTTTGTCATTCAATTTCACCGATCGGGTTCACAGGGTTTGCGCAGCCCCAAAGACCGGATCGCTAAACGCCTCCAAATTATGAATATCGAAAACACACAAAGTCAGATGCGAAAAGGGGTGCTGGAGTTCTGCATTCTCTCGGTCATACAGCGTGGCGAAGCTTATCCCAGCGATATCATCGAGGAAATGAAAAAAGCCAACCTCCAGATCCTGGAAGGAACGCTTTATCCGCTCCTCACACGCTTAAAAAATGCCGATCTGCTCACTTACCGCTGGGTAGAAAGCAGCAGCGGACCGCCCCGCAAGTATTTCTCACTCACCGATAAAGGTGCCGCCTTTTACAAAGAGCTGGAGCTCACCTGGAACGAACTGGCCAATGCGGTTCATGCCATCACCGGCAAACAGGAACAAGCGGAACCGGTTACCGGAGAGGCCATCGAAATGCCGGGTTCAGGCTCGGATCAACAACTTTAACCACCATCAACGGATGTCTCCGGTACAGTTTTCAACGCTTCGGCGCCGGACAAAATGAACAGCACATCCGCTGTGGAACCAGAAACAAAAAACTCAGGATATGAAAAAGGTCATCAATATCAACTTCAAAGGACGGGTGATTCCCATCGAAGAAGCCGCTTTTGAACAACTGCAACACTATATTAACAGTCTGCGTACCTATTTTGCGCAGGAAGAAGGTCGCGATGAAATCATCAACGACATCGAAGACCGCATCGCCGAAATTTTCAGCGAGCAACTTAAAAAAGGAAGTACCTGCATCACCGAAGAAGAGGTGAACAGCACCCTCAACAGCATGGGACGGGTGGAAGACTTCCAGCAGATGGACGAAGAATCCACTACCGGTAAAGCTGCAAACGGCACAACGCCCAAAAGCACGGTAACCGAAGAAACAAGCAGACAATTATTACGTAACGGGAACGATAAAATCCTGGGTGGGGTGTGCAGCGGACTGGCGCATTACCTCAAAATTGACCCCACCGTGGTACGGGTGCTCTTTGCCATCATCACGTTTGGCGGCTTTGGTGCCGGTGTCCTTATCTACATCATTATGTGGGCCATCATCCCGGCACAACCGCTGGTGAGCAACATCCGCAAACGTCTGTTTCGCAATCCCGATGATAAAAAACTGGGGGGAGTAGCCAGCGGATTGGCCAGCTATTTCAACATTCCGGTATGGATCCCGCGCCTCATTTTTTTGCTGCCGCTCCTGCTGGGATTCTTTTCCTCCATCTTCCGCCATGCGTTTTTCCCCTTCGATTTTGAACCCATTTTTGTAACGGGCGGCTTTGGCGGTACCCTGTTCATTACCTACATCATTCTCTGGATTGTATTGCCCATCGCCCAAACGCCTTCGGAAAAACTGCAGATGCGCGGCGAAAAAATTGATGTCAACAGCATCCGCAACGCCATCCATGAAGAAATGGGCGGTGTAAAAGACCGCATGGAAACAGTAGGTTCACAAATTAGAACGGGAGCCCAACGGATGGGCACTGAAGCATCCGATGCGGCACAACGGTTTACTACACAAATGCAACCGGTAAGCAAGGGTGTAGGCCATGCTATTGGTGTGCTCTTCAAAGCCTTTTTCCTGATCATTGCCGGTATCATTGGCTTTGCCTTGCTCATGGCCGTAATTGGTTTGTCCATCGCCGGTGCCGTTGCCTATCCGCTCAAAGATTTTATTCTGGAAGGACCCTATCAAACATTCGCCCTCTGGGGTACGCTGTTGTTCTTCCTGCTGGTACCCATCATCAGCATCCTGGTATGGGTGATCCGTCGCATCAGCGGAGCTAAAAGCAAAGCACCCTACCTGGGCTATACCTTTGGTACACTCTGGATCCTGGGCTGGGTATCGGTGATGGTGCTCTTGTCGGGCGTATCACAGGGCTTCCGGACCGACAGCTATGTAGAACGCGTTGTTCCCATCACGCAACCGGCCGGCGGTAAACTGCTGGTGAAAGTGAACGAACCCGCCATCCGCAACAGCGGTACGTTTTTCCGGTTTGATGAGGACGAGGACCTGCGCGATGGGTTTGATGTAACCGAAGACAGCCTCCGCTACGCCAACGTGAAAGTAAAAGTGGAAAAAAGCGAAGACAGTCTGTACACGGTTCAGGTACTGCGCTACAGTTTTGGCCGCAACCGAAAAGAAGCCGAAGCACGCGCCGAAAAAATTGTCTTCCGCACATCCAATACCGACAGTGTATTGAACCTCGGCAGCGGACTGGCCATTGACCGCGCTTCCAAATTCCGCGGACAAAAAGTGCTGGTTGTGATCCACGTTCCGGTAGGTAAAAAAATCCGCTTCGATGAATCAGTCGCCAAACGGCTGCACCCGTTCAACATGAACATGAACCGGAACAACAGTTGGCGTCATGATAAACAGGATTTTGATTTCACCTACCTGTTCGATTACAAAACCAATGCCGACTATATCATGACCGAGGACGGACTCAAACAAATTGATTCCGACGGTCGTATCATCGAAAACAAAATTCCCGAAGAAGATCCCGGCACAGCACCCGATGCACAACCCGATCCCGTTATCGAAAGTGATACCCAGCGCTACCGCTACAAAGCTGCAGACAAAGGACCCAAACAGGTGGTCCGTCAAGGCAGCAAGCAAGCTGACGGTTACCGCCTCCTCATGCTATCGGTATTATAAATAAAGAAGGTTAAAGTTGGAAGAATCCAACAGCCCCGATGTTTGAAAAAACAAAGGGGCTTTTTTCTTGCTGCATCGCAGTATGCTATAGACCTGACGGGCATCATTGTACGCACCGCACTGCTATTGTAGTTTCAGGGCATCAAGGCCCGTGCGTGAGAAAGGGTAGGTATCGCCCTTGCAGAAAACGATCAGCGCCCGGTTAAAAGTTGCAGTTATGAAAAAAGCAGGAAGCATCGTATTGTTGTTGTTGCTGTGTTTGCAG
>JBMLSG010000012.1:0-1704 GCA_049240625.1 Lacibacter sp. | reverse complement strand
TCAATGGCTACTTCTTTTCCTTTGTTCAAATATTTTTCGGCGATATCAGCAACCTTGCCCCAGGCAACTAAGGTGTGCCATTGTGTTTCGGTAACACGTTCTCCTTTGGCATTGCGATACGTTTCGTTGGTGGCAATACTGAAACGTGCCAGTTTCTTTCCGCTTTCAATCGTTTTAATTTCAGGAGCATTTCCCAGGTGTCCAATCAACTGGACTTTGTTTTTTAATGCGTACATGACATTAGGTTTTTAGGTGTTTTAAATAAGGTTATTTCAATCATCGGCGACGTCTTACCGAGTGACACAGCAAAAATGAAAAAGATCCGGAAATCATACACTGTTTAATCGTTTCTATCCGAAAATAAACGCTTACAAATAATTAAAAATGCTTAGGATACTATAATTTTCCGGCACTAAACCTATGTTATGTCTGTGATTGAAAACACCAGACACTGCCTTTTCTGTGACAAACGTTTACGGGGAAGGAGTGATAAAAAGTTTTGCGACGACTCCTGTCGAAACAATTTCAACAATTCCAGAAAAACGAAAGATCCCAACATCGGCTATGTAAGAGGCGTTAACAATGCCTTGCTTAAAAACCGAAAAGTTCTGGAAAGTATCCTGCGCGAGGGCGAAGAAACAGCGAAGGCCACGAAAGAAAAATTATTGCGACTCGGTTTTCAATTCATGCACCTCACGCATTTGTACACCACGCGAAACGGTAAAGTCTATTACTATTGTTATGATTACGGCTATTTACCGCTGGAGAACGACTGGTATTTGGTTGTGAAACAGCGTGAAGAATAAGTACGGATTTACTGGTTGATCAAGCTGACTTCGTTTGTGCCAGCTTCAGGAGTTCGGCAACCTCTTCGTCACTTGTTTGGGAAAAGTCTTCGTAAAAAGCACCCACACCGGTAAAGTAGTCGGGGATCAGTAAACAAATGCACTCATCCACTTCTGAAGCCAACTTGTCCAGGGCCGTCTTTGCAGCTACAGGTACCGCCAATATAATGCGATGGGCTTGTCCTTTTCGTAAAAGTCGAATCGTTGCCAGTAAGGTTGATCCGGTTGCAACGCCGTCATCAACAAGAATGACAGTTTTGTTGGTCCATGTCATTGGCTTTCGATTGCTATTGAACTTTTGATTCATTTCCATGAGCCGTTCACGCAGTGCCCGGGTTTCGGATTCAATATAGGAATCTGAAACCTGTTCTTCGTTTACGATTAGCCGGTCGTTTAAGCTTACCGCACCAATAGCGTATTCCTTATTGTTGGGATGCCCCAGTTTTTTTACTAAAATGATTTCCAATGGCAGACGCAGTTCCATCGCTACGACAAAGGCTACAGGCACACCGCCCCGGGGCACACCTATAACAATGGCCTCGCTACCTTTATAATGCATCAACTTTTGAGCCAGTGCCAATCCGGCTTCATTGCGATCGTAGAAACGTTCAGCATCATCTTTTTTCAAAACGACCTGTTTTACGGTTAATGTGAATGCGGTACATTACTTGTTTAATCCGGGTGCTATCATCCACCACACTCTGTTCGTTGTGTTCGTGTGCGTGTATCGTGGCGCTGGTCATGAGTGGCATGACTCTGGTATACAGAACGTTTCTTGCCTGCACCGCCTCTTGCTCGTTAAGTTCTTCGAACGTACCGTAAACGACCACACTTTGCCAGTTGGCCATGTCGTTCATTT
>JBMLSG010000011.1:0-51647 GCA_049240625.1 Lacibacter sp. | reverse complement strand
TTGTCCTGTGTTTGTGCAATTTCCGGTTGGTTGGTGTTTGCAAGAATCAATGGGATAAACGTATTGATAATCATGTTGTCTATCATGCTGCGCCCCATCCTTTTTATTTTAAAAGGTGCCGGTTCTTCCGGAACATAATGCGTGTGCCAAAAATCATTGGCCTCAATACGTAACAGCTGGAGCAAATCCTTAAGTTCATTTGCATGCAGGATTTGTTGTAACCAATTGGGGTGTTGATGGATCAACATAGATAACTGTGCCAATCTGATGGTTGGGAATCCTGATGGTCTCATCCGCAAAAAACGAAGTAAGTGACCCGGTGCTTTCAACCCATATTTTGTTCGTAAGAAGATATATTCTTTTTGCAGCATCAACGGATAAGGATCATTAAAAGAGGATTCCAATAAACCGGCCTGACCCAATAACAAAGCTTCTGTCTGATGAATTTGATGACGATGGCGCAACAAGATTTTATAAGGGATGGATCTGGCAATAGCCTCAAATGCTTCTGTATTGTAAGGCATTCCGAAACCGGATGCCATTATTTGCCAACAGGTTTCCTCACGATTCTGGTGGTTGCGTTGGAGTTGTTGTATCATTCGCTCAACTTTTGCTCCGATTCGCTCCACGACTAAGCGTTCTTTCCAGGTTTTCCAAATCAATTCAGGCACGCCGGCAGCTTGTGATGCACAGGGGATTTTTTGTTCCTGATTCATCCATTTATCGTATTGCTCCAGCATACTTACAGCTACCCTCCCCTTTAATTCAAGGATTGGTATGTCTGAAACAATATTGGTATTGTGTTCCCAGACCACATGCAAAATGACATTGTTGTAATGCGGATCCTGATGATGCTTGTGCAGATTCCAGTCGCTCGTCTTTATATGCAATTCAATCGTTCCAACGAGCAGGATCCCGTCAATCCTAACGCGCGCATTCTGAAAATCGGGGCCTTGATGGTTGTTAAGTGAACCGGCTGTAAGGATTTCTAGTTTTGATCCTGTTATGGATCGTAATGTTTGATTTGAAAAATACTGATGTTGCCAGATAAACTGAAGCAGACGTTCATTCATGGTTAGGTGTCAGGTTGGTTAGCCCTGTAAAAGTAAAATAAATTTTCAGGACATCATAGCCTGTAATTCCTGAACCACCCTACTAACCGGTAAGCCCATTACATTGTAAAAATCACCGGACACTTCTTTTATTCCAATAACACCGATCCATTCCTGAATGGCATAGGAACCGGCTTTATCGTAGGGCTTGTAACGGTCAACATAATATTCAATTTGTTCTGTTGTGAGTTTGTGAAAACAAACCCGGGTTACATCTTCAAAGCATCGTTCCATTTCCCCTTTCCCAATATAAACACCTGTTATGACTCTGTGTGTTTGGCCTGATAAATCATGAAGTGTTGCAATTGCAGAAGCTCTGTTAGCCGGTTTTCCAATGATTTGATTATTGAGAACTACAATCGTATCAGCCGCAACAATAATACGATCGTGACTAAGATCGGCTCTTACGGCCAAAGCCTTATTGCGTGCAATATGAACCGGCACTTCTTCTGCCGAAAGATGTTCCGGATAATCTTCGGCTGTTTCTTTTACGAGTACATCAAAAGGAATTTCGGCCCATTCCAGCAATTGTTTTCTGCGTGGTGAGGCGGAAGCTAATATGATACGTTCCATTTAGTAAAATTTAAAAAAAAGCATGGAAAGGATTCCGGTTAAAATATAAATTTTGATCCAGAAACTGATCTTGGTAAAGGCAGGGGTCGTTTCTGCTTTGATCAATAATTTAAGCGTGTAAGCGGCTGGGAGGATGATGAGCACCATTTCATACAATGCGGGTATCCACATTCGTAATTGTAAGATGTAATAAAAAACGATCAATAGTAATACAAGTAAGATGACCATCCATATTCCGGTAAAGATTTTGGTAAAATCAATACCCCATACGATAGGCATCGTTTTACATCCGTATTTTAGGTCGCCTTGAATATCTTCCATGTCTTTTACTACTTCGCGTATCAGTGTTGCAATAAAAGCAAAAGCAGCATACAGTATGGAAAGACGAAATAGTTTAGCCTGAGAACTGGTATAAGCTTGATGCGACAGATTGACTTCTCGCTGAAGAATATAAACATAAACGACCAAAACGGTCCAGGCGGTTAAAAGAGAAATAAGAATATTTCCCGTTAGTAATTTCTTTTTGAACGTAGTACTGTAAAACCATAAAACGAAAACGCAAATGCTGTTAGCGATACCAATCGTCCAGGAGCCATTTTGCAATCCGATATAAAATCCGAGCAGAATTCCCGTCATCGAAAACAGCATGTGAAAAAAAATAGCCCATCTGCGGCTCACCAAACGATCAACAACAAGCCGTTCGGGTTTGTTTATAAGGTCGATGTTTAAATCAAAATAGTCGTTGATGATATAACCGGCGGCTGCTATCAAAACGGAAGAAATGCACAAAGTCCAAAAAAGCGAACGTACTTCAGTGGGCACATAAAGATCCTGATACAAAACGGGCATAACCACTCCATAAAAAAAGACCGACTGGGTTAATGCAATAAAAACTAGATTGGGCCAGCGAATCAGCTTGAAAAATGCGACAAATGCTTTCATGTTATTTTCAATGTGTAAAGATAAGCAGACACAGCTGTTTTTACAGAGAGGCAATCTGCGATACCTCCACATTCCAATGCTTGTTCAGTTTCAAAACTTTTTCTATAACTTCTCTAGCACATCCTTTACCGCCGGCGGATTCGGAAATGTAAGCTGAAATTTGCTGAATTTCAGGAACTGCATCTGATGGGCAACAAGGTAAACCGGTATGTTTCATCACTTCAAAATCCGGTAAATCATCTCCCATGTATAAGGTCTGCTCCCATTTTAGGTCGTGGGCTTTTAAAAATTCAGTCAGTACCGATGTCTTATCTTTAATTCCCATGTAAATATGTTTGATTCCCAGATATTCCAATCGGTCCTTACAAGGTCCGGAATTACTTCCAGAAATGATTAGAATCTGGTATCCTTTTTTTACGGCAAGTTGTAACGCATAGCCATCTTTGATGTTCATGGTTCGGATAAATTGCTGATCAGGCATGATGATTAACGATCCATCAGTCAACACGCCATCAAGATCAAAGACAAAGGTTTTAATCTGTTTAAATCGTTCCAGTAAATCCATTCGAAAGAATTTAAAATTAGTTGTGAAGTTCTTAATTTTTAGATTGAAACTCGCAGATACTATCCGATATTAACCTGTACATTTTTTGTAGTCCGGGTTCTTTTTCCAATAAAGTTAAATGACGCTCAATGGTTGCAATGTCTCCCCTTGCGGCCGGACCTGTTTGTGATAATATCGGCGAACGGGTGTTGAGACGTTC
This sequence comes from Lacibacter sp., assembly GCA_049240625.1. GTDB lineage: Bacteria > Bacteroidota > Bacteroidia > Chitinophagales > Chitinophagaceae > Lacibacter. The sequence continues at coordinate 48,256 of JBMLSG010000011.1, read as the reverse complement.
TGCTATTTCCTGTATAAGCGGCAATAATTGTAAAAAATTAAGATCGTGTGTTTTACAAAATTGTTCTGTCAGGGAATACAGATGGTTGGTAAAATTTCCGGAAACGACCGCAGCCAGGTGGTAGTGCAATCGTTGCTCATCATTCGCAAATTGAACGTCGTCAGATAAGGTACGGGCCAATTTTTCAATCAGTTGTGAGGATGTGTCTGTATTGCCATCGATAAGAAACGGGATTTTGGGTATACGTGTTTGTTCTTTTCTCAACGATTGCAACGGGTATAAAACACCAAATTCGGAACTGATCGTTTGCAGAACGTTTCTGCTTACGGAGCCTGCCGTATGAAATACCGGTTTGTTGTGGAAATAAGCAGGATGAACGACCAATTCTATGGCAGTATCGGGAACAGCAATCAAAAATAGATCAGCTTCATCCGAAAGGGAATGTAAATTTTGAATGGGGCGACCGTCTACTTTTGAAGCCAGTTCTTTGGCATGAAGCGGATTTCTGCTCCATAGATCAATCAGTTTCAAACCTTTATTATGCATTAGCCTTGCCAGTACCGTTCCGGTATTACCTGCACCTATGATCGATAGTTTCATATTCAAATTAAAAGTATTGAATGTTTTTGTTGAATTAATTTGCAGGCTTATATATTTATTAAATTACGCATGAACCTAATTCAACATATAGTTTTATTTTATTTCAGAAACTGCATTCGGCTGTATGCTTTGTTTTCAGTTAAAAAAGCCGCCGCCTGTGCTTTTCGGTTATTTTGTACACCCATGAGCCGTTCATTTAAAAGAACCGCTCCCGTTTTTGAAAAGGCCGAGCAACTTCAATTTCAAATGGATGATAATCTGTTGAAGGGTTATCGATGGAATTCAGGAAAGAGAAAAAAGGCATTGATTCTACATGGTTTTTCTTCCTCGGTACATAAGTTTGAGCATTTTGTACAACCTCTGATAGACCAAGACTACGAAGTGCTTGCTTTTGATGCGCCTGCTCACGGATTGAGCAGCGGTTCATCTGTAAATGTATTACAGTACAAAAAGATGATTGAAATGGTTGATGCACAATGGGGACCGGTACAAGCGTTTATTGCACACTCTTTTGGTGGATTGGCTTTAAGTTTATTTGCCGAAAAGTCTGGGCAGGACGCTACGGACAAGATGGTATTGATAGCTCCTGCTACAGAAACAAGTACAGCATTGAACAGTTTTTGCTCGTTGTTAAAAATCTCTGAAAAGGTAAAAGCAGCCATGCGGGAAGTGATACATGATGCCGGAGGACAATGGCCCGAATATTATTCAATTAACAGAGCATCCAAAAACATTAAGGCACAAGTCCTTTGGATTCACGACCGGGATGATTCCGTTACACCCTGGTCTGATGCTCAAAAAATACAAGAGCAACGTTTTCCGAATTTTCAATTTGTAATCACTAAGGGACTTGGGCATCGAAGAATTTACAAAGATGCTGGTGTTTTGAAGACAGTTATTGAATTTTTGTCATGAGAAAATGCTCCTTTACAATAAAATGAATCAGTTGTTTTTCATTGGTTTCATTTCCTCGTTCTGCTAAAATTTATTTCATTTATCAATCATTTTATAATATTGTGACGCCGAACGAATACCTAAAACGGTAATTTATTTTAAGTTATGCCCAAGAATCTACTGATAGTTGAGAGCCCTGCGAAAGCCAAAACCATTGAAAAAATCCTGGGAAAAGATTTCGAGGTCAAGAGTTGTTATGGTCATATTCGTGATCTGGAAAAGGATGAAATGGGAATTGATGTGCAGAATAATTTTCAACCACGATATATTGTTCCGGACGAAAAAGAACGTGTAGTTAAGGATTTAAAAACACTCGCCAAGAAAAGTGATGAAGTGTGGTTGGCAACGGATGAGGACCGTGAAGGTGAAGCCATCAGCTGGCATTTGTGTGAAGTGTTGGGCTTGAATCCGGAAACAACAAAACGTATTGTCTTTCACGAAATTACAAAGCCTGCTATTCAGAAAGCTGTGGCCAATCCAAGAACCGTAAATATGGATCTTGTTAATGCACAACAAGCGCGAAGGATTCTGGATCGTATTGTTGGTTTTGAATTGAGTCCTGTTTTGTGGCGGAAAATGAGCATGCGTAACAATTTGAGTGCCGGGCGTGTTCAAAGTGTAGCTGTACGCTTGATTGCAGAACGTGAAAGGGAAATCAATGCGTTCTCCGCAGTATCTTCTTATAAATTGGAAGCGTTTTTCACTGCCGAAGATCAAAATAAACGTAATGTAACATTCAAGGCTGAGGGAAAAAAAATACAGGACGTAAAAGACGCCGAAACGTTCCTGAATAGCTGTAAAGGCGCTTCCTATCAAGTTAAAGATATACAGGTCCGCCCCGGAAAAAAATCTCCGGCGCCTCCCTTTACCACCTCAACACTGCAACAGGAAGCAAGTCGGAAAATCGGATACTCTGTGAGTCGTACTATGCAGTTGGCGCAACGGCTTTATGAAAGTGGTAAAATCACCTACATGCGTACCGACAGTGTTAATTTGAGCGACACGGCTTTGGGGGATCTGACTCGTACCATTAAATCCATGTATGGCGACCAGTACCATCAGTTTCGAAAATTTAAGAATAAAAACGAAAGTGCACAGGAAGCACATGAAGCGATACGGCCAACCTACATGGAACAAACCACAGTAGATGATCCGGAGCTGAAACGTTTGTATGAATTGATCTGGAAGCGTACCATGGCATCACAAATGGCGGATGCGGAACTGGAACGTACGACAGCAACCATTTCTATTTCCACTAACAATGAAGAACTAAAAGCGGAAGGTGAAGTTTTAAAATTTGATGGATTTTTAAAAGTTTACATGGAAGGCAGAGACGACGATGATGTTTCTGAGGATGAATCACAGGAAGGGATGTTGCCGCCATTGAAAGTAGATCAAAAGCTTCCGTTACAGGAAATGAGAGCAACAGAGAAGTTTTCTCGACCGGCCCCACGTTACACGGAAGCTTCGTTGGTAAAAAAACTTGAAGAATTGGGAATTGGACGTCCGTCTACCTACGCTCCCACCATTTCAACAATACTAAAACGTGGTTACGTTGAAAAGAAGGATAAGGAAGGCACAATTCGTGGATACAACATACTGGTCTTAAAGAATGAAACAGTCAGTAAACGAAATGAGCAAGAGGTTACCGGAGCAGAAAAATCAAAACTGTTTCCTTCTGATTTGGGCTTAGTAGTAACCGATTTTCTGAAGCAGTATTTTGAGAACATCATGGACTATGGCTTCACGGCTAAAATCGAAGGTGATTTCGATGAAGTAGCACTGGGGAAGTTGAAATGGAACAATATGCTCGCCTCTTTTTACACTCCCTTTAAGAAAGAAGTTGAAAAGACAATTGAAACGGCAGAACGAATTAAGGGTGAGCGTGAACTCGGAGTGGATCAAAAGACAGGGAAAAAAATCGTTGCCCGGATGGGACGTTTCGGTCCTATGGTTCAGATTGGCGATGTGAGTGAAGAAGAAAAACCTCGATTTGCCGCTTTGCGTAAAAACCAGAGTATTGAAACCATTTCACTTGAAGAGGCAATGAATCTCTTTGAACTGCCTCGTACGCTTGGCGAATGGGAAGGCCATGAAGTAAGTGTGAATGCCGGACGTTTTGGTCCTTATGTCAAATATGGCGATCAGTTCGTTTCTTTGGCCAAAGGAGAAGAACCATTGGATGTAACAATGGAACGTGCCCTTGAACTGATACGTGAAAAGCAAACGGCCGATGCTCCTATTGCTTTATTTGAACAAAAGCCTGTTACTAAAGGGAAAGGAAGATTTGGTCCCTACATTAAATGGGATGGCTTTTTCATTAATGTTCCCAAGCGTTACAATTTTGATTCGCTTTCTCAGTCAGATATTGATGAACTCATTTCAGCAAAAATTGAAAAAGAATCGAACCGTTTCATTTCTCGTTGGCCCGAAGAGAACATTGCTGTAGAAAATGGAAGATGGGGCGCATTTATACGTTTTGGTAAAAAAATGCTGAAGCTGGACAAGAAAAAAGATGGAACAAAATATACTAATGAGGAGGCATCTGAACTCTCTCTCGATGAAATAAAGAAAATGATTGAAGCTCAGGTGCCTAATGCTTTTTCCAAAAAAGCGAGTTCTAAAAAAGCAACCGTAAAGAAAACGGCTACCAAAAAGGCAACTGCAAAAAAGTCTGCAACGGCAAAATCGTCCTCCAAAAAAGCACCGGCCAAAAAAGCAGCTGTAAAAAAAGCTGCCAAATAGGTTTGCTCAAACGTCGAATTTTAAAACGAGCCAATACATAAAAAAAGCAGTCCTATTGGACTGCTTTTTTAGTGGTCGTTGTCGATTATTTCAATTTAATGAGTGCATCTTTAATGCGTTGATATGCTGTTTCAATTTTTTCCATACTGTTTGCAAAAGAAAGACGAATGCATTCAGGGGAACCAAAGGCACGTCCGGTAACGGTTGAAACATGAGCCGTGTTTAATAGGTACATACAAAGGTCGTCTGCATTTTCAATGACCTGCTGTCCGTCCGTTTTACCGAAATAAGCATCTACTTTTGGAAAAACGTAGAACGCACCGTCCGGTTCAGCCACGCTCCAGCCCGGTACTTCACTGATTAGTTGCATAACTCGTTTTTTTCTGCGTTCAAATTCCTCGGTCATGGCCTTTGTTGGTTGCTGATCTCCGATCAGGGCGTCAATAGCAGCTCTTTGTGTAACAGCATTGGTGCCACTTGTGAATTGACCCTGTAATTTTTCACATGCTTTCGCTACAGCAGTGTTTGCAGCAATGTAACCCAATCGGTAGCCGGTCATAGCATATCCTTTACTGAGTCCGTTCACGATAATGACTTGGTCCTTTATGGATTCAAACTGAGCAATGCTTTCGTGTTTGCCAATAAAATTGATGTATTCATAAATTTCATCGGAAATGATAAAGATGTCGGGATGTTTTTCAAATACATCCGCAAGCGCTTTCAATTCATCTTTTGAGTAAACGGAACCGGAAGGATTACAAGGAGAAGAAAATAAGAAAACTTTCGTTTTGGGCGTAATGGCTTTTTCTAATTCACTACCGGTAATTTTGTATTTATTTTCCATTGTGGTAGTTAAAATGACAGGAACGCCACCTGCAATTTTTACCAATTCGGAGTAAGTGACCCAAAATGGAGCCGGTATTATGACTTCGTCTCCCTTGTCAACAGTTGCGAGAATAATATTCGCCAGACTTTGTTTCGCCCCTGTGGAAACCACGATGTTTTCCGGCTTGTACTCCAAATTGTTATCCCGTTTCAGTTTGGTACATACTGCTTCCCTCAGATCCAGATATCCGGCAACAGGTGTGTAATGGCTGTAATTGTCATCAACCGCCTTTTTTGCAGATTCTTTAATGTGGGTGGGTGTGTCAAAATCGGGTTCTCCAAGGCTTAAATCAATAACGTCAACACCTTGAGACCTTAATTCACGGCCTAATTTGGCCATTTTAAGCGTTTCCGGTTCACTAAACCGATCTAATAAAGAGGATAATTTCATGGGCGCAAATTAAAGCAACTTAAACTATTGAATGTTAGTACCGTTGCTGTTCCAACGATCATTAATTAAGCATTACAGAACGAGATTCGGGATGTTGTTTTACGAAAGCCTGAACAAAGTGAAAAAAATGTAACAGTGAATTAAAACAGGAATTCGGGGCTTCCAAAATTCAGGATTTCAGGGTCGAAAGAGAAAGTTGCATCCTGTTCAGTTTCAGCACGAAACCCCTATCTTTGCCGTCCTTAAAAAACCTAATTTAATACTCTATTTATGGCAATGAAAGGTTTGGTAAAGTTTTTTGCGATTGCATTAATAGTCATTTCGCTTTACCAGTTGAGTTTCACTTGGATTGTAAACAGTTTCGAAAGTAAACAGAGAGCCAGAGCGGAACGTTTTGTAAAAAACAACTATGGCAGCGCTTCTAAAGAGTTCAAGGATTCTTTATTGAATGTAACCTATCGCAGGTATATTGACAGTTTGAAAGAGAAGCAAATCTTCCATATTCCAATACTTTACAACAAGTTAACATACCAAAAAGCAACCGAACAAGAATTGAATCTGGGGCTTGATCTTCAGGGCGGAATGAATGTTACGCTGGAAGTTGGTTTGGACGGGTTGATCCGTTCAATGAGTAACAACCCCAAAGATCCTTTTTTGAATCAGGCACTCCAAAAAGCGGTTCAAAAGAAAGCGAACAGTGATGCTGATTTTGTTACCTTGTTCCATGAAGCATTTCAGGAAGTGAATCCGGGAGGCAAATTGGCCGGATTATTTGCAGGGTCTTCTCAAAGTAGTCGTATCAAAGTTACTTCTACAGACAATCAGGTTTTGGAAGTGATTCGTACCGAAGCAGAGTTGGCAGTTAAACGGACATTTGATCGCTTGAGCGCTCGTATTGATCAATTTGGTGTTGCGCAACCCAATTTAAATCTTGATCAAAACAAAGGAATCATTACAGTTGAATTGGCAGGTATCGATAATCCGGAACGTGTACGCAAGTATTTACAGGCAACAGCCAATCTGGAATTCTGGGAAACATTTGCGGTAGATCAAAATTTCTTCGTACAATACATACAGCCGATTGATGGCAAATTAAAAGACTATCTGAATGGCGTTACTCCCATTGATACCTTAAAGAAAGATTCCGGCACGATTGCTACAACTGATTCCGGAAAACCTGCTTCAATCCCTACCGTTACAAAAGGTAATGACAATGCATTTACCCGCTTGTTGCAACAACCGGGTACGAATGTTCAACCCAGTTCAATGGCAACTTTGGGATTTGTTGCTGTAAGTGATACCAATACCTTCACAAACTATGTGAATCTCGAAATCGTTAAATCTATCCTGCCTTCCAATTTGCGCTTTTATTACGGAGCAAAACCCGTTAAAAATAAATCCGGTGAAAGTTTACTTGAAGTATTTGCCATCCGAACTGTACCCGGTAGCGAGAAACCGAAATTGAGTGGTGAATCTGTTGTGATTGCAGGTCAGGATGTTGACAGTCGTAATGGCGAAGTGCAGGTAACAATGGGAATGGATAACAAAGGTGCAAAAGCCTGGGAAAAATTAACGGGCGATAATGTTGGTAAAGCTGTTGCGATCGTTTTGGATAATTATGTTTATTCAGCACCGCGTGTTAATCAGGCAATTTCCGGCGGAAATTCAGTTATCAGCGGCAACTTTTCAATTCAGGAAGCACAGGATTTAGCCAGCATTTTAAAAACAGGTAAACTTCCCGCTCCGGCAAAAATTGTACAGGAACAAGTAGTTGGTCCTACATTAGGTGCCGAAGCCATCAAAGGAGGAACCATGGCATTTGTGATTTCTTTTGTGGTGATCTTCCTCCTGATGCTTGTGTATTACAATACAGGTGGATGGGTGGCTAATTTGGCCTTGATTCTTAATTTATTGTTTACAGTTGGTGTTTTGAGTTCTTTAGGTGCTACCTTAACGGCACCTGGTATTGCCGGTTTGGTTTTAACCATTGGTATGGCGGTAGATACCAACGTAATCATTTTTGAACGTATTAAAGAAGAATTATCCAAAGGGAAAGGTTATCAATTAGCGGTCATTGATGGTTACAAGCGCTCACTCGCACCAGTTTTGGATGCGCATGTAACAACCTTATTAACAGCCATCATACTTTTCTATTTTGGTTTGGGGCCTGTGCTTGGATTTGCCACAACACAAATCATCGGTATCCTACTCAGTTTGTTCTGCGGTATTTTGGTTTCGCGTTTGATTACTGATTTTTGGACCAACAAAAAGCGTCATTTTGAATATTTTACTTCTGTATCCAGAAATGTATTCAAGCATGCGGCTTATAAATTCATTGAATACCGTAAGATTGCTTATTCAATTTCAATTGTAGTTCTTGTTTTAGGAATTGCTTCCGTTTTCAACGGGTTTGATTATGGTGTGGAATTTAAAGGTGGTCGCAGTTACACCGTTGTCTTTGACCGGGAAATGAATAATGATGAAGTTCGGGACGCTTTACACAAAGTTCTCGGAAAATACCCCGTCATTAAAACAGTAGGTAATGCGAAGCAGTTAAATATTACAACCGATTATTTAATAGACCAGCCGAGCCAGTCTGTTGACTCAATTGTAGAAAGCAAAGTCTTTGAGGGTTTACGTCCTTTCCTACCCGCAGGTCTTACTTACCAGCAATTTGACACACAGTATAAACAAAGTTCACAAACCGTATTGCCTACTATTTCAGATGACCTGAAAAAAGGTGCGATTTGGGCAACAATTGTTTCATTATTGGTTATCACGGCCTATATTTTCTTGCGTTTCCGTGATTGGCGTTATTCTGTAGGAACAATTGTCGCATTGTTACATGACGTGCTCGTAACACTTGCGGTCTTCTCCTTTTTGAAAAATGTTGTTCCTTTCCCGCTCGAAATTGATCAGCATTTTATTGCTGCTGTTCTCACCGTAATTGGATTTTCAATGAACGATACGGTCATTGTTTTTGACCGGATTCGTGAATACAGTCAAAAAATGTTCGGTTCCGATAAAAAAGTCATTATTAACAAAGCGATCAACGACACGTTATCTCGTACGATCATGACTTCATTGACCGTGTTTTTAACGTTGCTGATCCTGTTTATATTCGGTGGTGAAGTAACACGCGGCTTTGCATTTGCAATGCTGATTGGGGTTGTAACAGGTACATATTCCTCCATTTTTGTAGCGGCTCCAATCCTTGTGGATTTCGCTAAAGACAAACCATTGGGTGAACCGGAGAAAGACAAAACACTTGCAAGGGCAAGACATTCTATAAGTTAACTCTACTAAAAAGCCCCTGGAAAGGGGCTTTTTTAATAATGATATTTGAATCGGAAATCCTTTAGAAACAGAATTGCTTTTTTATTCAGCCTCTTTAAATCCATGCCATTTGCGGGTTTCTTTATTGAAAATCCAATAAACGCCATTTGCATATGAAAAATTAAAAAATGTTTCCGGTTGAAATGAAAGCGGTAAGTCCACCAGACCTGTCATGTATCCTGTTTTGATGTTATAGAGTTCAACTTGCTTCCGGGTAACATGAAGCAAGCCAATTTCAGCGCCTTCTTTTCCTGTATAAATGATGGAACGTGTATTGTAATGCTCTTCGAAGTAGGAATCAGAAGCATCATTTTCTTCTGCATTTCGGGCGCCGATATGGAGTTGTATTGTCTTGTTTTTTTTATTTCCATTGGTTGAATAACAGACAATATTCAATCCCGTTAGAAACAAGACTTCATCATCTTTTGTATTGAGTACACCCGGACTGTGATCATCAGGCTGATTTCTTCCTTCGCGAATGATTTTTATTGACTCAACAATTCCATTCCGGTTTAGAGAATAAGTAAACCATCCAAATTCCTGATAGCCATTCCCGCCGATTTCCTGTGTTCTTGGATTGTACCATAAACCTCTGATGTCAATTAAAGTGGCTTGTCCTTCTTCTGAGACAATAGAACCGTCTGACTTAAAAATAATTAATGGGAATTCCTTGTTCCCTGCCTGTGCAGCATAGTATAGTTTTTCCTTTGGATGATAGATCACAGATGCGCCATTGGCTCCCCCTTCAGGTATTGAAATGGTAAGAAATCTTTCAACTTTTAATTGTCTAAAACTATTTCTGCCCGTGTTGTTGTCTGTACTGTTTTTAGCAGTCGCGATTCCGTTAAGAGCCATAGGACGGTTTTGTGCAGCAGCATCCTTGGTGCACAAAACGATTGCAAAACATGCCAGTAAGTACTTTGCTGTTCTCATTGAATTGATATTAGAATTAAATAATTGAAATACCAGAATCAATTCCTGATACTTCTGTTGAATGACTAACTAATATACAATATTAAAATTTGTGAAAACGCAATAAGAGCCTTGTTTAAAGGGATTACGTTACAAGTTTGAAAGAGATAGGGCTCGGTGTACGTTTAAACTGCAAAACTGGTTCCGCAACCGCAGGTTTTGGAGGCATTGGGATTGATAAATGTGAAGCCTCTGTTATTCAATCCGTTATCCCAGTGAATTTCCATTCCGGTTAGGTAAAGTGCATGTGCCTTGTCTATTATGCAACTAACTTCTTGAACGCAAAAGTGATCGTCATTTTCCTTGGGTTCATCGAATTCTAAAACATAACTCAATCCGGAACATCCGCCTCCCTTTACGCCAATACGCAGTAATTTGCCTTCAGGCTCGTTTTGATAGAGACGTTTTAATTCCTGTATTGCGCTCGAAGTAAATTGAACAGGTGTTGAATTCAGTATTTCCATTGTCAAACTTTCAGATTACAAATTTACAAACATGACAGCATATTGTTCAATTGGACTTTTGATTTGAGCAGAAACACAAACAATCGTGTATTTTTGCCCGAATTATTGAAAACGAATGGATAATGCAATCTTGATTTATATCGTTATTGGAGGGGTGATCTTATTTGGAGCACTGGCATGGTATTTACGTGTTGTAGGTCGAAAAGAACTGCTGGAAGAAGCGCGTAGGCAAACCGAAACACCCGTTACAACTGCTGCTCCAACGAAACTAAATCCGGAAATGACGCGTTTGCAATTGCAGGCTTATGAACGTTTAATCATTTTATGCGATCGCATTGGGCTTCAAAATTTGGTGAACCGTTTTTCGTTAGCAGACATGTCGGCCGCTCAACTGCAGAACACTTTGGTACAAACCATTAAAACCGAATTTGAATACAATATCAGTCAGCAGTTGTATGTCTCTCCTACTGCCTGGGATGCAGTAAAAAATCTAAAAGAACAAAACATATTTATCATAAATCAAGTCACTTCTATGTTGCCATCAGATGCAAGTGGACTCGACTTAGGAAAAAATCTGTTGACACTTTTGTCTGAAGATGAGCATGCATCATTACAACAGATCGTAACAACATTGCTGAATAATGATGTGCGGAAAATTTTACAAGCATAATGCTTGTGAACAGTTATCATAAAGGTTTGTTTTAATATTTAATACCAACAACGATTGCCATGGAAGAAAAGAAACGCCACACTGATTCCGGAATTGAAATAAAGGAAGTTTATACCGATCAGGACCTGAAAGCTCATGCAGGTTTGGAGTTGCCCGGAACCTATCCGTTTACTCGAGGTGTACAGCCTGATATGTATCGTGGAAAACTATGGACCATGCGGCAATATGCCGGTTTTTCAACTGCTGAGGAAAGTAACAAGCGCTATCATTACTTACTGAAACAGGGTGTGATGGGTTTGAGTGTTGCTTTTGATCTTCCTACCCAAATTGGATACGATAGCGATCATGCAATGAGCGAAGGTGAGGTAGGAAAAGTGGGCGTCGCAATCGATAGTATTGAGGACATGCAAACACTCTTTCAAGGAATCAAGTTAGAGGATGTTTCAACTTCCATGACCATTAATGCAACGGGCTTCATCTTACTCAGCTTCTATGTGGCGTTGGCAAAGCAACAAGGTGCTGATCTGAAAAAAATTGCCGGTACGATTCAAAATGACATCCTGAAAGAATATGCGGCAAGAGGAACTTATATCTATCCTCCTAAGCCCAGTATGCGCATTATAACCGATATTTTTGAATGGTGCAGTCGTGATCTGCCTAAATGGAATACGATTTCTATAAGTGGTTATCACATTAGAGAAGCAGGCAGTACGGCTGTACAGGAAGTTGCTTTTACATTGGCCAATGGTAAGGCATATGTACAGGCTGCTTTGGAAAAGGGTTTAGATATTAATGTATTTGGCAAGCGACTCTCCTTTTTCTTTAATGCACACAATAATTTGTTTGAAGAAACCGCCAAGTTCAGAGCTGCCCGTAAAATGTGGGCAAAAATCATGAAGGATGCAGGAGCAACAGATCCCAAAGCCATGATGCTTCGTTTTCACACACAAACCGGAGGAAGTACCTTAACGGCTCAGCAACCGCTTAATAATATTTCAAGAGTGACCCTTCAAACACTTGCTGCCGTTTTAGGAGGAACACAATCCTTGCATACAAATGGTTACGATGAAGCCTTAAGTCTTCCTACAGAAGAAGCTGCACGTATTGCCTTAAGAACACAACAAATTGTTGCATTTGAAAGTGGTGTTGCCGATACCGTTGATCCATTGGCCGGTAGTTATTTTGTAGAATCGCTTACTTCCGAAATAGAGACAAAAGCATGGGAGCTGATAGATAAGATCGACGTCATGGGCGGAAGCGTAAGCGCTATTGAACAAGGATTTATTCAGGATGAAATTGCAAGAAGTGCTTACGATTATCAACGACAAATAGAAAACAATTCTAAAATCATTGTAGGTGTAAATAAATTTCAGGTTAACGAAACGCAAGATACTCCACTCTTGAAAATAGATGATAGTATTCGGGCTGTTCAAATGGAAAAATTACAAAGCCTAAAAAGCAACCGCAATCCCGGAAAAGTGGATCAATGTCTTCAGGCGATTAATGACCGTGCTGTAAGTGGTGAAAATTTAATGCCGTCTGTTATAGAGGCCGTTGAGCATAAATGTACATTGGGCGAAATTGCCGATGAATTGCGAAGTGTTTTTGGGGAATACAAATAGATGATTGTAAGTCATAGAGAATCAATTCTATAGTCAATAAGAATTGGTTACTTGGCTGATAAATGTCATTTCCTGATCAACTCTGAAAACAAATCTTTGCTGAAATTTCATGCAATGTCTTTAACACAGAGTCAACCACTTGCGCCCGATTTAAGTATTCAGAAATTTCTGGAATCACAGTCTGTTTTTACGTTAGCAACAAGCATAAACAACACCCCCTATTGTGCTTCATGTTTTTATGCCTACATAGCCGAGTTGCAATTACTCGTTTTTAAATCGGATGAAGATACCAAACACATTGAAGATGCTTTACAGAACTCAATCGTTGCCGGAACCGTTTTGGCCGATAAGTTAGACAAAACGAAAATCAGAGGCGTACAGTTTACGGGTCTGTTTAAACTTCCGGATTCTTCCATAAAAAATAAAGCAGAAAATGCTTACCTCCTGAAATACCCGGTATCGGCTCTTTATAGAGGAACGATTTGGTTGATTGAACTTTCAAAAATCAAGTTCACTGACAATACATTGATTTTCGGTAAAAAAATCATGTGGGAACGTTAATTAAATCCGTCTCATGAATTTGGTTTTGGATTCAATAAATTTTAAAATGCGTCTTGTTATCCCTTTATTGTTTTGGTTTTTGATGACGGGATTTTCTAACGCCCAGTCTTTTCCGGAGTTCTTGGTAGATTCTTCGGGTAATGGATATTTCAGTTACAAAAATGATATCTGGACTGTCGATCGGTCAGGAAAGAAAGTATTGATTCTGAAAAACAGAACGACACGATTTCTTGCGATTGATCCTAACGGAACTTTGATTGGAGGTACAGATTCTGTATCGATCGGAACGGGAATTAAGGAAATTTATATCTGGAAACTTTATCGTAATGGACATTTTGAATACACATATAAAATCCCGTCCCTTCCGGACTATACAGACTTTTGCATGGATGAAGAAGGGCATCTCTATTGGATTACATCCGGAAACCAAATCCGGTTTCAAGTACGAAACAACAATGGCACGATCAGGACATTGGTAACATGTAATCTTACCAATGCACGCAACCTGCACAGAAGTATAAAAGGTTTTTTGTTTTTTTCGGACAGTAATCATGTTTACTGTATTCCCCCTGAAGACAGCATCAAAGTGGTTATGAAAGATGTTGTGAAACGACTTCCGGGCGAATCAACGGATAAGAGTATCCGGAATATTTGGACCGATAAAAGTGGTAACATTTATTTGGCAACCGGAATTGAGATTTTAAAAATTGACCGACGTCAATATACCACTCCGGTTTACCGTTCTGCCGATGGTTGGTTTCCTGTAAATGGAGCCATCAGTTCTTCGGGAGATTTTTGGGTTGTTGAACAAAACAGGTATGACAGTATACGTATTCAATGTATCGGTAATGATATTCGAAAAGGAATCGTGAAAGAACAACGATTGAAACTCTACGGATTGCCACTTGGTATTACAATACTGATAGTAGTTGGTTTGTACTTCCTGTTTCGAAAATCAAAGAATTCAAGATCTGGAACCGAATAATAAACTTCCAATTCGAATCATTGTACTTCCTTCCGAAAGTGCGATCTTATAATCACTGCTCATGCCCATTGACAACTGTTTCAGTTCAAAATTGGGCAGATGTATTGATTGGTAGCGGTTGAATAAGTCCTTTAGATAATGAAATTCGCGTCTTACTTGTTCGGTGTCCTCCGAGAAGGAAGCCATACCCATCATTCCGATTATTTTGACATGTAACAATGGCTGCTCCTGCAGTTCAGTAATCAACGCTTCCAGTTCCTGTTCATTTAATCCAAATTTCGTTTCCTCCTGAGCTATGTGAATCTGCAATAAAACATTAATCGAACGCTTGTTTTTGACGGCTTCTTTGTTGACTTCCTTTAATAATTTTAAACTGTCGATTCCATGGATCAAATGAACAAAGGGTGCAATATATTTCACCTTGTTGGTTTGCAGATGTCCGATAAAATGCCATTGGATATCATCCGGCAACAAAGCCTGCTTCTCAATTAATTCCTGAACGTAATTCTCTCCAAAAGCGCGTTGTCCCTTTACATAAAGTTCAAGAATTTGATCTGTTGGTTTTGTTTTGGAAACAGCAACCAATGTTACATCTGGTCCAATTTCGTGCTTTAATGTTGAGTAGATCGTTGGTTTACTTATCATGATGCTGAAAATAAAAAAAGTGCTGATTGAATCATCAGCACTTTTCAAAATTAATGAAACCGATTTATTTCAAAATACTTCTGCTGATAACGATCCGTTGAACTTCACTGGTTCCCTCATAGATTTGAGTGATTTTGGCATCACGCATCATACGCTCCACATGAAACTCTTTAACATATCCGTATCCACCATGAATTTGAACAGCTTCTGTTGAGGCCCACATAGCTGTTTCGGAAGCAAATACTTTTGCCATTGAAGAAGAAAGCGTATAATCAAGATGCTGGTCTTTTTCCCATGCAGATTTTAAGCAAAGTAAACGTGCTGCTTCAATACGCGTTGCCATATCGGCAAGTTTGAATTGAATCGCCTGATGATGCATGATTTCTTTCCCAAATGCTTTACGTTCTTTGGAATATTTCAACGCCAGTTCATAAGAACCGCTGGCAATTCCCAATGCTTGGGAGGCAATACCGATTCTGCCTCCTGCAAGGGTTTTCATGGCGAATGTAAAGCCAAAACCATCTACACCAATGCGATTTTCCAATGGGACTTTTACATCCTGAAAGGAAATGCTGTGTGTATCGCTTCCCCGAATCCCCATTTTGTTTTCTTTAGCTCCTACAACTACTCCGGGCCAGTTTTTTTCTACAATAAAGGCATTGATACCTTTATGTCCTTTTGAAATATCGGTTTGGGCAATGACAAGATATACAGAAGCAGAGGATCCATTGGTAATCCAGTTTTTAATTCCGTTCAGCACATAATGATCGCCTTTAAACTCGGCAGTCGTTCTCTGAGAAGTAGCATCACTTCCTGCTTCCGGTTCGCTCAAAAGAAACGCACCAATGTACAATTCGCCATCTTTTTTACCTTGTGCAAGGGGAATAAGATATTTCTGTTTTTGTTCTTCCGAACAATATTGTTGTAAACCGTAACAAACCAGACTGTTGTTCACACTCATACAAACGCTTACGCTTGCATCAACTTTGCTGATTTCTTCCATTGCAAGAACATAGCTGATTGTGTCCATACCGGCACCGCCATACTTCTCATCGACCATCATGCCCATAAAGCCAAGATCGGCCAATTTTGAAATTTGTTCTTTGGGGAATTTTTGAAGTTCGTCACGTTCAATAACACCAGGTAAACACTCGGTTTGAGCAAAATCACGGGCAGCCCGTTGAATCATCAAATGCTCTTCGCTTAATTGAAATTGCATATGGCAAAAATATTTGGGTGCAAAGATAAGGAGGAGCGAAAGTCAAACCCAAAGAAATAAGCATTTTTTACCCAAGTCCGGGTATGTCCGTTAATTCTAAAAATAGGGTAACTTTATACTCCTTTTTGCTGTACAACGAAGGGGTTTTTATCTGTATTTTGTTTCTGGATTTCATCCAAAAAAGAAATGAAACGACTATCTAAAACATGACTTTATGAAATGGATTGGTGTAACCTTACTGCTTTTAATTACATTTTCTTTTGAGTCTTTAAGTCAAACTTGCTTAAGCGGGAATTGCAGTTCCGGTTTCGGTAAATTCCAGTATGCCAACGGCGATATTTATGAGGGAGAATTTTATGATGACAAGCGTGAAGGCTTTGGCGTTTACAAGTGGAAAACCGGTGAAAAATTTATGGGTGAAAGCATGGGCGATGTGTTTAAGGGTTTTGGCGTTATGGAGTTCAGGGATGGAACAAAATACATTGGGGACTTTAAAGACGGTGAATTGGATGGTGAAGGTGAAAAAACCTATCCAAATGGAGTTAAGAAGATCGGGATTTTTGAGAAAGGAAAATACCTTGGGAAAATTTCATACTACAATAAGCCAATCGGAACTACAGGCTGTTTGAATGGTGATTGTGAAGGTGGTTACGGGATGAAGTATTACTCGGGCAATGACCGTTATTTCGGATTTTTTAAAAATGGGAAACGTCATGGTTACGGTGCCTATTACTGGGATGACGGCACTCGTTGGGTGGGCCAGTTTGATCAAAACCTTCTAACAGGATATGGATCTTATTTCTTTATCACGGGTGAAAAGTATGTCGGTTTTTTTATTGACAGCAAGCGAAACGGATGGGGAATTAATTATGATCCTGAAAGTGGAATCAAGAAAATCGGTTATTGGGAAAACAACGTTTTGGTAAAACCCAAAAAGAGCTTAATCACCAATGGTGCTTCAACAGGATGCATCAGTGGTGATTGCAAAAATGGTTACGGCAAGTACGTTTATAATAATGGCTATTACGAGGGGAATTTTAAAAACGGTTACCGACACGGTCAGGGAACTTACTATTACGACATTGGGGACTATTATACGGGAAATTTCAGTGAGAACAAGTTCAATGGAAAAGGAACTTATTACTATACAAATGGCGAACGTTACGATGGCGAATGGCGTGATCAGCGTTATCATGGTAAAGGCCAGTTGTTCCACTTTGATGGATTGCCGGAAGAAGGATACTGGAGTCAGGGTAAATTTTTAGGCCCCTCTACCCCACCATCCGGTTATGAGTATTGGGTAAAAAACAATTACAGCAACGATCAGCAAGTGGCTGTAATCAACTCCAAGCCCAATACAACAAGTCCTACAGCAGGTACGAATAAGCCATCAAATACAAGTTCAAAGCCTACAAATACCAATCCGGTTGCTACCGGCAAACCAACCAATACCGGTAAGCCCACCACAACTTCAAAGCCTACAAATACCAATACGCCAATCATTCAAACAGGTGGAGGAAGCAATACACAAGGCTTAAACAACATTGCCTATAAACGAAAATTAGCGTTGGTAATCGGTAATCAGGCTTACCAACATGCCTCCGTACTTCGCAATCCCAAAAATGATGCCCGGTCCATGGCGCAGATTTTACGGCAATGCGGATTTGAAGTCATCGAAGTGATTGATGGAGATGGACCTGGTCTTAAATCTGCAATTCGTGAGTTTGGATACAAACTGAAAAGTTATGAAGTTGGACTTTTCTATTATTCCGGTCATGGCATTCAAATTGACGATAAAAATTATATCATTCCTGTTGATGCCAACCTAAGATCTAAAACGGATGTGCGTGAAGATTGCCCTTCTGTATCGCAGGTCTTATCACGTATGGAGGAAGCTGGTACCAAGTTGAACATTGTTATTCTAGATGCATGTAGAAACAATCCCTTTGAACGAGGATCATTTGGTGAAGACGACGAAGGCGGTGGTTTGGCTCCCATCACACCTCCGGACAATACCGTTATTTCATTTGCCACCGATCCCGGGTCTGTTGCAAGCGATGGTGTAGCCGGAACAAATGGATTGTATACCGGATCGTTGGTTAAATTTATTTCTGTACCTAACACACAATTGGAAAACGTATTTAAATTGACAGGGAAAGAGGTTAAGGAAAAATCAGGCGGAAAACAAAAACCTTGGCTCAACAGCAATTTTTATGATATCTTCTATTTTAAGGCACAATAATTCAATCTTTTAGATTGTTATTTTATGAATTTGGATGCTGAATTCTGGGAGCAACGTTATCGTTCAAACCAAACAGGTTGGGACATTGGCAGTTCATCAACTCCTTTGAAAGCGTATATCGAATCGCTAAAAGACAATTCTTTGAGTATTTTGATTCCCGGTTGCGGCAATGCCTACGAAGCCGAATGTTTAATTGGATTGGGTTTTGAAAACATAACCTTACTTGATATCGCACCTTCAGCCGTATCGAATATGAACATGCGTTTTAAGGGAACAACAGTTCGGATTTTACAGGAGGATTTTTTTAACCACGAAGACGCTTACGATCTCATTTTGGAACAAACATTTTTTTGTGCACTGAATCCTTCATTAAGAAAAAATTATGTTCGGAAAATGGCACAACTATTAAAACCAACCGGCAAGTTGGTTGGCGTTTTATTTAATCGATTCTTTGAAGGGGGGCCTCCTTTTGGCGGAAATGTAACTGAATATCAAAACCTGTTTATTCCCGAACTTGAAATAAAAAAAATGGAATTGTGTTACAATTCCATTCCACCCCGAAAGGATGCTGAAGTTTTTTTTATCGCTGAACCATCAGCTGTTTCCCATTAAGCGTAAATAGGCTACATGTGACGCAAGTGCTGTACGCATATGCTGATATTCGATATAAGGAACATTGAATTCTTTACAGGTTTGTTTAATGATTTTACTGATCGCAGGATAATGAACATGCGAAATCTTAGGGAATAAATGATGTTCAACCTGAAAATTTAACCCTCCTACAAGAGCTGAAATGATTTTATTGCCGGTTGCAAAATTTGCAGTGGTTTTCAACTGATGGATTGCCCACTCATCACGAAGTCTGCCACTCTCAGAATCAGGCATTGGGAAATGAGTGTGTTCTACTGTATGGGCCAATTGAAACACGATGCTCAATACCAAACCTGCAACCAACGTGAAGATTAAGAAACCGACCATCCACGGCAAGAAACCGACCATCCAGATAGGTAAAACAACAAAAACAAACAGATGAATGGCTTTAAATAACCAGAAAACAATATGATCACTTAAATGCATCTTTTTTAAATGCATTGTGCCGATTTTTTGTTTGAAATATTTTTGATAGTCAAGAACAAAGATCCAGAGGATGTACAACAAGGCATACAATACCCAAAAATAACGGTGTTGGTATTTGTGCAGTTTGTATTTTTTTTGTGTGCTGCTCATGCGCATCCAGGGCTGGATATCAATATCGTCATCTACGCCATCCACATTTGTAAACGCATGATGAATGATGTTGTGTTTTACATTCCACATAAAACTGCTTCCTCCAAGAATGTTCAGCGAAAAAGCGGCCAATAAATTGATTGTTTTGTTTTTACTGAAACTGCCATGTGCGCCATCGTGCATAACATTGAAACCGATAGCCGAAATCAGGCCGCCCAATAAAACACATTCTATGATACTAAGCCAAAGTGGAGGTGTATAAAAAACTAAATGTATATAAACAGCTAACAGTAGTAAACCTAAAAGTCCGCCTTTAAAATACAGATAAAAATTACCTGTAGTAGGTTTACCAGCTTTTTCAAAATAGTCAGTTACTCTTCTTTTTAACTCGGCATGAAACGAATCGGGTTTGGCCGAAAACTTTGGAACACTCATGGTTATAAAATGATCACAAAGGTACTATAGTTTTTTGACTATCCCTCAGTCAGATTGATTGAAACTCAACTTAAGTAGCGTGTTGAATCAGTGCATCAAATGATTGTATTCCAAGCATTTTGGGAGAAATAAAACCTTCTGCAAAGGATACACCAATCATTTTTCCAAACATTTTGTGGCGGTAAATTACACTCTCGAGATATCCCGGGGCAGAAATATAGGTTTGAGGCTCGTTGAGATCAGGGTTGTGAAATTGTGTTCCATATGCACGGATCGACTGGATTTTCCTTTCAAATACTGCAGATACATCTACTACAAAATCCGGGTTCAGGTAACGATCCTGTATGTAATGAAAAACGTATTTCGGACGCCAGGCTTCCTGCTCCTCACCATTGTATTGTGTTATGATTTTTCTTAAACCCGACAAAAAACAACTATCACTAACAAGTGCGGCAGATCGTCCATGATCCGGATGTCGGTCATCGGGAGCATTGCATAAAACAATTTCCGGTTGATATTTCCGAATCATTTGAATAATGATTCGCTGATGTGTTTCGTCATTTGTAAAAAAACCATCACGCATTCCAAGGTTTTCCCGAATAGCTATTCCCATGATTTCCGCAGCTGCAGCTGCTTCCTGTTCACGTATTTGTGCCGTTCCTCTTGTTCCCAGTTCTCCTTTAGTAAGATCGATGATTCCAACTTTTTTTCCGTTTGCCTGCTCAATCATTAAAGAGCCCGAACAACTTAGTTCAACATCGTCCGGGTGGACTCCAAATGCTAAAATGTCAAGTTTCATTTGTTTTCTTAAAATGGTGATTTGTTGCCTCAAGTATGATTTCGGAAATAGAGTTTATGCTTTTCCTCTTGAAGCATGGTGTTCAAAGATAGGTTAGCCACGATACATGCGTTCAATTTCCTGTACGATCAATTCAATTTTTCGGTCGATTTTGTCTTCTTCAGGATTCCAGGCTTGTTTTAAATCGCTTCCTACAAAAAACATGATGGTTTGATAAAATCTTGCAGTAAAACCACCCTTCATTTCTTTTATGATTTCAAAGCAATTGTTTCCTGTTTGTCGGTTGATCAGCTTCATCAAAACCTTACCCTGATAGATCGATAAATCCATGATTTTATCTGAGAATTGCGAACGTAATTCCTTTTCACGAGACTTTATGTATTGTTTTCGTTCCAATTTGGAAACAATTCCTACCAGTTTGCTATTGATGTCATTCATGACAAAACCGGCTTTTTTTGCGTAGGGGTAACATACATAAACGGCATTGCGCAAACGTGTCCATTCGGCTTGTGAACGGGCAATTGAACGTGGGTCTCCCCCCCATACTTCAATACCTGATAAATCGCGACCACCAATCAATTCTCCATCGATGATCAAACCTTTAACAACCAATGTGTCATTTTTTCCCAAGCTGGGTTGGATGAAATGTGAAGCGACGGCAGAATCCGGGTTTGAGTTACTCGCAGATGTTTGTCCTGAACTTTTGTGAGTAAGAAACAACAAAAGCACGGCAAAGAAGTAATGACGATATGGTACCGGGACTAATTTCATCTAAGTTGTTTAAAATTAATTAATCTCTTAAATGAATCCCAAAGATTCTAAAAAGTAACCGTTAAGAACTTGCTAAAGCCCATTCTTACTTTATCTGATTCCGTTTGTTCTTCAAGACTTTGTTGTAGGTGGCTATGAAAAAGCCCAAAACCATGATAATCACACCAAGCCATACAAGATTGATTGCCGGAAACTGATAGGCTTTTAAAGTGATGTATTGTAAAATGGAGTTGGTTTCTTTAACACCCAGACGAATTCCCTTTTCTTCTGCACCTGTGAATGCGAAAATCAGACTTTGTGACAATACGGTATCGGGGATTGGAAAAATTGAATTGCCACGAATCAACAAAACAGGTTCGGCTTGATATTTTGAACTGTCTTTCGAATGGACCGTAATTTGGGCGGTAAAGACCGAGTCTCCCTGCTGAAGGGGCAAATCGGTTCGTTTGGTTTGACCAGAGATGCTTTCCAGTATGTAAAATCCTTTGCTGTAAAACAAGGTGTCCCCTTTCTTCATGATTTTCTGTTGAAAGGTTGCGGTATCCTTGTTTTTCTCAGGATTAGGCAATGAGGTGATGTAGGTGAATACATCCTTGTGCCAATAATGTTTACTGTCGGGATTTGCGATCAATTGCTGGTTCCCCTTGTAATTGACAAATGCATCCGGATATAAGGTGAAGGCTTCATTTTTTGTTTTGGATTGAAAATGAACTTTAAAAAATTGTTTGGGATCCAGCGGATGAGTTGAATCACCCAAATAGGTAACCATGTATTTACCCATATCGGTTGCAATGTCTTTAACAAGAGTTAAATTTTCTGCTGCACTTTCGGTACTGCCTTCACCAAAATTTACCATGATTCCGGAGGTGTTCCAACTGATAATTTCTTTCTTGGAAGATGAAATCAAAATTCCAAGAAGCATCATGCCAAACCCTAAGTGTGCAATAGAAGCACCTGCTTTAATCATTTTTCCTTTGAGCGCAGAGAATATGTACATGCCATTGGCGATCACAATGAAAACTGAAGAAAAGATGCTTAGATGAATGGCTGTAAGAAATCCATATCCGTATTTGTAATAATTTATATTCCCCCAGATGCTTATACTAAGTGCAATCAGCAGACTGATGAGCGTTGGAGCTGCCAATGATTTTAGTATTAAAGATCTTGGCGAATGCTTGTATCTCAGGTACTGTGTAAGGGCTGTTAGAAGACCTGTTACAAAAGAAAAAAGAATCAGGACCTTATTGTATGAGTATTCAATATCCTGTCCCGGAGCGTATTTCGTACCAAAGAGTTTATTGATTACGGGTAAAGATGTTTTTCCAATGATATAAACAGCTGAAATAAAGAACAATAAAGATCCTACAAAAAGCCAGAATTCTCTTGAACTGAATTTTTCTTCAGATGCCGGCGCGGGTATGGATTTGTATCGGATTGCATATAAAAATAAAGCCGGAACAACGAAACTCAATAAAAACAAAAGGAGTTGCGTGTTCATTCCAAGGTCTGTAAATGCATGTACACTTGTGTCGCCCAAAATTCCGCTCCTAGTAAGAAAAGTTGAATATAAAATCAACAAAAATTGCAACAATAAAAACAAGATCGTAGCTCGCAATGAATGACCGGTATGTTTATATGCCATGAGTGTATGGATACCACATACCAAAACCATCCATGGAACCAAAGACGCATTTTCCACCGGATCCCAGGCCCAGTAACCTCCAAAGGTCAGACTCTCATAAGCCCATGCGGCCCCCATCATGATACCTAATCCCAAAATACCTGCGCTAAACAAAGCCCAGGGTCTTGCTGCGGCAATCCAGCCATCGTAATTCTTTTTCCAAAGACCTGCAACGACAAAAGCAAAGGGTACAATTGTGGATGCAAATCCCAAGAATAAAACCGGAGGATGAATGGTCATCCAATAGTTTTGTAACAAAGGATTCAAACCATTTCCGTCTCTTACAAAGGATAGATAATCGGTACGAAGTGTTCCATCGCTTGTAAAACCGATCGGAAACTGAGAAGGCGACAACATGCCTTCTTCACGCATCAATACAAAGGGGTTGCTGCCAATTTTGTAATCAAAAATGTAAAGACCAATTACCATGGTAGCAAGAATAAATTGCATAAAGCTGATAAGGGTCATTACCGATGGCTCCCATTCTTTTTCACGAAGAATGATGAGGCCACCCAAAACACAGTGCCAGAAACTCCAGAGTAAAAAACTACCTTCCTGCCCTTCCCAAAAACAACTCAATATGTATTGCATGGGCAAAGCAAGATTACTGTGTTGCCAAACATATTTGTATTCGAAATAGTGATTGGAAATGATGTAGTATAAAACAAAAAAGATCCCTATAACCGATAAGATTTCAACCAGGAATGAAGTCCTGGCGATACGTTTCCAACTACTTTGTAGGTTTAAATCTTTTGATATGGTCGCTTTGTAATAAGAGACGGTGGCCAGCAAAGAGCTGATCAATGAAAGGATCAATAAAAATTGTCCGATCTTCCCCGGTATTAAATGTTCACCTGTATACGGCATTGGGTTCTACTATTTTGTTGAGCTGATTTTGGCTTGATTTTCCGTGTATTTGCTGGGACACTTGATGAGTATGTCTTCACATAAAAAGGCACTATCGGTCATTCTACCCTTTAATACCATACGTTCGCTTCGTTCCATATCGGTTGGAGGTTTCCCTTTTTGGTAAATTACGCGAGAGGTACCTCCCAATGAGTCAATAATATGAAAGCTGAGGTAATTTGGATTTTTAATCGGGTCGTATTCGATATGCTTGCCGGCTGATGTATCCAATCGCGCAATTAAATGAGTAAATTTCCCGGGTTTTGATTGTGCCGATTGTATTGAATCATAGGTTGAAAGATCTGTCATTGTACTGATCAATAAGCCGATTGCAATAGCTATCACGATTAAAATGACGATATGCGTTGTCTTCATAACTGTTTGAATCAATTAGGGCTCAATCAAATCTTGTCATGAGCCGATTTACGTTTGGACCGCAAAGTTAGTCTAAATCATGCATCCTGTTGTTCTAAGAATCGCTACGTTGTAAACATCAAGATCTTATTTAAGGTTTGATACAGGAAAGAAAAAAATAATGCGCTTTTTTCGATTGTGTTTATGGGTCTATTAACTTTGTTAAAGCATTTTTTACCACTTATTTAACAAATAAATGACCGACCTGTCTCTTTTTGACCCCAATGATGCTTCCAATCCCAATTTTAACATTTTTGGCTTACCGTTTTCAGAAGAGGATGCCCGACTGGTTATCCTTCCTGTTCCCTGGGAAGTGACTGTTAGTTATCGTGCGGGGACTGCACGTGCGCCGGAACACATTATGAAAGCCAGTTTGCAGGTCGATTTATACGATAACGATTTGAGAGATGGCTGGAGACAAGGAATTTTCATGCGGGAGACGGACCGTAAGCTCTTAATGAAAAGCGATTATTTACGAAAAGAGGCGGAATTGTATATTGACTACATCTCAAAAGACGAGAATGTAAGTGCCAATAAATTCATGTCTAAAGCCCTTAAGGAAGTCAATGAAGGTAGCGCTTATCTCAATCAATGGGTGTACGATCAAACCCGATCGTTATTAAAAAACAACAAACTCGTGGCTTTGTTGGGCGGAGATCACAGTGTGCCCTTAGGCTATATGAAGGCACTGTCTGAGTTGTATCCGGATTTTGGAATTCTTCAAATTGACGCGCATTGTGATTTGAGAGATCGGTATGAAGGATTTGTATATTCACATGCTTCAATTATGTACAACGCCTTAGAGGAAGTCCCTGCCATTTCTAAACTGGTTCAGGTGGGGATTCGTGATTACAGTGATAGTGAATGGGATCGGATTTGTTCCAGTAACTATAAAATCATCACCTATTTTGATCGTGAGTTGAAGGAACGTTTATACGACAGTGAGCCCTGGAAAAAAATTGCTGATGAAATCGTTGAACATCTTCCCCAACATGTTTACATCAGTTTTGATATTGATGGTTTGGATCCAAAACTATGTCCTAATACAGGTACTCCCGTTATGGGGGGGCTTGAGACTGAACAAGTTTTTTATATTATTCGAAAAATCATCAAATCGGGTCGTAACATCATTGGTTTCGATCTGTGTGAAGTAGGCGTTAGCACCAAAGAATGGGATGAAAATGTGGGCGCACGTATTTTGTACAAACTTTGCAATCTGTTGTTGATATCAAATCCGGTGTAATCTTGTTTTTTAATTTAGAGATGTGTTTGCCCAATCTGTGTCGTACCTTTGAATCGTTATGGCAACATATACAATCCCGATCTACTACGAACCATTCGAAAAACAAAAAAGGGCCGCAAAACTTTTGCACCTGTTGGCCGGGTTTTTAATGATCGCAAATGCCTGGGGAAATTTTCATCAACCTACTCCCAGTCTGCTTTTTGTTTTAGTTCAAATTTCAGTTGCATTACTGAGTTTCCTGTTTGTGGTAACCGGAACAAAAATATTTCCGCAAACAACTTTGTCAAATACCATCTTTCGATTGGCACAAGTTTTTACATTGATTTATGCATCGTATTATTTCTTTCAAACGATGCATCTGAATTTTATGGGCATTTTGCAGCTATCCGGAAGCATCGGCCTTTTATTACTCCTTTATTCCGAGCGATCTTTATATCAGCCATCCACTGTTATCATTGATTCATCTGGTGTGAGGGCGCCTGCTAATTTCGGAAAGCGTTTAATTGAATGGTCCAACATTGAGAATATGCGTATTCGTAATGATTATATTTCAATCAATACGCGGCAAAACCAATTTATTCAATTTGAAACGAATGTGGTTTTGAGTGAGTTGGAGATCGATGAAATGAACGCTTTTTGTATCCATCAATTTACGATTAAATGAGTTGGTCGGATTGCGCCGGTAATTTATGGGAGCAATCTGATTCCTTTTTACGAATTTTGTAAACGTTTTACGGCTGCAAACCGATTGAATTAAAGGAATCAGCTTTGTTTTAAAGGTTCAAACTATGCTTACACAATCGCCTTACTTATTGTATTCCGACGGAAATGGGAACATCTACGAAGACACATCGCTGTATGCAATCGGTCGAGAAGGATGGGATGCGTTTCCGGTTGAACCTGAAGATTGGATTGAACTTCCAGAGGGTGGCAATTTGTACGAATTGCCGGGTCGAAAGGCCATTGGAATTGATGTTGTCTCTGGTGAAATGCGGTTATGTGAAAAAGGATGGGCCGTTGCAGCATTTATTCCGCCTGCGCATACATGTCTTTATCTTGCAGCTTTTGAAACAGAACAGGATGCTGCAACCTTGCCACTATTTTGTTACACTGCAGCCGGTTGGTACAACAATCAGTTTTATGTTACGGCCGTTCGAATTGAAAATGACATTCGTCAGGAATGTTCAGGCTACGATGTGGATAAAATTGAACACGGCGCGGATCAATTACTGAAGGCTTATCCCGAGAATCGGTTGGTACGGCACTTGATGGAGAATTGTTGTCAAACGTACAATTGTCCTGCTGCAAGAAATTTTGCTTTAGGTCGTTGGGAATGTCCGGTACCTGTATCACCTGCCTGTAATGCCAATTGCATCGGATGCATCTCGTTTCAACCTCAGGAAGAAAGTATCGTGAGCCCTCAAGACCGTCTCACATTCAAACCCACTCCAGAAGAAATTGTGGAGTTTGCCGTACCGCATTTGGAAACAGCCCCCTATCCCATTCTTTCATTTGGTCAGGGCTGTGAAGGGGAACCGCTGCTGATGTGGGAAACCATTCAAAAAGCGATTATAGAAATCAGAAAGCATAGTGCTAAGGGTAATATCAATATCAATACCAACGGATCTGATCCGGTTGCCGTTCGTCAACTCTGTCTGGCAGGACTTAACAGTATTCGCGTAAGTACCAATTCGGCAAGAAAACATATTTACGAATCATACTATCGTCCCAACAATTATGTATTTGAAGATATAATCGAAAGTTTAAAAGTGGTTACTGAATTTGGAGGATGGACGAGCATTAACTATTTTGTTTTTCCCGGAGTTACCGATACAACTGAAGAATATGAAGCCTTGCGTAAATTGATAAAAGATACCCGGCTTAAGATGATTCAGTGGAGGAATTTTAATATTGACCCTGACTGGTATTTGGGTAAAATGGGCATCACGGAAACCGGCGACTTGCTGGGAATCAAGCAATTGATGGAATTGATTCGCGATGAATTCCCCGATTTAAAATACGGTTATTACAATCCGCCTATGGAACGGATTAAAGGTAACTATTCTATGGATTTTGCCCATTAAGAACCCGTGTATGCCAACATTCAGGATGCACTATAAGTGAAATTCTAATGGTGTTCGTTGCAGATTTATATTCATCTGGTTGTTTATTATTTTATGTACTAGGTGGTATAACTTCCCTGAGCTCTTCGTTTATCGGGAGCATGTAGACTAATTTCCACTTTGCACTTTTCAAGCATTAAAAAACTGTTCATTTTTAATGTATGAATCAATGCTTCGATTATAAATTATTTGATTGTAACGTTTGTATAGACAACGCAATAAAAATTCGTTTCTTCAAAGTGATCAATTTATGTTGTACTACTCTTAAGATTCCCTTAAAATTACATTTGAACGATTGCTGTTGAAAAGGTTTGCTTAACTTTTAATTGAAATCAATTAATTTCGATGCACACATATTCTATCATGCAGGCAAACGGATTTGAGACACAAAAAAACGTAAAGGCACTAGCTATTACAGTGTTTACACATGCACTTTTGTTACTCATTTTTTTCTGGATCGCTTTTGCTGTTCCGGTTGTGCCGCCACCAGTTCCGGAAGAAGGAATAGAAGTGAATCTTGGAAACAGTGATATTGGTTTTGGAGATGTTCAGCCCCTGGTTCCTGATGCTCCCGCACCCGATCCTCAAGAAGACGTAGCACCACCTCGTCAACAACAAACAGAAGCCATTCCTGATCAGGAAAAAGAGACAACAAATCGGGAGGATGCAGATGTTCCTGAAATTGTAAAGGCAGACAAAAAATCGACTCCCGTAAAAAACAAACCTGTTGATAAGGAACCATCGATAGCAAAAAATAAACCTTCAACTACGATACCCGTAACGAATCCAACTCCTGCACCTAAAAAACCAAAAGCCGTTTTTAGTGGTGGAACGGGAACCGGTGGAAATAACAGTGATACGTACAATAACAGCCGAAATCAAGGTATTGCGGGAGGATCGGGAGATCAGGGAAAACCGAATGGGAATTCCAATAGCGATAATTACAATGGTAATGGAGGATCAGGCAGATCCGGTGGTCCTCGTGTTACAAATGGGAACCGGAAGATTATCAAGTATTATTCCTTTCAGGGAGAATTGGAAAAAGCAACCATTTTTGCGATTGTAAAAGTATCTCCTGAAGGGAAAGGTACGTTTGTCGGTTTTGGTAAAAACTCAACAGCAAGAAGTCAGGCTTATGCAAATGCCATTACCAGTTATCTGAAAAACATTCAATTTGATCGATCAAATGAAGAGTCTACCGTAACGGTTCAGTTTAACTTTACTGTAAATGATTAATTCAAGATCTTTCTAGTCTAATACAACTTCGTACTTTAAGAGTCAAACCCCATAATTCGGTTCCGTTTAGAATTTTATCTTTGTTCAAGATGAATTATAAAGAAACCATTGATTATTTATTCTCGCGTCTCCCCATGTTTAGCAAAACCGGAGCTGACGCATTCAAGAAAGACCTTACCAATACACTCGCCCTTTGCAAGGCACTCGGGGATCCTCATAAAAAGATAAAAACCATTCATGTGGCCGGGACCAATGGCAAAGGCTCTGTCAGTCACATGCTTGCAGCCATTCTGCAAAACGCGGGTTATAAAACCGGATTGTATACGTCTCCCCATTTGCGTGATTTCAGGGAGCGAATTAAATTGAATGGTTCCCTTGTGCCTGAAGAATATGTAGTGTCATTTACACAACAATGTATGCCTCTCATTGAGGAAATTGAACCCTCATTTTTTGAAATAACCGTTGCAATGGCATTCGATTATTTTGCAAAACAAGAAGTGGATATTGCGGTCATTGAAACCGGATTGGGCGGCAGACTGGACAGTACCAATGTCATTCATCCAGTATTGAGTGTAATTACCAATATTGGATGGGATCATATGAATATGTTGGGCAACACGTTAACGGAAATTGCAAGTGAAAAAGCGGGTATCATTAAAAAGAATGTTCCCGTTGTTATCGGTGAGGTATTGCCCGAAACATCTCCAGTTTTTACAGCCAAAGCAAGTGAACAGCATGCTGATGTTCATTATGCAAATCAACAATATCAAATTGTTCATGCCGAAGCCACTGCTGATTTTCTGAATCTAACAGTTACAAGCCAATCGGATCGTACGAACAAGAACTATCAACTTGATCTTAACGGATGGTATCAGCAAAAAAACCTACTGACTGTATTAACAGCGTGTGACATATTAAAAGAATCCGGTTGGTCCATTGAAGAACAACATCTTCAGAATGCATTAAGAAATTCCAGAAAAATAAATGGATTAATGGGCAGATGGGAAATGATTCAATCTAAACCTACTGTGGTTCTGGATGTTGGCCATAATGTAGATGGCATTCGTCAAATACTTGAACAATTGGAAAGAACAGCGTTTCGTCATTTGCATATTGTTTTTGGCATGGTCAAAGACAAAGACCTGACTGCTGTTCTGGAACTACTGCCAACCCAGGCAACCTATTATTTTACCAAAGCTCAAATCCCTCGTGCTTTACCTGAACAATCACTCCAAAAAGAAGCAAGTCAATTCGCCCTTTCGGGAATGGCTTATAAAGAAGTGAACGAGGCTTTATTGTCGGCATTGAAAGATGCTTCAGCCGATGATCTGATTCTGGTATGCGGAAGTGTCTTTTTGGTAGGAGAAGTAGATGTTGCATCCATTTCTAAGAAAAAGGATGTCTAATAAACTAGAACACCTAACTTTTCCAACCCATAAAACAGAGCAGTAACATGCATGCTCTGAACAATTTTTTGATCTCGTAACAATTGTTTTACCTCTTCGATCGTGTAAAGTGAAACGGTAATGTCTTCTGCTAAGTCTAATTGTTGTTCCTGTATTTTCTCTCCGCCTGTAGCAAGAAAAATATGCATTAAATTGTTGTTGGTTGAAGGGTTGGCCGATGTAGTACACAACAATTCAAAATGATTAAAACGGTATCCTGTTTCTTCTAATAATTCACGGGCGCATGCTGCTTCCGGTGTTGTGTCTGACGGATCAATACAACCACCCGGAATTTCAATACAAACACTTCCTAATGCATGACGATATTGTTGAATCAAAATGATTTGACGTTCTTTGGTTAAGGCAACAGCAGTTACCCAATCCGGGAATTCATACACATAATAAGGTTCAATGATGGTGCCATCGGGTCGTTTACAGGAATCGGATCGCAAGGTCAGCCAATCATCCGTAAATAAATATTTAGAATTGAGTAGTTCCCATTTCATAATCGGGATATAACAATTTTCGGAGGATGTTTTGAAAATCTATTTTAGTATAAAAATCAGATTACGAATGATAAGCAAAACGGGATGCATGCATCCCGTTTTAATTTTATTTTTTTACCGGTTTTACATCAAGCAATTCCAATTCAAAAACCAATGTTGCTCCACCGGGGATATTATTGCCTGCGCCACGGTCGCCATAGGCATAATCACTTGGTATAAAGAGTTGCCATTTACTTCCAACAGGCATTAAAATTAGTGTTTGTTTCCAGCCTTCAATCAAATTACCAAGCGGGAATTCAATAGGTTCTCCCCTGCTGTATGAATCATCAAATACATTTCCGTCAAGCGTTGTACCCTTATAATGTACTTTTATCGTGTCTTCCAAAACCGGTTTAGCTCCTGTGCCCTGATTGATGATTTTGTACTGAATACCACTTGGTAATACTACAACACCGGGTTGTTTTTTATTTTCTTCCAGGAATTTTCTTCCTTCTTCTTTTTGTACATTGATTTTAGCTGACATGAATTGTTGAAGTTTTTGTTGTATCGTCATGTTACAGGAATTTTCGTCCATTAAAAGTTTGTTTCCTTTCAGGGCATCTTCCATGCCTTTGTTCATTACAGCGTAGTTCAGTTTTTCGATTCCCTGCATTTTCATATTACCTCCAATATTTACACCTATTGCGTAGCTTAAACTATCTATTCCATTTTTCATTATGGAAGTTGTTGCAACTCCGGTCTTAGATGTTTTAACAACCGGCTTTGAAGTTTTAACAGGTGCTTTTTTTGTTTGAGCAAAGGAGGCCAAGGTAAGAATCGAAAAACTAATCGTGAGCGTACTGATTTTCATTGTTATTGTTTTATTTATTTTGAAGTTTCAATCCATCTGTTGCTTCCAAATTACGAATCTTCACGTAAAGCATGACCCGTTAGGGCAATAAAAACATCTTCCAGGTTTGCCTGCTTTACCTGTCTGGGCTTTTCGAAACCGGTTGCCAACAGTTGATCAATTAAATTTGACGGGCTATCTAGGGCCACGATTGAGCCATTTTCGATGATGGCCACACGATCGCAAAGATATTCTGCCTCATCCATATAATGAGTCGTTAAAATTACGGTAGCGCCTTCCTTACGGATTTGTTTGATGAGTTCCCAAAGATTGCGTCTTGCCTGAGGATCTAAGCCGGTGGTTGGTTCATCCAGAAACACGATTTTAGGTTGATTGATTAATGTGGTAGCAACCGAGAATCGCTGTTTTTGTCCTCCGCTCAATTCTTTGTATTTGGATTTGGCTTTTTCTTCTAAATTGACTTTTTTCAATAAATCCTGTGCAGAAATGTTTTTGTTGTACAAACCGGCAAACAACTCGATTAATTCGGTTAAATTCAATCCGGGATAATAGCCGGATGTTTGGAGCTGAACGCCTATCATGCTTTTAATGGCTTCGGCATTTTGATCCAAATTCATTCCTGCAACGTGGATGGTTCCTTCCGTTTTTTCACGCAATGTTTCTATGATTTCAAGAGTTGTTGACTTACCCGCACCATTGGGTCCCAATAATCCAAAAATTTCACCTTCTTCAACGTCAAAACTGATTCCCTTTACGGCTTGAAACGATCCGTAATATTTTACCAGATTTTTTACTTCAATTATTTTCATGATGAGTTCCAAAAGAAAAGAAGTTCAATGTATCAAGATCATTGAACTTCTTTTAATAGTGCTAAGTTGCTTATTTTTCCGTTAATGCAACAAAAAAGTTGCATTTTTCAAGATCCTCTGTTATAGGTTGTTATTATGCGACTACTTCTTTTTGAGGTTTGTGGAATTCTTCCAATTCGTTCATCATGTTGCTACTGCCTATAAAAAGTGGAACCCGTTGATGTAAATCGTTGGGTTTTATGTCCAGAATCCGAATGATGCCGTTTGTTGCTTTCCCGCCGGCAACTTCAACAATAAAGGCAAAAGGATTGCATTCGTAACACAAACGAAGTTTGCCATTAGGCTTATCGGTAGTGCCCGGATACATGAAAATTCCTCCTTTGATCAAACTCCGATGTACATCTGCAACCATACTCCCGATATAACGTTGTGTATAGGGGCCTCCATTTGATTTGTCTTTTTTCTGACACTCAGTAATATATTCCTGAACACCTTTTTCATAACGGAAAAAATTTCCATGATTGACGGAATAGATGTTGCCGTCCGGAAGACATTGAATATCGGGATGACTCAAACAAAACTCACCGATTGAGGGGTCAAGCGTAAAACCATTTACTCCTCTTCTGGTCGCGTACACCATCATTGTGCTGGAACCATAAACCATGTACCCGGCCGCTACCTGATTAATACCACTCTGGAGAAAATCTTCCTTGGTACATAAGGTTCCTCTTTCAGATACCCTCCGATACACACTGAAGATGGTTCCAATCGAAATATTCACATCAATATTGCCACTTCCATCAAGAGGATCAAACATGACAACATATTTGGCCTTTTTGCTGATTTCATCGTCAAAGGCCACAAAATCATCCATTTCTTCGCTGGCTATACCCGCACAACTAACTCCGTGTTGCAATACCTTCATGAATTGGTTGTTTGCAAAGACATCCAGTTTTTTTACATCTTCACCCTGAATGTTTACAGTTCCGGCATCACCTAAGATATCAACCAGTCCGGCTTTGTTAACTTCAACATTTACTCTTTTGGCAGCCAATCCCAGATCACGTAACAAACTGCTTAATTCACCGGTTGCATGTGGGAAGTTGCGCAGCTGTTGAATCGTGAATTCATCCAGTGTAAGAATTTTACGGTTAATACTCATATGGTTTGTTTAAGCAATCAAATAATAACAAATGTAAGTTATTAAACTAAAAAACTAACAAGCCTTAGTGTTTTTGCTTTAATGATACACAAAACCAGATCTTATTTGAACGTAAAATGCTTTTGGGAATAATAGCTGAACGCAACAACGAAGAAGGTTGTTGCTATTTTGGAAGGTGTGGCATACCAGTTGAAGGTTTCCACGAATACTTTTAAAAAGAAATAGTTCATTAAAATGGCACCCAAAACGACCATCATGTACTTGGGTAGTTGTTCGCGTTTGCGTACATCCCTCCCCTCAAAAACGACATAACGGCTCATAAAAAAACCGATCGGGAATGTGAACATAAAGGAGAAAAGGAAGGATGCAATATGCGGACTTAAGGCTATGTAGGGCGTATAAACAATTTGTTTATGGAAAATAAAATTGTAACTGATGAAAAACAGAATAATATCCAATAATGTATTTCCTCCCCCACATGCAGCATAGCGAAAGGTTTGCAATGGCATGTACTTCTTGAATGGTGGGTAAAACCAGTCGATCACAGTATGGATGAAACGAACTATTGTTGAAACCATAAAGAAGTCAAAAGTAAATCATTTCAAATAAATTAATCGGAGCGACTGATGGTCAATACGTTCATCTTTAAATAAGTTCGTTCAACTTCCTAATTTTGACAGATGAATGCACAGTTGAAGGAAGAAAATCTTTGGTTCAAGAATTGGTTCAATTCACCCTATTATCATAAGTTATATGCACATAGAGATGAACAGGAAGCTGCCGCTTTTATTGACACACTCTTGAATAAGCTAAACCTAAAACCTGATTCCCGTCTACTGGACATTGGATGTGGAAAAGGCCGACACAGTATTTATCTGGCTTCCAAAGGTTTTGAAGTTACTGGAATTGATATCAGTACTGACAGTATTGAAGAGGCGCTCAAATCCCAATCCGATCGTTTAGAGTTTTATGTTCACGACATGCGCTTCCCGTTTCGGATCAACTATTACGACTACGCTTTTAATTTCTTTACCAGTTTTGGCTTTTTCAACACATTTCGGGAGCATGACAATGCCATCCGAACTTTTGCACAATCGCTTAAAAGAAACGGATTGCTGGTGATGGATTATTTGAACGTTCATTATGTTGAAAATCATTTGCAGTACAAAAGTGAAACAGAAATCGAAGGTGTTCGTTTTTTGATTACGCGATGGCTCGACGAAACGCATTTCTACAAAAAGATAGTGGTAGAAGATGAAAACAATCTTTCTGAACCGTTGGAGTTTACCGAAAAGGTTGCCAAATTCAGTTTGGGAGAGTTCAACGATATGTTCTCCTATCATGGGTTACAACTGCAAGAAGTTTACGGTGATTATCATTTAGCGCCTTATGATGTTCAGTCTTCACCCCGTTTGATCATGATTGCACGTAAAATACATTAAGGCCTGATTTTCACTTTTTGTTTCTGGTTGTTCAATAACATCCAACGTGCAGTTTCATAAAATGCTATTGTTTTGACCGATAAGTCTTTCTTGATTTGTTGATAGTCTTCTGTGCCCAAGACTGGTACATTGTAACGTACAGGCACTAATGTATCTTTCTGAAGATTCAAGTTTAAAATATAATAATAGTCTTTGTTCACGATTCCGATTTTTCCTTCATCGTGATGAATAATAAAAGAGAAATCCTTTCCATCGGGTTTTCTCAACAGGTCTCTTCCAAGTGTGGTATTAACATAGGGTGTTCTTAAGAGGCCCGCAATGGTAGGCAATACATCAATTTGACTTACAGGTTCAGTTCTTTTTTCGGGTTTAATAAATCCGGGAGCATAAAACAACAAGGGGACGTGCTCATCCGATAAACGTTCATTGGTCCACGAAGAGGGATACAATGCAGAGGCATTCCCTTTTACCCCATGATCGCCAATAAACACAAATAAGGTGTTATGATACCATTCTTCTTTTTTAACCCTTTCTAGAAAGGACTGAATCGAATAATCTGTATACGCAAAAGCCTGAAATTCATCCTGTGAACTAAATCCATATTTTTCAAGAAGATCATTTGAAAATATGCGCTTGTCAACATAAGGTTTATCCTGTTCCGGAATTACAAAAGGTCGATGATTGTCGGCCGTTTGAATAATTGCAAAGAATGGTTTTTTTTCCTGATTTAAAATCTGGTGGGCTTCCTTAAATAAATCGTGATCACTGATTCCCCAAACATTGAACCTCGGACTTTTATACATTCCTTCTTCATAAAGTTTTAAACCGGGAACATTGTTGACCAAGAGTCCTTTAAAGTTGTTAAACTCGCTATTTCCTCCAATGAAATAATATTTACTGTACTCTTTGAAACTGTTTAGTATAGTGTATTGATTGAGGGCCCTTGGATTGCGTGTTGAAAATTTACTGAGTTGCACATCGGGAATACCGGTTAACAATGCAAAAACGCCTCTTGCTGTGCCAAAATGAGGCGAAAAACACCGGTCGAAAAACAAGCCTTCATTAGCAAGTTGCTGAAAGAAGGGTGTTGCATTTAAAGGATTGCCGCTTAAACTGCTTTTATACATGCTGAACGACTCACACAAAACAAGCACCACGTTTCTTTTATCGGCCGGTACAGGAAAGGTTTCTAAACGCCGGTAGTTGAGGACTTGACGTTGATCATTAAGACTCAATAAGTCTTTCATCATATTGAACTGCTCAGCCGCCCTTCCGTCATCGGCAAAAGGTTCTCTTAATTTAAGCGTTGTGAAAAAATTCTGAAGCGGATTTAATGCCAAGTAAGCCTTGAAATTATCACCTAATTGAAACGCATCGCTCCATTTTAAAGGTTTTGCAGGATTGTTTCCACAGATTCCGATGAAGACGAATAAAGTAAGCCAAAGGACGCGCATTGGCTTAAAGGGCGTTTCGTCAATTGTGAAATCTACTTTTCGATGTGTACGGTGTAATACTTTATAGAAACCATATATAACCAATGAAATGCCCAAAAAAATCCATAACAACGGATATGACTGCCATAACATATTCATGGAAATGGCAAAATCTTCAATAAAATTTAATGCACTTGCATTAAGACGGGTATCGATGTAGTCAAAATGCCCGAAATCTGCGCCGAAAAAAAATATCAGAATTGCTCCTATTATAATAAGATAAATCAGCCAGATTGTTCGGTTTCGTTTCGAATGAAACGGTGAAAACATCGGAATACTGCCAATAAGCAAAAGCGGAGCAAGAATGATACAAATCCAACGGATGTCATAGCGCAAGCCCATGACAAAAGAAGGAATGACATCTGTTACAAACACCCCTCTTGGATGAAAGGTGTAAAAAGTTATCAGTCGCATTATAGTAAAGCCGAATAAAAACAAAAAAAACAATTGTAATACCCAGCGTCCTGTAGGCGGTAATTGAAGCCGTTTCCTCATGTTCTTAAGCAAGAGTGCAAATTTATCAATTATTCATGGATTTGTGTGTCTTTTACACAAACGGTTGATTATATTTGAATTCGTATGCTTCAGTCATTGATCAGGGCAGACCGATCCGTTTTTCGATTCATCAACCAGGAATGGACCCATCCTTTTCTGGATGCGATATTGCCTTTTTTCAGAAATCCTTTTTTCTGGTCTCCGGTTTATTTATTTCTGCTTTTGTTTGTCGGGATCAATTTTCCAAAGAAACTGCTCTGGTGGACGCTTTTTTTTCTGATTACATTCGCCCTGACCGATAGCATCAGTACACGGATTTTTAAGGAGTTGTTTGAACGGGCCCGCCCCTGTTGGGATGGTATAACAGCGTCCTCTGCCCGGATGCTGATTCCCTGTTCGCATTCATTCGGATTCGTTTCTTCGCATGCGGCCAACCATTTTGGAATGTCGACTTTTATATTTTTTACTATGCGTCATCTAACCGGGCGTTGGCTTCAATTGGTTTTTGTTTGGGCCTTTTTGGTTTGTTACGCTCAAGTGTATTCCGGAGCGCATTTTCCCTTGG
This sequence comes from Lacibacter sp., assembly GCA_049240625.1. Classification (GTDB taxonomy): domain Bacteria; phylum Bacteroidota; class Bacteroidia; order Chitinophagales; family Chitinophagaceae; genus Lacibacter. The sequence goes on along the minus strand of JBMLSG010000011.1, from coordinate 10,363 downwards.
ATGTAATATGTGGAGGACTCCTGGGATTTCTGATTGGCCGTTATATGGCTGCCTTGTTTCAAAAGCGAAATCAAGGATTGTTACACAATGTTAATCTGCCTTTGCAATGATTCTGAATGGAGTATGAATCAGGAAGTGTACATTTGTTCGATTGATTATACATGGAACTATTCATTTTATTTGCTCTTATTTTCCTGAACAGCTTATTTGTTATTGCTGAAATATCCCTCGTTTCGGCACGAAAAACCCGATTGGAATCGTTTGCATCTAAAGGCAGCAAACGGGCACGGATTGCGCTCCACTTATCCGAAAATCCGGAAATATTTCTTTCTGCAGCACAAATTGGTATCACCCTCATTGCCATATTAACCGGGGTTTATTCCGGCGAAAAATTCAGTGATGACCTGGCTCCCTTACTGGAAAAGATTCATTTTCTGAAACCTTATGCACAAAGTGTTGCAACCGCTATTATTGTTGTTTTAGTCACCTTCCTGTCTATCATTTTAGGTGAGTTGGTTCCGAAACGAATTGGTTTGTTACGATCCGAAAAGGTTGCCATGGCGGTTGCAAGACCCATGCAAATTTTTGCCACATCGGTACACCCAATTGTATGGTTGTTGAATTTCATCACCAATTTAATTTTTCGTGTTTTTAATATCAAAACTGTACAGGACAATCAGGTTACGGAGGAAGAGATCAAAGCAATCATCAGCGAAGGTACCGAACAGGGTACTATCGAAGAGGCGGAACAGGAAATCATCGAACGAATCTTTCATCTTGGAGATCGAAATATTACATCGTTAATGACGCACCGTAACGATATCATATGGTTTGATTTAAACGATACGGAGGCCTCTATCAAAGAAAAAATTACGAATGAGCCCCATTCCATTTATCCGATATGTGATAAAGATCTGGATTCCATAAAAGGGATCGTGTCCATCAAAGATCTTTATGTGGCCGATGATTTTACATTATTCAAGGATTTAATGAAGCCGGCGTTGTTCGTTCCGGAAAATAATTCGGCTTACCAGGTGTTGGAGAAATTCAAAGAACGGAAAATACATAGTTCTTTCATTGTAGATGAATACGGAAGTGTTCAGGGAATGATCACCTTAAACGATATTCTCGAAGCGATCGTTGGCGATATACCCGAACCACATATCGACGATTATGAAATCGTCAAACGCCTGGATGGGTCTTACCTGGTAGATGCCCAAATCCCTTTTTACAATTTCCTGAGTCGGTTTGAGAAAACAGAATGGATGCATGAAGGAGAGCATGAATTCGACACGTTAGCCGGATTTATTCTTCATGAATTGGAACGGATTCCTCAAACCGGAGATCGGTTGGAATGGAAAGGGTTTACTTTTGAAATTATTGACATGGATGGTCATCGCATCGATAAAATTTTACTGTCAATCCCCGATGGTATGGAAGATAAAGAAGATGCTTCTTAACGCCGATTATTGTGTCTTGAACTTATTTTCCTTTTTCAATAATATAGATCAACGAGCTGCAGCGTTCTTTCTGAAACAATGCAATGATATTCGAAAGGATTCCTTGCCATATGGCTTTTATCATGTGCCCTCCTTTGTATTGTTCGCTTAACATACTCACATAAAAACTATCCAACCACATCGGATAAGTACGTACTACTTTTAAGTGATGTCTTTGCATAAGCAGTTTAAAGGATTGAGGCGAGAAATGGTATAAATGCCGGGGTACATCATAAGCTGCCCAATGTGCTCCATAATGCATGGCATCGTGACTTTTATAATTGGGAACTGCAACAATCAATTTGCCCTCTTTGGTTAAAAGTTTTGAAAGTTGCTCGATGGTTTCATCTAAACGATGGACATGTTCCAGTACATGCCATAAAGTGATTGCATGATAGGTTTCGTCAGGCAATTGAAATAGCTGATCCGATGGATAAACATCTGCATTGTATCGTTGTGAGGCCACTTTACGTGCTTGCGGGTCGGGTTCCAATCCAATGGCACTCCAACCTTTAGTGGCCATATGATTTAGAAAAGAACCTGTGCCGCATCCCAGATCCAGTAACATCCCAGTTGTACGACCGGTAACTTCTTGAACGATTCTTAGTTTTGATCGAAGCGTTATTTTTCGCGCCAGATGATAGAGCTTGTTGATCAAGCCGGTTTTTGTGTCGGAATGAGAAATGTAATTATCTGCTGCGTAATAGCGTTGTATCGCTGTTTCACAGGGTGCATTTTGTGTAATTCGGCATCCGCAATCCATGCAAGAATACAAATCAAATGATTCCTGACTAATGGAATAGTCTTTCAATTGAAGAACTTTTTCCAATCGTACACTTTTACAGCAAGGACAAGATTGAAACTGAACCATATGATTCATAAAAACAAATAATTAAATTGAAAATGCTAGTTTATGTCTTCGTGTAATAAAGGCATATCCAAAACCTTGATGGTTTGATGATTGCCTTGTTTATGAAACAGCGAAGGTTGCATTAAGTAATATGAGAGTAATAAGCCTACAGATGCACTAACAAGAATAATTGCCGCTATCCACCACTTGCTTTTAATCTTCTTATTTGAGTCGGAAAACCAGGCTTCCATTTCAAATTTCGTACGTTCTCTTTCTCCAACTGTCAGTACATGATCGGCATCTTTATGGATTACACGTTCGATTTCAATATCAGGGTACAATTTAGCTACGGGCTCCGGAATAAACTTAAGGTTGCCGGCAGTTAATTCCTGGAAGGTGCCTAATCCTTGCCATACAAAGGTTCCCTGAGATTGAATTGTTTTTTGAAAATCATGCATGAACTCAGTCAGCATTGAAACAGCTTTTTCCGACTCCATTTGGTACTGATTCATGAGCCAGTTGATAAACAATTCAGAACCTGTTACTTCGGATGAAAATAGAATTTCATGGGAAGGTCCATGTAAGAGTTTATTATGAAAATCGAGTTCGGCAGATCGTTCCTGTATCCGAATTGTACCCAAATCAGCAAAAGAAATGGATTTATGCGAAAAAAGATACTTGTTAATCAATGGGATCATGCAGTTATTGCTTTTGATCAAAAGTAAGTTTAATTCCGCCAAGAACCTGAAAACCCAATTGCTGATAATTATTCCAACGCTGGTAGGTTTGATTCAATAGATTATTCATTTGCAACCAGACCGAAAGGTTCTTGACCAGATTCACTTCAGCACCTATGTTAAGATCGGCAACAGCCGGCAAACGTCCTTCCTGATCCGGCAACGACTTCAAATACAAAGGCCCTTGCCACAGAAACAAATCTGAGTGAACGATTAGTTTTTTTATTGGTTTCCAATACAAACTTGTATTGAACTGTAATGGTATCAAATGCCATGCGTTTTTTTCCGATTGCTGCGAAAAGTAATTGTACCAATCCAATTGGGCCGTTGCGGTCAATTTATCCTGAAGAACAAAACCGAGTTCCGCTTGTGTATGAATAGAGCCGAGTTTGTCTTCATATACCAGATCAAAAACAGATGGTCGAATCACATTACGAAACAAAGGCATTTCCGAAAATTCGGCATATCCTACTTGAAGTCTGTAACTCAAACCCTTTACGACCATTCCCTTTATACCGCCAAAAGCTTCAATAACCTTTGTATTGATTTGTTGAAGTGGTTGTTCGATCCAAGGATTTTGTCTCGAAAGCGACAAATAGTTGTTTTTTTGAATCCGACCGGTTATTCCACCTGTTACGGTGGTTTTATACTCACTGAAGAAAAAGTCTAATTGCAGATCGGGTAACACATGGGTAACTCCCTGATCCCATGTAGGTCTTAGACCCGCCAGAAGTTTAACTTGTTCATTTTTGAATGTAAAAGAAGGTTGTATGAAAAAAAGATGATTGGTGTAGGATTGCTGTGCAACAGGTTGAAACCAGGTAAGGTCGGCATTGGCTCGAATTGTAAAATTCAATTGGTCATTGAACCGTATACTCAGAGGAACATCAATAGCGGTATTCCATTCTGTTGAGCGCAAATCATTCAACGCCTGAACATGTATTTCGGGATTATACGTGATTCCGTTTTCATCCGGGACAGCATTTCTGAAACCGGTTTTTACCGTAAATAGTTGATAGGGCTTTTTAAGCGAGTCCATTTTGGATCCTGCTAACAACGGATCCGGGCCATACAAATAAAAGTGTTGACGCTGGTATCCGGCTTGTGCATATAATTCCAGATTGTTTTTTATGGTGTTTACTGATGCAAGCAGAGCCGTATTTCCAAATTTCTGAGCCCGTAAAGGACCGGTTTGAGACAGGTGATTTACAAATAAGTTGAACAAGGCCTTTCCGGGTGTTCCTTGTGTAAAACCTGCTTCAGCAAATGGAGTGTTATAATTCCCATATCCCAGTTTGATGTAATTGTTATTCCGAACAATTTGAAGAGAATCTGCCGGCAACGCAATCGGTTTCAGTGCAAAAGGTTGTAATCGGATGGTTATGTTTTGAACGGGTAATATGTAATTCAACGTCGGCAATTTACCGTCGGGAGCCGGAGGTGAAGCGGTGAATTGCAATTTTGCAGAAGGTTTCAAAACGGGTTTGTAGGCCGATGTGATTACTACCGATTGCTTTTTTGTGGAGTCTTGTGCATAAGTTGGAAGACTCAAAAGTATAGATCCGAAAACAGAAACAAATACTTTAAATCTGGCTTTATAATAGAAAGTAATTTTCATGTTAATTCTTGTTTTAACCTTCGATTTTAGAATTTTTCTTTTCTTCTTCGATTACAATTTGCAGTTTCTTTTGAGCCTCCGTTTTTAAATCCTGGTTGATGGCATTGTCTGCTACACTTTGATAGGTTGCCTTGGCATTGAAGTAGTCTTTTTGCTTAAAATAGATGTCACCCAACAGGATATATGATCGTGTAACCCAGAAATCATACGAGCCGCTTTTTTTGATGACTTCAAACGCTGCTTTTTCGGATGCATTTAAAGTTCCCAATTCAAAATACGAACGTGCAATTTCGTAACGGGCTTCAGCAGCCCATTCACCCTTGTTCAAAGAAACAACCGAACGATACGATTGTATGGCCGGCTCCCATTGATTTTTTGTTTGATAATTACGTCCTGTGACCAGATTGGACAATGCTTTGTCATCATTTCCGGCATTTTTGTGGTTCAATAATTCTTTGGCTACTTCTGTTGCGGCATCGTATTTTTTCAATTGATAATGGCATCGTAACAATCCCCGAAGTGCCTCCAACCGATTGTCGTCCGTTGTTGTGATCAATCTTAATTGTTCAAAAAGCGGCTGTGCGGCAGCATAATCCTGCAATTCAAAATAATAGGTTCTTGCGGCCAAAAGGGCAGATCGTTCAGCAAAACGACTGTTCCCCTGCTTTGCAACAAATACATATCCGGGCAATGCTCCTTTCCAATCTTTTCGTTGCATCAAGCACTCGCTTCGGTAGTATTGAACATCTATCGTATGATAACCATTCGGGAAACGATTGAGATAATTGTCTGCTTGAACGAGCAGACCCTGACAGTCATTGTTGTTCAGTTTAATTTCAACGGCTGCATATGCAAGAGAATCAGCTTCAGTTTGCGAAATGTTTTTACCGGTTGAACGGATGAAGGCTTCGTATTCCTGCGGGCGACCGGTTTCGATATAAATTGTTCGTATGTTTTCGAGTGCCTGATCGGCTTCATCAGTATTGGGATATTGCACCAGTAGTTTTTTATACTGATTTAAAGCTTCTTCATTTTTATCGAGATTGTAATAGACAATGCCCAGTTGTAATAGAGCGATTTGTCGGTACCCATTATTTTGTGGAAGCTGAACGAGATAATTCAGGTAAGGCAATGCCGACTTGAACTGCTCGTCGGCCATGTAAGCTTTTGCAATTTCCATGTTGGCATCCGGCACAAGCGAACTCGATGGATACATTCTTTGGAGCGAGTTCAAAATGTCAATTTTTGATTTGCTGTTGCTGATGCCTTGTATCATAGCTTTTTGATACATAGCATAATCTGCATTGGGCCATGAAAAATCAATCACTTGTTGATAATGCGTCAAGGCTTGTTTGTAGTTGCGGAGCATAAAGTGACAATCGCCCTGACGGGTAAATGCATCCTGTTCGATTTGAGGTGCACTCAATTTCACTGAGGAAACAACTTTTTGAAAAAATCCTAAAGCAAGAGTGTAATTTTCTTTCCTTAAATAACAATGACCGAGATTGTAATGGGCTTCCTTGGGGCTTGCCTCTCCTATTCCCTTATGACCGGATTGTAAAAATGAATTATAAAATCCTATAGCTTCATCTAAACGATTGTTTCTATAGGCGATTTCTCCTTTCCAATATTGTACAAGCGGCAATACAGATGAATTGAATTCAAGCTTCAGAATTTTATCGAGTAAGAGTTCAGCTTTTATAAGTTGATGGTCATTGATCAGTTCAGCGGCTCTGCCGTATAAAATAACAGGATAAAGTTTTCGGGTGGCTTCGGAAGGATTATTTAAAGACTCAATTAAGGTTATAGCATCTTTAAAGTTACTGGTCCCGGCTAATAAAGCTACGAGAAGCTCCTTTGCTTCTTGTTGATAGGAACTTGATGGATATTGTTCTAAGAAACGTTTGAATTCGGTGATCGCAACACCCTGATACCCCAATTCAAAAGAAAGTTTGGCATAATGAAACAAAGAGATTTCTTTTTGCAACGGATTGCTGCTGTTTGAAGCACAGAAAGCAAATGCATTCCGTGCATTTTCCTTTTGACCGGTTTTAAGATATGCATCGCCCAGCAAGTACATGGCGTTTTGGCTCAAAGAATCTTCACTTCCGCTTAATTGTTTAAAGCCGTCAATGGCTTTGTTGTATTGGTTGTTTTGATAATAACAAAAGCTGATTTTATACAAATCATCCCGACTTACTTTGGAATTGTTGTTTACATAAGGCTCCAGATACAACAGCGCTTTTTGGTAGTCCTTTTTTTCGAAATATGCATGGCCTAGCAGTTGTTTCATCTCCGATACATACAGCATTGATTTACGTTGAATCGCTTCTTCTGCTATTTGAATTGCTTTATCCTTTTGGCCTCGGAAATAATAAATGGAAGCCAGATAAAAGGGAACGATTTGACCGTATTGCGGATGTTTTTTAACTTTTTCAAAACTTTGAAGCGCTTCATTATAGTCGCGGTCGTTATACGCTATGAAACCATAGTAATAATGCGCATCATTCACATGTCGGTCATTAGGAATTCTGCGAATGGTATTAAATAAAGGTTTGGCTTCTTTGAATTTCTTATCATAGAAATAGCAATAGGCCATTTGAAATTTCAGTTCTGCAATTTGGTTGTTGTTCAGGTGCTCGATCGCTGCTTTTTCATAATATTCCAAGGCATCGGCATAATTCTGATTTCGAAAATAAAAGGATCCTAAAAAATAACTCAGTTGAGAAGTACGTACCGGATGATCACTGTAAGAGATAAAATCACGAGAAGGAACTACACCACGTTCATCAAAAACCTGTAAACGGCTCGATTGAAGATAAAAATCCACTTCAAGTTCCATCGGGTTTTTATGAATTGATCCCATTGACGCGAATTCCTGTTGGAGTTCCAGTAACAAAGGAATTGCCAGTGTAAATTGTTCGTTCATGTAAAAAGCACGGGCTTTTTTGAATTTCAATTGTGGATCAGTATGTACGGCTGTTGCTTGAGCAGTTGCTGATTCCTGAACAAACAAGCTCAGCATGAACATCAGAAAAAAAACATATTTAGGTCTCATATAGTAGAAAACGTACTTCATCTTCAAAATATTTTAAATTGACTCTAAAGCAATTGGGCGTAAAGGTACTCCCCCGTAAGATCTTTCAAACACCATTCCAATTTTTTGTGGATAAAAGTTCAGGTTCAGTTAATTTCGTAATTCCTAATATTTCTATTATGAAGAAACTTTTGTCTATCAAGTACTCCGCTTCTGTTTTTAACATTTCATTTCTTTTGTTAAGACTTGTTTTTGGCGTTACGATGTGTGTCAATCATGGCTATTCGAAACTGATTCATTTTGCAGATCAAAAAGATAAATTCATCGATTTTATGGGAATTGGAAGTACAGCAACACTTGCATTGGTCATTTTTGCTGAATTTTTTTGTTCCATTTTTGTAACGATTGGTTTGTTTACACGACTTACGGTGCTGCCACTTGTTATTTGTATGTCTTATGCTCTTTTTGTGGCAAACCATGGAAATCTTTTTAATGATGGTGAAAGTGCCGGCTTGTATTTATCGGTTTTTGTCACAGTTTTGCTTTGCGGACCCGGTAAGATCAGCGTGGATGGATTGATCAACAAATAGCAGCATTTTAAAAATTCAATTCTAATGTTCAATTGTGAAACTCAAGTAAGGGTACGTTATGCAGAAACCGATCAAATGAATGTTGTCTATCATGGTAATTATGCTCAATATTTTGAGGTGGCACGGGCCGAAGCGATTCGGAAATTGGGATTTACCTACAAAAAAATGGAAACAATGGGAATCATGATGCCGGTTGTGGAATTAAACTGTAAATACCTGCGTCCTGCACATTACGACGATTTGCTTACGATCAAAACAGAACTACGTGAATTGTCCGACAATCACCGAATAGAATTTCATCATGAGGTATTAAATGAGCAAGGTCGGTTGCTAACGATCGGAAAAGTAGTCCTCTATTTTCTGGACACAAAAACACAAACTAAATCAGTCATGCCAGCGGATTTAAAAACAGCGCTTCTTCCTTATTTTCAATCACCTAATTCATGATACAACAAGTTGTTTCTGCATCGATAATTACGATTGGTGATGAATTGCTGATAGGCCAAACGATTGATACCAACAGTGCCTGGATGGCTGTTGAACTGAATAAGATCGGAATCAATGTAAAGCGTAGGGTTGCCGTTGGTGATGATGCCGATGCAATCAAAACAGCGTTGGATCAGGAAGCGCTTCATTCGGAAATTATATTAATAACCGGTGGTTTGGGTCCTACGGCCGATGATTTAACCAAGCCATTACTTTGTTCGTATTTTGGAGGAAAGATGATTGTAAACGAAGATGTTTTACAACATATTCACCACATCTTTACCGAGGTGTTGAAACGTCCACTTTTGGATCGCAATTTGAAACAAGCAGAAGTTCCCGATGTCTGCACGGTTTTACCCAATCCAAGAGGAACCGCTCCGGGTATGTGGTTTGAAAAAAACGATCGCATTTTTATTTCGATGCCGGGAGTTCCGCATGAAATGAAGGGAATCATGGAATTTCAGGTTCTGCCCCAATTACGTGCTAAGTTTCAATTGCCTGTCATCGCTCATCGTACGCTCCTAACTGCCGGAATTGGTGAATCATTTCTTGCAGAACGCTTGATTGATTTTGAATCTGCTTTACCGGCACATATTAAACTAGCTTACCTGCCGAATTATGGTATGGTACGTCTTCGGTTGAGCTCATTGGGATTTGAAAAAGATGCTTTAATCCGAGAGCTGGAGTCGTACTTTACAACCTTACAGGAAATTTTAAACGATGTGCTGGTCGTAAACGAAGACCTCCCATTGGAAGAGGTTGTCGGTCGATTATTGGTCCGGCATCAAAAAACGATGGCAACGGCCGAAAGTTGCAGCGGCGGTTATATCGCTCATTTGATCACAAGCATTTCCGGTTCTTCCGAGTTTTACAAAGGCACGGTTGTGGCTTATTCCTATGATGCCAAAGAAACGTTTTTGGATGTCCCGCATCATACATTAGAGCATTCAGGTGCTGTAAGTGAACAAACGGTAACTGCCATGCTAAAAGGATTGTTGAAACACACAGGTGCAGATTACGGAATAGCAACCAGTGGCATTATGGGACCGGGAGGTGGCACATCCGAAAAACCCGTTGGTACTGTTTGGGTGGCGGTAGGGTCTGTTTCAGCCATTGAAACGTATTGTATCCGATTCCGGCATGATCGAAAAAGAAATATCGAATTAACAGCGGCCAATGCCCTTTTGTATTTACTTCGTTTTATTGAGAGGGATGTTAAAAATTAACGTTCATTTCTTTACCTTTGATCGCGAAAAAACGATTTGCCTGCCGAAGTTTGTAGTCTGTTGATCATTCATTGATGATCGTTGTTGCAACGTTTGGAACTATAATTGCCGCAACCTGCATATCGGCCCAATAAGAATAAATTAAACAATTTAATGTTATGGCTTTAGTTGATCTGGTAATGCCTAAAATGGGCGAAAGTATCGTAGAAGCGACCATTCTTCGCTGGAATAAGAACCCCGGTGATACAGTAAAAGTTGATGAAACCGTACTTGAAATTGCTACTGATAAAGTAGACAGTGAAGTGCCTAGTACCGTTGAA
>JBMLSG010000010.1:0-3195 GCA_049240625.1 Lacibacter sp. | reverse complement strand
CCAACACAGCAGCCGCTGCCATTTCAGGCGGTAGCAGTACCGCTTATGTGAGCGGACCTTTGGCACGCAATCTTCCGGCCTCTCTGAGTTCCGGTTCAACTTATGTTTTCCCGGTTGGTAAATCGGGCAGTGGGTATTATCCGTTAACGTTAAACAATCCCACAACCGGCGCAGGTACAATTTTACTGACAGCCGAAGCTTTTGCAAGCGGTGCTGGAGGTTCGGGCGGTACCGGCATCTACTCAATCAGTACAACCGAATACTGGAGATTGCAGTCTACCGGCAATTTTACCAACAGTTCCTACTCTTTAACTCGTCCTTCATCTGTAAGTCCGTTTACGGTAATCGGTCGTAGCACTACACTTGCGGGTGCTTACGATACGTATGGCGGTACCGTCAGCGGCTCGAGCATCAACACTTCATCAACCATTACCGGTGCAGCCGATCAGTATTTTGCTTTCGGTACGGTACCGGTATTGACGTTGTCAAGTTCTTCCCTGGCAGCTTTTGGTAATGTGTGTATTAATACATCTTCTTCCGAACAAAGTTTTACAGTTTCCGGTAGTTACCTTAAGAGCGCGATTACGCTGACGCCTCCAACCGGATTTGAAATTTCGACCGGCACAGGCGGAAGTTTTGCTCCCACCAGTTCCATTACGTTGAGTCCAACTTCAGGCACGGTGAATACGACAACAATTTATGTTCGGTTTAAACCAACCCTTGTACAGGCATACAGCGATAATATTACATCCGCAACAACCAGTGTTACAACCGTAAACATCGCCGTTACCGGAACAGGTGTTACAACCCCTGCACAGCCGGGATCAATTACAGGTAGTGCATCCGTTTGTTCGTCAACCGCAGGACTTACGTACAGCATCAGTTCCGTAGCCAATGCAACATCCTATACCTGGACTGTACCAACAGGTTGGTCGGTAACAGCCGGTACAAATACAAATTCCATCACTGTTACATCCGGTTCAGCAGGTCAAAGTGGAAATATTACCGTAACGGCCAATAATTCCTGTGGCAGTAGCAGTTCACAAACTTTGGCGGTTACCGTTGTTTCCAGCGTAGGGGGTACTGCAACGCCCGGTTCGGCATCGGTATGCTTGAATGCCTCTACAACTATTACACTTACAGGCAATACAGGAACCATACAATGGCAGCGCTCCGAAAATGCAGGAAGCAGCTGGTCTAATATTTCCGGTGCTACTTCGTCAACTTATACAACTTCCAATCTGATAGTTGACACACGTTACAGAGCAGTAGTTGTCAACGGCAGCTGTGCGTCGGCCAATTCATCAGAGGCAACGGTTGCCATTGCCGAAGCCAATCAAAGTAATGCCGGAGCATCCACCTACAATTCGGCTTGGTCGAACAGTCAAAATGATAACACAACCGGTATGGGCGCCTGGTCACTCAGTGCAACCGGTACGGCCGGATTCTTTACCGGAAGCTCCGATGTGAACAATGCCAACAGTCGCTCCTGGGGCATGTATGCCAGCGGCGGATCCAATCTTGCCAGTGCCATAAGAACGGTTTCGATGTCTATCGGTAACAAACTCAGTTTCTCTATGGACAATGGTTCTATTGACGCAACTAAGACCATTGGATTTGGTTTACAAAACGCGAGTGGTGAAAACCTGATGGAATTGGTATTTATTGGCGGGCAATTTTTTTATCAAATCCTCGATCAGGCCGGAACCACCAATACCTCTATCGGATTTACCTCCGGTGGTTTGGATGTGACTGTTGTATATAGCGGTGTTAATACTTACGAAATCTACATAACCGGAAAAGGCGGTACAACAGTATCTTATACTGCCCGCACGTTTTCTGCCCGTAGTGGCGGACAAGTTCCGGCGCAAATCCGCTTTTTCAATGCAGGAGCAGGAACAGGAGGTGCTTATGATTTGTTCTTCAACAGTCTGTCGTTGTCCAACCCCATTGTAACAGCGCAACCTTCAACATCTACTCAAACCATATGTATCAACGGATCTGCAACTGCTTTATCGGTTACTGCAAGCGGAACGGGGCTTTCGTACCAATGGTACAGCAATGCATCCAACTCTAACAGTGGCGGATCATTGATTGATGGCGCAACAGCAGCTTCCTATACTCCGCTTACCACAACAGCCGGTACGTTGTATTATTACTGTGTGGTGTCGAATGCTTCTTGCGGTTCTGCAACCAGCAGGCCTTCCGGTGCCATTACCATTAATGCGGCCTCCGTTGGAGGTACTGCTTCATCCAATCAAACGATTTGTACAGGTACAGCACCCAACGATCTGACATTGAGTGGTAATACCGGAACCATTCAGTGGCAGGTTTCAACGGATAACGCGACGTTCAATAATATATCAGGCGCAACAAGCGCAACCTTGACCTCAGCACAGATGGGAAGCTTGTCAGGAGTACGCTATTACAGGGCAGCAGTTACCAATTCACCTTGTACCGTTGCCTATTCCAACACGGTTACCATTTCTATTACCAGCAGTGTTGGGGGAGAGGTAACCCCTTCAACGGCATCAGTTTGCTTAGGTACCAGCATACAATTAGAGGTCGTCAATAATACAGGTGCGAGTTTCCAATGGCAGCGTTCCACCGATGGTACCAACTGGTTTAATATCAGTGGTGCAACAACAAATCCTTATACGACTTCACCGCCCAATACCGTTACGACCTATTACCGTGCATCAGTAACCAACGGATCCTGTGCGGCGAATACATCCACTCCTGCAACAATCAGTATACAAGATGTAAATGAAAGCACAGCGGCTGCAACGGCATACAACGGATCGCCGGGCTGGGATAATAATGACAATGATAACGTAACCGGATTGGGAGCATGGACGCTCTCCTCATCCGGAACAGCCGGATTCTTTACCGGCTCCTCACTTGGAAATGACGGAGGAACTTCTCCGCTGCCTTCTATCAACTCATCTTCAAGAGCATGGGGTTTATTTGCAAATTCGGGTGGATTGGCGAGTGCCGTTCGAACCATCAGCGGAAACTTGTCTGTTGGTCAAACGATCAGTTTTTCAATGGACAACGGTAGTGTTAACAATGGAGCAACCGTTGGTTTTGCACTACAGAACGTATCCGGAAACGCTTTGATGGAATTGTATTTTGTAGGCGGCGCTTCAACTTATACCATTTCCGACAATGGTGGTACGTTGAATTCAACAATCA
>JBMLSG010000009.1:0-3973 GCA_049240625.1 Lacibacter sp. | reverse complement strand
ACGGTACCATCTTTATCCACTGCAACGGAAGGTAAGCCCGCAGCGGTCATCTCAATGGCCACACGAATGCTGCCGCCACCATTCACCACAATCAATTTGTCGCGCAAATCAATTTGTTGCAACAGATTATCGGAAGCCGCAACGGAATAGGTTGACGTATACAACAAGGTGCCCGGAGTACCCACTCCAATGTCTTTATAAATTTTAAGAACGATATCGCGCGAAGTGGGTATTGCACCGGTTCCGCCAAACAAAAACTGAACTGCGGTTACCTGAAAGGTATTGCTTACAGGACCCAGCGTTACTTCGGCCGTTTCGCCAACCACAAATCCTGCCTGAAAGGCTTTTGCACCGCCGGTTGTAAATCCGTCGTTCTGCAACTGAAGAGTTTGGGTTTGAGGAGCGTCGTTCTTTTTTTTACAAGCCGTGAACGTGAAAAGAAAAAAGAGTAAAAAAAGGAGTGCGTTTTTCATAACCTTTGATTTGGACTAAAGGTAGAAACCCAATCAACCGCGGACAATGACCTGTATCATAGACGGTGGTAGCTTGTAATGTGGAAACACGATCATTGGCATTAAAAGAGCGGCTTTCGTTAACAGCCTTCAATTATAAAATCAAATGACTTACCATCATCGAAGTGTTGAACATCCTACAAAAACATTTATCCGATTCGCTTAAAGGCACGATTTAACAGGAAGGGCGTCGTAACAGTGGTGAGCACACCCATGATGACTAATATTGAAAATATTTCTGTTCCAATCAGTCCGTTTCGATAGGCAATGTTAGCGATAACCAGTTCCATAATTCCTCTGGCATTGAGACCGATGCCAAGCGTTAGTGACACCTGACTGTCAAGACCGGCGATTCTGCCTCCCAGGTAACCTCCGGCAATTTTAGATACATATGAAACGGCTATCACAGCAAGTAAGAGTCCTATATGATCAATAGAAGACAACTTAAACTCGAGACCGATACTCGCAAAAAATATGGGCGCGAGAAAACCCATCGCCATACTGCCGGTTGATGTTTCAATGGATTTCAAATTTTCTTTGCCTATCAAGGTGTCGCTGATGAGCATGGAAGCGAAAAACGTACCTACAATAAAATGAAGACCCAGGTTTTCTGTTACAGTTGAAAACAACAGAATGAAAACAAACAACAATCCAAACAAGGGCTCCTTGCCTTTCAAAAAACGAACCAGTTGATCCAATGATTCCTGAATGTAATTCCCTTTACGAACGATTTTTTTGATGACGATGTAAACAAAACTCAACAGCGCCACAAAAACGACAAGTTTTAAAAGTGAGATTGAACTTGCTTTGAGAATCGAAGCAATTGATTTGTCGGTGTCTTTGATATTGAGCAAAACGCCTAAAATTGAAAGTGCCAGAACGTCATCAAAAATGGCAATTGAAATGATCTTCTGCCCTACTTCTGAGTTGATCTTTTTCAAATCCATTAATATACGAATGCTTACCGGAAGCGCTGTTATGGCAACGCACAAGCCAATAAAAACAGTCGTCATGATATCCTGATCAAAATAGGTTCCCACCGCAATGCCGCTAAAGATGGGAATGAAGAAGGCCAAAATAGAAATGATCAAACCCCTGCTTTTCATGGACTTCAGGATATCGTCAATATTGATTTCGAGTCCGGCAATGATCACGAGGAAAAAAATTCCCAACTCCGAAATCACTTTAATGTCTTCTGTCCGATGGATGAGGTTCAATATACTTGGACCTAAAATAATCCCTGCGATGATTTCGCCAATCATTGCAGGTTGTTTGATGCGCGCGAACAGTTCTCCGAATATCCGGGCCGCAACCAATAAAATCAACAGATTGGTAAACAACGGAAGCTGGAAATAAGGCTCATTCATATTCCATCAAATATAAATTATTTCAATGGGGTTTCCCGATACCTCACTGATGATCAAGCTGTTCTTGAAACAGCCAAGAATACAGTTCCTAAGAGCAGAGACCTAAAACAAGACTGATTGTTTATCCAAATTTCATCAAAAGATAACCTTGACTTCCGGCAGAAAAGAACCTCTTCCATTTAAAGAGGAGCACATGCTATTTGGATAGTTCATTCCGGAGTGGGGTTGATTCACGAGAGTTATTTTCATTAATCTGTTTGCCGTTTCGCCGCCAGTTACTGATTATTTTTCGCAAAGGTTTTTCAAAATAGGTATAGCTCACGGCCGACAGTACGATTAACACAAACAAGTTGAGAAAAAATAGTAATTCCGGCTGCCCTTTCAAAGCGGCAATACGGGAAGGCCACAACACGTTTCCCCATTTAAAAACCGGCACCTGCAAAATGTAAATGCCGTAACTGATATCGCCCAAAAAAATACAGATCCTGCTTTTGGAGAGTCGTGCCAGCAGACCTTCGTTCAGGGCAATCAATACAATGAGTGGTACAAAGAAAAAAGCGAGCAGACCATTGTGATACACGAGCCCGAAATTGAATTTCAGCAACACAATTACCATAAGCAACAAACCCAGTATGGGCAAATCGTAATTCCCTTTGCGGGATTGATGGCGCAGCAAAAACAAACCGGCCAAATTGCCCAATAAAAACTCATTGAGGTGCATGAGCGGGAAATAATAAATGAAATCATGGACGGGTATAGACTTGCCATCGTAAGCAGTATGAAACAAGCCATGAAATAAAAGCTGACTGCAAACAAAAACGACCAGCACTCCTATTGTGATATGCCGTAGACTGTATTTTTTATAAAAGTGATTGAACAGAAACGGAAAGGAGGCGTAAAAAAAGAATTCGGTGGATAGCGACCAGGCCGGATAGTTGAAGGAAAGCGCGTAGCCGGGAATCCAGCTTTGCAACAAGGCTACGTTGAGGAACAAACCGCTGTAATCAATCTTGCCATTGAACGTCAGTTTAAAGGAAAGCAAGAGCAGGATGGCAAACAGGTGCACGGGATACAAACGGGCAAAGCGCTTTTGCAGATAGCGACCAGCCTGCAGTCGGTCTTTTTGTCCATAAGCCGCAATCATCACCAAACCGGATAAGATGAAAAAATACGACACGCCCACGTTCGCCTGCAGCACTAAATAATTGATGGCTTCGTGACTGAAGGGAGCAACACTTTTTCCAAAGTGGAATACAACAACCGACAGGGCTACTGCAAATCGTGTTATGGTTAATTGTTCGATTCTCATTTATTGCTCTTTGTACGTATTCATTAAGTTGAACGGTTTAAGGTTGACGTTCGTGCATATGCATGCGCAACTGATGAACACGAAAACCAGGCCGTAAGTATACGAAAAAAGCGCAACACGTAGCAATGAACACGTTGAAGGCAATGTGTCTATAAGTGCTGTTTGTTGTTCTTATCACAAACTACTTTCACCAAACGTAAGCAAGTTGTGATCCGGGTCAAGGATTGAAAATTCTTTTTGTCCCCAGGGTTTTGTTTCCAAATGTCCATTGGGGTGTATTTCGACAGCATGCTCCAGCATGGATTGATAAAGAGCTTCAATAGCATTGGTACGAATGTAAACCTGACCGTAATTTTCTTTGGGGTCAAGTCCCTTGAATTCAAAAAAATGCAATTCAACCTGATCTTTTTTTACAATCAGGTAGCCTTCAAAGTCGGCACTGCCAATGTCGGCAAAACCTAAACGGGTTGTATAAAAGGCCCTTGTTACAGCCTTGTTGCGCATTGGAAGTTTGGGACTGATGGCAAACAGCATAATCGTTATTTTAAATTTGTCGTTTGAAGCGTTTAATCTAAGTACGCATCAATAATGATTTTTTTCTGGCTCATCATAATCTCCCAGGCATTTGGCTTGCTCATGAGTGCTCCGAAATTCTTTGGTATCACTTGCCACCGTAGTCCATACTTATCGATACACCAGCCGCACTGAACCTCGCTGCCTTCCTTTGTAAAATAATTCCAGAACCGATCAATTTCATCCTGATCATCGCATTGTATGGTAAACGA
>JBMLSG010000008.1:0-2205 GCA_049240625.1 Lacibacter sp. | reverse complement strand
TCAACAACCAGTATATTTTTTTCATATGTATTTGAGGTAAGATCAACGAGCCTTTCTTTCAAAAGTAATCATAGAAGAAGGAAGTACACAGCTACAAATGAAATATTTATCAAAGACATTATCTTTATTGCACATCCAAAAGTCACTTAAACAACGTACGACATGGTATCATTTTTTAAACCAGTTTTTGTGGGAGCAGCCTTATTGATATCGATTGGCTATTTTGTTTTGTATGGCAGAGAATGGAATTCGTTTCAATCAGATGCGTTGAGTTATCACACCTATCTAACAGCTACTTTTATTTATCATAACCACCACAAGATCGATTCGGTTGCTCCGAATATGGATATCCCATCAAAAATAGCAGCCGACATCAAGGGTTTCGGAAATTTCCCTCCAACACCCAAGGGATATCACATCATTCCTTACTCTTATGGAACAGCATTGTTGGAATTGCCATTTTTTTTAATCGCTCACAGCTATGAACGATTAAACGGAAGAAAAGCGAATGGCTATACAGCGCCCTACAATTATATGCGAAAAGCAGCAAGTGTTTTTTATGCCATCCTTGGCCTTTTCCTCATTTACAACATATTGGCTCGCTTCTTCCCAAAGAACCTGAGTCTGTATACAACCATTACGATTTTTATTGGAACCAATTTATTCTGGTTTACATTGAAACAATCGGGCATGTCACATGTTCCTTTGTTTTTTTTAAATGCATTGCTTTTGTATGCCACGATCCGTATGTACGAAATTGGAACCTGGTCATTTTTTGCAATGACCGGATTGGCATTAGGGATGATTGTTGCAAGCCGACCGCCGGATGGCATCATGCTACTGATACCCTTGTGCTATGGTATCGTATCTAAAAAACACTTTCTACAAAGAATACAATGGTTATACCATCATAAAAAAAACATTTTCGTTGCTATTGGATGCTTTTTATCTGTACTCATTCCACAAATGCTGTACTGGAAAATATTTGCCGGCACTTATATTTTCAACAGCTACATCAATCAAACGTTTAATTGGCTCAATCCTCAATTAGTGAAGGGACTGTTTTCGGCTCAAAATGGATGGCTTTTTTACACACCTGTGATGCTGTTTGCAATTTTGGGTATTTTCTATGCGAAAAGAATCGAACCGTTCCGATTGACCTTATACATTCTTATTCCGCTCTATATGTACATTATTTATTCTTGGTGGTGCTGGTATTATACAGGAGGATTGGGTTCAAGGCCGATGATCCATTTGTACCCATTGTTATCACTACCGTTGGCGGGAATACTGCAATACTTTGCTGAAAAAAGATTTAAAATTCGTCTGATCGCATTTACAGTACTGCTTTTTTGTATAATCGTAAATCTCTGCCATAGTGTGCATGCGGCAGAAAAAAAACTTTGGAGCCAGGATGCAAATCAATCTTTTGTTGTTCGCACCCTTTTCAAAAAAAACATCAGCTACAACGATCTGGTTTTGTTCGATACGAAAAACTGGCAGCCCAAGGAAAAAGATTTGTCTCCACTAAAAAATGAAACCTGTATACTATCGAATGAGCTAAGCTCCACTGGAAATACATATTGGACTACACCTCAGATGGATCCGTTTCCAAAACCAATTTGCACCGTCACTATTTCTGAAAACTACAACAACATTCAATGGATCAAAGCAGAAGCAGTGTTGGCTTCGCCTGAAAAAATAACAGATCTTTATTTACAACACAGACTGGTAGTAGATGTCATGCGTGGTAATCGAAAAATATCCACAAGCAGTATTCGTATCAATAATAAATTGGGGCATGAACTCATTCCAAGAACTCATTTGAATTTAATGCAGTTTAAAACAAACACCTGGAGTACATTATCTTTTTTTATTCCTGTTAAGCGCCGTTTAAATCAAGGCGATGTAATTCAACTATATATCTGGAACCTTCCATTACAAAAACTATATGTCAAAAGGCTCTGTCTTCAACTTTTCACCAAACGGGAAGAAGCCGGGTTGTATTAACCATAAAACGAATACTCTAATGGATTACAGGGAAAACGACCCGGTCAGCAGAATTTGCAAACCCGTTCTCGATAGATCAAAAAGCATCAGAAAGTAAAACCGGGCTACTCCTTCAATTGGGCCTTAACGCAACGTTACTCCATTTATAGTATTTTCGCGACTTACAGCACATGTATGTTTAAAGAAAAGTTGATC
>JBMLSG010000007.1:0-3459 GCA_049240625.1 Lacibacter sp. | reverse complement strand
AATCTGTTGTAATTTCGAAACTCAAAAATTAATACCATGATTCGTAAAGCAACCGCCGTATGGAACGGCAGCGGTAAGGAAGGAAAAGGACATCTTACCACAGATAGCAAAACACTCGATCAAACGCAATACTCTTTTGTATCCCGTTTTGAGAGTGGAACAGGAACCAACCCCGAAGAGTTAATTGCGGCAGCACATGCCGGATGTTTTACCATGAAACTGAGTTTCATTCTGGGTGCAGCAGGATTTACACCCGATAGCCTGGAAACATCTTGTGAAATCACGTTTGAAAACGGCGCCGTAACCAAGTCGCATTTGATTTTGAAAGCAGCTGTTCCCGGAATCGAAAATGAAAAATTTCAGGAGTGCGTGAAAGATGCGGAAGCCAATTGCCCCATCTCCAAGCTTTTGAACACAGCCATCAGCAGTGAAGCAACTTTATTGTGATCAACATCATAGAATGTACCAAAGTCCGGCAGTACGATGCCGGACTTTTTTATTTACATTCACCAATAAAATTTCAATATGAGCGAAATCAAAAATAAAACCGTACTGATCACCGGCGGTGCTTCGGGTATTGGTCGCATCATGGGTGAATTGTGTTTACAGGAAGGTGCCAAGCGATTGATCATCTGGGATATTGATCGTGTTCAAATGCTGAAACTGTCCGAGGAACTGATTGGAAAGGGTTTCGAAGTGCATATCTATCAGGTGGACCTCTCTGACAGGCGTGCTATTGTTGAAGCTGCCGGAGAGGTCAAACTGCATTTTGGAACCGTTGACTTGTTATTCAACAATGCGGGAATCATTGTAGGGAAACATTTTGAAGCGCACACCCATGAAGAAATCGACAAAACCATGCAGGTAAATGCAGCTGCACTGATGCATGTTGCATTGGAATTTGTTCCCGGTATGATTGCAAAAGGCGCCGGGCATATCGTGAACATTGCATCTGCAGCCGGCATGACCGCCAATCCGCGCATGTCGGTTTATGTTGCCAGCAAATGGGCTGCTATTGGATGGAGTGAAAGTTTGCGTCTGGAACTGGAAGCCGTTTCCAAACAGTTACATGTTACAACGGTTACGCCTTTCTATATCAAAACCGGCATGTTTGAAGGAGTACAATCGCCCATTCTTCCTATTCTGGATCCGCAGGTAGCCGCCCAAAAAATCATTCGGGGTGTAAAGCAAAACAAACTTTTTGTTCGTATGCCGCGCCTGGTTTACGCTTTACCTTTTTTAAAAGGTGTGTTACCACAACGATGGCTGGATGTAGTGATGGGAAAATGGTTTGGCATTTACAAAAGTATGGATCAGTTTAAGGGGCGGGCGTCTTAAGCAGGGACTGAAACAAAAAAAGCAAGGGGTATCCCTTGCTTTTTAAATCCTATTTGAATGGCTTACTCTGCTTCGGCCACTACTTCCTGTACTTCGGGAATCATGCGTTTCATCATGCCTTCAATTCCCGCTTTTAAAGTAATCATCGAAGAAGGACATCCGCTGCAACTTCCCTGTAACATCAGATTCACGCGTCCGTCTTTGTAGCTTTTGAACTGAATAGCTCCGCCGTCCATTTCCACTGCGGGTTTTACATAGTTCTCAAGTATTTCCTGAATGCGCTTTACGATATCACCTTCATCGCCACTCAGCACCACTTCTTCTTTGGGCTGTTGCGGAATTTTTTCTTCGTCGATAACCGACTTCCCTGCTTCGAGGTAGTCTTTAAGAAACGAGCGGATGGCGGGAATAACTTCCTGCCAGTCGGTATCCGAAGTAGTACGCGTAAGCGTCACAAAATTACTGGCAATGAAAACCGCTTTTACGAAGGGGAATCCAAAAAGTTCCTGAGCAAGCGGCGACGCATCGGCTGCAGTTACTTCCGGAAAGTCGATGCTTTTTCCAGGGTACAACAACTTATTGGCCACAAATTTCATGGTCTCCGGGTTGGGAGTCATTTCTGTATAAATGCTGATAACGGGGTTTCCGGTTTGTATCATATCTGGTATTTTTTTGCATCCGGCAAGATGCAGTGCTGCAAAAATAACAAGATTCAAGCCTGTTTGTTGATGATCGGTCAACTTTATGGAAATTGTCGTCCTTTTGTCGCTCAGGCAAACGGGTTTCATTAAATTTGGAAACAAAAACACACCATATGCTCAATCCAAAAATTGAAAAAGCGCTCAATCAGCAAGTCATACTGGAAGCCGAATCCTCACAGGTCTATCTGGCCATGGCCTCCTGGGCAGAAGTACAGGGCTATGAAGGTATTGCGGCTTTCCTGTACCTGCACAGTGATGAAGAACGTTTGCACATGCTCAAATTATTGAAATTCATCAACGAGCGCGGTGGTCATGGTATCGTACCCGCGTTAAAACAACCCGGATCCAAATTAAAGAGCGTGAAAGATCTGTTTCAGCAGGTGTTGGATCATGAAATACTGGTGAGCAATGAAATCAATAAACTGGTAGACATCTGCCTGAAGGAGAAAGATTACACCACACATAATTTCCTCCAATGGTATGTGAGTGAACAAATCGAAGAAGAAGCATTGGCGCGTAAAATCATGGACAAACTCAAACTCATTGGCAACGATGCAAGCGGACTGTACTTTTTTGACCGTGATATCGCAGGATTGAGTGCGGGCAAACAAGACGGTGCAGATACAGCAGCTTAGAAGAAATGACTTGCACGAACCGGTCAAGTATACAATAACCGTTTTTAAGCGGTGATCCTTAAACATTCATAACCATTCCAAATGAAACGAGAGCTGTTCAGCTGGCACAGTCCGGCATTGAATAAAGAAATGCCTGTTGCCGTTTACGGTCATTACGGCTTTGCCTTATTGATGATCCCTACTGCGGCAGCCGATTTTTTGGAATACGAACGGTTTCAGCTTTTAGAGACCATGCGGCCCTGGATCGAAGCCGGTAAGCTGAAAGTGTATAGCATCAACAGCATCAATACCGAAAGCTGGATGCATCCTGATATGGATGGGGCACACAAAGCCATTCGTCACAATCAGTTCAATGCCTATGTATACAATGAAGTGATACCGTTTATCCATTCCAATGCGAGTCCGGAAACTCCCATCTATACCAGTGGGGCTTCGTTTGGCGCACTGCATAGCATGAATCTTTTTTTGAAACGTCCCGATCTGGTAAACGGGGTTCTGGCGCTCAGCGGCGTGTATGAATTAACCGAGTACACCAAGGGCTATTGGGATGAACAGGTATATTTCAACAGTCCCATGCATTACATGCCCAATTTGGCCGATCATGGCCTATTGGAACAAATCCGTAACAGTCCGCACATCCACATTTTAACCGGCAGCGGCGCCTTTGAAGATCCTACCAGCAGTGGAAGGTTTGCCAAAATTTTATACGACAAAGGCATTCGTTACAATCTGGATGTATGGGGATCGGAATGGCCACACGATTGGAATACCTGGAAGGCGATGTT
>JBMLSG010000006.1:0-1579 GCA_049240625.1 Lacibacter sp. | reverse complement strand
GTTACCACTCCCATCTATAAAGTTTTTTCATGTGTAAGAAATACAACAGCAGCTCTTAATGCCTGTGCAACGAAAGTCATTACTCCCGCTTTCTCGTTCACCACAACACAGACGCCTGTTGCAAGTACGGTAACCATTCTTACCTATCCGACAAACGGTACAGCAACAGTAAACGGCGCAGGACAGATTACCTACATTCCGAATCCGGGATACTTAGGTCCAGATACTATTGTTTACCAGTTCTGCGGAAATGCTCCCGAATTTATTGACTGTGAAAAGGTAACTTTAAATCTTACAGTAGTACCGTTTATTTTAACGGACACCACCATCAAAGCCTGTCAGTACAACGGAAAAGGGTTCTTTGATCTTACCGCAGCCAATGTAACGACGTACACTCCGGTGGTCAAGAAATTCTACCCTACCCTTGCTGACCTGAACGCAGCAACCAACGAAATTACAAATCCTGCGAATTATCTTTCTGCAGCAGGAATTGTCTATGTAAAAGTGACCACCAACGAAGGATGTACAGGAAATGCCAAAATAACTTTGGCTTATCTTCCGACTCCGGTGGTAACAGAAGCTACCATCAGCGAATGTTATCTTGAAAATAATGAAACAAAAGCGGCATTCAACCTTTCGCTTGCCAATGTTTCCACAGAATCGCCGATTACAAAAAAATACTACCCTACTTTTGTTGATGCAAGCAACGGAACAAATGAAATTTTAAATCCTTTAGCGTACGTTTCAGGGAATGCTTCGGTTTACATCCGAGTATACAACTCAAACGGATGTTATGCTATTGCCAAAGTAAACTTAGTGGTAATTCCTCCGAAAAGATCT
This sequence comes from Lacibacter sp., assembly GCA_049240625.1. Lineage (GTDB taxonomy): Bacteria > Bacteroidota > Bacteroidia > Chitinophagales > Chitinophagaceae > Lacibacter. The sequence continues at coordinate 739 of JBMLSG010000006.1, read as the reverse complement.
ACGGTTCTCGTGGATAAGATCATCTGTATCGACGCAAGAACGAATCTTGATGCAGGACCGGGATATCAGTCTTACCTGTGGAGCACGGGAGCAACCACTCAGGTATTATCAGGAGTTCCGGTAGGAGATTACTGGGTCATCCTTAAAGACAACGGATGTTCCGTGAAACAGTTTGTAAGCGTGAAAAAAGCAGTGGATCCTGTGATTTCAGAAATTGAAATTTCAAACAATACAGCAACGGTAAAAGTAACCGGAGGAAAAGCACCTTATAAATACGCAGTGGATTCGCCTACCAACTGGCAGGATTCCAATGTATTTACAGGACTTTCAAGAGGACAGCATACGTTCTATGTGAAAGACGCCTACAACTGTACCCCGATCTTTGTAGAGGTAACGGTTCCGAATTTGTTAAACGCCATCACGCCGAATGGGGATAATAAAAATGACTTCATCGATTACAGCGAACTGGCGTACAAGGAAAATTTAAGCTTCGTGATCTACGACCGATACGGAAATAAAATTTTCACAGGAAATAAATTCAACAATTACAAATGGGACGGTAAACATTTCGACAAGAAAATACTTACAGGAACCTATTGGTACCACATCAACTGGAATGAACCCAACAAGGAAAAAACACCGATTAAATATTCAGGATGGATCCTTGTTAAAAATATTGACTAAGCAAACAAAAAAGCTGAATCCTAAAGCCACGATTTTTTATCGTGGCTTTTTTACG
>JBMLSG010000005.1:0-8538 GCA_049240625.1 Lacibacter sp. | reverse complement strand
CAACGGGTTCTAAACTTATTCGGCAGTTTCTTTTTTCTTTTTCTGTGCTTTCGGAGCAATGATCATGAGCATCCGTTTGCCCTCCAGTTTGGGCATCCCTTCCAGTTGTCCGACTTCTTTTAAACGTTCCGCAAATTTCAACAGAACCAGTTCGCCGCGCTCCTTGAACTGGATGGCACGACCTTTAAACTGAACATAGGCTTTCACCTTGTTGCCTTCTTTCAGAAAACTTTCGGCATGTTTGGATTTGAAATCAAAATCATGATCATCCGTATTGGGCGTAAAGCGAATTTCTTTCAATTCAGCCGACTTACTTTTCGCCTTCATCTCCTTTTCTTTCTTCTTCTTTTCGTAAAGGAACTTGTTATAGTCAATGGCTTTACAAACAGGCGGTACAGCCTGAGGCGAAATTTCCACCAGATCCACTCCCAGATCCTGTGCAATTTGCAATGCTTTTTGTGTAGGGTAAACACCCACTTCCACATTATCACCTACCAAACGTACTTCCGGTACGCGAATAAGGTGATTGATACGATGTTCCGGTTCTTTACGGGGTATAAAACGACCCCGGGGAGCTCTTGATGGTAATGCCATATCCTGTTGCTCTCTTCCCCGAAACGAGAGCGTGTTTTGTTGATAGTTGATAAAAAACTCTTTAGGGGGAAAGAGTTGTTATTCCGAAATTCTGTTTCTTACTTCAGCCGTAGCGTTTTCAATGAACGTGTCTACTTCAAACGTACCGGCATCTCCTTTTCCTTGTTTGCGAACCGATACCTTTCCTTCATTCATTTCCTTCTCTCCAATAATGAGCATGTAAGGAACACGTGCCAGTTCGGTATCACGTATTTTTTTGCCTATTTTTTCGCTCCGGTCGTCAATTTCAGCACGAATATCTGCATTTTTCAGTTTCTGCAAGATTGTTTTTGAATAATCCAGAAACTTATCACTGATTGGCAGGATCTTCACTTGTAGCGGAGCCAGCCACAACGGGAATTTACCGGCATAATGTTCCAGCAGGAAGCCAATGAACCGTTCGTGGGTTCCAAGTGGTGCCCGGTGGATGATCAGAGGCACTTCGGGCTGGTTGTCCTTATTGGTATATGCCAGTTTGAATTTGAGTCCGCTGTTGAAATCCACCTGGTTGGTGGCAAGTGTAAACTCCCTTCCAATCGCACTCCATATCTGTACGTCAATTTTAGGTCCGTAAAAAGCAGCTTCATCCTGAACCTCCACAAAAGGTGTGTTGGTTTCAATGAGCACCTTCCGAACCATTTCCTCGGTTTGTTTCCACAACTCCGGTTCGTTCACATATTTCTGTCCGAGTTTGGAGGGTTCGTGCAAACTCAAACGCATCACGTACTTTTCGATTCCAAATATTTTGAAATACTTTAGGTACATATCGTTCACAGCCTTGAACTCTTCAAAGAACTGCTCTTTGGTACAATAAATATGAGCGTCGTTCATGTGTAAACAACGAACGCGCATCAACCCAAACAGCTCACCGCTTTGTTCGTAACGGTAACAGGTTCCATACTCCGCTATACGGTAAGGCAAATCTTTGTAGCTCTTGGGCTCCGCATCAAAAATCTTATGATGATGCGGACAGTTCATGGCTTTCAGATAATACTTCTCGCCATCCATTTCCATGGGAGGAAACATACTGTCGGCATAATACGGCAGATGTCCGCTGGTGAGGTACATACTTTCCTTGGCAATATGTGGTGTTACCACACGTTTGTAGCCTGCTGCGGCTTCTGTTTCTTTCGCCAGTTGTTCCAGTTCTTCAATGATGATGGTTCCATTGGGCAACCACAGCGGCAATCCGGGACCTACATCATCATCCATGGTATAAATACCCAACTCTTTACCCAATTTGCGGTGATCCCGTTTCTTGGCTTCTTCGAGCATGAGCAGGTATTCGTCCAGTTCTTTTTGTGAAGGGAATGTTACCCCATACACACGTGTAAGCTGTTTATTTTTCTCATCTCCTTTCCAGTAGGCACCGGCAATGGAGAGCAGCTTGATGGCTTTGATGATTCCGGTATGCGGAATATGCGGACCGCGACAGAGATCGGTAAACCCGCCCTGTGAGTAGAATGTAATTTCACCATCGGTCAAGCCACTGAGCAGATCCAGTTTGTATTCATCACCCTTTTCTTCAAAATAAGAAACGGCTTCTGCTTTCGAGATCTCTTTACGCACGAAACTGTTGTTCTGTTTCGCCAGTTCGTTCATTTTCTTTTCCAGAGCAAGCAGGTCTTCTTCCGACATTTTACGATCGCCCAGATCCATATCGTAGTAAAAGCCTTTTTCTACAGCCGGACCTACCCAAAATTTCACACCGGGAAACAACGACTCGACCGCTTCTGCCATCAAGTGCGCACTGGAATGCCAAAAAGTGGATTTTCCATCAGCATCCTCCCAGGTCAACAATTTCAGGGAAGCATCTTCATGGATGGAACGATTCAAATCCCAAACCTGACCGTTAACACTGGCGGCTAAAACTTTACGTGCCAGCCCTTCACTGATGGATTTCGCTATTGCTAAAGCCGAACTGCCGCTTTCAAATTCTTTGACCGCGCCGTCCGGAAATGTAATCTTCATAACTGTTTCCGTTATTCGTTTTTGATTCCAAAAAAGTCTGTTGCCACATCCTTAATATGTTCGACCGGAACGACTTTTTTGCATTGTTTTCCTCTTCAAAACAAGTGGACAAAGTTAAGAAACTTGCAGTAGCATAACAAGTAAGGAAGGTGTTGTTTCACAAAAACTTAAACAGGAACAGACAATGACCATCGCCATTTTAAAATTAACAAAGCCTTTCAGGTTTCGGTTTTACGCAATTAACTAATTTGCAAACCAATCAATGAAAGCGATATGAGAGTATTTGTTTTTGCTTTGTTTTTCCTGACGAGCACCTTTTTTTCCCAGGCACAGGATTTTAAAGGACAGTGGAATGGCAGTTTTGATGCCGTTGGATCGTTACCCGGCGACCGTACCGAATACAGTTTGGAAATTGAAACCAACGGCGACTCCTACGAAGGAACATCCACAACCTATTTCATGATCGAAAACAAACGATACTACACCATCTGCGCTATCAAAGTAACGGTTGATGCACGGAGCAAAACCTTGATTGCCACCGAATACAAACGTATCAAAGCCAATACCCCCGACTGGTTCAGAGATTGCTTTCAAGTGCACAAACTCACCTATTTCAAGAAAGGTGATACCGAAGAATTAGCGGGAACCTGGAAATCGGCACGAGCCGAAGACAATTGCGGCAGAGGCAATACGTTGCTCTCGCGCAAAAGACTGGTAAAAAACACCATTACAACCAATCCGCCTGTTGCCGGCAAAAAAAATGAAACCAAACCCTCCAACAAACCCCCAACCTCGATCCCACCGGTAACCCGACCCAAAACAAATATTCCAACGAAGCCTTCCGTTTCAAAAGATTCCGTTCCAACACCGGGTCCGGAAGCAGTAGCCACAGCTCCCACAATTGAAAAGAAACCGGCAGAGGCGCCCGTTAAGTTGCAAGCTCCTCCTCCTGCTGAATTGAATAAAAGAGAAAATAAAATTTACGACCGTATCAGCATCACAGAACAAGAGATCACCATCAAACTGTATGATAACGCAGAAGTAGATGGCGATATCATTACCGTATTATTCAACGGCGAGGTGATCCTTTCCAAACAAACCCTGAGTGATCAGCCCATTGTACTGCAAGTGAAAGCCGTACCCGGCAAAGACAATGTATTAACGATGTTTGCCGAAAATCTCGGTCGGATTCCACCCAACACCGCGATCATGCGTGTACAAAACGGAAACGACTATTACAAGGTGTTGTTGAGTGCCGATAATCAGCAAAATGCCAGTGTGGTATTTCGTCTGAAATAACCTTGCAATACCGAGTATACAACAAAAGCTTGCATACGTTACGTGAAGGTCTTACAATTTAAAATTCAGGGTTACACTTGGAATAATGGGGAATAACGAAACCTGACGTGCTTCTACCTGCAACGTACCGCTCAATGGAGAACCGGACTGATCGTAGTAGATAAAGTACGGATTCTGGCGACTGTAAGCGTTGTACACACTAAACACCCATTCGGTCCGGAGCTTTTTAACTTTGTTGGCGCCTGGTACATAGGTTGCCGAAAAATCGAGACGGTGGTAGGAAGGCAAACGGTATTGGTTGATCTTACTGAATTCCTGTGTAAGCACACCTTCCACAAGCGTGAACCGTTCGGGCAGTGTAAACGCATTACCCGTTCCGTACACAAAAACAGCCGAGAATTTCCACTTTTTATTCTGTTGGTAATTGGCAACGATGCTGAGATCATGTCTACGATCAAAACGACCCGGATATTTTTGTCCCTCGTTCAGGTCCTTGAATTGTCGCCAGGTCCAGGACAAAGTATAGCCAATCCATCCCGTTAAATTTCCTCTTGCCTTGTTGAGATAAAATTCAGCACCATAACTCCAGCCCTTTCCAAAAACAAACTGCTCTTCCACATCCCCGATGCCGGGCGTATAACCTTCGTTGTATTCAATTTGATTGGCCATGGTTTTATAGTACACTTCCACCGAACTCTCCCATTTGTTATCGTCAAAATTCTTGTACAATCCCGCTGCATACTGCCAACCAATCTGCGGTTTCACCCGATACGTACTGGGCACCCAGATATCGGTGGGCAAGGTTGTTCCCGCATTACTCACGAGATGGATGTATTGCAGATTCCTCGTAACAGCAGCTTTGAGTGAAGTGGTTGGATCCAGTGTGTAACGAAGTGTAAAGCGCGGTTCCAGGCCTCCATAGGTTTGAATGGGTTTCCCTCCTCTGTACACGATACTGTCCAGTACATTGCCGTTTGGATCTTTGGTATAACGTGTATAAGGTCCGGTTTGCTGAAACAAACTGTAACGCAATCCGTAATTTAATTTCAAACGAGGCGTTACATCCCAATCATCGAGCAGATACAGGGCGAGATCATGCGCATATTTGTTATTGACGGCACTGGGCTTGAATTCACGGTCGCCGCTTCGTCCCGATGTGGTTTGCGGATTGAAGGTATGATGCGTATAGGTGACACCGTATTTGATTTGATGATTGCCTGCCGGGTAATAATCAAAATCCATTTTGGCCGTTATGTCCCGGATGGAAGAATTGAATTTCACTTCAAAGTTGTTTTGCCCGCCGCCAAACTCAAAGCGATAATCGTTGTACACCACAGATGTATTGGAAAACAATTTACTGTTGTACACATGGTTCCAGCGAATTGTTCCCGTTGAATTACCCCAGGGAATGCGGGCATTGAACGATCGCTCTTTGTTCTTAAACGTAAACACATCTCTTCCAAAATAACCGCTGGCATAGAGCCGGTCTTTTTCCGAAAGCTTGTAGTTGAACTTCGCATTGAGATCGTAGAAATAATAACCCGATCCGTAAAAGGCACTGGAAGGTTTGATGAACGGTTTGGCCAGTACATCGATATAGGTTCTCCGGGCCGAAAGCACAAAAGAAGATTTTTCTTTGACCACGGGCCCCTGAATGGAAACCCTGGAGGAAATGGTTCCGATTCCTCCTTCCACCTGATATTTTTTGCTGTTGCCCTCTTTCATGGTTACATCCACCACACTGCTGATGCGTCCGCCATAATTGGCCGTCATGCCTCCTTTGGTCAGACTTACATTCTTCAATGCATCGCTGTTGAAGACCGAAAAGAACCCGAACAAATGACCCGGGTTGTACACAACTGCATCGTCCAGCAAAACCAGATTTTGATCGGGACCACCACCACGTACATACAAACCGCTGTTGCCTTCACCGGCATTTCGAACCCCCGGCAGCAACTGTAATACTTTCATCGGATCCACTTCACCGGCAAAAGCGGGAATGGATTTGATTTGATTGATGCTGAGTTCCACCTTCCCCATTTGTGCCGAACGGATATTGGCCTCCCGTTTTTTGGAATACACAACCACCTCCGAAGAAGAAACGATACGGGGAGCCAGATCAAAATTCAAGCGCTCATCTTTCGAAAGGCGAATTCTGATTTCGGACGTTTCATACGCCACATGCGAAACCGTAAGCACATACTCCCCTTCCGGTAACGTGACGGAATAAAATCCGTATTGATTGGAACTGACCGACTGTGTGCGGCCCTTTACCGTAACCGAAGCACCGGTAACCGATTCGTTGCTGGTACTGTCTTTGACATAACCACTGATGGTATGTTTTTGCTGGGCATAACTAATTACTGAAAACAGCAGGAATAAACAAGTCAAGAGAAATTTACCCAAACACTTCATGATCGAAAACTGTTGTTGAACGGAAGGTGAATGAAAACAAATTCTTTACAATTGAAGTTTCCTTTTGTTGCTTACGCTTACGTCACAAAAAATCCTCCACTTCAAACGAAAGTCCGGCAAAAGTACTACAATTCAAATGTGCGGTAACGCAATGCCTGAATGATTTAACTTTGCACACTTATTTAACAGCATGTTAGCAGGATTTCAGAATTTGACGTTTGAGTTTGGCGCAAGAGCCATTGTAGAGAATGCCACCTGGCATATTCATCCCAATGAGCGGATCGGATTGATCGGTTTTAATGGAACCGGCAAATCGACCATGCTCAAACTGCTGGCCGGCGAGTACCAGCCCTCCAAAGGTGAAGTAATCCGCAGCAGAAGTACGTCTATCGGTTATTTACACCAGGACTTGCTGAGTTTTGATACAGGCGAATCGATCCTGCAAGTGGCATTGGGTGCTTTTGAAAAAGTGCTGCAACTGGAAAAAGAAATTGAAGAAACGGGCAAGTTGCTGGAAGCCAACCACGAAGACGAAGCGTTGCTGCAACTGTATTCCGACAAGCTGCACGAAATGGACACGCTTGATGGTTACAATATCCATCACAAAACTGAAGAGATCTTACAAGGACTGGGTTTTTCCAACAGCGACCTGAGCCGTCCGTATAAAGAATTTTCCGGAGGCTGGCGGATGCGGGTGCTTCTGGCGAAGATGATTCTGCAACAACCCGACCTGCTCCTGCTGGATGAGCCTACCAACCATCTTGATCTACCCAGTATTGAATGGCTGGAAAAATATTTACAACACTATCAGGGATCCGTAGTTATTGTTTCGCACGACCGCTGGTTTTTGGACCGCATGGTGACAAAAATTGTAGAGGTGTTTCAACAGGGCCTGCACATCTACGGCGGCAACTATTCCTTTTACCTGAAGGAGAAAGCGTTGCGGATGGACCTTCAGCAAAAAGCATTTGAAAACCAGCAAGACTACATTCGTCAACAGGAACGCTTTATAGAACGCTTTCGTGCCAAAGCCACCAAAGCCGCCGCCGCACAGGCCGCCATCAAAAAACTTGACAAGCTGGATCTTATTGAAGCACCAACCAATGACCGTCCGAATATCCGCATCAATTTTTCGATTGATAAAACACCCGGTAAAATTCTTTGTGAATTAAAACATATTTCCAAACAGTACGGCGAAACACGCATTGTAACTGATGCCGAAGCTGAAATTGAACGCGGTGATAAAATCGCTCTGATTGGTGCGAACGGTAAAGGGAAATCAACATTGCTGCGCATCATTGCAGGTGTAGAATCGTTTGAAGGCACTCGTAAAGAAGGACACAACGTAGATCCCAGTTTTTATGCACAACACCAGTTGGAAGCACTGGACCTCAACCATACCCTTCTGGATGAAATGAAAAGTTGCGGCAGTCAAAAAACAGACCAGGAATTGCGAACCCTCTTGGGTTGTTTTCTGTTCAGCGGAGATGATGCCGACAAAAAAATCAAAGTACTGAGCGGAGGTGAAAAAGCACGGATCGCCCTGGCAAAAACCATCATCAGCAAAGCCAATTTTCTGTTGCTGGATGAGCCTACCAATCACCTCGACATGCATTCGGTAGAGCTGCTCATTGAAGCGCTCAACAAATACCAAGGCAGTTACATTCTGGTAAGTCATGATCGTTTCTTTGTTTCGCAGACCGCCAATAAAATCTGGGAAATTGTTGACGGAGTCATCAAGGAATTCAAAGGCACGTACAACGAGTATCTCGAATGGAAAGAGCGCATGGCGCAGAAGAAACCGGAGACGGAGAGCAAGGAAAAAGCCAAGCTGCCCGAACCGGTAGTAACGGCACCTCAACCTAAAAGCGTTGAAGCGGCCATTCCCGATAACCGACAACCCATCAACAAAGAAGTCAAGAAAGACCTGCAACGCCAGCAAAAACAACTGGAACAACTGGAAGTACAAATCAACGCCGCAGAGCAGAAAAAGAAGGAACTGGAACTGCAATTATCGGAACCCGATACCTATTCGGATAAAAACAAATTTCTACAAACCGAAACAGCCTACCAGCAAGTTGCCCGTGAGCTCACCCGACTGAACGAGCAATACGATGCCCTGTTTGAAAAAATCATGGAACTGGAAACCCGTATCGGGACGGCATAAAAAAAGCCATCCTTAAGAATAAGGACGGCGTATTTACCTATAAGAGAACCAAC
>JBMLSG010000004.1:107117-112067 GCA_049240625.1 Lacibacter sp. | reverse complement strand
GGATCACCCAAAACACCCGCATAATGTCCTGCATTTCCACCAGCCGGCAACAATTGTTCGTAATAATTTTTATTAAGGATATTGCGACCCCATAAAAAAGCGGAGAATCCGTTGTTGGTGGCTCTGAAACCAAGACGTGCATTCACTAGTGTGTACCCCTCAATATTCAGAAACGCAGAAGGTGAAGGACTGGATGAAAATTCGGAGCGATAAAAACCCTCGGCTGCTACAAAGAATTTACCTTCTTTAGCAAAGAACTTTGCGGGCACGGTGTATTCACCACCCAAAGAACCCGACCATTTGGAAATACCGGGCAAACGTCCTCCGGAAACATCCTTGAATGCTTTTTGTTGTCCGTTTTCAGTCAATCCGGTTTCTTCCAACGGGAGCGGTGCATTTGTAAATTTCACATACTTGCCATCGGTATAAGCAAGTGCTCCGAAAAAGGTAAAGTGACTATTGAGTTGATAATTGGCATCTAATTCAAACCCTTTTACGTTGACAGCTTCCGCATTGGCAATATAACCACGGTTCACACCCAATTCAGGAGATTGCACATTAGCCTGATAATCCCTGATGTCGGTATTGTGAAACACTGCATTGAAAATGAGTTTATCCGTTGGATTGGTTTTAATACCAACTTCATAGTGTGTTACATACTCCGGTTTAATTACCGCCAAATTGGTAGCAGGTTGCCCGTTAACAGTTGGAAGTCCGGCCACATTTACACCCACAGGCTTGAAACTGGTAGAATAGGTTGCAAATGCGTTGATATATTTATTAGGTCTGTATGCAACTGTTAGCTGATAAGTAAAGTTGTTTTCTTCAGCCGAAGCCACATAGAACTGATTGGTATAAACACCGTTTTTAAAGCCTTGCAGTGTTCTCTTTTGATCGGCAGTTCCGGCAAATGTAGCGGTATCCAAACCTCCGGAAGCTATTCTATTATACGTCACAGCTTTCTTGTCGTAATTGAAACGAATACCGGGCAAAACATGTAAGCCCTTGATCACTTCCCAATCTATATTTGCAAATGCAGCGGCACTTTTTGAACGAATCGATGAATTGGTTCTGATACCAAATCCTTCAAACAATCCCGGCGTTTGCCATAAGGGGCTCGTGCTGCTTTGTGAAAAACGCCACTGATGACGGCCGGATTCCTCCAACCCATTTGTTTTTATCTCCTGATCGATGTAATAGAGTCCAACCACACCACTCAAACGGGAATTAATTTCACCGGCATAGCGAATTTCCTGAGACCAATTTCTGTGTTTCGAAGGATTTTGAGACTTAGACAATGCTTCCAAACCGGTAAAGTCACGGTCGTTGGACGGATCCCAGTCCCAGTAACGCCAGGCAGTAGTAGATGTTAGTTTACCAAATCCAATTTTTTGATCAATATTCAACGAAACACCTCCTAAATCATTTCCGGAGTTCCAGGGCACATCATGATCAATGACACGATCAAAAGCGTTTTGTGAAGGAAGTTTGTAATTCAAATCGGCAATAATATTATTGAATTGACGAAAAGCGGGTCGTTTTGTTTGAACAACCCCGGCAACAACCTGTGCATAAACAAACGGACGTTGGTTGGTGAAATCACCGGCCAACGTGACCGTTGTTTTTGAGAAAGGTCGATAAAGCAATTGTCCTCTTACACCGATATTGTTTAATTCATTGGTGTATTGATTGGTACGTATGTTACGAATCGTCCCATTCCTGCTGGTTCCTGAAAACGACAAGCGACCGGCTAATTTTTTAGTGATACCTCCAGTTACAGAAGCCTTTGCCTGAATAAAAGCGTAATTGCCATAACTCAACTCAAACGTTGCTCCGGGCTTGAATGTAGGCTTGCGGGTTGTGATATTAAATGCGCCCGATGTTGTGTTTTTTCCAAACAACGTTCCCTGAGGTCCGCGCAAAACTTCTACTTGTTCAATATCAATAAAATCAAGTGTTGCGGCAGCAGGCCTTGCAAAATAAACCCCATCCACATAAAACCCAACACCCGGATCGAGACCATCATTGGTCAAACCAAACGGAGAACCCAAACCACGGATATTAATACCTGTGTTACGGGGATTAGAAGTATACAATTGTACACTGGGAATGATTTCCTTCAAACGGTTTACATTAAAAGCTCCGGCATTTTCCACCTGCGTACCCGATACGACAGAGATGGCAATAGGTACATTTTGCGCCGACTCTATTCTACGCCTCGATGTAATAACCACCTCCGATAACTGATTGTTATCAACCAACAAGATATTTAATACAGAGTCCTTCAATTCAGTAACAACTGTTTCAACAGGATAATACCCAACCGATGAAATTTGTAAAGTAAACGGCAAGGTTGATGGAATATGAATCGCAAACCTACCCTTGACATCTGATTGCGTCAAAAATCCCGTTGTTTTAACCTTGATAGTTGCCCCATCAATCGGAAGCCCTTTTCCATCATTGATAACACCCTTCAAAGTATTTTGTGCATTAAGGGCTTGTATTCCAAGAATAAAAACCAAAAACAAATTAAGTCCTTTCATTATTATAAGATTAATATTTAATAAATAATTGAGTCAAGATCGTATGTCATAAAACGGCTACCATACACAAATAGCTGGTTATAAACACAATCAACCTTGATAAAATCCGGGAATAAGAAACGATATACATTAACAACATATTACCCTACCTTTTTTATAGACTTTATAATTAAAAAAAAGTGATTTCGCGGCAAATATAGGAATTGTTTTTATTGTCTACCTTTTTTATAGACTTTATTTTAAAAATCTTTTTTACGATCAAGCGAATTCAAATGAATATACATTCACTCCAGCTGTCGGGAAACATGATGGATTTCGATTTAATTGCAGATAATCGTTTTGCAGATCTACTGAGATCATGCGCAAGCCAAAGAATCACTAAATGAAACAATCCACTTTCGGCATCACTCTTTCATCGTACGCCGCTACATGTAGCCTTATACTACTAGTGAGTTTTGCTCTTGCTTTTTTTCTTCAGATTAACTTTATGAAACACGGTAAAACGGAGGATATCCCTATTGAAGAATTCAGAATTGGGACGTTGCTGAAACCAATTTAAATAACCGGCTTCAACAAATACATCACGGGTAAGATCGAATCCTACCCCCCCATACAAACGATTTTGATCAAATACATTCATCAAGATATTGCGTCCTGCATTCAAATGCAACTCATCAGATAATTTTAATTTCAGAAATCGATTATCTGCAATTTTTACAATTGGTATTGTTGCTTGAAACTTGTACCGGAAACGAAAATTCCCAAAAGCAAAACCATCGTCAAGTTCCGATCGTGACGCATTGGTATTATGAAAGAAACGTGCTTCGGCCCTGAATCGATGATCAAAAGACACCCGTTTTAATTTTTGCTTGTAACCAAATTCAACATGGGGCCTTAATTCAGGAACTGTTAATTTCACTGTAGCCTTGGGATCATTGGGGTTTTGAAGAAACAAACACATCCCCAAAGAAGTCTCCCATCCTGTTGATCCCAGGAATCGGTGAATGTGGCTGCGTATCAGGAATTGGTGTTGTGCGGTAGGATTGATATAATGTCGCTCCTGCAACTCATTTTGAAAATACCATTTTTCATTGATATTGACAGTTGTAAAAACGCCATACCAGATCAAATCCTGATTGGTTACTTTCTTTTGTGCACACAATGCATTTGTAAGCAGTATCGAAATAAAGACAACGATCCATTTTCCCATAAAACGAATAGCAATTCTTCTTAAAACATTAAAAAACGAACTTATTACTTCATCTTAATTTTCCCATTCAACCATCAGCAATTCAGTTTAAAGAAGTGCTTTTAAAATGATGCGAAGACTCCAGAGCACCACTACAGTACCCAGCACCAAAAACGAGGTTTTTCTTGGAAGTTTACCGGCCAAACGAGCCGCAATAGGCGCAGCCAATACACCGCCAATGATCAAGGCTAATACAACCTGCCAGTTTTGCAACCCTATCAAGGTGAAAAAAGTTATGGCACTCGCCAAGGTCACAAAAAACTCAGTCAAACTCACAGAACCAACAACAAATCGAGGGGTACGACCTTTAGTTATCAATGTGGAAGTTACAATGGGCCCCCATCCGCCACCACCAAACGAATCTAAAAATCCACCTACTCCGGCTAACCAACCGTAACGTGCAAATTTTTTCTTTCCGCCGTTTCGAAATGCATTTGTAAAAATCCGGATTCCCAAGATCATGGTATAGGCTGCCATAATCGGACGGATATACTGAATATGCGTTTCGCCGAATTTCACAAGGAGCAAGGCCCCTAATACAGCGCCAATAACCCCCGGAATGAGAAGCGCCTTGAATAATTTTTTATTGACATTACCAAAACGATAATGACTGTAGCCCGATGCTCCACTGGTAAACATTTCAGCCGTATGAATTCCGCCGCTTATGGCAGCAGGACTTACATGTGCTGATTGCAGGATAATGGAACTTGTTACCCCATATCCCATACTGGTGGCTCCATCCACCATTTGCGCCATGAAACCGGCCAACACCATCCAGTGAAAATTCTTATCGAGTGTTCCATACCAATCAGCCAAAGAACCGCCAATTTGATGAACGGGCAGATAGGAAAAGATAAAATAACCTACAATCATTGACACAAACACGATCGTACAATACTTTGCTATTTTTCGCCAGTACTTGCCATTTGTCGAACCGGACTTCTCTACCATTGCTTGGGTAATCCGGTTCATCTCTTTCACTTTGTAACTAAAATCGCCCGAGAGTTTATTACGAATGGCATGCAGTTTTTGGATCACTTCATCCAGTTCTGCCGGTAATGCTTCATCCAACACCTGACGAATTCTTTTGGAAGCTGTAGGCGATTTGCCATTAGTAGAAATGGCAATTTTCAAATTGCCCTTTTGAACAATACTTCC
>JBMLSG010000004.1:13538-107017 GCA_049240625.1 Lacibacter sp. | reverse complement strand
CAGCATCGGGCGAATTGCCCAATAAAGATTCCAATTTTTCAAGTCCTACATTTCCTGCTCCAACCAACAGAACCGACATCTCTTCCAATTTAAGAAACACCGGATACAGATGATTCTTTGATTTCACATTCTTTTGCATGCGTCTTTCCAATTAAATACTGATATTCTGAAATATTTTTTTTATATACGATGACTCAATCCATGGTCTATCGTCTCAATAACATTGAACAATTACTTATATGATTAGTATTCCATTTGTTCAATCCACTCTTTCGCATTTCTTGCCGCATAGGAAATGATTACATTCGAACCGGCCCTGGTGAGTGCGGTCCACACTTCCAAATGACCGGCAGCTCTGTTCAATAAGCCTTCCTTGGCCAACAATTCGATAGCCGCATATTCTCCACTCACATGATAAGCTGCAAGAGGTTTGTTCGTGTAGTCCCGAAGCCTTGCAATGACGTCGGTATAAAGAGCAGCAGGTTTCACCATCAAGAGATCTGCGCCTTCACGGTCATCCCGAAGCGCACTCGACAGCGCATCGTCAGCATTTAACGGAGCGATCTGATAGGTTTTTCGATCATGCAGTCCGTTTGTTTTAGGCGCAGAATGACAAGCATCCCGAAATGGCCCGTAAAACTGTGAACTGAATTTGGCAGCATAACTCATAATACTCACCTGTTCGTATCCGTTTGCATTTAATGCTTTTCGGATTGAGGCTATTCGACCGTCCATCATATCACTGGGTGCGATACAATCTGCACCTGAAGCCGCAAGCACTGTCGCATATTGCGCCAAGGCACTTACCGTTGGCTGATTCCTTAAAGACTGATGCGCTTCGTCCAGTATGCCGCAATGGCCATGTGTTGTATAACTACACAAACAAAGATCGGAGGCCAGCCATACCCGATCATTAAACTGATTCCGTATCGTTTTGATTACAGAGCCCGCAAATGTGAAATCAAAATCAGATTCACACTTATGCGCAGGAACAGGGAAAATCAAAAATTTAGAGACGCCCTGCTTCAAATCGCGTTCGATCGTATCTATAACAGACGAAAGCGTATCCACCTGTACAAAAGGCAGCCCTTCTACATCGCGCGGTGCAGACAAACCCTCCTCTACAAAAAGCGGCTGAATGAATGCTTTATGATTCAATCGCACCGTTGCACAAAGCTCCCGCATGTGCCTGCTAAGCCTTAAACGGCGCTGATTGATGAAATATTCGTTGATCTCCATTGTTCAAATGCTTTTATCGTAGGGAACAAAATTGGCTCAATTCCATGCTGTCGTAATAATTCCGCTGTTTCACCACCGGCACACAAATGCCGAACGTTTGACCGAATTACCGACTTGTACAATTCATATTGCGAGAAACTGCTCCAGAAAACGAACTCAGCCTGTGCCATTTTACTCTGCACAACGGCGTCAGAGACTGGAACCAGTTCGTAATTACTTTGCGCGTTATACCCTTTTATACGCCAACGTTCAGCCGCTTTCTTATGCGTAAGAATCATCAAGTCGTCTTTTGAAAGGTTCAAAAGCGGCATCTGTAAAGAGGGCAAGAGCTGTTCAAAGCCCATTGCATCGGCCGATCCCTGTACCCACAATCCCATTTTAGCCAATTCGTACCATGTTTTTGTACCCGATGCCCAAATCACTTTTGATTGCAACAACTCTTTCAAGCCCTGTTGCTGCAAGGCTTTGTAATTGGCAACAAAAACAACCGGTGCATTCAAAGCCGGTAACGCCTGCTCCCAACGGTATTGAAAAAAGTTGCGCATGTAATCTGTAGAAGAGAAGAAGTTTTTTCCTTCGTAAGAAAATTCAGGCAAGCCGGACCATGCACTGAATTCACGGCCATTGCTGTCGACACCTGCTGCATAAAGATGGGCCGTGTGCCTGGTTTTCAATGTTGCAACGCCAAATTTTTGAAGGCAGCCTGCACCAAATTCAGATCCTTTTTGTTTTTCGGAAATCGCTTCCTTCCAAACACGTTCATCATTGATCTTTGAAAGTATGGCAACCGCTTCCTGATTTGCGGGGTCGGCCTCGGCAACAATAATACCCTGGCAGGGAGCAGGTACGCATTCAACCAATGGCAACAACATGTATTTCTTGTCTTTCAGCAGTGCCCGTACTCCCGGTGCGTCTTCAGAACTACCCAGCAAACGGTTGAGGCCGGCAGTTGCTAAAATTGTTGCGTCGTAAGCACCGCTTTCAAGCAATTGTAATCGTCTTTCAACATTTCCACGAATGGGTCGGGTTTCTATTTGAATTTCACGACCGAGCTGCGGCAGTGCTTTTTTCAAAAACCGTACAGCCATCTCTTCGCGCCGGGGAGAAGAGGTTCCTATAATTAAAGTAGCTCCTGATTCAATCTTTGAAACAATGTCCGGATTAAAAATTGCCACATCGCGCAAATCTTCACGGTCCGGAGTTGCAAATGCTGTATGACTAAAAAAATGACGGGCGCTCATATCTTTCAACGAATGAACCGCGATATCCGCCTCGCCGTTTTGAAGAGCAGCAAATATTTCTTCCGTAAAAAAATCACTTCCATCCAATACAGATAGGGGCACCGACAATTCCCGGTCACCTTTACTGCTTCGCCCGATGATTATCACTTCGGCATCCGGCGCTACAAGGAGTATCCGTTGTTTTACCAACTCAGCCTGTAACAGACTGAGACGGCTCTTCCGGCAAATAATCCGAATTGATTTCACTTCTGATTTGTTTTAAGCTTTTTACAAGATGCACAATCTGTTCCCGTGTGTGCCTGGATGTAACAATGATCCTTAAACACTCTTCCCCTACGGGTACAGTGGGGAAATTTACAGGTTGTACATAGACGCCATGGTTGCGGAGCAGCAGATCAGCCATCCTTTTACACCGCTCAGCACCCGCTATCGGCAGTGGCGTTATATGCGATGCATTGTCTGTAAATGGAAGTCCGTTTTCGGCTAGTAAAGAACGCAAATAGGCAACGTTGCCTTTAAGATAGATTCGTTGTTGTGCCGACTGACGTATGAGCTGAATGCTTCTTTCGGCAGCCGCACAAATTGCAGGGGGTAATGATGTAGTAAAAATAAACCCGCTTCCAAAACTGCGGATAAAATCAATCACTGTTTGTGAAGCAGTAATGTAGCCGCCAATCACTCCTACCGCTTTAGCGAGCGTACCATTGATGATATCAACGGCATCCAGCAAGGATTCCTGTTCACAAATACCTCCACCGGTTGCTCCGTACAAACCAACGGCATGTACTTCGTCAATATAAGTGAGTGCGTTGTATTGTTTTGCCAGTTCCACAATCTTTTTCACAGGAGCCACAGAACCATTCATGCTGTATACCGATTCAAACACAATCAGTTTGGGTTGATCCGGAGGTAATGATTGAAGCAATTCTTTCAAATGCAAAACATCGTTGTGACGGAAAATCAACTTTTGATTGCGTGTACTTCGCATACCTTCAATGATCGAAGCATGATTCCGTTCATCTGACAAAAAAATCAGATCCGGTATTTGACGACCCAGCGTTTGCAAAGCCGTTAAATTGGCCAGATAAGCACCTCCAAAAACAAGTGCTGCTTCTTTTTGATGCCAGGAAGCAACGGCCTGCTCCAACGATTGATGATGATTGGTTGTGCCGGAGATGTTGCGGGTGCCTCCGCTTCCGGTTCCGCTTTGATGAACAACAAAAGACAATTTCGCAATCACTTCCTCCTCGACACTCATGCCCAGATAATCGTTACTGCAAAAATTTACAGCACGCTTCGTTTCGCCGTTTTTATCGTAGTAAAAATTCGGAAAATGTCTGGCACTCTTGTTCACATTGAGGAAATAACGATAATTTCCATCCTGCTTCAATTGCAAAAGCCGTTCTTCCAAATATGTATGATAATTGAACATAACTTAGATTCCCCCTCAGTACAGGAGGCGCAAAGATAAGTTTTCCTACCGTTTCAGTAGACTTTATGCCGATTTTCTTCTAAATTAGACCATTACAGGGTCTTGTTGAAACATTCCTGCCGCTGAGACCTATTTTTTTCAAAGTTTTTGTCTGGCAACGCAGTAGTATGTAATTTTGCTTCTAGTCTACTTTCCCTATAGGCTGATGGAAATAAAGACATTAGGAATTGTGAATCAGGATTTTACATTAAAAAAACGAACTCAAACATGCAAAGTTTTCGTACGGAATTAGAGAACCCGTTAGTTGAAAAAGACATTATTGAACTGGAACAGAAAATACGCGCCTTCAAAGAAGGTTCGATTTCGGAAGAAAAATTCAGAAGTCTTCGTTTGGCCCGTGGTGTTTATGGACAACGCCAGCAAGGTGTTCAAATGGTCCGTATTAAGTTACCATATGGCAAAATGACACTGGCGCAATGGAAACGCATTTCAGATGTTTCTGATGAATACTCAACGGGTAATCTGCATCTGACTACAAGACAGGACATTCAAATTCACTTTGTAAGTCTGGATCGCACCCCTGAATTGTGGGCCGAACTTGAAAAAGACAATGTAACCCTTCGTGAAGCTTGCGGAAACACCGTTCGTAATATCACTGCGTCAGACACTGCCGGTATCGATCCGGAAGAACCGTTTGATATAACCCCTTACGCGCATGCCATGTTTGAATACTTCCTGCGCAAACCGGTTTGTCAGGAAATGGGGCGCAAGTTTAAAATTGCATTCAGTAATACCGAAAAAGATACGGCCTTAACGTTCATGCACGATCTCGGCGCCATACCGCGTGTGAAAACCGTAGACGGAAAAGAAGTACGCGGATTTAAAATCCTGATTGCAGGAGGACTGGGTGCACAACCTCATTTGGCGATCACCACACACGAATTCCTGGAAGCAGATTTATTGATCCCCTACCTTGAAAGTGTTTTGCGTGTTTTCGACCGTCATGGAGAACGCAACAGCCGTCACAAGGCGCGCATTAAGTTTTTAGTACAAAAAATCGGAATCGATGCGTTCAATGAACTCGTTGCGGCCGAACAAATGGCGCTTACCCATCAGCGTTATCCAATTGATGCAGACAACTTTAAACCGGTAACATTACCTTCCTATACCCTCTCAAACAATGCTGCGATCAAAGATCAATTGCGGTTTGAATTATGGAAAAACACCAACGTAATTGCACAAAAGCAAGCAGGATACTTTGCCGTTTATGTACGCGTACCAAACGGGAACATCAGTTCAGACGTTAGTCGCCGCTTAATTGAACAACTCAAAGATGTCATTGCAGACGACGTGCGTGTAACCATCAACCAGGGTTTACAATTCCGCTTCATCAAGGAAGAACATCTGGCTTATATATATAGTGTTCTGGAAGCTGAACAACTTGCTGCCGCAGGATTTGGAAGCGTAGCCGATATAACGGCATGTCCCGGAACCGATACCTGTAACTTAGGAATCAGTAACAGTACAGGAACTGCATTGGCCCTCTCGGAAGTTATTGAAGAAGAATATCCCGAATTGCTCTACAACAAAGATATTTCGATTAAAATCAGTGGCTGTATGAACAGTTGCGGTCAGCATGGAATGGCTTCAATCGGATTTCACGGTAGTTCCTTAAAATCGAAAGGTCAGGTATTACCCGCATTACAGGTATTGATTGGAGGTGGTGTATTGGGAAGTGGAGAAGGGCGTATTTCAGACAAAGTCATCAAAGTTCCCAGTAAGAGAGGTCCCGATGTTGTTCGGTATGTACTGAATGATTATAAAACACAAGCCGAAGCAGGTGAAAGCTTCCTCAAATACAGTGAACGCAGAGGCGATCGTTATTATTACGAATTATTAAAGCCCTTAGCCGATCTCGAAACACTTCAAAATGAAGATTTCATTGACTGGGGACAACAAGAGAAATTTGCTACGGCCATTGGCGTAGGCGAATGTGCCGGTGTGATGATCGACCTTGTTGCCACGCTGATACTGGAAGGTGAAGAGAAAATTGCAAACAGCGAGGAATGTTTGAAAAACAAAGCATGGGCCGATGGCATTTATCACGCTTATGCAGCTCAGGTTCATACGGCCAAGGCGTTGCTCTTGCAAAAAGGCGTACAGTGCAATACGCAGCACGGTATTTTAAATGATTTTGAAAAAAACTTTACGGAAACAGGGCTTTACGATGCAGCCCCTTCATTCAAGTCTCTGGTTTTAAGTATGAATGAACATGCCCCCAGTGAAGAATTCGCGCAATCGTATTTAGCACAGGCTAAAAACTTCATTGCGTTTGCAAAGCAATTCCGTGAAACGGCTGTTCTTTCCGAAAAACAAGGATAAGACTTAAAAGATTTCAAACGAAAAAGGGCGTCAAGTTGACGCCCTTTTTTAATTTATTCTTCCAAGGCCCGAAACACAGTTCCGGTTCCGGAAATTTGAAACCATGAAAAACGGGGATAAAGTCTGACTACATCTCCCAAAAGAATTAAAGACGGTGAACTGAAATGCCTTCCTTCAAAATCGGCTACACAATTTTGCAAGGTAGATATGTGTACTTGTTGAAAAGGTGTTGCCGCTTGTTCCAATACCGCCAGGGGTGTATCCGGCTTGCATTGATATTGCAACAAGAACCCGGTCAATAATTTCAGGTTTTGAACGCCCATGTAAAAAACCCTGGTATCATTGGTGATAGCCAGTGAACGCCACTGCTCGTCTGAAAAATGCGCATTGGGGTTGAATGCGATGAACTGCACTCCCTGAGCATAACCCCGAGCGGTCAAAGGGATTCCTGTGTAAGCCGAAGCTCCTGAAGCAGCCGTTATACCTGGAACAATTTCAAAAGGCAGGTTTTCACGAACGAGCATTTCCAGCTCGTCGAGAATATTGCTGAAGAATGCCGTATCGCCACCTTTCAGACGCAGTACAAGCTTACCCTCTTTGGCAGACTCTAAAATGACAGCATTCACCTGCTCTTGCGTAAAGGATGCATCGTTATATCCCTGCTTTCCGGCCATGATGACCCGTACATCTTTACGAGCATTCTGAGCAATGATTTCGGGATTTACGAGTCGGTCGGTTATGATCACATCGGCTTGAGCCAGATATTTTTGCAATTTAATCGTAATCAGTTCCGCGTCACCGGGACCTGCACCTGCCAAAATCACTTTTGCGCCCTTACCACCTTGTTGCGACATACCCATTGGATTAATTGTATCAACTCAGCAAAACAGCAGCCACGGTACTGTTGCTGGTTTCATCTACTAAGATGGCCGATCCGTTACTGCTTAATTGCTCATAATGATCAAACACCAGAGGCGCAGCAGTTTTAATGGTCGCTTTTACCACTTCATTTAATTTAACCGATCCTTCTACGGGCTGATGTTGCAAAGTATTTACATCGAGCTTGTATTCCAGATTACGAACCATTGCTTTTACCAGTCTGCTGTTGTGCTGCAACAAATATTTATTCCCCGTTTGAAGCGGTTTATCATCGAGCCAACACAACAATACTTCCATTTCAGTTGCTGTTTCCGGCACATTATCTGCCCGAACAATAGAATCACCTCTGCTGATATCGATATCGTCCTGTAAATGGATGACTGCACTTTGAGGAGCAAAGATCTCATCTGTTTCCACACCTGCAATTTCCAGTTTTGAAATGGTTGTTTCAATTTGTTGTGGCAACACCAATACCTTGTCTCCTTTTTTGTAAACACCACTGATTACTTTTCCGGCATAACCTCTGTAGTCGTGTAAATCTTCTGTTTGAGGGCGTATCACATACTGTACCTGAAAACGGGGATCTTTTAAGTTCACATCCTCAGTCAATTCGATGGTTTCCAAAAACTCCAACAAAGGTTTTCCCTGATACCAGGGTGTTTTCGCTGAAGCATCTACAATGTTGTCTCCTTGCAAAGCGCTCATCGGAATATAGGTAACATCTTTCAGATTCAGCTGACGGGCAACTTCTGAGTAGTCTGCAACGATTTGATCAAAAACTTCTTTTGAAAAGTCAACGAGATCCATTTTGTTGATAGCAACCACTACATGGGGAATTCTCAATAAAGATGCAATGATCGAATGTCTGCGTGTTTGCTCTACGACACCCTGACGTGCATCGATCAAAACAATAATTAAACTCGCATTGCTGGCACCGGTAATCATGTTACGTGTATACTGAACATGACCCGGAGCGTCGGCGATAATGAATTTTCGACGAGGAGTCGTAAAGTAACGATAAGCAACATCAATTGTAATTCCTTGTTCTCTCTCTGCACGGAGTCCGTCTGTCAAAAGTGCCAAATCAATTTCACCGTTATCTTTGTTTTTTGTACTTTTTTCAATTGCTTCCAATTGATCGGCTAAAATACTTTTACTGTCGTATAAAAGTCGGCCAATCAGCGTACTTTTTCCATCATCTACACTACCTGCGGTGATAAACCTTAAAATGTCCATATTGGTTTGTATTGAATAGTCAGTTAATTAAAATCGAAATAAATATTTTTAGAAATAGCCGCCTTTTTTACGATCCTCCATAGCGGCTTCTGTTACTTTATCATCTATTCGTGTTTCTCCTCTTTCGCTGATTCGGGTTGCCTTGATCTCATCAACAACTTCATCAAGTGTAGTAGCCAAACTTTCAACAGCAGCTGTACAAGTCATATCGCCAACTGTACGATAGCGCACCTTCTTTTTAAGAATGACATCGGTTGGTTCAATCATAATAAATGGAGAAACCGCAATCAACTGGCCCTCGTGTACAATCACCTCACGCTCATGCGAAAAATAAATGGAAGGCAACGGAATTGCTTCTGTTTTGATGTAATTCCAAACATCCAGTTCAGTCCAGTTACTGATTGGGAATACACGTACATTTTCACCTTTGTGAATCCGTCCGTTGTAGATATTCCAAAGTTCGGGACGTTGCAATTTCGGATCCCATTGTCCGAAATCATCCCGCACCGAAAAAATCCGTTCTTTTGCTCTGGCTTTTTCTTCATCTCTACGTGCACCACCGATGCAGGCATCAAACTTAAATTCCTCGATGGTATCCAACAGGGTGTAGGTTTGCAACCAGTTTCTGCTGGCAAACTTACCCTTAGGCTCCGTTAGGTTGCGTTGTTTGATGGTATCTTCAACCTTCCGCACAATCAACGTTGCGCCGACCTCTTTTGCCAGCCAATCTCGATATTGCAAAGCTTCTTCAAAATTGTGGCCGGTATCAATATGCACCAAAGGAAAAGGTATTTTGCCGGGAGCAAATGCCTTTTTGGCCAGTTGTACCAATGTAATGGAGTCTTTACCTCCACTAAATAACAATGCCGGGCGTTCAAACTGAGCTGCAACTTCACGAAAAATGTGAATACTTTCTGCTTCAAGTTGCTCCAGGTAATTCAAATGATAAGAACTCATGTGATCGTTCAATTTAGTCTACAATGCCAGTAGGTTTAATAAATAAAAAATTAATCCTTTTTCTCAGA
The DNA here is from genome assembly GCA_049240625.1 of Lacibacter sp. Classification (GTDB taxonomy): domain Bacteria; phylum Bacteroidota; class Bacteroidia; order Chitinophagales; family Chitinophagaceae; genus Lacibacter. The sequence goes on along the minus strand of JBMLSG010000004.1, from coordinate 97,583 downwards.
TACTGTGTGCTCATGCAAGCCGCACTCTTTCTTGGATGCATCCTCCCACCACCACCGGCCGGCTCTGAAGTCTTCGCCCGGACGAACAGCTCTGGTACAAGGTGCACATCCGATACTTACAAAACCTTTATCATGCAAGGAATTGTAGGGTATCTGATTTTGGAACGCAAAGTTCTTAACTTCTTCGGCATTCCAATGCAAAAGAGGGTGAAATTTTATAATTTGATTGGCTTCATCCCACTCTACCTGTTCCATAGACTGTCGGTTGCCTGAATGTTCGGATCGAATTCCGGTAACCCAAACCTTAAAACCAACTAATGCCCTCTTGAGTGGCTCTACCTTTCGGATATGGCAACACATTTTCCTGTTCTCTACGCTGTCATAAAAACTGTTCGGTCCTTTTGCGGTTACAAACTCCTGCAGTAAATCCGCATTTGGATAATACGTATGGATCGGTTGCCGGTATTTTTCACTGGTTTGATTCCAGGTTGAATAGGTTTCCGGGAACAAGCGTCCAGTGTCCAGCGTGAATACACGAATATTTAGATTGTTCGTAAATATCTGGTGTGTAATTACCTGATCTTCTATCCCAAAACTGGTAGAAAAAACTGTTTCACCGGGGCAAATTGATTGTAACGTTTGCAGATCGGCCTCCAAACCCTTGCCCAATGATTCTCTTAATTGATTCAATAAGGAAGATTGACTCATGTGTATATTTTTCTGATTATCCAAACTCCCAATGCCCCGCATCGAAACCAAGTTGATTCCCGGTTTCATTCAGGACAATGAAAGGTCCAACTTTAATTCGTTCCAATTCCGGCCAGTTCCAGACTTTTCTTTTTCAGATTTCTGATTTCAACATCTTCAATCAGCGGTTCCGGCGTAAGAATCAGAGATGTATTGTTCTTTTTCCACCAATCATTTTGCATCAGTTCCTGTACATGCAATACGCCTACCAGATATTTACGATCGTTTTCTGCATGCCACTCTTCAATCCATTCAAACTTGTCACGCGGAATAAAGCTCCAGTCATCAAAACTTACATACACTTTCAAATAATAATCATTTGAAAGTTCATTGGGTTTATGATAGTACAATTTTTTATACTCATATTTATACTGGTAAGTCAAAGCAGAAATATCACTTAAAACAGCCGACGCCGTTGGAAATGAACCTGCACCTTTTCCATAAAAAAATTGCTTGTCGGCAAACGAACTTTCAACCACAGCTCCATTGTACTCGTTTTTTACAAACGATAGCGGATTGTCATGCTTCACAAATTGAGGTAATACAAAAGCAGCCACTTTTCCATTTTGCAATTTCTTTGCCTGACCTACCAATCGGATTTCCAGATTCTTTTCTCTTCCTACAACAGCATCTGCTCCCTGAATATTCTGAATTCCGTTGAAGAGCAGTTTTTTAGGATGCGAAAGAATGCCATAAGCATGAAGCAACAACAATACCCATTTGTTGACCGCATCCCATCCGTCAACATCCAGGGTAGGATCTGCCTCGGCAAAACCAAGTTGTTGTGCTTGTAATAAGGCCTCTTTAAAATCCAATTTATCTTCAAACATTTTTGTAAGAATGTAATTGGTGGAGCCATTTACAATCCCTTTAATGGAATGCAGCAGATCATTATCGTAATACTCTTCGAGATTCCGGATAACAGGAATAGAAGCACAAGCAGATGCTTCATACAAAAGTGATTGTCCGGTCTGCTTTTGCAAATCAAGTAATTCCTGCATGTGTTCGGCCAGCATTTTCTTACTCGCACTCACCACATCCTTTCCATTTTTTAAAGCTCTGCTGGCAATTTCAAATGCCGGCTCACTTTCATTGATAACCTCAACAACAACATTGATGGATGGATCATTTAATATTTCATCCTTATCGGTTGTAAACAAAGAGGCCGGCGCATTGCGCTTTTTTTCCGGATTTTTAATACAAACTTTTTTAATGGTGGCATTCAGCGATGGGGTTTGTTGCAGCACCTGATACAAACCTTCACCCACGACTCCAAATCCAAACAAGCCAATTGTCAATTGTTTATGTGTTGCCATATTTACTAATTATGATTTTGATAATTCAATAGAAACATTCTCCAAAAAATCTGTAATATGTTCCTGTATCTGATTGTACTCTAACAAAAACCCATCATGCCCGTAAAACGATTCCAAACTGCAGAATCTTGCCCCGGGAATTGAATCGGCCAGAAACTGCTGCTCGGTTATAGGGAAAAGCACATCGCTGCGGATTCCAATTACCAATGTTTTGGCCGTAATCTGCTCCAAAGCATTTTTAACAGAAATTCGCCCCCGCCCTACATTATGGGCATCCATTCCTTTGCTCAGAAAAAAGTAACTAAACGCATTAAAGCGATTGGCCAGTTTTTGTCCCTGATAGCGCTGGTACGATTCGCTTCGATATTGTTCCAGACGATCTTCCTTTTCATCAAACTGGCTTTTCGTGTATGCATCGTAATGCCGGTAAGACAACAAGGCGATACTTCTGGCTACTTTCAATCCGTCCATACCTGCGTTTTCATGATGCTCACTCCATGTTTGATCGGCTTCAATGGCCATCCGTTGTGACGCGTTGAAGGCAATTCCCCATGGCGAATGAAATGCATTGGTGGCAATTGGAATCAAGTATTCGAACAAATGGGGTTGCTCGATCGCCCATTCCAATAATTGCTGTCCTCCCATACTACCGCCAATACCGATCTTAATTTTTTGAACACCCAAATGCTTTCGAAGTGGTTCATAAGAACGGACCATGTCGCGGGTTGTGAACCAGGGAAATCCGTGAAAATATCCGGCACCTGTAACAGGATTCCGATCTAAAGGACCAATACTGCCGTAATGACTTCCCGGCATGTTGACACAAACAATAAAATATCGTGAAGGATCAAATAACTTATTTTCTCCAACCAAGCCATCCCACCATTCAGCCGGATCACTGTTAGCGGTTAAAGCATGAAATACCCATACTACATTATCGCCACGATCATTGAGCGTACCATAGGTCGTATACGCAAGATGATATCCTTCAAGGACAGCACCCGATTCCAATCGAAAATCATTTCTATATGTAAAAATATGTGTAGACATACCCTTGAAATACTTGTTCTAACAACGCGTTTTATCAGTATGACTCATTAAATAAAACGGTTTGTTTCCATCCAACGTCTTTATTGCTTAAACACTTGTTCGAAAGCTTGTACAAAATCGGCCTTAATGTCATCAATATGCTCTAACCCTACACTAATTCGAATAAGATTATCAAGCACACCGGATGCATTACGTTCTTCGGCACTTAATTGTTCATGGGTTGTTGACGCAGGATGAATCGCAAGCGTTTTTGCATCCCCAACATTGGCAAGATGGCTGATTAGTTTGATAGAATCAATGAACTTGCGGCCATTTTCTACACCTCCTTTGATACCAAATTGCAAAACACCACCAAAACCCTTTTTCAGGTATTTAAGTGCCAGTTCATGATAAGGACTGCTTTTCAATCCCGGATACCAAACAAACTCGACAGAAGGATGTTGCTCCAGCCATTCTGCGAGAATTTGTGCGTTTTGCACATGGCGTTCTACTCGCAGAGAAAGCGTTTCCAAGCCCTGTAACAACAAAAAGGAATTAAATGGAGATTGCGAAGCGCCAAAATCACGCAATCCTTCTACACGTGCCCGGATCGCAAAAGCAATGTTCGGCAAGCCGAGCGGGTTGCCTTCACCAAACACATCCCAGAATTTCAACCCATGGTAACCTTCGCTTGGTTCCGTAAACTGTGGAAACTTCCCGTTGCCCCAGTTGTAGTTTCCGCCATCCACAATTACACCTCCAATACTGGTTCCATGACCACCAATCCACTTGGTAGCTGACGCAACTACAATATTTGCACCCCACTCAATTGGACGAAACAAATATCCACCCGCACCAAACGTATTATCTACGATCAAAGGCAAATCATGCTGTTTCGCCAATGCCGCTATTTTTTGAAAATCAGGAATATTTAAACGTGGATTTCCGATCGTTTCAAGATAGATCGCTTTTGTATTGGAGTCGATCAATGCCGAAAACGAATCAACCGAATCGCCATCAGCAAAACGCGCTTCAATACCCAATCGTTTGAAAGCGACTTTAAACTGGTTGTATGTTCCACCATAAAGAAACGAAGTGGAAACAAAATTATCTCCTGCCTGCAAAATATTATTGAGAGCCAGAAACTGAGCAGCCTGACCACTCGATGTTGCCAAGGCAGCCACCCCTCCCTCGAGTGCAGCAATACGCTGCTCAAACACATCGGTCGTAGGATTCATGATACGGGTATAGATATTTCCAAACTCTTTTAACCCAAACAAATTGGCAGCATGATCGCTGTTATTGAAAGCGTAAGAGGTCGTTTGATAAATAGGAACCGCACGGGATTTTGTTGTAGGATCAATTTGTTGCCCTGCATGCAATTGAAGCGTCTCGAAATGGTATTGATTGCTCATGTCTTAAATTTTTATTTTTTATCTACTAACTTTTAAATCGTCATTATCCGAATAATGTACAAAACCTGTTATCATAGCCTGTTTAACGTTCGCCGAACAATAAAACATCTGCATTAAACAAATATTAAAATTCGTGTGCAAACCAATAACGGGCAGAACGGATAAATAGTCTTAATCGGAAAAGAGAGAAACCCAGAGCCCATCCATTAAATCAGACGAGCCTGCGATAGAAGTATAAAGCTGGAATCTGACTTATCTTTCCCCGCATTATGGACGGAGATGGAATTGGCACCTTTTCCCGTCAAACAACGGGATAGGTTGTCAAGGCTTCGTTGGGCCATTACCCTCTGCCTTTCTCGATAAGCATTTTAAAGAACTGGTGCAAAGTTATTGAAAAATTCATATCGAACAAAACACCCGAAGCGGTTTCGCACGAATACAGTAAAGGATTGTCTCACATCTGGGAATATGACTGTAAATTCGTTTTTGCGGCTCTTTAAATGCTGCTTTTATGAACGGAAATACGCAAGAGTTTATTGAAGTGACAGGAGCAAGAGAACACAATCTCAAAAATCTGGATATCAACATCCCCAAAAATCAATTGGTGGTTGTTACCGGAATCAGCGGTAGCGGAAAATCTTCGCTGGCATTTGACACCATTTATGCCGAAGGACAAAGACGCTACATGGAAACGTTTGGTGCCTATGCCCGACAATTTGTAGGCTCCATGGAACGCCCGGATGTTGACAAGATTACAGGATTGTCACCGGTGATTTCCATTGAACAAAAAACAACCGGAAAAAATCCGCGTTCCACGGTTGGCACCATTACAGAAGTATATGATTTCTTGCGACTGCTTTTTGCCCGTGCCGGAGAGGCCTATTCCTATAACAGCGGCAAAAAAATGGTTAAATGGAGCGAAGAAGAAATTGCATCCAATATTTTCGATCGCTTTCAGGATCAAAAAATCATTATTCTGGCCCCTATCATCAGAGGCCGAAAAGGCCATTACCGAGAGCTTTTTGAAGACATCCGAAAAAAAGGTTTTGTCAAAGTACGTGTGGACGGTGAGATCAAAGATCTGACACCCAAAATGCAGGTTGACCGATACAAAATCCATGATATTGAAATTGTGATCGACCGCTTAAAAGTTAGCGACGAATTTCAACTCCGCATCCGGCAAAGCATCCAGCAAACACTTAAATTAGGAAAAGGATTGATGTTTTTGGAAACAGAAAACGGAACCATCGTTTCCTATTCCAAACAACTTATGTGTGAAGAATCAGGCATTTCCTACGAAGAGCCTTCGCCCAATGCGTTTTCCTTTAATTCACCCTATGGGGCCTGTCCCGTATGCAAAGGATTAGGAACTGTTTATCATGTTTCGCTGGAACAGATCGTTCCGGACAAAAGTTTGAGTATTAAGGATGGGGCCATTCAACCGCTGGGTGAAGAACGGGACAGCTATTTTTTCAAACAAGTACATTCCCTTTCCAAAACGCACAAATTTTCACTTGAAACCCCGTTTGAAAACCTGTCAGACAAAGCAAAAAACCTACTCTTATACGGAAACGAACAAGGTGACCTGCATGGAGACTCCGACTTTTCTGATCTGCCTACTGAAAATGAAAAAACATTTGAAGGCATCGTGAATCAAATTCGGCGCTGGTTCCATAACAGCACGAGCGAAGCCGTACAAAACTGGGCCGAAGGTTTCATGGAGCTTTCCACCTGCAATTCCTGTCAGGGCGACCGACTCAAAAAAGAGAGCTTATGGTTTAAAATAGCAGACAGAAACATTGCCGAATTGGGGAATATGAATCTCGACAATCTCGCTGCCTGGTTTGATGGAATTGAGCTGCGAATCAACCGCAATCAAGCGCTCATTGCAAAAGATATTCTTAAAGAAATCAGGGAACGATTGCAATTTTTACTCAACGTAGGCCTTTCCTATCTAACACTAAACAGAACCTCACGTACTTTAAGCGGAGGAGAAAGCCAGAGAATACGTCTTGCCACACAAATAGGCTCTCAACTCCGGGGCATTACCTACATTTTGGATGAGCCCAGCATTGGACTACATCAACGTGACAATCAAAAGCTGATCGATGCACTTAAAAACTTAAGAAATCTGGGCAACAGTATCATTGTCGTTGAACACGATAAAGACATCATGCTGGCGGCAGATTACTTAATTGACATCGGACCCAAAGCCGGAAAGCATGGAGGGAAAGTTGTTTCAGCCGGACTTCCACATCAGCTACTGACTCAAGATAGCGAAACAGCAAAATATCTGAATGGCACCAAAACAATACCTGTTCCGGATCAACGCAGAAAAGGAAACGGAAAGAACTTGGTTTTAAAAGGCGCATCCGGAAACAACTTACGCGGTGTTAACGCAACATTTCCGCTTGGTACATTTATTGTCGTTTCAGGTGTAAGTGGCAGCGGCAAAAGCACCCTGATCAATGAAACACTTTATCCCATTCTCAATCAGCATTGCTATAAAAGCAAAACAGCTCCCTTACCGTACAAAAGCATAAGCGGACTGGAACAGATTGACAAAGTAATTGAAATCGATCAGTCTCCAATTGGTCGTACACCCAGAAGCAACCCGGCTACCTACTGCGGATTTTTTACTGAAATCCGACAACTGTTTGCTGCTGTACCCGAAGCAAAAATCAGGGGTTATAATGCAGGCCGCTTTTCGTTCAATGTAAAAACCGGCAGATGCGCCGTTTGTGAAGGAGCCGGAATGCGGGTGATTGAAATGAATTTCCTGCCCGACGTGTACGTTCATTGTGAAAAATGCAACGGCAAACGTTACAACCGCGAAACACTTGAAATACGATATAAAGGCAAATCCATATCGGATGTTTTGGACATGACGGTGGAAGAAGCCTGCGAATTTTTCAAATCGGTGCCTTACCTGTACAGAAAAATCAAAGTACTGCAGGAAGTAGGCTTAGGTTACATTACACTGGGACAAAGTGCCGTTACTTTGAGCGGTGGTGAAGCACAAAGAGTAAAACTTTCTACAGAACTTGCGAAAAAAGACACCGGAAAAACATTCTATATTTTAGATGAACCCACTACCGGATTGCATTTCCAGGATATCAATTTGCTACTGCAGGTACTCAACAAATTGGTTGAAAGAGGGAATACGGTTTTGGTGATTGAACACAATATGGACGTTATCAAGGTTGCCGATCACATTATAGACCTTGGCCCTGAGGGTGGAGATGGTGGCGGACAAATTCTCTTTGAAGGAACGCCTGAAGACTTAACACGTTGTAAAGAAAGTCACACAGCTCGCTTTTTAATCCCTGAATTGAAGTCATAAAAAATAGTTGCCCCCAAAATAGGGGGCAAACGTTTATAGAGTACGGACCAAGAAACAAGTCCGGTTCTTGAAATTGAAATCGCTCGCAGTAGATCTTATAGTTCTTCACAGGAAAGTGGACGTACAAGATTTCATACAATTAAAAACAGATTTCAAGCCAGACTCAAAGCGTTACAGGTATAATTTCTTTTTGTAAATAAAAAACAAAACGTACAGTACTACCAGTCCGATACGAAGTAACCATAAGGTAGTTTCGGGGCTTAATTTGTGGGTTTGCGTTTTCATGTTTAAGGGATTTGGATGAGTGTATAGGGATTACGATTTGAAAGCTCTAAAAATAGGCCGGACATTTTAATGAATTCCTGTTACGGAACCAGTCGGCATAAACATCTCCGATTTTCCATGTCAACCGAAATGTGCTGGCAAAATAAGAGTCATTACGTTTTGGATTTCCGCGTTTCTTGCCCGCAGTGTAAGGAAAATATCCGGGAAGTTGTGATGGGTAATACTCACTAGGATTCCACAAATATTTCGCATAAGTTGCATTTTCCGGAGAAAGATATTTGTCGAATAAAACCGGATCTATGTATTTATTACTTACATCATCAATATAGTCGGTGCCAGTCATACGATGAATCAATTCTATTCCAAATGTGATGCGTTCAGTTAAATCATATTTGATACCTACCCCTAATGGTATGTTGTAGGAAACAAGTTTGTATTCGGGAATTCCGGTTTCGGCCATCCCCTGCCCTTCTAATCGCAATGGCTTTAAATCAACCCAGAATTCATTTCCGGAAGGATCACGATAAAGACCTTGTGGATTGAATTTGAAAAGCCCGACCCCGCCGATGAGATATGGTCTTAAACGGGGCAATCCCATGTCCTTGCGCATACTTAGAAGCACTGTAGGATAAAACTCAATTCCTACATAGCCCTCGTATAAAGGAGATTGAAACGATAGATTACGGTATTTGCGAGCACCTTCATACGTGTCGGCAGGTTGATTTTGCTTGATTAAACGATCATCCCCCTGCATTCTTCCAATATTTCCAGCAAGACGAAATCCAAACCATTCGCGCGTATAATAGGATACCGCAATCCCGCCAATGACATTCGTAACTGGTAAATTATTGTCTTTGGGACCGATGGTACCTTTGCCGCGGTTACCCCCTAAATCACCCAAAAAATTCATGGGACCGATGTTCAGACCAATTTCAAAACGGGAATTAGAGGTAGACAACCCAATCTGGGCATTTGCCACCGAATACGTCAATATTGAAAAGGAGAAAACGTACAAAAAAGTGCGAAGCGTACGATTCTTCATAGATTTGGATATTTGGATTATCAGTTTACTAAATTGGATTCTCTGAACAATATTATTGAACAAATCCTGATCTTCAAAATTTTTTACTTGTTTTCTTGGGAATCACCTACTCAGAAGTTTGATTTTCAGTGATTTTACGTTTGAAGAACCGTGTTTTTACTTTTTATCCGGACCGATGCATTTCAATATGCTCGATTCCGTCTTCCAGGTAAACTGCACCTTGCTCCCGAAAACCCAATGATCGGTAAAAACGCGCTAAGTGAAACTGCGCACTAATCACGATGGCGTCCGTATTAAAAAGTGAAGAACATTGCAACATTGCTTCCTGCATCAATTGTCGCCCTAACCCTTTTTCCCTGTAGTCAGGATGCACAACGACTCTCCCTACAGAAGCTTCCTTATAAGATACACCCGGTGGCAACAAACGGCAATAGGCTACAACCGCAGCGTCAGGAGATTGACACCACAGGTGAAAAGATCGCTCATCTTTGTGATCTGTATCCAGATAAACACAATTTTGTTCGACCACAAAAACGCTATTCCGCAAACTTAGAATGTCGTACAACTCTTTGGGCGTTAGCTCCTGAAACGATCGAAGCATCCATTTCATGTTAAACTTATTAATAATTATAGCGATCCTTCCACAAACGTTTCAGAAACTGTCGGATCTCATTCTCTCTCGGATTGTTACCCGGTTCATAAAAAACAGTTCCGCTGATCGGTTCAGGCAAATATTCCTGTTCGGCAAAGTTGTTTTCAAAATCATGAGCATACTTATAGCCCATGCCATACCCCAAACCTTTCATGAGTCCGGTAGGCGCATTCCGTACCGACAAAGGAACCGGAAGATTGCCCGTTCTTTGAACAGCTTCCAGCGCCTTGTTGATGGACAAGTAAGAGGCATTACTCTTGGGAGAAGATGCAAGATAGGTGGCGCACTGTGCCAATACGATACGAGCTTCCGGCAATCCAATTTTTACCACTGCATCGAACGTGCTGTTTGCCAGCAACAACGCATTGGGATTGGCGTTACCAATGTCTTCACTTGCCAGAATCAACAATCTTCGGGCAATGAACTTCACATCCTCTCCTCCTTCGATCATTCTTGCCAGCCAATAAACAGCCGCATTGGGATCACTACCCCGAATGGACTTAATAAAGGCTGAAATGATATCGTAGTGCTGCTCTCCCTTTTTGTCGTACAACGCCATTTTTTGTTGCATCGTTTGCATCACCAGCTCATTGGTTATGACAATAGGCTCCGCTGAACCATTCTCAACAACCAGTTCAAACAGATTGAGCAATTTGCGTGCATCCCCATCACTGAGCCTTAACAATGCTTCTGTTTCGGCCAACTCAATTTGCTTTTGCGACAAAAAAACGTCTTCCTTTATTGCTCTGTTGAGTAATTGAATCAAGTCCTTTTCAGCGAGTGGATTCAAAAGAAAAACCTGACATCGACTTAACAAAGCACTATTGACTTCAAACGATGGATTCTCTGTTGTTGCCCCAATCAGGGTGACAACCCCTTTTTCTACGGCAGACAACAATGCATCTTGCTGCCCTTTATTGAACCGATGAATTTCATCAATGAACAAGACTGCTCCATCTTTGGATTTTGCCTGTTCCAGAACTTCCCGAATATCTTTCACCCCGGAACTGATGGCACTCAGTTGAAAAAAATCGGCTTGTACACTTTGCGCGATAATATGGGCGATTGATGTTTTGCCCACACCCGGAGCACCCCATAAAATCATACTGGGTAAACGTTGTTCCGTAATGGCTCTTTGCAGCACACTTCCATTGCCTGTGAGATGTTGCTGCCCCATCAGATCTTCGAGACGCGAAGGTCGTAAGCGTTCTGCCAACGGAATCTGTTTCAAAGATGTTGTTTTAGACATGAAGCAATGATCCACCGAAGGATATAAAGCAAAGTTGTAACAAGTTACAATTAATTGGCAAAAATTGGAATGGGCACAAGTGCGCCTTTACTAATTAGTTGTTCTGACTTATCGTATCGTCAAACAGATCACCGTGCTGTTTGATCAAACGAAATGTTAGTGCAATATGAGTACCGAGCATCAATGCGTAAATCATCATAGCATACATCGTAATTTGCATCAACTGAAAGATTTGCCCTTTAGGAAGGGAAGTTTGAGCAGTTTGTAACGACTGAAACTGATCGATTACCGATTTCAAAACAGTCGGGCTCATTACAATACTTATCGTTTGAAAGAACACCAGCGTAATAAACGTGATGGACACATAGGCATTTACTTTAATCCAGTCTTTCAGTCTGGACTTGACCTTTTGCTTGCGGATCAATCCTTTTTGCAAAAAAGAAAAACTGGTAAAACTATAAATAACAACTGCGCCCAAAATAAATACATTGAGCAGCAAAACCGGATTGGCCAGAGCGACAAGCAACCCCGCAATCACAATGAATGAAAGCAACAGGGCAATTAGCATGATAACAAAAGACAATACTTTATAGAGCTGAATCATAACGTTCCATTATTTTAAATGCAATCGAATCTGCAATTCCTCCAATTGCTTTTGATCAATCGAAGAAGGCGCATCGAGCATAACATCTCGTCCACTGTTGTTTTTGGGGAATGCAATAAAATCGCGGATGCTTTCGCTTCCACCCAGCAACGCACACAAACGATCAAAACCAAAAGCGATGCCACCGTGTGGCGGAGCACCATATTCAAAAGCACCCAATAAAAAGCCAAATTTGTGTTGTTGTTCCTCTGCATCCATACCCAATGCCAAAAACATTTTTTCCTGAAGTTCACGTTGATAGATCCGAATTGATCCTCCTCCAATTTCGTTTCCGTTCAATACCATATCATAGGCATTAGCTTTAATATTTGCATAAGGATGTTTCAAATAATTAGCCGCATCTTCAATGACCGGATTGTTTTGAATCATCGTTTCAATTTGTGAAGGCTTGGGACTGGTAAACGGATGATGTCTTGCCACCCATCTGTTTTCCTCCTCCGCATATTCAAACAATGGAAAATCCAGAACCCAAAGCAATTTGAATTCATCTTTTTTACGCAAACTCAAACGCTCGCCCAATTCCAAACGCAGTTCGCTCATTGCCTTTCTTGTACGCTCCTCGGTACCGGCAAGGATCAAAATCAAATCGCCGGCTTTGGCACACGAAGCATCCGCAATCGCTTTTAATTTCTCTTCGGAATAGAATTTATCAACACTGCTCTTAAACGTGCCATCTTCGTTACACTTAATGAACACGAGTCCTTTCATTCCTATTTGCGGACGTTTCACCCATTCAGTCAATTCATCGGTTTGCTTACGTGTATATTCACTACAACCAGGAACTGCAATGGCAACGACCGTTTCAGCTTCGTCAAAAACTTTAAAATCCACCCCATGGATCAATTGTTCATAACCCGTTTTGGATGAAAACGTATGAGCAGGAAATTTGAGGTTACAGATTTTCATCCCAAAACGAATATCCGGCTTGTCATTTCCATATTGCCACATGGCATCTTCCCAGGTCATTCGTTCTACGTTTTCAGTATAATCAATCCCTTTCACTTCTTTGAAAATAGATTTGATCATCCCTTCAAACATGTTCAATATATCCTCCTGTTCCACGAAGGCCATTTCACAGTCGATTTGTGTGAACTCCGGTTGACGATCGGCCCTCAGATCTTCATCTCTGAAACATTTTACGACCTGATAATATCGATCGTATCCGCTTACCATCAACAGTTGTTTAAATGTTTGTGGAGATTGCGGCAATGCATAAAACTGTCCCGGATTCATACGGCTTGGCACAACAAAATCACGGGCACCTTCCGGTGTCGATTTTATTAAAAAAGGGGTTTCAATATCCATGAAGCCGTTTGCATGTAAATAATTACGGGCAGCCCTGTTGACCGCATAACGCAACTCGATGTTCCTTTTAACCGCATTCCGGCGCAAATCCAAAAAACGATATTTCATGCGTAAATCATCGCCACCATCGGTATCATCCTGAATAGTAAAAGGAGGCACTGCCGATTTGTTCAAAATCACGAATGACTGAACCGCAATTTCGATCGCGCCTGTGGGGATATTTGCATTTTTACTGCTGCGTTCATTTACCGTTCCGCTTACCTGAATTACAAACTCACGGCCCAGAGGATTGGACTCCAATTGTTGATTGAGCTCTTCACCAAACAACAATTGCGTAATTCCGTAACGATCTCTCAAATCAACGAATGTGATACTTCCGAATTTACGGATCGTTTGTACCCAACCGGCGAGTGTAACACTAATGCCTGCATGATTGATTCTTAACTCTCCGCATGTATGAGTTCTGTACATAGTAATTTCCTATTTATTTGAAGATGGACCAGGGTGGATGCCACGATACAGGTCATCTGTACGATTTTTAAAGTGGGCAAAGATAGTTTGAATTTGAAAAGGGTCGATAAGGAAGGTAAGATGTTTTATTATTCTTTTGTGTCCGAACCATGCAAAGGATCGGAGATTTGTTCGGTCTGACGGAGAATCTTTTCTTTAAATGGCCGATTTATGAGATACAATAAATAATACCCCCCCAATATCAAAAGCCCCATTCCAAATGGCAATAAGGCCATATTGCGTAGTCCCCAGCGGCCTTCATCCAAACCAAAGAACTCACCAACCATCCAGATACAGTTTGCAGCAATCCAAAACACGACAGACAAATTATGCACGAACTCCGAAAGCAATTTGCGTGTTTGCCAAGTAATAAGGAAAGCTGCACCCATAGTAGGAAGGATCATAAAAAGAGCCGGGTATTTAAAATTCAATGCCCAACAGGCGTCTTTCAATAACCAAAACAAAATATGCAGATTTTCGATCTTTCGAAAACGTGCAGGGATTGTATAACTCTTACTGTCTTTCATTTATATCATGACTTTAGCATTTATCTATTATTCGGATTCAGAATCGCAAGATCTTGACATTCCAAAAAATGAATTTAATTAAAAAAGAGCGCAAACAAAAAGGCAGGCGAATCAACACCTGCCATACGTTCTGCCTTAATGATTTAACTAAACATTTCTTTAATGCGCTCAAAAAAACCCTTTTCGTTCTTTTCGGGCTTTGGCTGAAACCCGGGACTGTCTTGCATTTTTTCAAGCATAGCTTTCTCTTCTGAAGAAACATGTTGGGGCGTCCAAACATTGACATATATCAACTGATCTCCTTTTTCGTAGCTCTGAATCGCCGGAAACCCTTTACCCTTCAACCTGAAAATTTTGCCACTTTGCGTACCTGCCGGAATTTTAATTTTTGCTCTTCCGTCAATTGTTGGAACCTCCATTTGAGTGCCAAAAACGGCATCAGGAAACGAGATGTACAGATCGTACGCAACATTTAAACCATCGCGATGTAATTGCGGATGTGCTTCTTCCTCAATCAAAACAATCAGATCCCCGGGAGAACCGCCTCGCTCTCCTGCATTTCCTTTGCCCCCCACGTTGAGCTGCATTCCTTCTTGTACACCGGCAGGAATATCGATTGTGATGTTTTCCTCGCCGTATACCCTTCCTTCTCCTTTACAAGATCCACACTTATGGGTAATAGTGGTTCCTTCTCCATTGCACGAAGGGCAGGTCGTAACCGTTTGCATTTGACCCAAAAACGTATTTTGAACTCGACGTACTTGTCCGGTACCTCCACAGGTAGAACAGGTTTGTACACTGTTCTTGTCCTTAGCGCCCGACCCATTGCACGTTGTACAGGAAACATGCTTTTTAACTTTAATCGTTTTGGAAGCCCCTTTGGCAATTTCTTCAAAATTCAACTTGATCCGCACCCTTAAATTGCTTCCTCTGGTTCCTTTTGCACGGCCACCGCTACTGCGTCGCTGACCGCCACCAAAGAAACTTCCGAAAACATCATCGCCAAACACGTCGCCAAACTGACTGAAGATGTCTTCCATATTCATGCCATGTCCACCGCTGAATCCACCTCCCCGTCCATTGCCTCCAACACCGGCATGTCCAAAACGATCGTATTGCGCCCGCTTCTCGGCATCACTCAATACCTCATAAGCTTCGGCAGCTTCTTTAAACTTCTCTTCAGCCTCTTTGTTGCCCGGATTTCGGTCGGGATGGAATTGCATCGCGACTTTTCGGTAAGCCTTTTTGATTTCATCAGCTGTCGAGGATTTACTGACCCCCAGTATTTCGTAATAATCTCTTTTCATATCATTTTATACATGATTTCAGCATTAGATGTAATGATACCCTCTTGCATGAAATCTGCTATCTTTTTTCTAAAACCGGTTTGTATTACTTGCCCACCACGACTTTTGCAAATCGAATGATTTTATCGTGCAAGAGGTAGCCTTTTTCAATATCATCCACAACCTTTCCTTTTAATTCCTCTGTTGGGGCAGGAATTTCAGTGATCGCTTCATGTTTATCGGCATCGAAATCAAGCCCTTTTGATTCCATTTCTTTCAATCCTTTCTGTTGCAAAATTCGTTTCAGCTTTTGAAAAACGAGCATAACCCCTTCCGCATCCTTTTCCAGGCCCTTCTTTGTGAGCTCGGCCTCTGCTCTGGAAGCATCATCCAACACCTCTAATAAGGCAACAATCACCTCTTTCCCTGCTGTTTGATTTAATTCCAGCCGTTCTTTTGCCGTACGTTTTCTGAAATTATCATATTCGGCAAACAAATAGAGGTACTTTTTCTTCTCTTCCTCCAAAGCATCTTTCAACTTTTCCAGTTCGCTTTCTTCTCCAACAGAAGCATTCAAATGAGTTGTTCCTGCTGCATTTTCATCTGTATTGAGTTCAATTCCCTCTGCTGCAGTTGTTTCTGTTTTTGCACTTGTATCTGTCATATCGTTCCTGTTTTCTTCCATAATGCTCAAAATTGATGGCAAAGTTACGCAGTCAAGAATATTGCCAATAAGGTTTGTTGGACAAAATGTCTCACTAAATGAAACGGATCATCCTAAATGACTGAATTCTTATTACAGTCAATTAACTGCTGAATCCCAAAAACAAGCCGGATTGATACGCCTGTAACAAACAAACACCTTGTTGAATCCTTCAAAATACCAACAGAATCCCAAAACAAGTACAAGATAAAAATCATGCTTCTTTGCTTCAGCAAGGTAATTACGATACCTTTGCCGCGCATGGCCAAATTAGTCTTAAATCGGAAAATCAGCAACCGGGTAATGCTTGGGCATCCCTGGATTTTTGCCAATGAAATCAATGCATCTTCATTAAAATCATTGGGTGACGCCACCCCTGAGGCCGGAAGTATCGTTGACGTGTACACATACGACCAGCGTTTTGTAGGCAAAGGTTACTTCAATCCGCAATCTCAAATCATGGTCCGGATTTTGAGCCGGGAACAGAACGAAACCATTGATGACAACTTTTTTTTCCAACGTCTGGAAAAAGCATGGAATTATCGGAAACAACTGGGATACACAGAAAATTGCAGACTGATTTTTGGCGAAGCGGATGGATTACCTCAACTGATTATTGACAAATTCAACGACTACTTCGTTTTGCAGACACTGGCATTGGGAATCGACTTATGGAAGCCGGCCATTGTAAAAGCGATAGAAAAACTCTTTAATCCCAAAGGAATCTATGAACGGAACGACGTTCCCGTACGTGAATTGGAAGGAATGCAACAACAAAAAGGGTTTTTAGGTCAGCCCTTTGACACGAACATTATCATTCGCGAAAACGGATTGCAGTTTCATGTGGATTTGGCAAATGGACAAAAAACCGGTTATTTTCTCGACCAGCAAGATAACAGGAAAGCGATCAGACATATCGTAGAGGGCGCTGATGTTTTAGGCGCATTTACCTATACAGGGACCTTTGAAATACATGCCGCCCATTATGGCGCCAAATCGGTTCATGGACTTGATATCAGTGAAAGTGCGGTAGCGATGTGCCGCAAAAACGCTGTCTTGAATGGCGTGGAAGACAAGTGCCGTTTTGAATGCGTTAATGCGTTTGATGTATTGAAAACCTGGGTCAAAGAAGGGAAAAAATACGATGTTGTAATGCTGGACCCTCCCTCTTTTACAAAATCACGTTCCACGATTCAAAAAGCAATTACCGGATACAAAGAAATCAATTTAAGAGGTATGAAGTTGGTAAAGCCCGGAGGATTTTTGGTTACCTCGTCTTGTACCAATTTAGTGCAACCCCAATTATTTCTGGATATCATTCAAATGGCGGCAAAAGATGCCAGACGCCAGCTTCGACAAGTTACTTTTCAAACACAAAGTTCGGACCACCCGATTATATGGGGTTGGGAAAATACACATTACCTGAAATTTCTAATTGTTCAGGTGCTGTAACCCTAAAAAGAAGATTATTTAACGACTTGAAATTTACCGCTTTCAACCACCTTGCCGTTTCTGTCCGTTAACTGGAAGATGTAAACCCCTCTAAAATAATCGTTGAGGTTGAGAACTGTACGTGGAGTTATATTATTGATTTCCAATACCTTTTTCCCAATAAAATTATAAATCTTGAAGGAATAGCCTGTGAGAGGAGGGTTTTCTTGAAAATCGAAATTAATAAATGAAGAGGCAGGGTTGGGATAAAAACGAACCATTTTAACCATGGATTTCTGTGCCGTTTCAGAAGAACGGTCTGTCTGAGCATTGGCTACCGCTCCAAACGACAGAAATAGAACAAGTATAAGAATGGATTTTTTCAACGAAACAAATTTATGTTTATTGCTTTCAAAAAACAAAGAAAATTTCATTTAAAATTAATATATGCAAAAAACAGACCAAAAATCATAACTATTTAATAGGATATACTTAGCATAAAACGAAAAACGAAATTTGACATTCTTGCATCAAAAGCGAACGACATCCGAGCCTTTCAGGTCAATATTAATTGTGTACAATAATCTTCAGTTTCAATCCTTTATCACCGGTGGCGTTGTAGTCTCCCATTGCTATGAACGTGTAAATCTTATTGGCCTTTAAATAAAAGTAAGGGGCCGGAGTAGACATCAAAACAGTCCCGTTTAAGGTCGAACGTATTTCAAGATTGTATCCTCCTGAAGTAATCGGCAACCAGTTTTGTCCGTTCGAAGCAGAGAGTTGAGACTCAAAAACTCGATCCGGAAATTGCAAATAGGTAGCAGCACCATATGCGATCGCACCCGTTAGCGATGGAGCATTTTTGCAAAAATTAAAGAATCGAACATGTGCCTTTCCGGCTGCAGGAATTGTTAAATCATCCTCAACTGTAATCGCATTAATTGCCGGAATACCCGGAATAAGAAACATGGAGTAACTTTTATCTCTTTCTCCTACAAGTGTAGTTGTTAATAATTGATTGGTTGTAGTTGTTTCATTGAATTGAAAATTAAATACCCCAGGGGAATAGGACAGATAACCCGTACTATCGGAATAAAAAAATGGAGCCAACGCCAGTTTAGTAGTATTAACAAAAAGATCCAATCCGGGAGCATCAGGTGCCAGGTGAAACAGATTGACACTTGAAACAATTTTTTTCAACTCAAGGTCCGTCAATTTTCCCCCGATTGTTTGTTGCACTTTTACCCATATCCAACTGTTACGTACAATTTTCCATTCTGCATTCAGTCGCTTAAGTGTTCCATTGGCAGTTTCCGGAAACTGTGCCCGAATGGTTGCAGTAGCCATATCGCCCACCCAATCACCCGTTGCCTCAATAACATCGTTTTTCAGCGCGTTAACCTTTCCGGATGCGAGAAATTGAAATTCATACACATCAAATTCCGATTTATAGGATGATGTTTCAACGTTGTAAGCCGATACAATCCAACGACCATCCACCATCGCCTTGACAATGAAGCTTTCAGTCAGTTCCTCTTTTTTCTTTTCAATTGCTTTTTTACACCCGACGAAAACGAGTGTGCTCAGCAGAACGAAAACGAGTGCTTTTTTCACAGAATATGCTTTTAAATGAAGAAAATAAAAATACAACATATTTAAAGAACGTTGGTTTAAAAACATGCGAAGCCAGTGCTTCCCGGCATGGCTGGAGATCCAGATAATCACATACGCAGCTATTTACTAATTTTAACACATGCAAATCAACGAAATCATTGCTTTTCTTGAATCAAAAGCCCCCTTACAATTACAGGAACATTACGACAATTGCGGCTTGTTATCCGGCAACCCTAACCACGTTTGTACCGGCGTTTTGGTTTGTTTGGACGTAACAGAAAACGTTATTCTCGAAGCTCAAAACAAAGGATGCAATTTAATTGTAGCTCATCATCCCTTGATCTTTGAAGGCTTGAAAAAGATCACGACAAACTCCGAAACAGGTCGGATACTGATTGCGGCCATTAAAAACGAAATTGCGATCTACGCCATTCATACCAACCTGGACAATCTGGTAACCGGGGTCAATAGCTATATGGCCCGTAAAATCGGATTGCAGCATCTGTCTGCCCTGACTTCCCCCAAAGGTTTGCTCCGAAAATTAATAACATTTGTTCCTTCCGCACATCTTCAACAGGTACAGAAAGCATTGTTCGACAGCGGAGCCGGACACATCGGTCGATACAGTGAGTGTAGTTTTGTAAGCGCCGGAACCGGCAGTTTTAAACCGGAACATGGCGCAACGCCTTTTTCCGGCACCATCGGTACCCGATCCGAAGAACCCGAGGAAAAACTGGAGGTTATTTTTCCCCATTGGCTCGAATCAGGAGTGATTCAAGCCCTTAAAAAGACGCATCCTTATGAAGAGGTCGCTTATGACACTATCACACTAGACAATGATTATCAAGATGTTGGATCAGGACTGCTGGGCAAACTTCAACAGCCGGCTACCGAAGAAGTCTTCCTGTTGCACTTAAAAGAGCAATTTAATCTCAAAGTCATTCGCCACTCCCCTTTTCTGAAGAAACCGATTGAAACGGTTGCGATTTGCGGAGGATCTGGAAGTTTTTTAATCAGGCATGCCCTAGCCCAAAAAGCAGATGCATTCATTACTTCCGATGTGAAGTACCATTCGTTTTTTGAAACCGAAAACAGACTCCTTATTGCCGACATCGGGCATTGGGAAAGTGAACAGTTTACAATCGATTTACTGTTTGATTGGTTGACCCAAAAATTCCCTACCTTTGCCGTCCTTAAAACGGAGGTTGTAACCAACCCCGTCCGTTATTTTCTGTAATACTGATTTCAGACAATTCGGAAAGGCATCAAAAATTTCAATTATATGGCCACGACAAAAGATTATTCCGTTGAAGAAAAATTAAAATCCCTGATTCAACTTCAGAAAATTGAAAGCAAATTGGATGAAATTCAAATTCTGAAAGGTGAATTGCCAATGGAAGTAAAAGATCTGGAAGATGAAATCGAAGGTTTGCATGCACGTAAACACCGTATTGAGGAAGAAATCAACGGCATACAAGAATTTATTGAATCCAGAAAAGAAGCGATCAAAGAAGCACAGGCCCTAACGGTTAAGTACGAGAAACAGAGCGAAAATGTAAAGAACAACCGCGAATTTGAAGCGATCAATAAGGAAATTGAAATGCAAACGCTGGAAATCAAACTGGCCGAAAAGCATATCAAGGACGCAAGTGAAGAGCTGATCGAAAAAAATGAAGTACTTGAAAAAGCAAAAAAATCAATTGCTGTAAAGGAAAAAAATCTCGAGCACAAAAAAGGTGAACTGGATAAGATCATCGCCGAAAACGAAAAAGAAGAAACGCATCTGAATACAGAAGTAAGCAAAGCACGTGAAGGTGTCGAAGAGCGCCTCCTTACAAGCTTTGAACGGATTCGCAAAAGCTACCGTAATGGATTGGCTGTCGTTCCCATTGTTCGCGAAAGTTGCGGCGGATGCTTCAACACCATTCCCCCTCAACGTCAAAGCGAGATCAAACAACATAAAAAAATCATCGTTTGTGAAAACTGTGGACGTATTTTGGTGGACACAGATCTTCACGATACCGTTACCATCTAATCAAAATTGATTTTTGAAAAGAGCATCTAAACTAGATGCTCTTTTTTTTATCCTTAATTCCTCTTCCTAGGTTTGCGGTTTTGAATTAGTTTTGAACGTATTCATGCTGAAGAAATTATTCATACAAAATTTTGCCATCATTGATCGCCTGGAAATTGACTTCACAAACGGGCTTTCGGTGATCACCGGAGAAACCGGTGCCGGAAAATCAATTCTGCTTGGGGCACTTGGAATGGTACTTGGTGAACGGGCAGACTCTTCCGTCATCAGACAAAAAGAAACAAAGTGCATTATTGAAGTTGTCTTTGAAATAAAAAAAGCCTTAAATGCCCAAGAATGGCTTAAACGGGAAGATTTGTACGATGGGGAAGAACTCATTCTAAGGCGCGAAATAGGATCCAATGGAAAGTCCAGATCTTTTATTAATGATATCCCTTCCGGACTTGCTCAAATGAAGGACCTGACATCGCAATTGGTAGACCTTCACCAACAATTCGACACCCTTGAAATCGGGAATCGCGACTTTCAACGTGAAACCATAGATGCGCTCAGTCATATAACAGAAGATGTTGCCGAATACCATCAAACTTATCTTTCCTTCATCAAACAGGAAAAAGAACTAGCATCCTTAAAAGAACAACAAGAGCAGCAATCCAAAGAACAGGATTACATTCAATTTCTTGTGGACGAGCTAAGTCAAGTCGCATTCAGGGAAGATGAATTGGAAACACTGGAACAAGAGTTGAAATGGCTTAACAATACCGGTTCCGTCATACAAACGCTGCAAGAAGGAATCCAAGTACTGAAAGATGGAGAAATGCCTATTGTACAGCAACTGAAGCAACTGCTATCCAAAATGCATTCCTACAAAGACTTATCAGTTACCCTTCATCAACTTACGGACCGACTCGAAAGCAGTTGCATTGAATTGAATGATCTGGCATCTGAACTCAGACAACTTGAAAATTCGCTATCGGTTGACGAGGAAAAAATTCAGTTACTCACTGAGCGACTAGCCGAAGGATACCGTTTACAAAAGAAACACCAGGTGCGGACGACCAATGAGTTGCTGGCGGTTCAAAAGGAACTGGAATTGAAACTTTTAAACTTCTCAAATCTGCATCTGCAAATCGAACAAAAGGAAGCGGATGTACTTCAATTGAAGCAAGAATTATACAAAAAAGCAGATTGGTTTCATAGCAAACGTAAAGAGCAATGCAATCCCTTTGAGAAGCGAATCAATGAACTTCTGATTCAAGTAGGGATGCCCAATGCTCAAATCAAAATTGAAATGCAGGAAACCCAACCCGGCCCTTACGGAAAAGACAACATCCACTTTTTATTCGATGCAAACAAAAGCAACCGATTTGAACCCATTGAAAAAGTAGCAAGTGGTGGTGAATTAAGCCGACTCATGTTGTGCATCAAATCACTGGTGGCTTCTGTTTTGGAATTACCCACCATGATTTTTGATGAAATTGATACAGGAATCAGTGGTGAAGCCGCATTGCAGGTCGGTATTTTATTAAAAAGCTTATCGCAAAATCATCAGGTCATTACCATTACCCATTTACCGCAGATAGCAGCAAAAGCCGGCACGCATTTTCATGTTTACAAAGAAGAGGAATACGGCCATCTGAATACCCGGATTCAGGTATTGCAAAACGAAAAGAAAATTGAAGCCATCGCACGCATGTTGAGCGGAGATAAACTTACTACTTCCTCTTTAATAACAGCTAAAGAAATGATATCGGGCTAACCCATAACCATTGTACGGGTTTTGACAAGAATCCATTTAAGAAGGATATACAATGGAAACTTTTGAATTCGGAAAACTCAATTGCAATTAGTTCTTCGTCTTGGGTTTCTCTTTGCCAGGCTCTTTTGTTTCCGTTTTTTCCTCATCCGATTCCAAAACCACCCTGAAACCATAATCACTTATTTTCCCATCAGAGGTAAAGAATCCTCTGTTGGCAACACGCCCACCCTCTGCAATGTAATTCCAGCTTCCGCCGCGCAAAACACGAAACACTTCTTCATTACTGCCAAGAGGATTGGTTTGTGCATCGGATGTATAAGGGCCATACCAATCGGCACACCATTCCCATACATTACCGCTCATATCAAAAATACCTAATTCATTGGGGCGTTTTAACCCAACGGGTTGTGTTCCTGCGCTGCTATTCTCATTAAACCATCCGATCATGTACATGGATTGTCCACCTGAAAAGAAAAACCCTTTACTCTTATTTCCGCCACGAGCAGCGTACTCCCATTCTGCTTCGGTGGGTAATCTGTATTTTTTCCCTGATGAGTCACTCAGCCATTTACAATAATCCATTGCGTCCTGCCATGAAACATTCACAATCGGATGATTTTCGAGCCAACCCCAAGCCGGCGCATCCGGCATTTTACGGATCGTGGCATGGCAAAAAGCTCTCCATTGCGCCACGGTTGTTTCGGTACGTGCAATACGAAATGTTTTTAAAGTAACCTGATGTAAAGGCAACTCGGAACTATCACCAAGCCCCTCTTCATCACCCATGGTGAATGTGCCGCCTTCTACTTTTATCATTTCAGGGAACCGCTGAAGTTTGGGCGCCTGAAAAGGAGTTGGTGCCTGTAACTGACCGGGGTCCTGTGCAACAACAGCAACTGAAGATGAAATAAAAAACAAAGTTGATAAAATGCGAAATCCTGTTTTCTGTAAATACATTTTCTAGTTCCGTTTAGCGAATGAATAAAGAATTGCAAACCACTGGAAATCAAAACCGACTCCAACTGAAATGCCCCCACCAATGTAAGAAATATTTCAATTCATTACACCTTACGATTCACTAAAATTCTGATAGATGTTTAAACAGCGTGTTAAAGAAGCTAAAAGCAATAAGAGGGCTATATTTTTATGCTCAATCGAAAGCTTACTCGTATTCTTTGATGGAGATACAGAATTTCTAGCTTCGACACTCCCGGCCAAGCGGGATGCGCTACCAACCTAAAGTTTGAACATAAAAAAACTCCACCGTCTAATAGTGAAGTTTTTTTGTTGTCGGGAAGACAGGATTCGAACCTGCGACCCCCTGGTCCCAAACCAGGTGCGCTACCGGCCTGCGCTACTTCCCGATCCTAAATGCTGTTTTGTAACAACCTTTCAAAACAGCCAGAAAAAAATCCGCCGTCGCTTTTGCATCGGCGAACTCTGCGGTGAGGGAGGGATTCGAACCCTCGGTACGGCTTTACAACCGTACGACGGTTTAGCAAACCGTTGATTTCAGCCACTCATCCACCTCACCAACCCAGTTCCCGTTTCCGGAAGGGCAGCAAAAATAAAGATTACAGATAATATATCCCAAAAAACAATCCCCAAATTCCACAATTCATGAAATCCGGGGATTGCTTATCATTTCAACTTATATTTTACATCGCTGCTAACTGAACTTTTTGCTGGAGCTCCTGAACACTTTCTTTAAACAAGCTATCAGTATCCATTAAATCCTTAACTGTTTGACAGGAGTGTATGACCGTTGTATGATCGCGACCGCCAAAATGTTCTCCAATTGTCTTGAGCGAGTTTTTCGTAAAGGTTTTTGCCAGATACATCGTTATTTGACGTGCCTGTACAATTTCGCGTTTACGGGTTTTTTGCAACAACTTCTCATAGGAAACATCAAAATAATCGCAAACCATTTTTTGAATGGCATCAATTGTTATTTCCTTAGATGAAGTTTTTACAAAGTTCTTGAGCACTTTTTTTGCAAGCTCCAGATCAATTTCTTTTTTATTCAGGGATGATTGAGCCAGCAATGAAATCAATGCACCCTCTAATTCCCTAACATTGGTATTGATATTATACGCGATGTATTTTACAACATCTTTATGCATATCCAGACCATCGTTCTTCATTTTCTTTTCCAGAATCTCAATTCTCGTTTCATAATCCGGAACTTGTAAATCGGCACTTAATCCCCAACGAAAACGACTCAGCAATCGTTCTTGAACACCTTCCAGATCTTTGGGTGCTTTATCGGAGGTAAGAATTAATTGTTTACCGCTTTGATGTAAGTGGTTAAAAATTGCGAAAAATGCATCTTGTGACTTTTCGGCCCGGTTAAAAAACTGGACATCATCAATAATTAAAACATCAATCAACTGATAAAAATGAATGAAATCATTGATGGCGTTGTTGCGGCTGTGATCTACAAATTGATTGATGAATTTTTCGCTGCTTACATACAACACTACTTTGTTGGGATGTTGCCGTTTCACCTCATTGCCAACGGCCTGTGCCAGATGGGTCTTCCCCAACCCGACTCCTCCATAAATAACCAATGGATTGAAAGAGGTTGCTCCCGGCTTATCAGCTACCGTTTTGCCTGCACGACGTGCAACACGATTGCATTCTCCCTCCACAAAGGTCTCCAACGTATAATTGGGATTTAACTGAGGATCGATCTGAACTTTTTTAAGTCCGGGAATGACGAACGGATTTTTTACAGGGTTATTAATCACCAAAGGAAAATCCATTTCATTGTTCGTATAGGTTTTGTATCCTTGTCCGGGCACATCCATTGTAATAGGCCTGTTGTTTTTGTTCCCGCTGTCCATCATGATACGATATTCCAGGTGTGCATCCTTGCCCAATTCCCTTTTCAATGTTTTAGCCAGTAAGGTTACATAATGTTCTTCCAGATATTCGAAAAAGAACTGGCTGGGTACTTGAATGGTTAGAATTTTATTTTTTAATTCAACAGGCGTAATCGGTTCAAACCATGTTTTAAAATGCTGCCATTCCACAATATCTTTTATGATAGCCAAACAATTTTTCCAAACTTGATCAGCTGTCTTAGTCATTTCTCAAAATACAGTTTAAGTTGCTTAATTTATTATCCTTCTACCAACCACCCTTGTAAGTAATTGTCACTATAAAAAACAGAGGGGGGAAGGCGAATATCAAACCTTTTTGTGGAAAAAAAAATTTTTTATTCGCTTGTTTTTTTACGTATTAAAACAACCTGTGAATTACGCTTTTATGAAGCGCCTTTTTGAAAAAAACAACTCTTTTTTTTAGTATCCAATCTCCAAAGCAAGAGCCATATTGCATTTGCCCGAACTAACACAGAACGGCTGCGTCTTTTATTTCTAAAAAAAAATGAATTTAATTTGATCTTTTCATATAAAAGCAGAAAAAAATTAAATGCTTTTCGTATAAACAAATCACTTCGTTATCCACAATCCGCAGATTTAGACAAATGTAACAATCCACTTATTAACATCTGTTGAAATGAATGTTTAATCACTAACAGCAGGACTCACTTAAAATTCATTACCTGTTTACTGTGACAACAAAAAACGATGTGCCAATATCAACGACCTCTTAGATGTATAATTACATCGCTGAATTCAGCCCCCTTAGGAAATTCCTCATACCCCGACATCTAAAAAACTAAAGCATTCGCATGAAACTGTTTTACTTTGCATCATTCTGTTTTTAGGATCAAAACCTGACACATGCAACAAAAAATCAGCCTACGATTATTACCATCAGAAGCACAAGACCCGTCGTTTGTTCAACAACAGATAGCCAATGCTGCTGGAACGACCATACAATCCGTCCAGGGATACCACATCCTGAAACAATCGATTGATGCAAGAGGCAAACAAGCAATGGTCAACGTGACTGTCATGGCCTTCATCAACGAACCTTATCAGGAACGGCTCTTACAGGAACTACAATGGAAAGACGTGCATCAATCAAAACATCGTATTGTGATTGCCGGAGCGGGTCCGGCAGGATTGTTTGCCGCGCTCCGATTGATTGAATGGGGGATCCAACCCATCATAATAGAAAGAGGCAAAGACGTGAAAGCAAGGCGACGCGACTTGGCTTTACTCAACCGTGAAGGGATCGTTAACCCCGAAAGCAACTACTGCTTTGGAGAGGGTGGCGCCGGAACCTACAGCGATGGCAAACTCTATACCCGAAGCAACAAACGAGGTAATATCGACCGAATTCTTCAACTTTTCTACCACTTTGGTGCAGACGAAACAATATTGTACCAGTCACACCCGCATATCGGAACCAATAAATTGCCTCAAATCATAACGTCCATACGAAATCATATTCTTCAATGTGGGGGAGCAATCCATTTTGAAACCAAACTCACAAGGATTCTAACAAACGATCAAAAATTCACAGGTGTAACCGTTCAAAACAATACAACAATTAAAGCCGATGCACTGATTCTTGCTACCGGCCACAGCGCCCGCGACATATTTGAACTCTTACATCAACAAAAGATTCTGATTGAATCCAAACCCTTTGCACTGGGCGTACGCGTTGAACATCCGCAATCCATCATCGACTCCATTCAATATCATTGCAAAACAAGAGACACCCTGTTGCCCCCCGCTTCTTACAGTTTGGTTGAACAAGTTCGCGGAAGAGGCGTTTTCAGTTTCTGCATGTGTCCGGGCGGAATCATCGCACCGGCATCAACTGCACCCGGCGAATTGGTTGTAAACGGATGGAGTCCTTCCAAAAGAAACAATGCATTCGCTAACAGCGGGATTGTGGTTAGTGTGGGTCAAAAAGATGCTTATCAATTCCTTAAAAAGAAAGCGTTGCTTGAACAACCTACAGTGCGCTTAACGGAAGATCATCCATTGCTATTAATGTATTTCCAAAAAGCAATCGAACAAAAAGCATTTGAAACGGGAGGAGGAAAAATGATAGCTCCGGCACAAAGAATGGTAGATTTATTTGACCGAAAGACATCATCAACACTTCCTTCCAGTTCCTACATACCGGGACTGCAATCGAGCAACTTGAATGAAGTCTTGCCGTCATTCTTATACGAAGACTTGCGTCTCGCATTCCAGGGCTTTGGAAAAAAAATGAGGGGCTATTTCACGAACGAAGCGATTGCCGTTGCAACGGAGTCCAGAACCTCATCACCTGTTCGTATTCCACGTAATGCAAACACACTGGCACATGATCAGATTGCAGGACTTTACCCCTGTGGAGAAGGGGCCGGTTATGCAGGCGGAATCGTAAGTGCTGCCATGGATGGAGAGAACGTTGCGGATGCAATAGCCGCACAATTCAACCGTTCATAATATTTCGCAAGAACACATTCCGTTCTTTTTTAATTTACACCTGATTCTTCAAAAGAAATCTAACGACTTATGAATACCATTCTGGAAGTTCAACATCTTCGAAAATATTTTGCTACACAAAAGGCAGTTGATGACATCAGCCTATCCATTCAAAAAGGATCCATCTTTGGTTTGCTTGGCCCCAATGGCGCCGGAAAAACGACCTTGATCCGAATGATCACCGGCATTTTCTATCCCGACTCAGGATCTATTCTTTTAAACGGATCCCCATTTCATCCCACGACCGATATTCAAAAAATAGGTTATATGCCGGAAGAGCGTGGATTGTATAAAAAAATGAAAATCGGGGAACAAGCACTTTACCTGGCGCAACTGAAAGGCCTCTCCAAAAAGGAGGCATTCGAAAAGGTCAAATACTGGTTTGAAAAATTTGAAATGACCGGATGGTGGAATAAAAAAGTGGAGGACCTTTCAAAAGGCATGAGTCAGAAACTGCAATTTGTTACAACAGTTTTGCATGAACCCGATCTCATCATTTTAGACGAACCGTTCAGTGGCTTGGATCCCATCAATTCCAACCTCATCAAAGAAGAGATTTTTAAGCTCGCCCAAAATGGCAGCACCATCATTTTCAGCACTCATCGAATGGAGCAAGTTGAAGAAATTTGTGACCACATTGTTCTGGTCAACAAAGGCACGAAAATTCTGGATGGAAGTGTTGCAACAATCAAACAAAAGTTCAAGGAGCACCTTTTTAAACTTACACTTGATGTGCCGGAAAATATACCCCAACACCCATCTTTTGACATCATTCAAAAAAAAGGCAATGAATTGATCATTAAAATCGATAACAATTACAGCACAAATGATGTTTTACTGCATTGCATTCAAAACCATCAAACAATCGTCGCCTTCCACGAAATCCTTCCCTCATTAAATGAAATCTTCATCCGTCTTGTGGAAGGAACACCACTCACTCGCCAATTTGAAACACCTTCATTATAATTTTTCAATATGAAAAAAGTTTGGATTATTGTTACCCGGGAGTATCTGACCAGAGTTCGCAACAAAACTTTTTTGTTGTCCACCTTTCTTTTCCCGCTGATCATGGTTTTATTTTTCGTGGGGTCGGCCTATTTAGGAGCCAAAAGCATTCAGCAAAACAAAATTGCTGTTCAGGACCAGTCCGGCCGCTACAAAAATCAACTGAGTAACACAAACACCACTTTTTTTGGATATCCCGAACAAGTTTCGCAATCGAATTACAAAGAACTGGGTTATCAAGGGCTGCTCGTTGTCTATTCATCGGACCAAAACACACCCGATTCCATCCGATTGTACTCCTACCAGCAAATGGGCTTGTCAACGGACGAGACG
Organism: Lacibacter sp.; assembly: GCA_049240625.1. Classification (GTDB taxonomy): domain Bacteria; phylum Bacteroidota; class Bacteroidia; order Chitinophagales; family Chitinophagaceae; genus Lacibacter. The sequence continues at coordinate 67,937 of JBMLSG010000004.1, read as the reverse complement.
ATAAAAAGTCAAATCCAGAAGGTGAATGAAGATATACTATTGCTTGAAAGAGGGCTTAACCGACTCGTTTTAGACTCCATACGAAAAGCAAGCGAACGGCACGATCTGCTGAACTATCGTTCCTATAAAGTTTCCGGAAGCGAGTTGAAAGAAGACAACAAATCATTGGCCTATGCCATCGGATTTGCGAGTGGAATCATCATATACATCACGCTTTTTGTATACGGCGCTTCCGTCATGCGAGGTGTAATGGAAGAAAAAACCAATCGGATAGCAGAGGTTATCGTTAGCAGCGTAAAACCCTTTCAGTTGATGCTCGGAAAAATTATTGGGATTGCCGCGGTGGGACTTACACAATTGTTATTATGGATTGGCGTACTTGTACTGCTCTCTTCTCTTTCTTCCATTTTCCTTCCTCAGGAGTTGTTACAACACACGCAACAAACGAATGAAGCCATGCCATCTATGGTCCAGAATCAGGCAATGGCTCTGAAAGCAGCCGAAGTGCGCGACATCGTTTTATCGGCCAACTGGCCTCTGATCATCGGATGCTTTTTGTTTTACTTTATGGGTGGCTATCTCTTTTACGCTGCCTTGTTTGCGGCCGTTGGCAGTGTTGTAAACGAGGACCCGCAGGAGGCGCAATCACTTATGTTGCCCATAACACTTCCCATTATCCTTGGGTTTGTGATGATGACTTCAAGTATAGAAAACCCCACAGGCGATATTGCTTTTTGGGGAAGCATAATACCGTTTACCTCGCCCATTGTTATGATGGCCCGTATCCCGTCCGGCGTTCCGGAAAGTGTCCCCTACTGGCAACTGGCCTTATCTATGACTTTACTCATTGGAGGCTTTCTTTTTACCACCTGGCTAAGTGGCAAAATTTACAGAACCGGAATCTTGATGTATGGGAAAAGAGCAACATGGAAGGAAATGATGCGTTGGGCGTTTCGAAAAAATTAAGCGCCTCTAAATCACACTGGGAGGAGATCGTTTTTCCGAAATGAATTCGCAGCTTTTGAATCAGATAGAATGTAACGTAATTGGAACCATGTTGGAATGTAGACCGGCCGGTTCATCCGGAAGCAACTCGATGTACATCTTCAACGGTGTACCGTGCTTTACCTGAATGCCCTCTTTTCGATATAATTTATAACCTCTTTTGTCTATGAAAAGAATATGTTCCCCTACCGGAACATGGCTCATGATAAAATTACCCTGTGCATCCGTTACGATTGTTTTCCGGTAACCACGATTTTGTAAAATAGCCGACAGAGAGACATTGGCCACAGGTTTTTTAGTTTCTGCATCTACAATTGTACCGGTCACCGTACCGGTTTCAACTCCATTACCGGCTTGTGACAGGGTGGCATTTGCGAAGAAAAACAACAATATCAACGAAAATTTGTACATGTTCCTACTTTAAAGTGAGCAATAAACACATTGCAGTTTCTTTTACAGAAACCGAAAACGAATTTAATATGCCCGAACGGATGTTACAATAACATGATACCGTGACAGATGTTAAATTTGATGAACGGCAACGGGAATCCTTAAAATGGATAAAAAGGTTGTTTCGTTGCCTGACAGAATTCTGACCATAAGTTTTCCGTTATTACACCTGCAGGAAGAATGGAGTCCAATAATGCGCTCACCTGACCAATTTCTAATTCCCCTTCTTCAAGATCGCCCTCAAACATACCTTTCTTTGCACGGGCACGGCCCAGCAATTGCACGAGTGCTTCCTTAGAGGCGCCTGCATCTTCAGCTGCCTGCACTTGTTGATAAAACGTATTTTTCAACAAGCGAACCGGAGCCAATTGTTTCAGCATTAATTTGGTATCACCCTCATTACTTTGAAGAACCGCTTGCTTAAAATGAATGTGACTGCTGGCCTCTTCACTTGCAACATAACGACTTCCCACCTGAACCCCCTCGGCACCCAAAACCATCGCAGCCATTATTTGACGACCGGTGGCGATCCCTCCCGCAGCAATCAGCGGTATATCAACGGCTTTTCGTACTGCCGGAAGCAAGACCATTGTAGTGGTTTCCTCTCTTCCATTATGACCACCTGCTTCAAATCCTTCCGCAACAACTGCGTCGCAACCGGCTTCCTGTGCTTTAACCGCGAATTTTGAACTGCTTACAACGTGAACGACAGTCATGCCGTGCTCTTTCAATCGAGAGGTCAGCAATTTGGGATTTCCTGCGCTGGTAAATACAATCTTTACGCCTTCCTCAATTAAAATCTCAACATGCTTTTCAATATCTGCATAAAGCAAGGGAACATTCACACCAAACGGCAAACCGGTAGCAGATTTGCATTTACGAATATGCTCCCTCAAAACATCGGGATACATACTACCGCTGCCGATGATGCCAAGTCCACCCGCATTACTCACAGCTGCAGCCAACCTCCACCCACTAGCCCAAATCATACCGGCCTGAATGATTGGTTTGTCGATGCCAAAAAGATGGGTGATGCGATTTTGAAATGCAACTGTCATAACAATGTAGTTTCTTCTGTAAAGAACGTAATGTGGAACCCTGCAAAGATATCAGCAGAAGACTAAAAACAAAAGAAAGCGGTTAGCCCAAATGAATTTCTGTATTGTCGCCTATATTCAAACTGCGCGACTCCCCTTTCACTTCCGTATCACTTCCAATGAGGGAATCCTCCAGGACAATATCAAACAAATCGGCATAGGATCCGATGATTGACTCTTTTATGATGGAATAGTTGATTGTCGTGTTTTCGCCTATCGTAACGTTGGGTCCAATGATCGAATTCCTGATATCGCATTTTTTTCCAATGCTTACCGGCTGTACAATGATTACATTTTCAAACTGATGATCTTCGGAAATTGTGTTGCCGAATTTTTTCAGCAGCGTTGCATTAGATTGCAACAAGGATTCTTTATTGCCGCAATCAAACCAATTGGTCACTTTAAAGGGATTGAAAGAAGCTCCTTTTTGAATCATGCATTCCAGTGCATCGGTTAAATTGAACTCATCCCTGCTTTTAAGACCAACGTTAAAATTGGAATGCAAACATTCAAACAACAAAGCGGTTTCCTTGATTTTATAGATTCCTACAAGCGCCATGTTGCTTTTAGGAATCTGCGGCTTTTCAACAACCCGACAAATGCGTCCGTTTTCATCCAATTCTGCAACTCCGAAATTACGAGGATCATCTACTTTCTTGACACCCAGAGCCGATCCATCATGCTGAAGCACTTCCTTTAAATTGTACTCACAAACCGTATCGCCCAATACAATAATAACCTCTTCTTCATTCACAAAATCCTCTGCAAGCAAAATAGCGTGCCCCAAACCCAGACGGTCGTTTTGATAGACATAGTTTGCCTGAATATTCGGAAAGGTTTCCCGGATATAATCGTGAATTTTATCTCCCAGATAGCCCAGGACAAAGACAAAATCATGAATACCGGCATCCTGCAATTGTTCTACAATGATGCTTAAAACAGTTTTGCCTGCAATCGGGATGAGTGCCTTTGGCTGTGTATATGTGTGGGGCCTGAGCTTTGTTCCAGCTCCGGCTACCGGAATGATTGCCTTCATGTTCGTTACTTCGTCGAATCGAAGCCATGAAAGTAGGATTTTTTAGACTAACAGTCCATTTCTGTGTAAGGTCTTTGTTCATAAAAAAATCTCTGTAAAACACTGCAACTTTGTCGGGAGGCTTATTTTTGCACCCCGGAAAGCCCCCTTTTCGGAAAAATACCGGACGATTCAACCTTTTTTTGGATTCATTCGTAATACAACGAACGAAATGAGAAATTGAAACTGCCGGAATTGTCAGCACATCGTATCAAATTATAAAGATTCTAAACCAGCAAACATGCAAAGAGATACAGCCATTTTCGACCTGATTGAAAAAGAATTACAACGTCAACGCCACGGTATTGAACTGATTGCGTCCGAAAATTTCACTTCGCTTCAAGTGATGCAAGCCATGGGCAGCGTTTTAACCAATAAATATGCCGAAGGATACCCCGGCAGAAGGTATTACGGTGGTTGCGAAATTGTTGACCAAACAGAACAATTAGCCATTGACCGTGTAAAAGCCATTTTCAATTGCGAGTACGCCAATGTACAACCACATAGCGGAGCACAAGCCAATGCGGCTGTAATGCATGCAATCATTCAACCCGGCGACGCCATATTGGGACTTGACCTCAGCATGGGTGGACATTTGACCCATGGTTCTCCCGTGAATTTCAGTGGCAAACTGTACCAGGCACATTTTTATGGCGTGGTGAAAGAAACCGGCTTGATTGATTATGAAATGCTGGAAAGTAAAGCACGTGAAGTAAAACCCAAACTCATTATTTGCGGAGCGAGTGCTTACAGCCGCGACTGGGATTATGTTCGGATCCGCAAAGTTGCAGATGAAGTGGGTGCGTTTGTTTTATGCGATATGGCTCACCCTGCGGGATTGATCGCTAAAAATTTATTAAGCTCTCCTTTTGAACATTGTCACTTTGTAACTTCCACTACGCACAAAACATTACGTGGACCCAGAGGAGGCATTATTTTGATGCACAAGGACTTCGAAAACCCTTTTGGACTTAAAGACGTAAAAGGCAATATCCGCATGATGAGCAATTTGCTGGATATGGCTGTTTTCCCAGGACAACAAGGAGGGCCATTGGAGCATGTCATTGCAGCCAAAGCTGTCGCCTTCGGTGAAATCCTCACCGATGATTTCACGATCTATGCCAAGCAAGTACAAAAAAATGCACAAGCGATGGCCAAAGCTTTTGTAGAACGGAATTATCAGTTGATCTCAAATGGTACCGACAACCATCTTATGCTAATTGATTTACGCAATAAAAATATCAGTGGAAAAAAAGCCGAACTCGTTTTAGGAAAGGCTGACATTACGACCAACAAAAACATGGTGCCTTTTGATGACAAAAGTGCATTTGTGACGAGCGGGATCCGTACAGGTGTTGCTGCCGTTACAACCCGCGGATTAAAAGAAGAACATATGGACTTTGTAGTGGATGTGATTGATCGCAGTCTGATGAATGCAGATGACGAAGCCGTGTTGGATAAAATCAGAAAAGAAGTTAACGCATTCATGGAACAATTCCCTCTTTACCCTGAACTGGGATAAGTTGAACCCAATTGATTTTTATGATTCAAAGAATTCAATCCTTGTGGCTCTTGTTTGCCTTCATCGCATCCCTGGCATCATTAAAGATTTCTTTTTTTAGCGGGATGGATAGTGACAACTTGTACAAATCTGTAAACGGGATGTCTCACTTTCTGTTGATGCTACTGACAGTTGCTGTTGGCCTGCTTTCGTTGATTACTATTTTTCTGTTCAAAAACAGAAAACTTCAAAAGCAATTGACGTTTGCAGGAATCTTACTTCAGGCCGGAGTATTAGCATTCTATTTTTATTTGTTTTCCGGTTACAAAGAAGGTTCTCTGTCGTTAACATCGGTACTGAGTTTTCTTGTGCCGATCTTGCAGATTTTAACCCTAAGGGGCATTCATAAAGACGAGCAGTTGATCCGAAGTATGGATCGCTTACGTTAAACTCATTAAAGGAAAGGAGCAATGCGACTTTCCTTTATTTTTTTTACGGAACCCGGAACACCTTCATATACCAATTTACCGCCACCATCACCGGCTTCCGGCCCCAACTCAATCAACCAATCGGCACGCTTGATAACCTCTGTATTATGCTCAATCACAAGTACCGAATGTCCGTTTTCAATCAACGCATGAAAACTTTTTAAAAGTTTACTGATATCGTGAAAATGTAAACCTGTTGTAGGCTCATCAAAAATAAAAAGTATGGAACCCTGAGATGATCCACGCCCTAAAAAGCTCGCCAGTTTGACCCTTTGTGCCTCTCCTCCACTCAACGTATCACTACTCTGCCCTAATTTAATATAGCCCAGACCTACTTCTGCCAAAGGATTTAATTTTCTTACCAGATCCTGCTCCGAAGAAAAAAACTGAAGCGCCTCGTCGACACTCATTTCCAATACATCATGAATGCTTTTCTCATTGTACAATACTTCCAGAACCTCCTCTTTAAAGCGTTTACCACCACATACTTCGCAAGTCAAATGAACATCCGCCAGAAACTGCATTTCGATTACTTGTTCGCCTTCTCCTTTACATGCATCACAACGACCGCCATCGACATTGAATGAAAAGTGCTTCGGCATAAACCCTCTGATTTTACTCAATGGCTGATCCGAAAACAGTTCCCGAATTGCATCATAGGCTTTTATATAAGTTACCGGGTTACTACGACTGCTTTTGCCAATAGGATTTTGATCAATCAGCTCTACCTGGGCAATGGCTTCGGTGTCTCCTGTAAGCTGCGTGTGCAAACCCGGACGCACCGTAAACTCGCCTTTCAAATTCAGAAGTGCGGGATACAAAATATTCTTCACCAACGTTGTTTTACCGCTTCCGCTTACGCCACAAACCACACACAAAACATGGAGCGGAAACGTTACATCAAGCTGTTTTAAATTGTTTTGACAAGCCTCCTGTACCGTTACACTTTGTGTCCACTTCCTGGCCTTCCCAAAATCATGCACCTGCAATGCGCCTGAAAGATATCTTCCGGTCAAACTTTCAGGATTTTCTGTAATGGCCTTGTAGTTGCCGGCGGCAATCACCTCTCCTCCCAAGTGACTGGCCAATGGGCCCATGTCAATAATATGATCAGCTTCCCTCATCATCAGTTCATCGTGCTCAACCACAATCACGGTATTTCCCAGTTTTTTCAGTTCCTTAAGAACCTGAATAAGATTTGCTGTATCCCTCGGATGGAGGCCAATGGAAGGTTCATCTAATATATACAGTGAATCTGTAAGATTGCTTCCGAGGGATCGGGTTAATTGGATTCGTTGACTCTCTCCTCCGCTCAGTGTATTCGCCAACCGGCTCATGGTTAAATAGCCAAGTCCAACCTGCATCAAAGTATGAATGCGGTTTTTTATTTCAATCAAAATCCGATTTGCAACAGATTGATCGTAGGACGTGAGACTCAATTCATCGAACCATAACTTAAGATCTCTGACCGGCATTTCACACAACTCGCCGATTTGCTTACCCGCGATTTTAACATATAACGCCTCTTTTCGCAAACGGAATCCGTTGCATTCCGGACATGTGGTACGTCCACGATAGCGGCTCAGCAAAACGCGATACTGCACTTTGTATAAATTGGATTCAACTTCTTTAAAGAAATCATCGATTCCCAGTGCATTACCTACACCTTTCCACAATTGTGTTTTTTGCTGTTCCGTTAAATTCTGGATCGATTTATGAACCGGGAAGCCGGCTTTGGCAGCACCTTTCAGGAACTGGTCTTTCCACCACCCCAACTTTTCCCCTTTCCACGGAGCGACTGCACCTTCATAAACACTTAATCGTTTATCCGGAATGACCAGATTTTCATCGACCCCCAATACCTGACCAAACCCTTCACATACAGGACAAGCCCCATACGGGTTGTTGTAAGAAAACAGATTGGGAACCGGCTCTTCAAAACGCAATCCGTCCATTTCGAATTTATTGGAAAAAGACAACAACTGTTTTTCGCCTTCGGCAGATTGCACTTCTAAATACAATTCACCTTCCCCTTCATAAAATGCTGTCCCAACGGAATCGGATATTCGATGCAATTCATCTTCATCAAATTCTTTCGTCACAAAACGGTCGATCAAAATATAGGGAATCGTTTGCGAAACACTATTTTTCAACTTTTGATCGCATTCTTTATCGGAAAGATCCAGCAACTCTTCTATACGGACTAATTCATCGGCATACTGATTCGCACCTTCAGATTCCGTTTTCCTTTTTGAAGAGGCACGCTGTGTCTTTATTGCCCCGGATACCTTTTGATTACCGACTCCCGTCTGAGACCGAAACAAGATTCTTGTAAACCCTTTTTGCAACAAGAGTTGCAGCTCCTCTTTAGGGCTGCGTGATGGATGCAATGGAAAAACAATCAATAAGAAAATCTTGGAATTCTTTTCCAAATTTTGAATCCGATTGAGCACATCAAGAACGTCGGCTTTTTTCACTTCATCTCCACTAACGGGAGAAATGGTTTTCCCGACCCGCGCAAACAACAAACGTAGATAATCATAAATTTCTGTCATGCTCCCAACCGTACTTCGGGGAGTACGGGCAATTACCTTTTGCTCGATTGCAATGGCCGGACACAATCCTTTAATCATATCGACATCCGGCTTATCCATTCGATTGAGGAATTGACGTGCATACGCACTTAAACTTTCGGCATAGCGTCTTTGGCCTTCGGCATAGAGCGTGTCAATGGTCAACGAGGATTTGCCGCTTCCGGAAACACCTGTAACAACAATCAATTGATTTCGAGGAAACTCGACCGAGATGTTTTTTAAATTATGGACACGCGCCCCTTGTACAACGATTGCATCACCATGTGAAGAATCCTGTTTCTGTCCTTTGTATTTTCCTGCCACTGTTGCCATAAGGACAAATTTAGACCGATTCGCCTAAATCCTGTGAATCAATACGATAAAGAAGCAATGGAATGGAACAAGAAACTCCGCTAAGTGTAATTCGTTAATTTTTAAAAACGGAATTGGTTTTATCAAAATTTACATTTATTTTTAAAACGAATTTTTAATCTATCAAACCATTCTGCCTATCGCAACCATTTCTACTTAAATCTATCAGCGCTGATCGCTGATCCTCTTATTGGAAAACCTTAAAGTAGTATGGTATGCGTATATATCAAGATTTTACTGACCAGCAATTAATTCATCTGTTCAAAGATGGCAATACCGAAGCTTTGGAAACTTTAGTATTACGCCATAAAGACAAGCTGTATACCTCCATTTTTTTACTGGTCAAGGACAAATACCTTGCAGAGGATTTGTTTCAGGAAGTATTTATACGCGTGATTGACACCCTCCGCAGTAATCGCTACACCGAAGAAGGTAAATTTCTGCCCTGGGCAATGCGCATTGCTCACAATTTATGCGTTGATCATTTTAGAAAAGTCAAACGAAATCCGGCTATTAAGACCAGCGACAACCACGATATTTTTGAATTAATTAATTTCAGCGACGATACAGCGGAACAAAAAATCATGAAAAACCAGAGTTACGAACGCATCCGGCAAATGCTGGACCTGCTTCCTGAAGAACAAAGGGAGGTGATTGTTTTACGCCATTATGCCGACTTAAGTTTCAAAGAAATTGCATCGCTCACGCATTGCAGCATCAACACCGCTTTGGGCAGAATGCGCTATGGATTGATCAACATGCGAAAAATGATGACGGAAAAACAGATCAACCTCTAATTCAGTTCCCGGCGAAAACCTATTGTCCCCTGTTTCACAACGGGGGATTTTTTTTAAATAATAAGTCCCCCGTTTCCGGGGGACTTGACACAACATAAACATAACAGATCTACAACAAAAGACACTCTTATAGGTAAATATCAATCGGGCTTTTTCCCATCGAGATAGGTATTGATTGTGCTGATTGGCCCTTGATTGTTTTCATCATTATGAACAGTGTAGTTACTATAAAAGTTCTCGGCAGGCGAAATCGTGTTATACAGCTCCAGATTCCGTCTCAGATAAGCAGGAACAGAATCAAACTCATTGTTTGAATCGGAGCCATGTATGTTAAACGAGAGATTTCTGAGTTTTTGTAAACGATCGGCTGCTTTACGGCGTTGTTCTTCTGCCTCATCTGCAATCGGATTGTTTTCGTTCATGGAAACCTGAAATTTCAAATCCGGAGTTACATCCTGTTCTTTTTGTTCCGCAGACTCGCTCTTTTCGATCAGTTGCATTTCAAAAGATTCTTCGGCTTCCTGAACAATGTTCAAACTTGGAACGACCGGAGCAGACTCTTCCGTTTTCATTTCAGGAACAGGTTTCGACTCGCCTGACACAACATAAATATTAGCAGGACGTTCAAGATATCCGCCGCTCACAACCGTTGTGCTGATCCCTTTATCTGCAACCGGCAGTTCAGCAGATGGAGCCTTTGGCTCATCGGACAGCTCCGGTGTTGATGACGATTCGGGACTAAGCACCCAATCAATCCTCACCGTTTCAACAGCTTCAACAGGACGTACAACAGGTTCTTCAACCTGCGGAACGATCAACTGAGGGGCAACAGGATCTGCTACCGGCTCCGTAAATAATACCGTTTGTTTTACCGCTGCTTTTTCTTCCGGCTGTTCGCCTAAGACCATTACAATTTTCTCTTCTTTTGGCTGCGCTGCTACCTGAACATCAGGTTTTTTATCAAAAGGATTTTTTTGCTCAAATCCTGTGGCGATTAATGTGATACTGATTTGATCCTGCAATGTATTATCATAGCCCATACCCAAAATCACATCGGATCCTTCACCTGCCTGCTGAATGAGATAATTTTGAATGGTTTCAACTTCATCCATTGTAAACTCATGTTCACCCTCAGCCGAATTGATGTTAATCAAGATCCACTTCGCTCCACGAATATCATTGTCGTTCAAAAGCGGAGAGTTCAACGCCTCTTCAATGGCACGTTGCGCTCTGTTTTCACCACTTGCGCTTGCATTGCCAAGAATTGCTACGCCTCCGTTTTTCATGACCGTGCACACATCCGCAAAGTCAACATTGATTTGTCCGGTAGTATTAATTACATCGGTAATACATTTTGCTGCCGTAGCGAGGACGTTATCAGCCTTTGAAAAAGCTTCTTTCATCTTAAGATTCCCGAATTGATGACGCAACTTATCATTGCTGATTACCAGTAACGTATCGACATATTCCCGAAGTTTTGAAATACCGTCTTCGGCTTGCTGAATACGCCTTTTCCCCTCATAACCAAATGGCGTTGTAACAATTCCCACGGTTAGAACACCCAGATCCCGGCAAATCTTTGCAATAATGGGCGCACCACCGGTTCCGGTACCACCACCCATGCCCGCAGTGATAAATGCCATTTTGGTATTCACCTCCAGGATGCGGCGGATTTCCTCCAGACTTTCTTCAGTAGCCTGACGACCAATTTCGGGATTGGCACCGGCGCCCAAACCTTGAGTAAGATGTGGACCTAACTGTACTTTGTTTGGAACAGCACTTTGTGCAATTGCTTGTGCATCCGTATTGCATATAATAAAATTGACACCATCAATCACTTGTGCGTGCATGTGGTTAACGGCATTGCTTCCGCCGCCACCAACGCCAATTACTTTAATGATTGAAGATTTTTCTTTTGGCAAATCGAAATGTATCATAATCGTATGGGTTATAAATTAATGAGATAGTTAGTTTGATCTTTGGAATGAACATCTAGAGTTCAATCAATTAAATTTTCGATCTTCTTCTTCTTTAAACAAATCAATCAATCCGGTTTTAAAACTATCCAAGAAGCCTTTCAGATTTTTCCTGCTGTTCGTTTTTACCGGAATGAATTTCGGTTCTTCATCATCAATTCCAAACACCGGTTCTGGAGACACAATTGGCTCTGGAATTTCGACGGTCCTGAATTTATTTTGAGAGTTCTCATAAACATTGTAACCCTTCAAGATCAAACCGATACACGTTGAATACATGGGTTTGGCTAATTCATCAATATGACCTGACGACAAATGTTCATTCGGGAATCCAATGCGTGCGTTGAGGCCTGTAACATATTCGGTCAATTGAATCAAATGTTTCAACTGCGATCCGCCACCTGTTAGAATAATACCACCATTGAGCATCCGGTTGTCGAGTCCAACCTGTTTCAGATGATAGCTCACGAAATCCATAATCTCACTCATACGAGCCTGGATGATGTTAGCAAGATTTTTTACACTGATCTCTTTGGGCTGCATACCACGTATACCCGGTATCGTAATGAATGCATTAGACTTAGCTTCATCAGACAATGCGCTTCCAAATTGCACTTTCATTTGCTCTGCCTGAGTTCTTAATACACCCAACCCCATTTTAATGTCATTGGTAATATTTTCACCTCCAAATGGTATTACAGCCGTATGCTTTAAAATCCCTTCGTAAAACACAGCCAGATCGGTTGTACCACCGCCAATATCCACAATGGCTACGCCTGCTTCCAGATCATGCTCACACATGACGGCTGCAGCAGAAGCCAAGGGTTGCAACACAAGGTCTTTAACCTTCAGTTTGCTTTTCTCAACACTTCTGTTGATGTTGCGAATCGCATTTTTGTCACCGGTAATGATGTGGAAGTTGGCCCCTACCTTAACTCCACTATAACCAATGGGATTTGGAATATTATGAAAATTATCAACCGTGAACTCCTGTGGAATCACATCAATGATTTGATCACCTGCCGGAATGTATGTTTTAAACTGATCTCCAATTAACTGATCGATTTCACGTTGAGAAATTTCATCCTCATTGTTTTGACGAACGATGTCGCCGCGTGTTTGCAATGATTTGATATGATGCCCTGCAATGCCAACGTAAACCTCATTGATTTCAAGATTCGGATTGCTGGCATAACAATTTTGAAGCGCCTGCTCAATCGCTTTAATGGTTTGGTCGATATTTAACACCATTCCATGTTGCACACCACTTGAATTGGCACGTCCGAATCCGAGAATTTCGAGTTTTCCAAACTCATTTTTTCTTCCGGCAATGGCAGCAATTTTGGTCGTTCCAATATCCAAGCCCACAATGATTGGATTTGAGTTCTTGGAAACTTGAGGCTCGCTGACGGGAATTTCTACCTCCGTTTTGTTGTTCATTGTTTCTGTGATCATAGCTTTATGTTGTTTGTTGTGTAATAATTTTCTGATTATGGTTGATTGTTTTTTTGCATGACAGCTTTAGGCTTTGTACTCTGTTTTTTCTGCTCATTACTTTGTCTTGCCTCCCTTAACACGCGATCTTCATCGTTGCTTGAAGATTGAACCGACTTACCAGTAGCACCTGAACTTGTTTTGGAAGGGTTGGGATTGTTCACCTTGCTTCCGGGAACGCTTGCTGCAGTTTTGGTTTTTACTGTGGCAACACCCCCTTTTGGACGAACATTTACTGGTTCAGAGGTAAGCACAGATGCTACTGTATCGTCGGTAATAGGTTTCTTCCATCCTGAATCTTGTGGCAAATGATTCAAATTGATGGCAGGATTTATTTTGATGGTATCCTTAGGCAAAACATAGCTTTCCAATAATGTAGTACTGTCATTTTTCGCTGCAACCAATTGCTTGCTGTAACGCACATCCAACAAATTGTAATAGCCCCAACCGGTCTTTGTCATTACTTTCTTATAAAACAAAAGCAAACGATTGAATTTTTGTTCCAACATGGCACCATTCCCAAATAAAATCGTATGCCGACCTAATTTCGGAATCAGTTCCATTTCATAATTTGAAATATTGACTTGTTCAATTTGTGCCATCCAAAAATCATGTTTCATCAGGTAGCGACCCATTTCTCGTATATCCAGCAACAGCAAACTGTCTTTTTCGTGAAACGGCATCGAGAGTAAAGGGAATGAAGTAAATACCGGTACACGAGCAACCTGATCGGTATTGATCGGCAAGATCTCCCCCATCTCATCTACATAAAACGACTCCCCGTTTATGCTAAACACACGAGCTACGGGTTGTCGCTCGGTAATTTCGACATGTAAGACTTCCTTATTATCAAAGAACAATTCTGCTTTTCTGATCCATAAATGTTGTTCCAGTTGTTCTTCGATTTTATTCAATTGAAACGACCGAACTCTGGAACCAATCAAAGACTCCGGTTTGCCACCGGATATTTTTGACAGAATTTGTTTTTTACTGACATACTCAACGCCATCAACACCTTTAATTGTAATTACGACATCCTTACACAGCTGTTCGGATTGCTTTCTGACAGCTGCTATCAGCAAAACAAGTACGCCCGAAGCTACCAGAGACCAGACTGTCATGAACAGCACCCGCTTCCATATTTTTGTTTCGCCTTTCATGCTCCAGTTAATTTTTCTTTTAATTGCGACAACAGTGAATCGATGTCACCGGCACCCGCTGTGATAAAAACAAATGGCTTGGGTTCGTTTCTCTGAAGCGTTGCGGCATAATGCAGCAATGTCTCACGCGTAACCAACTGCTTCTGTTTTAAGTTCATTTTATTAAAAATCAATTCGCTCGTAACACCTTCCATCGGAAGTTCTCTTGCAGGATAAATTGGTAACAACAACACTTCATCTGCAGCATCAAGACTTTCAGCAAAAGCATCAGCCAGATCTTTGGTACGTGAAAAAAGGTGCGGCTGAAAGGCCAGTATCAACTTTTGCTTTCCAAACAAACTCCTTGCTCCTGAAATAAGCGCTTTCAATTCGGCAGGATGATGAGCATAATCATCTATAAGCGTAACTGAATTCGGTGCCGGATTGATTACATACTCAAATCTGCGTTTCACACCTTTAAAATCTTTCAACGCGGCTTTGATCTTTTCATCATCAATTTTTAAAATTCGGGCTACAGCAATTGCAGCAACTGCATTTTCTACATTGTGCAATCCTCCAACCTGCAAGTGAACATCACTCAATCTCCAATTATCAGTTCCGGATTGAAATTGAACATCAAAAAAATAAGTACCGCTTTCAACCCTTAAGTTCTCGGTGTAAAAATTCGATGAGGCATTACTCAGGCTGTATGTTAACCGATGCGTTCCCTTTAATTCACCGGAACGGGAAAGTCCGTATTTATGTATCAGCCAGCCACCGGATTTAATTTTTCCCGTAAACTCAATAAATGCATCTTCCATTGCCTCGGGAGTTCCATAAATATCGAGGTGGTCCGGGTCCATTGAAGAAAGTACAGCTATATCCGGACTCAACTTGTGAAACGAACGATCATATTCATCTGCTTCGACTACACATACCTGATCTTTATGTGTTGAAGACTGCTCCTGCGCCCAAAAATTACGATTATAGTTAACAGAAATACCACCTAAAAAAGCATTGCACCCAAAACCACTGTGACGTAAAAGATATCCAACCATGGAACTGATAGTTGTTTTTCCGTGCGTTCCGGAAACACAAATATTGAATGTATCCTGTGTTATAATTTGCAGCACATCACTCCGTTTTACAACACGAAAACCATTCGATAAATAATATTGATAGCCTTTGTGGTCTTTGGGAATGGCCGGTGTATAAACAACCAATTGAACATCTTTGGGCACATGTGTAACATCATCCACGTAATCAATTGAAAGTCCTTCCTGCTCCAACTGCATCGTTAGAGCCGTTTGAGTTTTATCGTATCCACTCACACGAACACCCTTTTCATTGAAAAAACGGGCAAGTGCACTCATGCCTATACCACCAATTCCAATAAAATAAACAGCCTTGATATCGTTAAGCGTAATCATCATTTCAAATTCTACTTAAACACCTTTATTTAATTCCTTTTAACTGTTCCATAATTTTTTGGGCAACAATCACATCCGCATTTTTGATGGCCAGTTTCAAAATGTTTCCCTGTAATACTGCCTGTTGCTCCCGGTTCATCGCCAAATCCAAAATTGCAGGAATGAGCTTTGCCTCAACCTCTTCATCCTTAACAATCAAACCGGCATGTTTCTCAACCAACCGCATAGCATTCACGGTTTGATGATCTTCGGCCGCATAAGGATAAGGAACAAACAGCGTTGGCTTACCTGTTACACACAATTCTGCAATCGCCATAGCTCCTGCTCTTGAAACAACCAGATCTGCAGCTGCATAAGCATATTCCATCTGTGCAATGAAATCTCCGGTCCATACATTGCGTTTCCCCTGCGCCTGTTTTTTTGCCTGATCAGCAAAAGGCCTTCCGGTTTGCCAGATCAACTGGATTCCGTTTCGTTCCAACTCAGCCAAACCATTTTGAATGGCTTGATTCACACGCTGTGCACCCAAACTACCTCCAACAACCAATACCGTTGTACAATCCGGATTCAAACCAAAAAAACGTATACCTTCTTCACGCGTCACACGTGCTTCAACAATTGACTTCCGAACAGGATTTCCGGAAATCACAATTCGGTCTTTTGGAAAATAGTTCTCCATTCCATCGATTGCGGTAAAGACAATGCTTGCCTTTTTCGAAAGCAGTTGATTGGATTTTCCGGCAAAAGAATTGGCCTCGTGGATAAAAGTTGGAATTCCTTTCGCCTGAGCCACTCGTAGAACGGGAAAACTGGAATAACCACCAACTCCAATAACTGCATCCGGCTTAAACGCACTTATAATTTTCCGAACCTGAAAAAAACTTTTGACCAATTTGAACGGAAGTGTAACATTCTTAAACAAAGAGCTCCTGTTAAACCCTGCAATATCTAATCCCTCAATAGCATAACCTGCTGAAGGCACTTTTTCCATTTCCATTTTCCCTTTTGCCCCAACAAACAAAATCGCACATCCGGGATCCTGAAGTGTTAATGCATTGGCAATAGCAATGGCAGGGAAGATATGTCCTCCTGTTCCACCACCTGCTATGATGTATCTGTAACTCATGCCAATTCTTCATTTACAGGTTTAGGACCACCTTCTAATTCTTCTACATTTCGGGCAACACTGAGTATAATACCAATTGAAAAACATGTAAACAGAAAACTACTACCGCCCATACTTACTAGCGGAAGTGTTACACCTGTTACCGGGAAAAGACCCACATTCACAGCCATATTAGTCATTGCCTGTATCACCAGTGTAAAGCTTAATGCCAAGGCAAGAAACGCCCCAAATGCATAGGGACATTTTCGAAACAATAAAATGCTGCGGTAAAGAAACACCAGATAAATAAATATGATGAATGCCGCACCCAACAGACCATATTCTTCAATGATAATAGCATAGATAAAATCAGAATAAGGATGAGGCAGAAAATTTCGTTGCTGGCTGTTTCCGGGACCCAGACCTAAAATACCACCCTTCGCTACTGCAATTTTTGCTTGTTGAACTTGATAGGGCGACTCGTCATTTTTTGCATACATAAAATCCTGCACACGCTTGATCCATGTAGGAACACGACCAACCGACAAAACCGCAGGCAACTCTTTCATTTTACCTTCCTGTTTATCGTAATAGGTTTTTGCCATAACGATCAAAAAGATAAGCGGAATAACAGCTGTTGCTGCTACCAATAAAATATGTCGCGTACTGACTCTTCCAATAAACAACAGCAACATACTGGTTGCGCCGGTTAGTAAGGCCGTAGAGAGATTTGCAGGAGCAATGAGCGCACAGATTACAATAACGGGAATCATCATGGGAATAAAACCCTTTTTAAATTCCTTAATCACATCCTGTTTTTTTGACAACAAACGGGAGAGAAACATAAACAATCCCAGTTTCGCAAGATCCGATGTTTGAAATGTGAGATTGATAACCGGCAACTTGATCCAACGATTGGCCTCGTTTAAATTTGTGCCGAATTTGAGTGTATAAATCAGAAGAGGTATGGAGAGCAAAAACAAAATCTTGGCAAACCTGGAGTAAAATGTATAGTTGATCCGATGTGCAAAATAGATGATAAAGATCCCCAGTGTAATAAATGCAATTTGCTTGAACAAATACACGAATGTATTTCCCTTATACAATTTATACGCCAACGAGTTGGTTGCACTGTACACTACAAGAAGACTTACCAGAGACAAAACAATCACAAGCGCCCAAATAACTTTGTCGCCACGGGTTTTATCTTTCAAACCTTCTGCAGAAAAACGTGATGATATGTTGGCAATATTACTCATGAAAAGCTGATCTTATTTTTTACAACTCCCGAACGGCCATTTTAAATTGGTTTCCGC
Source organism: Lacibacter sp. (assembly GCA_049240625.1). Classification (GTDB taxonomy): domain Bacteria; phylum Bacteroidota; class Bacteroidia; order Chitinophagales; family Chitinophagaceae; genus Lacibacter. The sequence goes on along the minus strand of JBMLSG010000004.1, from coordinate 50,119 downwards.
GATCCTCATAATTTTTGAACAAATCAAAGCTTGCACAGGCCGGACTCAACAGTACAGCATCACCTTTTTCTGCGCACCTGTATGCCGCATGAACTGCCTCTGATGCATTGTTTGCGTCAACGATAAACGGCACAACACCACGAAACGCATCATGGATTTTTTGATTTTCAAGACCCAGACAAACAATTGCCTTTACTTTTTCTGCTACCAGCTCTTTCAATACTTCGTAGTCATTCCCTTTATCTACACCTCCCAGAATTAACACCGTAGGTTTCGTCATGCTTTCCAAAGCAAACCAGGTCGAATTGATGTTTGTTGCCTTGCTATCATTGATGTATTCTACCCCCTTCACCATTGCAACCAGTTCCATACGATGCTCCAGACTCTCAAAAGTGGTAATTGCTTCTCTGATTTTTTCCTTACGGATACCAAGTGTTGCTGCTGCGATACCTGCTGCCATAGTATTGTATTGGTTGTGCTTCCCTTTAATTTTAAAATCATCAACACTCATGGTAAGTTTATCGTCGTTCAAGGCTATTGTCATGGTGCCGTCTTTAATAAATGCTCCTTTTTGTGGTTGCTGCTTCATGGTGAATGGTAATGGGGTTGAGTGTATAGTAAGTTTCGTTAAATACTGAGCTGTAACAGGATCATCGGGACAATAAATAAAAAAGTCGTTCCCGGATTGATTATTGAGAATTTTAAACTTTGCCTTTATATAATTTTCGAATTTATACTCGTATCGATCAAGATGGTCTTCCGTTATATTGAGCAGAAGAGCCACATCGGCGCGAAAATCTTTAATGTCATCGAGTTGAAAACTACTGATCTCAGCGATGTATATTTTTTTCGGATCAAGCGCAACCTGACGGGCGATACTTACACCAATATTACCAACCAGCGCACAGTCGAGTCCGGCATGATGACAGATGTGATATGTCAGCGAAGTCGTCGTTGTTTTTCCGTTACTTCCCGTTATGCCAACAATTTTACTGTCGCCTTTAAAACGCCAGGCCAATTCAATTTCACTAATCACGGGAATTCCTTTGCGGCGAATCTTTTTCATTAAATCACTCTTCTCGGGAATACCCGGACTTTTCATGATCTCATCCGCTTCCAGAATACGTTCTTCGCTGTGCTTGCTTTCTTCGAACTCGATACCGTGTTCCAGCAACTCTTCCTTGTAAATTGCTTTGATGGGACCGCCATCACTCACAAATACTTCATACCCCTGCTTTTTAGCAAGTATGGCAGCGCCGGTTCCACTTTCACCTGCGCCGAGTATGTAACATTTGTGTTTCATATTGATCCAATCCGGATTTAAGTTCTACCCACGGTACCGGAAATCCGGGGCATTTTTGGTTTGGTTTTTCGCCGTCTTAATCGCCGATAGCTAAAAAAAACGGTTCTTCACAAGTATGGGTTAGTAAGGGTGCCACACAGGCAAAATCACATTTTGTTTTTCAAGGATTGGATCTGGTTTGAAAACCCTCTGGTTTTTCAAGAATATTTTTAACGAATCTTGAGCGTAACAATTGAAAACACAACACATAAAATTGTTACAATCCAGAAACGTGTCACGATTTTACTTTCATGATAATTCAGCTTTTGATAATGATGATGCAAGGGACTCATCAAAAAGATGCGCTTCCCCTCACCAAATTTGCGTTTGGTATATTTGAAATATCCTACCTGTAACATGACACTGAGATTCTCAACCAAAAACACACCGCAAAAAATGGGAATCAACAACTCCTTTCGAACAATAATTGCAAGGGAAGCAATAACACCACCCAGCATTAAACTTCCGGTATCGCCCATGAAAACCTGAGCAGGATAGGTATTGTACCAAAGAAATCCAATACAGGCTCCTACCAGCGCACCAATATAAATCGAGAGCTCTCCAAGATTAGGGATGTACATGATGTTCAAATACTCGGCAACCCTGATGTTGCCGCTGGCATACGCAAAAATGCCAAGACAGATTCCAATTAATGCAGAAACACCGGTTGCCAATCCATCAATACCATCGGTTATATTCGCGCCATTTGATACAGCTGTTACAATAAATATTACAATCATCATATACAGCAACCAGGTAAGTCCACGTAATGCAACAGGAAGCAGTTTGGAATAGTTAAACTCGTGACTTTTAACAAACGGGATCGTTGTAATAGGCTCATCGGCCTTAACCATTACTTTTTCTTTGCCGTCCAAAGTAACTTTTTTGACAACTGCGTCAGAAGGAATTTCTTTACCTGTAAATTCACGGTAGACACTGATGGTATCGTTGAACAACAAAGTGGTTGCTACCGCAATACCCAGAACAACCTGCCCCAATACTTTAAACCATCCTGCCAGTCCATCATTATCCCCTTTTTTATAAGCGATTCCTTTTTGTTGTGCGATTCGCTTTGCTCTTAATTTTAAATAATCATCAACAAATCCAATAAAACCCAGCCAGATCGTTGCAAACAACATCAACAGAATATACACTTTGCTTACATCGGCAAGTAAAAGCGTTGGAATAACAATGGCCATTATAATAATGATTCCACCCATTGTTGGGGTCCCTTTCTTTTGTTGCTCACCGGCAAGACCAAGATCTCTGACCGTTTCACCAACCTGCTTCTTTTGCAGAAATTGAATAAGCTTTTTTCCGAACACCGCTGATATCAATAACGAGAGTAAAAATGCCAACATAACACGACTCGTGATAAACTGAAACAGATTGTCGCCCGGAAACTTAATTCCGATTCCATTTAACCAATCAAACAAGTTCTTCAACATGTGTATCTATTTACATTTTTACAATCTACTGCTTACATGATGCAGAGCATCTTCCTCTTATCGTTCCAACCAGTCAAACATTTCTTTTAAAACCAGTTTGTCATCAAAATCATATCGCACACCTTTTATCTCCTGATATTTTTCATGTCCCTTCCCGGCAACCAGAATGATATCATCTTTTTTGGCCAGTGTAACGGCCGTTTTAATTGCTTCTTTTCGATCCAGAATTGAAATCACTTTTCTTCTTGCAGCCGAATTCAAACCTTGTTCCATTTCGGATAAAATGGTAAGCGGATCTTCACTTCTTGGATTGTCACTGGTAAAAATCACTTTGTCGCTCAAAGCACAGGCTACTTCACCCATAACAGGACGCTTGGTTTTATCTCTGTCGCCCCCACAGCCCACAACCGTGATTACCTGTTCGTACCCCCGTCTTAATTTCAAAATCGTTGAAAGAACATTTTCGAGTGCATCAGGTGTATGAGCATAATCTACAATTCCCAAAACTTGATCTTTTGAAGAACACATTGAATCAAAACGACCTTCAGCACCGGTAAGCCCACTAAGAATTTGAAGAACACTTTGACGCTCTTCGCCGAGTGAGACGGCTGCAGCATAAACAGCCAACAAGTTGTAGGCATTGAACTCACCAATTAAACGAAAATGTACATCCTCGTTATTGATGGTCATGTGCAAACCGGCCAAACTGTTATCAAGAATTTTCCCTTTATAGTCGGCTATATTTCTCAGACTGTAAAAACGCTTTTTGGCCTTCGTATTCTGCAGCATGACTTCACCACGCTTATCATCCAGGTTACTGATTGCAAAGGCATCGGCTTGTAAGCCATCAAAAAACGCTTTCTTGACTCTTATATACTCATCAAAGGTTTTGTGATAATCCAGATGATCATGCGAAATATTACTGAATACTCCAACTGCAAACGAAATCCCTGCAATTCGGTGCTGGTGAATGGCATGACTACTGCACTCCATGAATACATGTGTACAGCCTTCGTCGCGCATATCTTTCAGCAAGCGATGCAAACGAATTACATCGGGTGTTGTATGTGTGGCGGGAATAACTCGTTCACCAATTTGATTCTGAACGGTAGATATAAGTCCGCATTTATACCCCAAAGACGAAAACAATTTGAACAATAACGTAGCAATGGTAGTTTTCCCGTTTGTACCGGTTACACCCACCACTTTCATTGTAGCTGAAACAAGACCGAAATAATTTGCAGCGATTTCTCCGGCAGCGATGGCACTGTTTTCAACTTCCACATACGTAACAGATGCATGTGTAGTATCGGGAATTCGTTCACATAGTACAGAAGTTGCTCCGGAAGTAATAGCCGCATCAATAAATTGATGACCATCGGCACCAACACCTTTAACAGCAACAAAGCAACATCCGGGCGTCACAAGACGGGAGTCGATCTGTATGTCCAATACAGAAAGATCCGTCGTTCCCTGAACGCTGCGAATTGAAACCTTGTATAATATGTCTTTTAACAAACGCATTAATTCAATTCAAGAATGATTGGTTGACCCGGCACCATTTGCGATCCGGCAGCGACTGATTGACTTACAACTTTTCCTTTTCCGTTGACCTGCACCTTCAAGCCTGCTGTTTCAGCTATGTAAACGGCATCCTTCAAACCCATACCGCGCAAATCAGGAACCGTTGAACGTACGTAACTATAAGCTCCCGGACGTATTGTATTCTTCTGCATCTCGACCTTTCTCCAGTTGCCGGCAATGGAATCACTGTAGGGATACTGAAACTGATTTGTAATGTTTCGTATATCTGTTTTTAGTCCTCCAAATGTGTATAGCATTGAATCCGGCAGCGTTGGCACAACAAAAGGAGTTTGCTCCTCCATACCATACTTGTACAGGTGATCTGCAATTTCACGGAACACGGGCGCAGCAACTAAACCGCCATAATAATTGGAAGCGTGCGGTTTGTTTTTCACAACAACAATGATCGAGTATTTTGGATGATCTGCGGGAAAATACCCTACGAACGCCGACTGATAAACCCCGTCTTTGTATTTAAACCGACCGTCGTTTACTTTCGCCGTTCCCGTTTTTCCGGCCGCCTTATAGAGTGCAGTAGCAAATGCATTTTTACCGGTCCCTTCTGTGCATACAGCGGCAAGACACTCCTGTAATTGTGCGATCGTTTCCTTACTTCCGATGCTGTTGTTTAATACCACAGGTTGGTTCTTTTTAACCAGCGTACCATAACTTCTGATTTCATTTACCAGATAAGGCTTCATCATTTTCCCGTTATTGGCAACAGCGTTGTATACCATTAATATTTGTAAAGGCGACAACATGATCTCATATCCAAAACCCCAGGAAGCCAACGTTTGCGGATGCCAATAAGTTGCTGTGTGTGGATTTTTAACCAGAGGTTTAAATTCTTCGTTAAGCTCGATTCCTGTTTTAGCCGTGAGGTGTAAGTTTTTAAGATGATTATAATACTTCTTAGGATCGTTGATGTAATAATTATAAGCCAGCTTACTCATGGCAACGTTGGAACTTTGCGTAAACGCGGTTCTGTACGAAACACTATGTGGGCCATGGTGATCATCACGGATTGTTCTTCCGCCATTGGTCCATCTGCCGCCATTGATCTCAACGCTGTCTTGAATTGTTATCAATTTATCTTCTAACCCTGCAAAGAGTGTAATCAGTTTAATGGTAGAGCCGGGCTCAGAGGTACGCAATGCATAATTATCAGATTCAAAATAAGTGCCATCCGGCATGAGGCCTAAATTAGCCATAGCTTTGATTTTGCCTGTTGCCACTTCCATTACGATACAAGTACCCTCCAAAGCCTGGTTGGCCTGCATTTTACGCATCAAAGCACGTTCTGCTATATCCTGAATATTTACATCAATGGTTGTATAAACATCCTGTCCATTTTCCGGTTCAACTTCAAATCCCTCCACCGGCATCATAACCCCTCCTGCCACAAAACGAACCAGTCGCTTGCCGGAAGTTCCGCGCAGCACACTATCGAAAGAGCGCTCTAAACCAACCAGTTTGGAATGCTCACGATAAAGTCCGATGGTTCGAAATCCCAGTTCACCGAACGGATTCAAGCGCTTGGTCCTTACCTCTGCAATAAAACCGCTTTTATTTCTGCCCAAACGAATCAGAGGAAAATCACGCAACAATTTGTATTGTTCAAATGAAACCTTTTTACGCAATAAATAATAACGGTCTTTGTCTTTGTAAGCCTGAACCAATTCCTGCTTGTACGTGGCCTCTGTTTTATCTTGAAACAATTGAGCTAATGAAAGCGATAAAGAATCAATGTGCGTAAAGAAACGTTCGCCATCTTTTTGACGCAAACCCTCTGCACCAAAGTCGATATAGATATCAAACTGAGGGATTGATGTACTCAACATGCTTCCATCTTCACTATAAATTGTACCGCGCTCCGCATCCAAATCAATGATTTTGGTATGCAAACTATCACCCATACTTTTCCAATAACCTCCTTCAAATTTTTGAGTGTAGAACGCCTTTCCCAGGACAAGGATTCCAAAACCGATCAACCCCAGAAATCCGAGGTAAACACGCCACAATATGTCCTTTTTAACTTCCATTAATTTGTCGCTATTGCACTATCCGTCAATAATATTGGTTGCTGAATGTTTTCACGTAAGCCGATTGATTCCACCACGCGTGAAACTTCGGTCAGTCTGTTTTGGAACATCAATTTGCCGTTCAGTGTTTTGAACTCATATTGTTGCTCTTTCAACAACTTGGTTGTTTTATTGATATTCCGGATGGTATTGTCGGCATAATGACCATTGGCGATGTACAGTACAGCCAATAGAGCGAGAAAAAGAAAGAACGGAACGTTTTTGACGATCCACTGATAATTGAACCATTTTCTGAATTCAAATTTCGGCTCTTTAAGAGTCATCGGGCTAGTTTGTAAGTACTGTGTTGTTGTTTCGGTCGTGCTTTTACAGGGTCAAATTTTCTCAGCCACACGCAAGCGTGCACTTCTGGATCTTGGATTTTTTTTCAGTTCATCAGGGCCGGGCTCTATCGGTTTTTTCGTTAGGATTCGGAACAGATTTTCGGGTTTACCCGTTGTATATGGATTGTATACTTCTTCTTGAAAACTTCCTTGCTTAAAAAAATTTTTCACCAATCGATCTTCCAGCGAATGAAAGGATATAAGAGCAGCACGTCCTCCTTTTTTCAGAACTCCGGGCAATTGCTCCAGTAATTCTTTTAAAACATTCAACTCGTCATTGACCTCTATCCGCAAAGCCTGAAACACCTGTGCATAATACTTATGAGGATTGCCTTTGACTATTCCCTGCAACGCTTGCTTCAATTGCTGGATGGTTTGAAATGTACATTGATGACGTTGCGCCACAATAGTAGCGGCCAATGTTTTGGCATTGGTAACCTCCCCATACAACTCAAACATCTTATGCAGCTTGCTTTCGGAATAGGTTTGAAGCACAAACGATGCAGTTAATTGCTGAGCCGGATCCATTCGCATATCCAATGGACCCTCAAAGCGTGTGGAAAAACCGCGCTCCGGTTCGTCAAACTGATGACTGGAAACTCCCAGATCAGCTAAAACGCCATCCACCTGACCGATTTGATGCAATTTTAAAAAACGGCTCAAGTGCCTGAAGTTGTGCGGAACAAACAGCACACGGGGATCATCAGGAAGATTTTTCCGCGCATCGGGATCCTGATCAAACGCCACCAATTTTCCGGCAGGCCCTAATCTTTCAAGAATGGCCTTGCTGTGTCCGCCGCCTCCAAATGTGCAGTCCACATAAATACCGGAAGGCTGAATCTTCAAAGCATCAATCGCTTCCTGCAACAACACAGGAACATGATAATCGCTCTTGGGGTTACCCTGTTGCTCATCATGACCGCTTATTTGCTTTTTTGCTTCCATCACGTCCGACTATTGCTCTTTTTTTGCCATAACCTCTCCTGCGAGCTGACTAAAAGCATCGGGTGAAAAACTTTCAAAGAACTGCTGATACTTACGCTTATCCCAGATTTCGATTTTTTTTACGGCAGCAACCAAAACCACATCTTTTTCTAAACCTGCATAATCTTTTAAATTCTGGGGAATCAAAAGACGACCGGCCGAATCCAGCTCAATTGTAGTTGCACCGTTTAAAAAATACCGTTGGAATTGTCTTACTTTAGGGTCAAAATCATTGAGTTGACTGATTTCAGAAAAAATGGGTTCCCAATTTTTCATAGGATATAAAGTAAGGCAGGTTTCAATACCCCTGCTGATGACGTACTGGCCTCCCCACTCTTCCGGAACCTGCTTTTTAAAGCCGGCCGGGAGCAGGAAACGCCCCTTAGCGTCAATTGTTACTTCATATTCTCCTAGAAAACCAATCATTTATCTCAAAACATGGTTTTATTTCCATATTCTTACACAAATTAACACATTTTCCCACTTTGTCACCTAAATCAGGAACCCTTAATTTTTCCACAAGCCTCAAACCCTTTGCTGTAAAGGATTTGAGGCCATTTTTTGACCTTTAATCCGAAAACGCATGTGAATAGCGGTGAATTAGATGTGGATAAGCCCAAAAAGAATGTGAATTCCACTTTTAGGCACTAAAAAAGGGGCCGAAATCCGACCCCTTAAATAACCTTAATTATACAGTTTGTGCCTAGTTCTTGAGAGGCAGGTCCACGGTAAAGGTGCTCCCCTTCCCCAAAACGCTATCAGCTTTTACTTTTCCCCCATGCGCTTCGGTCATCGTTTTGACATAACTCAAGCCAAGACCAAACCCCTTTACGTTGTGAACATTACCTGTATGGGCCCTGTAGAATTTTTCAAAAACCCGTCCCAATGTTTCTTTACTCATCCCAATTCCGTGATCTTCAACCAGGATTCGAATACTCTTGCCCACATTTTTTGTAGTGATGCTGATATACAAAGAATCTTCTTTAGAATACTTTACGGCATTGTCGAGCAGGTTGCTGATCAAATTTGTAAAATGAACCTCATCTGCGTCAATCAAATCCAGTTGTGCATTCAATTGCAGCAATACCTGTCCGTTGCGTGGCTGCAATTGCAGTTGAAGATTTTCTACCAAATGCTCAATTACCTCATGAACATGTATGGGCTTGAGATTTAATTGTACTTCCTGACGTTCCATTTGCGCTGCCTGTAAAATCGTTTCCACATGTTTGTTCATGCGCTTGTTTTCATCTTTTATCATGCCGGCGAAATAATCCAACTTCGATTTATCTTTTAACACTTTCTCCGTTTTTAACGCATCAACAGCCAGCGAAATCGTAGCCAACGGTGTTTTAAGTTCATGCGTCATGTTGTTGATGAAATCATTTTTCATTTCAGAAAGCTTCTTCTGACGCAGCAGCGTCCGGATCGTCAGGTAAAAGGCCGTGATGATGATGAGTGTAAACAGCAATGCCCCTGTAATCATCCATCCTAAAGATTGAAAGACGTAGGATTTGACATCGGGCACCACCAGTACCAAAACTTCTTCCGGAGCCAGACTTTCGAGTAAAGATCCACTCTCCGCCACCAGTGGATACCATAGTTTCAAATTATGCAACGTGTCTTTGGCAAATTCAAGAAACTGCGGTGATTTCAATTCGTAATGACCAAAAATATTATCGCTTGCAACTGCAAATTCAAAGTGGGTGTCTTTTAAATTTTGTTTCTGAAACTCATGCAACAGCTTTTCACGGATCTCGAAAACCGTAAAGCGATTAGTAACCGAAAATTGACGGTAGATGTCATAATTATCTCCGGGAAACGGCATGTTTTTTATTTTCCCCGGAACATTATAAGTCAGATTGCGTTGTTGTACCAAATCATCCCCTACTTTTTGAATGATCAACGAGAGTTTTTCTTCCAGTTGCTCTTCCCGAAATAAGGCAAGTGTACGGATCCATGAAACCTGAATGTAAATGATTCCCATCAACGACAGGGTGATCAGAATCAAAATGACAGGAAATACTTTTTTCATCTTTGCAAAAATACCTGCCACGATTGATTTATCTTGATAATGTTGAAAAGAGGCGTTTTTTTTAACAAACAATTTTTGACAACCAATGATGCATGAAATTGAAATCTGCCGTAATTTAAACTCATGATTGAACCGGGCAACGGCATATTACTGATTTCAGACCCCTTCCTGAAAGATCCCAATTTCATGCGTTCGGTCGTTTTACTCTGCGAACACAATGAACAAAGTAGTTTTGGACTGGTATTGAACCGAAAATTGGAACAGACACTTGATTTCTTTATTCATGATTTGAAAGACATTGCGCTTCCGGTCTTTTACGGAGGTCCGGTTCAGCTGGATACGTTGCACTTTTTACATCGTCTTCCGGAAGCTATTCCGGGCGGAGAACTCTTACCGGGGGATATCTATTGGGGCGGTGATTTTCGGATCGTTATAGACGGCTTAATTTCAGGAACATTGGATACGGATAACATTCGTTTTTATCTTGGATACAGTGGATGGTCGGCCGGACAATTACAAGAGGAAATCGAACAAAAAAGCTGGCTGACGGTTCCAGGCAATCAAAAACTCGTTTTTGGATCCGATTGCGACTCTTTATGGAAAGACGCACTCAAGGAAATGGGCGGTGCTTATGAGCAGTTGATTCATTATCCCATTGATCCGCAATTGAATTAAAAGAATTCGCACATCAAGGAATCATTCGTAATAGACTGACAATCCTGTATTCAAAAAAAATCCCGTCTTTAAGACGGGATAAATTATTTCGAAAAGAACCCATTATTCAACAGGTTTACTTCCTTCCACCAGCACGGTTACATTGTTGTTCAGAACTTCAACGAATCCACCTTGTATATCATAGGATTCGTTACGATTTTTTTCAACAATGATTTTCAAGCGACCGGCTTTCAGGGCGCTCACCAAAGGAGCATGGTGATCGAGCACTTCAAAACTTCCGGTTGTACCGGGTAATTGAATGCCTACTACTTCTCCGCTGTATGCTTTGCCTAAAGGCGTTAATATCTCAAGATTCATAAATAGTATTTAGTACTTAGTAGATAGTCGTTAGTCTTTAGTCACTAGTCTATAGTTATTAGTCTTTAGTCTATAGTTATTAGTCTTTAGCTGTATCGAATTATACCAGGCTCTTATGTAAACCAACCAACATTTTTTGTATTTCATCCAGTTTTACCAGCAAGAGATCAATGTTCGCTTTTGAACCGTAATTCAAACGGCTTGAAAGTATCAGTTGTGTTTCCAGTTCATACGATGACCCGAGTGCAATGCTGAGAAAATGCTTAAACTCATTTTTTGAACCTCTTCCGGCACCCTCCGCAATATTCGATGCAATTGAAACTACCGATCGCTTTATCTGTGATTCCAAATTGAACTTTTCTACACCCGGGAAATCAGCAGTCAGTCTGTAAACCTCCTCAGCAAGATCAATCGATTTTTGCCATACAAGCAGGTCTTTAAACTTATTCATTTCTCCCTACTAATTACTCGCTACTCACTACTTACTTACCCTTTCGCTGCTGCCATCAATTTCTTTCCTTTCTCGATTGCATCTTCAATCGTACCTACCAGATTGAATGCCGCTTCCGGATATTCATCCACTTCGCCGTCCATAATCATGTTGAAACCACGAATAGTGTCTTCAATGCTCACGAACACTCCTTTCAAACCGGTAAAGGCTTCCGCCACATGGAAAGGCTGAGAAAGGAAACGTTGCACACGACGGGCGCGGGATACAGTCAGTTTATCTTCTTCACTCAATTCATCCATACCCAGAATCGCAATGATATCTTGCAGCTCTTTATAACGTTGAAGAATGAGTTTCACTCTGTTGGCTGTATTGTAATGCGCCTCTCCTACAATCGCAGGCGTAAGAATTCTTGAAGTAGACTCCAACGGATTCACCGCAGGATAAATACCTAAGTCGGCAATTTTACGATCCAATACGGTTGTCGCATCCAAGTGCGCAAAGGTTGTTGCAGGAGCCGGATCGGTCAAGTCATCCGCAGGTACATATACCGCTTGTACGGAAGTGATTGATCCATTTTTTGTAGAAGTAATCCGTTCTTGCATCAGACCCATTTCAGTTGCAAGTGTTGGCTGATAACCCACCGCAGATGGCATACGTCCTAACAAGGCAGACACTTCAGATCCTGCCTGTGTAAAACGGAAGATATTATCTACGAAGAACAGGATGTCTTTTCCTTTTCCTTGTCCGTCACCATCACGGAAATATTCGGCAATGGTAAGTCCGCTCAACGCCACACGTGCACGGGCACCGGGGGGCTCATTCATTTGACCAAATACGAAGGTAGCTTTGGATTCTTTCAACCCTTCCAGATCCACTTTACTCAGATCCCATCCACCTTCTTCCATGCTGTGCTTAAAGTTATCGCCGTATTTCATGATACCGGCTTCGATCATTTCACGCAGCAGATCATTTCCCTCGCGGGTACGCTCACCTACACCGGCAAACACCGACAACCCTCCGTATCCTTTGGCAATATTGTTGATCAATTCCTGAATCAATACCGTTTTACCTACACCGGCACCACCAAACAAACCGATTTTTCCCCCTTTTGCATACGGCTCAATCAAATCGATTACTTTGATTCCGGTAAACAACACTTCGCTGGTAACACTCAGGTTCTCGAACAAAGGTGGTTTTGCGTGAATCGGACGACCATTTGCTTTGCTTACAGCAGGCAAACCGTCGATAGGATCACCGGTAACATTGAACAAACGACCATTGATTGCATCCCCAACAGGCATCACGATATTGCGTTCCGTATCAACAACTTCCATACCGCGAACCAAACCTTCCGTTCCGTCCATTGCAATGGTACGAACACTGTCTTCGCCCAAATGCTGCTGAACTTCCAGTACTAAAACATCACCATTTTGACGTTTTAATTCCAATGCGCTATAAATTTCGGGGAGTTTGCCATTGAACTGAACGTCCACAACGGCACCGATCACCTGTTTAACCTTACCAATATTGGCCATAGTAAATGTATTTAAAAAGGGGTTATAATTCAGGGCGCAAAGGTAAGGGGGCAAGAACGATTTGCCAATTTGTAACCCCTGAAATTTTTAAACATCCCACTTTCGCCAAAGTTTCCAAAAGCAGAAAGAACCTTAATCCCCTGAAAGTCTGCCCAAAATCAAATACGGATGCAAAAAAAGTTAGCTGCAAATATTCAATCAGCTTCTTGCCCCCAAGCCCCATTTCAGGGAAAACAGCAGGATTTAAAATTAATAAGCATCCTCATTTACAGGGATAATTTATATCATGTTTCGTTGTATATTAGGGTTCTATATTCGCTCAAATTTACAAAACATGGGTCCTGCCTCCCTGATTGTCTTATTGTTTGCAGCCATCGTCTTTTCCTCCATTGCCATTCTTATTGCAAAATTGGTAACCCGCAGCACCGTCAATAAACAAAAACTGGAACCTTATGAATGCGGCATTCCAACAAAAGGGAAAACCTGGGTGCGCTTGAATGTGGGCTATTATCTTTTTGCACTGATTTTTCTCATTTTCGATGTTGAACTGGTTTTTCTTTATCCCTGGGCAGTTGCAGCAAAGGCGTCCGGCTGGATTGCACTTGTAGAAATCACGGTATTCCTTTTGATCCTGTTTCTTGGATTCTTGTATGCACATAAAAAAGGGGCGTTAAAATGGACGTAAACAACCATACGAACCCAACTCAATTCCCCGGCGAAATTCATGATGCTCCGGGCGGAGGGATTGTCCTCAGTAAACTGGATGAATTAATCAACTGGGCGAGAGCTAATTCGTTATGGCCCTTAACGTTTGCAACCAGTTGCTGCGGTATCGAAATGATGTCGGTTGCCGCTGCCAAATATGACTTTTCCCGATTTGGATTTGAGGTAGCACGTGCTTCACCCAGACAGGCCGACGTTATCATCATTGCGGGCACCATCGTTAACAAAATGGCGCCTGTTTTAAAACGCCTGTACGATCAAATGGCCGACCCAAAGTATGTAATCGCAATGGGTGCCTGCGCCATCAGTGGCGGACCTTTTTTTTACAATACGTATTCAGTCGTTAAAGGAGCAGACCATGTTATTCCTGTAGATGTTTACATTGCCGGGTGTCCGCCCCGACCGGAAGCGCTCTTGCATGCCTTAATCACCTTACAGGGAAAAATTAAGAGCGGTCTTACCCGTGAGCAAATTCGCGAAGAATACAAATCGCCGCAAACCGAACCAATCAAACCCTCCGGAAATGACCAATGATGAATTAAAACTGGAACTGAACCAACTGATGCCGGCCGCCGCAACCGACACAAACGGCGCTTTTTTAACATGGGAAGTGGAGGCTCTCGATTGGTATGAGTTGGCAAAACAACTGCGAAACAACCAAAACCTGGGGTTTGACTTTTTATTTTGCCTTACATGTATAGACTGGAAAACACATCTTACCATGGTGTATCACCTGCGCTCCACCACTTTTTTACACGAACTGGTAGTGAAATGTAAGCTGGAAACAACAAATCCTGTTATTGAATCTGTTTCTGCAATCTGGCGAACTGCCGAGTTTCATGAACGAGAAGTCTATGAACTCTTTGGTGTACGTTTCAACAAACATCCGGACCTGCGATTACTAATCCTTCCAGATGGATGGGAAGGAAAAAACCCTTTAAGAAAAAACTTTGAGGATCCTGTTAATATGATCAAATTATAAGACTAAAGAAGAAACTTAACCTAAGGAATGAACCGGAACCATGTACAGACAAACTGAAATCATATCATCCCCCGGCGATTCAACCACGGACCCGAACAACCAGTCCGATAGTGGCGATCTGGTCATCAATGTTGGCCCGCAACATCCGGCCACACATGGTGTGTTGCATCTGGTTATTACACTCAATGGCGAAACCATCAAAAAAGTAGAACCGCATCTTGGATATATCCATCGCTCGATTGAAAAAATGTGCGAAAGCCTCACCTACCGGCAGTTTATATACGTTACGAGTCGTATGGATTATTTGTCGGCACACATCAACAATCACGCCTGCGCCCTGTGTGTGGAACAAGGACTGCAACTGGAAATCCCGCGAAGAGCACAGGTGATTCGTGTGATTATGGACGAACTTACACGTGTTGCATCACATGAACTATGGTGGGGCGCCATGGCCATGGATCTGGGCGCATTTACTCCGTTCTTCCACGCATTCCGGGAACGGGAAGTCATCAACGATATTATGGAAGAGACCTGCGGCGCCCGCTTAACCATGAATTATATGGTTCCCGGTGGTGTCATGATGGATCTGCATCCCAACTTCCAAAAACGAGTGAAAGCATTCATTCAGCAATACAAGCAAAAGATTCATGAGTACGATGAGTTGATTACAGGAAATGTCATTTTTCAAAACCGCATGAAAGGTATTGGATTGATTTCGGCGGAGGATGCAATAGCTTATGGTTGTACGGGACCTGTTGCAAGAGGAAGTGGTGTACGTTCTGATATCCGAAAACTTTATCCTTACGAACTATACAACGAGCTGGATTTTGAAGAAGTATTGGAAACAGACGGAGATGCCTTTGCCCGTTACATGGTTCGAATCAAAGAGATGCATCAATCGATCCGAATCATTGAACAATTGATCGATCAGATTCCCGAAGGAGATTTTCAGGCAAAAACCAAGGCTGTATTAAAACTACCGAAGGGCGAATATTATCAAAAAGTTGAAACAGCACGAGGCGAACTGGGAGTATATATTGTAAGTGAAGGCGGAACAACACCTTATCGCATCAAATTCCGATCACCCGGCTTTTCGAATCTTTCGATTTTGGATCACATGACCCGGGGTTTAAAAATTGGCGACCTGGTGGCTGCGATGGGGACACTGGACCTTGTTATACCAGACATTGACCGATAAATTAAGTATTTGAACTCCGTTTCAAATACATAACACATAAAATTGACGAACAGTGTGGAGTTTTTCTCAAATAGCCGGTAACATACACGAATGGTTGTATCAAAACCTTCCACCAATTTTAGCCCAGATTGCGGAAGGGCTTCTCCTTGGCATTAGCGCCATTGGATTGTTTGCCGCACTGGGTTTGGTTTTGGTTATCATGGAACGGAAAGTTTCGGCATGGATTCAATTGCGTTTGGGACCCAATCGTGTAGGACCCAAAGGAATGCTCCAATCACTTGCAGACACCTTGAAACTTCTTGTAAAAGAAGGCATGACACCGGGTGGTGCCGATCGGTTTCTTTTCAACCTCGCACCTTATATCGCCATGATGGGTGCTATGCTGTTGTTGGCCCCATTGGGTTTTGCAAAAGATTTTCAAATGTGGAATTTGAATATCGGAATCTTGTACCTATCCGCCGTTTCCTCATTTGGAGTGATCAGCATCTTGATGGCAGGCTGGGCCAGCAACAACAAATATTCATTACTGGGTGCCATGCGCAGTGGAGCACAAATTGTAAGTTATGAATTATCGGCCGGCTTATCCCTCCTGGCAATCGTTGTTCTTTCCGGCAGTTTGAACTTATCAGAAATTGTCTATGCACAGGAGACCGGCTGGTGGCTGTTTAAAGGGCACATTCCCGTAATCATTGCATTTGCCATTTACATGATTGCGGCAACTGCCGAAACCAATAGAGCGCCGTTTGATCTGGCAGAAGCAGAAAGTGAACTGACCGCCGGGTTTCATACTGAATATTCCGGGATGAAATTCGCCTTGTTCTTTTTGGCCGAATACATTAATGTATTTGTTGTCTGTGCTATTGGAGCGACTTTGTTTCTTGGCGGATGGATGCCTTTACATATCGGGCATTGGAATGCGTTCAATCACGCAATGGACTTCATCCCCTCCAGTATCTGGTTTTTTGGAAAAACGTTCTTCCTCATATTTGTCATCATGTGGTTTCGATGGACCTTTCCCCGTTTAAGAATTGATCAACTCTTAAACCTGGAATGGAAGTACCTGCTGCCCATCAGCATGGTCAACATCCTGCTCGCAACACTGATTGCCATTTTGGGTTGGCA
The DNA here is from genome assembly GCA_049240625.1 of Lacibacter sp. Lineage (GTDB taxonomy): Bacteria > Bacteroidota > Bacteroidia > Chitinophagales > Chitinophagaceae > Lacibacter. Next base: position 33,261 of record JBMLSG010000004.1, on the reverse strand, counting down.
CTTTTAATATTAAAACACAAGAGAAAGACGATCATGTTCCTGAAATCGTACATACAAAACATACTCAACGCGATCAAATCACTCGCTACCGGAATGAAAATGACCGGTTATTATTTTACGCATCACAAAGAGATCATAACGCAGCAATATCCCGATAACAGAGACACGCTGGTATTGCCCGATCGGTTTAAAGGAGAGGTGGTGATGCCACATGATACCAACAACGAACATGCCTGTACAGGCTGTACCGCCTGCGAACTGGCTTGTCCAAATGGAACGATAAAAATCATAACCCGACAAGATCTTACACCGGATGGTAAAAAAAAGAAAGCGATCGACACCTTTATTTACCGGCTGGAACTCTGTACGCTGTGCAATCTGTGTATTGAAGCTTGTCCTACCAATGCCATCCAAATGGCTCCAACCTTTGAACACAGTGTTTTTGACCGAAATCAACTCACAAAAATCCTGAATCAACCGGGATCAAAAATCAGGGAGGGCGTTGAATCATGAATGCTTCATCCATTATCTTCTATATACTGGCCGCTCTAACTTTAAGTAGTGCCATTGCTGCTGTAAGCACCCGACAACTATTTCGGGCCGCTATTTATCTTTTGTTTGCATTGATGGGAATCGCCGGTATTTATTTCTGGTTAAACTATGCTTTTATTGCTGCAGTACAAATCATTGTTTATGTTGGAGGCATTGTGGTGTTGATTATTTTCTCAATTTTTCTAACACAACAAGCCGGAGACAAAATGGAAAAACACAAGTCCGGCAGAATTCTCATTTCTGCACTGGCGGTCCTGGCGGGATTTACACTCCTGCTTGTACACCTATTGCAGCATCCATTTAAAGTTCAAACAACCATTTCGGATGAACCGGAAATTATTCGCATCGGATCCGAACTCATGGATCTGGAGCAAAACGGATGGGCGCTGCCTTTTGAAACAATCAGCATCTTGTTGTTGGCCGCACTGGTTGGCTGTATTGTAATTGCCCTGAAAACAACTGAAAGCACTAACAATAAAAACGAACAACCATGACAACGCCGGGACTCTATCATATTCTAATCATCAGCACGGCTTTATTCTTCATTGGTGTATATGGATTTTTAACACGCAGGAACCTGATCACCTTACTGATGTGTATTGAGTTGATTTTAAACAGTGTCAATCTGAATTTTATTGCTTTCAACAAATACCTGTGGCCCGGAAAACTGGACGGCCTGTTTTTTACGCTTTTCAGTATCGCTATTGCCGCTGCCGAAGCGGCTGTAGCAATTGCCATCATCATTCATTTGTATCGAAACCATCAATCGGTTGATGTTGAATCGGCCGAAGAACTAAAGTATTAATTATGCCACAAGCGTCAATTCTACTCATACCCCTTTTGCCCCTGATCGGTTTTTTAGTGACGGCCTTAGGCGGAAAAACAATCTTCAAAAAGCAATCCGGATGGATTGCAACATTCTTGCTTTCTGTTTCTACGGCACTAGCCTGCAGTACTGCCTGGAATTATTTTTTCAACTATGGAAAAGAAAATGGCATTTACCACAAACACATTCCTTTTCATACGACCTGGCTGCAACTTACTGACACATTATCGATTGATATGGGCATTCTACTGGACCCTATATCGTCCCTGATGATTGTCGTTGTTTGTATCGTCTCACTAATGGTTCACTTGTATAGCCTGGGCTACATGAAACACGAGGACCGCTACGCCATGTATTTCGCCTATCTGGGACTATTTACATTTTCAATGCTGGGACTTGTTCTCTCTTCTAATCTGTTTCAGATTTATATGTTCTGGGAATTGGTAGGCGTTTCATCCTATTTACTGATTGGATATTATTTTGAACGACCCAGAGCTGTAGCAGCAGCCAAAAAGGCATTTATTGTAACCCGATTTGCCGACCTCGGTTTTTTGATCGGAATTCTGGCTTTGTCTTATCAGGCAGAATCACTGGATTTTGTTACACTGATAGAACGGCTTACGCAACCCAACTCTACGTACTTGACGCAGGCTACAACCAGTTCCTTTCTTGGCATCTCTGCGGTTACATGGGGCTGCTTACTCCTTTTCATGGGCGGTGCCGGCAAGAGCGCGTTGTTTCCACTGCACATCTGGCTACCGGATGCGATGGAAGGTCCCACACCGGTTTCGGCGTTGATACATGCAGCCACGATGGTTGTAGCCGGTGTCTTTTTGATCGCCCGTATGTTCCCTTTATATGCACTGGGAGCCCCTGAAGTTTTGGATATCATTGCATATACGGGAGCCTTTACTGCCTTATTTGCAGCACTGATTGCCTGCACACAAACCGACATTAAGCGTGTACTTGCCTATTCCACCATGTCGCAAATCGGATTCATGATTTTCGCTTTGGGCGTTTCGGGTTTCGGAGGTACAGACGGCTTAGGCTATTCGGCATCTCTGTTTCATCTTTTCACGCACGCTCTTTTCAAAGCCATGTTGTTCCTTGGAGCGGGCAGCATCATACATTTTGTTCACAGCAATGAACTCAAAGACATGGGAGGCCTCCGAAAAAGTTTGCCGGTAACACATCTCACATTTTTAATCGGCTGTCTGGCCCTATCCGGCATACCGCCTTTTTCAGGCTTTTTCAGCAAAGAAGCAATCCTTTTAGCTGCCTATGAGCAAAAGCCTCTTGTTTATGGCATTGGACTTTTTACTTCATTGTTAACGGCGTTCTATATGTTCCGGCTTTACTTCTCTGTTTTCTGGAATAAGTCACTTCCAAATACAGCCGGTAAATCCGGTGATGGCGGACTCACAACCACTCTTCCATTACTGATACTGGCAGCAGGCACCTGTGTTTCAGGTTTCATACCATTTGGAAAACTGGTGAGCAGTGATGGCATTCCTTTTTCCTCTTCGCTGCATCTTGGATTCGCCGTTCTGCCGGTGCTGTTGGCGCTTGCGGGAATATCCATTGCTTTTTTGTTTTACCGGAAGGAAAATCAGCGTGCTGCTTATTGGTCCGAGAGACTAAAAGGATTTTACAAAACGACTTACCATAAATTTTACATCGATGAATGTTACATGTATGTAACGCAGAAAATCTTTTTCAATCTGATCGGTAAGTCGTCTGCATGGTTCGACCGTAACATTGTTGACGGACTCCTCAGTAAAACAGGAAGCGGCACGCAAATTTTGGCAGAAAAAATAAAATCGTTTCAATCAGGAAAGCTTCAAAGCTATACAACCTGGTATTTGATCGGAATTATTGTACTCATAGGATTGTTCACTTTTTTAATCAATTGATCAAAAACAAGTTTCAGTCATGAGCCGTCTCATTAATAAGAACACGTTATGAATTTACTATATCTTCTTTTACTTCCCCTGCTTACAGCAGCGCTCCTCCTCCCGCTGAAAAAGGAAGTTGTAATAAAAGGAATTGCGCTTACCGGATCTGTATTGCAGCTACTCCTTACATTGTTCCTTTATAGTGCTTATCGCAGTGAAAGAAACAACGGCAATCTTCAACAATTTATGTTTCAGGAGCAGTACAACTGGTTTCCTTCTTTCGGCATTTCGTTTCATACCGGAGTTGACGGCATTTCAATTGCGATGCTTTTACTCACATCGTTCATTGCACTGGCAGGAATACTCGTTTCCTGGAACATACAAAAAATGACCAAAGAATTTTATCTGCTGCTGCTGTTACTGAGTGCAGGCGCATATGGGTTCTTCATTTCACTTAATCTGATCGTCTTATTCTTTTTCCTTGAAATTGCAGTCATACCCAAGTATTTACTGATCATCATTTGGGGAAGTGGCAAAAATGTTTACAGCGCCAACAAACTTGCCATCCTGCTGATTGGCGCATCGGCATTGATCTTTGTTGGATTAACGGGACTTTATTTTTCACTTCCGCCAGCAGCCCGGTCATTTGATCTCATTGCGCTTTCACAATTAGAAATCGCAAGTGAGTTGCAACAATGGACCTTCCCGCTATTGTTTGCCGGATTTGGCATCTTCTCGGCGTTGTTTCCATTTCACACCTGGGTGCCGGACGGACACTCATCGGCTCCTACTGCCGGATCGATGTTTTTAGCAGGAATTTCCATGAAACTTGGAGGTTACGGCTGCTTACGAGTTGCAACTTACCTGTTGCCTGATGGCGCGAAAGAATATGCCAACATCATACTCATTCTTTCAACAATTGCCATTCTGTACGGTGCATTTGCAACGATGCTTCAGGAAGATTTAAAGTATATGAATGCATACTCTTCCATAAGCCATTGCGGTTTTGTATTACTTGGAATTGGAATGTTAACCAAAGCAGCAATGAGTGGTGCTGTGATGCAAATGGTAAGTCATGGTTTGATGACCGCCCTTTTCTTTGCTGTAATCGGAATGATTTATGAACGTACACACACCCGAATGGTGGCAGAGATGGGAGGACTGATGAAGGTGACTCCATTTATAACAACCGCCTTCATCCTTGCAGGGCTTTGTTCTCTGGGACTTCCGGGACTGAGTGGCTTTGTCGCAGAGATGAAAATTTTTACGGGAAGCTGGCAAAACACCAATTGGATGCATCGTACACTTACGATCCTCAGTTGTGCCAGTATTGTAATAACGGCCGTGTACATTCTGCGCGCAATTGGCCAAACGGTAATGGGACCTTTAAAAGACTCCTCCTATGGTTCATTTAAAGATGCCGCCTGGAATGAAAAAGCGGCAGCGATTTTATTAATAAGCGGCATTCTTGCTATCGGAATCGCCCCATATTGGCTACAGGAATTAATCGAACCCGGTGTTGAAGTGATGCGCTTGAAAATAGGAATCCATTAATCCTGAACCTGCAACAGATGACAGAAAACGAAATCCTTTTCTGCATCTTTTTTAGAAAACAGAAACGAAGAATATGATAACTGATTTTTTTATACAATTCAGGAGCGAGACGGCACTTACTGCGCTCATTTTGTTGTTGCTCTTCCTAAAAATCACTCGTGAAGTTAAAAACGAATCCTTGCTTCAGTGGATGCAACTGCTCCTTTGCGGCGTGTTGTTACTTATTGCAAGTGGTCCGCTTGAAGGGCATTTGTTTGGAAGCATGTTTACTGCAACACCATTGATCACTTTGGAAAAACTAATTCTGACAACAGGCTTCTTGTTGATTTGTATGCTTCATCACGAATGGCTGAAAGCGCACGAGCACCTGATCGAGTTTTTGATTTTGTCGTTATCCTCCTTACTGGGAATGTTTTTATTTGTCAGCAGTGGCCATTTGATGCTGCTCTATTTATCGGTAGAACTCATCACCATCCCCATTGCAGCAATGGTTAATTTCGATTTAGAAAAACGTCGATCTTCGGAAGCGGCTATGAAAATGATTCTTTCGTCTGCTTTCGCAAGCGGGATACTCTTGTTTGGCATTTCATTGATTTATGGAACAACCGGAACACTACAGCTTCATGAATTGCCGGCGGCACTCCAGCTTCAACCCTTACAGATAGCAGCATTCCTTTTACTCATTTCAGCTTTTGCATTTAAACTTTCGGCAGTTCCCTTTCATTTATGGACCGCTGATGTGTATGAAGGCGCCCCTATTGCGGTTGCCGCATTTCTTTCTGTACTCTCAAAAGGCGCTGTTACATTTATGCTTATAACGCTTTTATACAAAGTGTTTTATCCTTTGGAAGAAGTGGGGTATCTGCTGCTACAAATACTCTCCATTTTGACCGTACTCATTGGAAATCTTTTTGCATTGCGTCAGAAGAATTTCAAACGATTTCTGGCCTTTTCATCAATTGCACAAATGGGATTCATTCTTGCAGCCTTAAGCTCCTTTACCATTCAGGGCGCAGCGGCTTCTGTGTATTTTATCATCGTATATCTGTTTTCGAACCTTGCCGCTTTTGGAATCATAAGTATTGTCAGCTCGCATAACGGGAAAGAAGATCTTGAACATTACAGAGGGTTCTACAAAAACAATAAATTTCTGTCTTGGATACTGGCGCTGAGTCTGTTTTCATTAGCAGGAATTCCACCTACTGCCGGATTCTTTGGAAAATATTTTTTACTGATTGCTGCGTCTGCACGGGAACAATTTGTTTTTGTTACCATACTGGCGTTGAATCTTATGCTTTCATTGTATTATTATTTGAACATCATTCGTTTGATCTTCTCAAAGTCAACTCAGGAAATGGAATTGGTACGAATCAGCCCCCCTGCTAAATTAGCGTTGTGGATTTGCAGTGCCGGAATCCTATTACTCGGTTTTGCCGGAAACTTACTTGCACACATTCAAAGTATCATTAACTGATTGCGTCAATATCGCAATTTGAAAAACAAACAGCTATGGCGATCAATAAAAATCATGAGTTTGAAGAACTAAATGGTGTACGATGCGCGATCGTAGAAAAAAACGTATCAAAAGATCGAATGGAATTTTTGAAAGCACTGCTGGAGATCAATCATTTTACCGTAATCATACTGCCTACACCCTGTAAGAAAAACGAAACACCACCGGACTCCGCTTTACAAGAAGCGGAAACAACCAGTCCGACCGTGATGCCGGAAACATTCATCATCGGTGTAACCGACTTGACATTTAATTCCATCAATGCCCTTTACGGCCGGAGATTAAAAACCCGGGAAGGCACCATTGTAACACCCACTTACTGGAACCAGAAAGAGACCGTCAACCGTGAAGATATCCCCTACTACGAGCAATCATAATTTTATGGCCGGTTGATTTGGAAATTAAAAATGAATACTAAATACTGACGACAATCAAGTAACCATCTGATCAGTGTTTTCTATTGAATGCGTAGTGCATCTTAACTATGCATTTGATCAAAATCATTGACTTATGGCAAAGGCAATTAACAAAAAGAAATACGTTTATTTTTTCGGCGGAGGAAAAGCCGATGGTAATGAATCCATGAAAAACCTTCTTGGTGGGAAAGGCGCGAACCTGGCCGAAATGGCAGGACACCCCAAGTTGCGTCTACCTGTACCTCCGGGTTACACAATCACTACAGAAGTTTGTACGTATTACTACAAAAACAAAAAAACATATCCTAGAGAATTGCAGTCGCAAGTCCGTACTTCCATGCTTGAAATGGAAAAAATTACCGGAAAGAAATTCGGTGATGAAAAAAATCCATTGTTGATTTCGGTTCGCTCCGGCGCACGCAGATCGATGCCCGGCATGATGGAAACGGTATTGAACGTGGGACTTAATGAACAAACCATTCAAGGGATGATTGCACAAAGTGGTAACGAACGATTTGCATACGATGCCTACAGAAGACTGATTATGATGTATGCAGATGTGGTTATGGAAAAAGCCGCAGGTATTGAACCCAAAGGAGGCAAAGGCATTCGAAAATTACTTGACGAGCAACTCGAAGCGATCAAAATTCAAAAAGGCTATCAGAGTGACACGGATTTGACAGCAGACGAATTGAAGCAATTGGTAAAAGACTATAAAAAGACGGTTAAGAAGGTTTTGGGAAAAGCATTTCCCGATGACCCCTGGGAGCAATTATGGGGCGGTGTAGGTGCTGTATTCAGCAGCTGGAACGGTAAGCGGGCTGTCGAATACCGCAGGATTGAAAAAATACCTGACGAATGGGGAACAGCCGTTAACGTACAGGCCATGGTGTTTGGAAATATGGGAGACGACAGTTGTACAGGTGTTGCCTTCACGAGAAATCCCGGAACAGGAGAAAACAAATTCTATGGCGAATACCTTGTCAATGCACAAGGCGAAGATGTAGTAGCCGGCATTCGCACTCCCGCACCCGTAAATGAATATTCGAAAAATGCACAAAGCAAGCATTTTGTGACGCTGGAAAAACGAATGCCCAAACTTTACAAAGAATTGTTTGAATATCAAAAGCGTCTTGAAGTTCATTACAAAGACATGCAGGACATTGAGTTTACCATCGAAAAAGGCAAGCTGTATATGCTGCAATGCCGGGTTGGAAAACGCAATGGTGTTGCTGCCGTACGTATGGCAACCGAAATGCATACGCAAAAACTGATTGATCAAAAAACGGCCATCATGCGTGTAGCGCCCAATCAACTGGTTGAGTTGCTGCTTCCCATGCTGGACCCCAAAGCAGAACAAATTACACCGGTTATTGCAAAAGGATTGCCGGCAGGACCCGGAGGAGCAAAAGGAAGAGCCGTTTTCACCTCACATGAAGCGGTAGCATGGGCACAGAAAGGCGAGAAAGTTATTCTTGTTCGTGAAGAAACCTCTCCCGAAGATGTAGATGGTATGCATAAATCACAAGCAATTTTAACGACCAAAGGAGGCATGACCTCTCACGCTGCGCTCGTTGCAAGAGGTTGGGGTCGTTGTTGTATTGTGGGTTGCAGTGACATTGAAATCCATCAGGAAACAAAGACATTTAAAACCAAAAACGGAGCAGTTATCAAAGAAGGAGACTGGATCAGTTTAAACGGAACAAAAGGATTGGTATACGAAGGCAGCTTGCCGTTGGTTGACATTGATCTGGATAAAAACAGTTCGTACAAAAACCTGATGAAACTTGTTGACCAAGTAAAGGTACTGGGAGTAAGAGCCAATGCCGAAACGCCCGAGGATGCCGCACAAGGTTTAAAATTTGGTGCAGAAGGTATTGGCCTGTTTCGAACCGAACATATGTTTTATGGAACCGGCAGCGAACAACCCTTATTCTTACTTCGGAAAATGATTGTAAGCAAAACCGAAAAAGAGAGAAGAGAAGCGTTGAATGAACTTTTCAAATATGTGAAGAAAGACATCAAAGACACGCTATCAATCATGAAAGGACTTCCGGTAACTATACGACTTCTGGATCCTCCCTTACATGAATTTGTACCACATGATGCTGCCAAACTTCAGGAATTGAGTAAAGAATTGGGCATCAGCATGAGTGTACTTAAACGAAGAGTCTTATCGCTTCACGAAAACAACCCAATGCTGGGTCATCGCGGTGTCCGATTGGGCATCAGTTATCCCGAAATTACCGAAATGCAGGTTCGGGCTATTTTTGAAGCAACTGCCGAACTCATTAAAGCAGGCAAAAAAGCACTTCCTGAAATTATGATACCGGTAACTGTTACCGCACAGGAATTGATTCATCAAAAAGTGATCGTTGACAGGATTTACAATGAAGTTTGCCTCAAGAAGAAAATCCGCACGATTCCTTATTTGTATGGCACTATGATTGAAACACCAAGAGCAGCCATCAAAGCACAAAAAATGGCCACCGTGGCCGACTTCTTCAGTTTTGGAACCAACGATCTCACACAAATGAGTTTTGGTTTCAGCAGGGATGATATCGGCGGTTTTCTTCCGGCTTATCTGGACCAGAAAATTTTAAGAGACGATCCCTTCCAAACCATCGACCAGGAGGGCATTGGTGAATTAATTAAAACCGGAACCCAGAATGGACGGAAGATCAAACCCAAATTAAAAGTTGGAATTTGCGGCGAACATGGAGGCGATCCGGAGAGTGTTAAATTTTGTCATTCAATTGGCATGAACTATGTAAGCTGTTCTCCATTTCGTGTACCTATTGCCCGATTGGCTGCAGCACAAGCCGCTATTGAAAGCCCCCGAAAATAACAACCCGGAACTTTGAACAACTACAACTGCCTGCAGTACTGCGGGCAGTTTTTTTTCAACAAGCTGCACATCATGTTAAACCAAAATCGGATTCAACTATTCGCTAAATAAATCTTATGAATTTTTGAGATGCCTTATCGCACTTACTGACGAAAATCATAGTTCGCTATGCAACCCTCCTCTACTTTTGCGGCACTACAACGATATGAATCTCTGGAAAAATATCATCAAAAAACCTACCTGACCACACGGTACCCTTGACTGTTCATCAGATCAACTCGATTTGATTTGGAATAGAACAGAAATTAATCGACATCACGAGCACTAATTATTTATTGAAAAATTCACACAATGAAAACAATCATTGAGCCTTTCCGTATAAAATCGGTTGAGCCCATCTATTTTAATACCAAAGAAGAACGGATTAGCATTCTCGAAAAAGCCAGTCACAATGCCTTTCTCATCCATGCGCACGATGTACTGATCGATCTGCTAACGGATAGCGGTACCAGTGCCATGAGCAGTGAGCAATGGTCCGGTATCATGCGCGGCGACGAATCTTATGCCGGCAGCCCCAGTTATTACCGTTTTAAGCAAGTTGTGCAGGACATCACAAAGATGCCCGAAGTGATACCTACTCATCAGGGACGCGCTGCCGAAAAAATCTTATTCAGTATTTTAGGCGGCAAGGGCAAATACTTTGTGAGCAATACGCTTTTTGATACAACCCGCGCCAACATTGAATTTTCAGGCGCCAACGGCGTGGATCTCTTGTGTGAAGAAGGAAAAAAGCCCGGCATACCCGCACCGTTTAAAGGGAACATTGATATTGAAGCCTTAGAACTTTTCATACAAGAAACAGGAGCAAACAACATCCCCCTGTGCATCATTACCGTCACCAACAATTCAGGCGGAGGACAGCCTGTAAGTATGAAAAACATACGGGATGCCCGAGCGGTTTGCAACAAATACAACATTCCACTTTTTATTGATGCCTGTCGTTTTGCCGAAAACTGCTATTTCATTCAACAACGGGAAGAGGGTTACCAAAACAAGACCATACTTGAAATTGCAAACGAATTATTTTCCTATGCCGACGGTTGTACCATGAGTGCAAAAAAAGACGCATTTGCCAACATTGGCGGATTCCTTGCCATGAACAACCCCCAACTCGCACAAGAATGCCGCAACCTTTTAATCATCACAGAAGGTTTTCCAACCTATGGCGGATTAGCCGGACGTGACCTTGAAGCCATTGCAATTGGCTTACAGGAAGTAATGGATGTCAACTATCTGCATTACAGGATACGCAGTACCGAATACCTTTCCAACAAACTCATTGCAGCAGGTGTACCGGTCATGCAACCGGCCGGAGGACATGCTGTTTACATTGACGCAAAAGCGTTCTTACCACATATTCCTGTTGATCAATATCCCGGACAAGTATTGGTTGGCGCCCTTTATATTGAAGGTGGCATCCGCAGTGTAGAAATTGGTTCACTGATGTTTGGCAAGTACGACGAAAACGCAAAACTCATTCCGGCAGCAATGGAACTGGTTCGTTTAGCCATTCCAAGAAGAGTCTATACACAGAGTCATATTGATTATGTGGCGGAAGTCATCATAGAAGTGTTTGAAAAAAGGAACGAATTAAAAGGTTTGCAGATCACCGAAGAAGCTCCTTTACTACGACACTTTACAGCCAAACTGAAACCTGTTACGCAATAACACCCTAACACATGAAACAGCCGCATTCAATGGATTGCGATATACAACCAAACGCTGCAACTCCATCATGTGGCCTTTTTAAACAACAATAACATTCATATGAAACCGATAACAAAAAGAAGCTGGGCAGAACCTTACAAAATCAAAATGGTTGAGTTGTTAAAAATGACCGGTCCCGCACAACGAAAAAAGGCACTCAAAGAAGCCGGGTATAATACATTTCTTCTGCAATCGGAAGATGTTTATATCGATTTACTCACCGACAGTGGTACCAGTGCCATGAGTGACAGACAGTGGGCCGGCATGATGTTGGGTGATGAAGCCTATGCCGGAAGCAAAAATTTTTATCATCTGGAAGAAACCATTCGTTCCGTATACGGGTATCAATACATCATTCCAACACATCAGGGACGCGGAGCCGAAAATATCCTGTCAAAGATCCTGATCAAAAAAGGCGATATCATACCCGGAAATATGTACTTCACTACAACCCGATTGCACCAGGAACTTGCAGGAGGGAAATTTGAAGACATCATTATTGACGAAGCCCATCAGCCCGAAAATGAATTCCCGTTCAAAGGAAATGTAGATCTTTCGAAACTGGATCGGTTGGTTAAAAAATATGGAGCAAAAAGAATTCCGTATGTGAGCATTGCAACCAGTGTGAATATGGCCGGCGGACAGCCTATCAGTTTGCAAAACCTCAAAGAACTCCGTGCCTATACAAAGAAAAACGGTATCCGTATCATTCACGATATGACCCGTGTTGCCGAAAACGCCTACTTCATTCAGCAACGCGAAAAAGGTCAACAACACAAATCCATCAAACAACTGGTTAAAGAAATTTGCTCGTACACCGATGGGGCAACAATGAGCGCCAAAAAAGATGCATTGGTCAACATTGGCGGATTTATGGCCATCAATGACTGGGACGTATTTGAAGAGGCCCGTAACATGGTAGTTGTGTACGAAGGCTTGCATACCTATGGCGGATTAGCCGGAAGAGATATGGAAGCCATGGCCATTGGTATTAAAGAAAGTGTGGATGACAATCATATACAAGCCCGTGTTGGACAAGTCATCTATCTGGGCGAGAAAATGATTGAATACGGCATTCCCATTGTGAAACCAATTGGAGGCCACGGCATTTTTGTTGATGCGAAAAAATTCCTTCCCCACATTCCACAGAACCAGTTTACAGCACAAGCATTGGCAGCAGAGATTTATCTCGACTCGGGCGTACGTACCATGGAAAGAGGCATTGTTTCTGCCGGCAGAAAAGCGAACGGCGAAAATTATTATCCCAAACTGGAACTCGTACGCTTTACAATTCCACGCAGAGTGTACACTCAGGCGCATATGGACGTGATTGCAGAATCGGTAGCACGCGTGTATGATCGAAGACAAAAAATTAAGGGATTGAAAATGGTGTATGAGCCCAAATACCTTCGTTTTTTCCAGGCCCGGTTTGAACCTTTAAAATAAAAAACAATTCAGCCAAGGGGGCGATGCACAGCCCCCTTGGCTGAATTTTCACAAGTCATTGTTTTTTAACACCTTAAAAAAAGCCACCTGATTCTGCCGATTTTTTAACTACCACTTTTGAGGTATTGTTTTTCCTTTAGGGAACGTGTTTTTTTGTTGTTTAAATGCTTCCTATGGCCGACGAAAAACACGAAAAATACTGGATTTTATTTTATGAAATCATCCTCTTTATCAGCCTCTCTTTGCTTGGCGTATTACTTTGGGATTTTATGGTAATGATTTATGAGTACTATGATCATCACTACAATTAAATTACGCATGCAATCAAAGTCCTGATCTTTTACCACATACACTTTCCGGAATGTTGCAATGGCGTTTCTCTGAAATAAAGAAAGCGATAGTACCACTCTTGTTTCGCAAACGCGTTTTTGTTTAGATCGGTTATTTGATGATGCTTGTTCCGGTAAATCAATTCCAATTGAACAGGTTCTTTCAACCTGGACGACCAGATTTTCATCCGGTTTTGGAATTCAACAAACGGATAGGAATAAAAACGATAATTCTTACCAATAATAGGAACAAGATTTGGGGATGCATTTTGTATGAGCACGTTGTCCTCTTCAAAATAAAACAACTTGGTATGTGCCGTATTCACGATTACATGATTGCAACGCGACGTGTCTGTAACCAAATTACTGAACATCGTGAGATTGGCCCGATTCGAAAGTCCAAGATAAGATTGTATGCCCCATACAAACAAAACAAGTACGGGCACCCCCAGTTTCCAGTGAATCGGATTTCTTGTATCCGCAGTATCGGTTTCACGAATCAAATACAAACCGAAATATAAAAATCCGGTTGCGAATACCACACCCGCTGCAAAAGAAGGAATTGAAATCATTCCGTTTGCATAGTGGACCCCTATGAGATGATAAAACACAAAAGCTATCAATGATGACAGAACTGCAAAAAACAAATAAACCCGAAATGCATGAACGAGTCTTACTACACGTTCTTCCTTGTTCAAAGTCAACCATGCGCCCGTAAGTAAAAACAATCCCAAAGAAGAAAAATTGGAAAAACAACAGATACTCAAATACAAATGAAACAGCAACAAAACCATCATCGCATATTTTCGTGTTGCACGCATCAAAAGCCCGAAAGGCACCAGGAGTTCCACAAATAAGGTTGCAGCTTGTAACAATCGGGTTCCCGTTGCAGGAATTCGGAAATCAGCGCCAAAAACAATTAAAAACAGATTGTAATTGACATCGTTTGCACAACTGGTATCGGGATCCAGAAAACCATAATTTAGCTTATGAAAACCGGTTAAAAAATAGACTACGAAAACAGCATATCGAAACAGTGCATTGTATTGTTCCGGTTCTAAAAAATGACGCTTGGTTAACTGGGAACGAATCAACAAGAAAACAACACCCAAACTCACGAATAATTCGATGGTTGAATGATTGGCAAGTACAGGATAGGCCGTTAAACTGTATGTTAATCCAACACCAATTGAAATAAAAGGCAGGACTCGGTTTTCCGGAAAGAAAGCGATTGCAAGGTTCAAGAAGAGTAACAGTCCAAACTGAACAGGCAGAAACTTAAGCGCAAACGCAAAATGCATCAGCAAAGCAACACTCAGCAATTGAAGCAGCAACAGATATGGACGAGTGATGCGTAATTGTAGCGGAGATTCTTGTTTCATTGTCGCCGAAACCAATCAGATTCGATTTCCTGAAAGATTGGACTAAATATAGAAACTAATCACAATCGATTGATGAAAACCATTTACAGATCCGTCAAAAACGGATAAAAAATCGTCGAAATTCAAAAGCGTTATTGCTGTTGTGTTTACCGGATCACGGCAAGCTACTGCTGCTCACGGTATGCCTCCAAACCACAACGCAACCATTCTGCAAATTCTTTTGGATTGGGCGTATAGGATTTAGTCTTGGTTAAAGCCACTTCATTACATCCAATGATTGCATATTGTGGTTGTGCAACTGCATTGAAATTCTCACTCTGAAATGCAGACCACTGATCACCTACTGTTACAATGGACTTTTTAGCGCCGCTTTTCGTTATAATAACTTGTTGCTTGGCAGCGGGCAATACACTTCGTTCATCCACATACAACGACACAACAACAAACCGGTTTTTCATGAGTTCCAAAACCTCCGGATCGGTCCATACGTTTTCTTCCATTCGTCTGCAGTTTACACAAGCCCAACCCGTAAAATCTATCAGCAACGGCTTCTTTTCACGTTTTGATTGTTCGAGTGCTTTTTCGTAATCACGCAAGGGCTCAAACGTGCGTTCACAATGAATCGGATGTTGATACACACTGTAACATAAAGGCGGTGGAAATCCGCTGATAAGCGTAAGATTTGCACTTTTTGTATTGGTAACGCCCGGTGTCAGATAGAGAGTAGCTGCTGCGAAAAGCAAAATAAACCCTACTCTAACCGGACCAATTCTTGTGTTTCGGTCATCGTGTGGAAAATGGATCAGATTGAGTAAATAACTTACAATCAGCACCCCAATTACAATCCATATACCGATAAAGAGTTCACGTGGCAAGAGATTCCATTGCTGTACCAAATCGGCATTACTGAAAAATTTAATAGCCATTGCCAGTTCCAGAAATCCTAACACCACTTTTACTGTATTGAGCCAACCTCCGCTTTTAGGCAAGGAATGCAGCCAGTTGGGAAAAAGAGCAAATACAGCAAAGGGAAGCGCAATGCCCAATCCAAAACCTCCCATCCCAAACGTTAGTTGTAAAGCGCCGCCATCTTTTGTCAAAGCTCCGGCAAGCAATGAACCCAGTATAGGACCGGTGCAGGAAAAAGAAACAATCGCCAATGTCAGGGCCATGAAAAAGATGCCGGTCAACCCACCCGTATTTGCTTTTGCATCTACCCCGCTTGCCAAACTTCCCGGCAATGAGATTTCATAAAACCCGAAAAAAGAAAAGGCAAAAAAGATAAAAATGACAAAGAACAAAAGATTTAGCCAAACATTGGTTGAAATATTATTGAGAATCTCCGGGTCTGTATGATCGAGTAAATGAAAGGGTACACTCAAGAATACATAAATCAAAAAAATAAACAACCCGTATAACGATGCATTACGTATACCGTTGACCTTGCTGCCACTACGTTTGGTGAAAAAGGAAACAGTCAAAGGGATTAAGGGAAACACGCAGGGTGTAAGCAATGCAATGAACCCACCCGCTAAGCCCAGTAAAAAAATACCCCAAAGACTTTTTCCCTCCGTTCCTTCATCCCCACATGTTTTTACAGGCTGCCGGATATCGATGCTGCTAATTTTGATTCGGCCGGCTTCGGATGTTCCGCCATCCAACGCAACAACAAATTCGGACTCCTGTGAAGGCAAAAAATCATTGGAACCTCCCGCCGTATAAACAATGGTGCCGGCTAGTTGGAGAGGAACAGTTTCAGTGAACGTAATCTGCCGGATCAGTTCCACCTCGTTTTGAACAACCGTCATTTCCTGTTGTTCGAAAAGTGGATCCTTGTAGGAAGTGAGTGTTCCTTTAAATCCAATAGCTCCCTTAGGGATTATTGCCGAATCGATAAACCGAACCGAAATGGTGTCGACCAAACCGGACTCTTTGGAAAAAAGATACAGAAACTTTCCTGCTGCAATCTTTCCCTGTATCCGAAGCTCGTATGTTTTCTCCGAAATCTTTTTGCATTTCACGTTCCATTGAACCCATGCAGAATCCTGAGCAGTTGCTCCAAAGGACAAAAGCAAGAATACCCATAAGAATTGCATGAACTTCATCATAAACAAATGTTGAAACCCGCCATCAGATACAGGAGCATTTGTATCACTTATCGATGCGGAAGGTGAATTTTAAATTATCGGGAGGTAAACATTGCCGATCGTCACAAACCATAAACTCCACGTTTCCGTTTACAACAGTTTTTACTTTGGACTTCAAGGTTACAATTTGGATAAACTCGACCTTGTTGCTGTAAAAACGTGATTTCGATTGTGTTGCCTTGTCAAAATCATCAATAACTTTTCCCACTTCTTTTACCGATCCATTGAACACAATTAAAGGATTCTTTGAAAAACTGATTTTGGTGGGAAGTGCAATGGCATCTTTACTTTGTATCTGACTGTATAAATGCCAGCCGGGCATCACAACTGCAGTAAGTTTGAGCTCATACTGTTTCTCGGATAATTTCTTAACGGTGTAGGTCCAGTTAACCTTTGTTCCGCTTTGAGCCAACGAGAAAAGACTCACGAAAAGCATCAAAATAAAACCGGAGATTTTTTTCATATTCATTCGTTTTTCCGGAATTCGACCATTAAGAAGAACTCATACGCCGACATCCTTGTGCAAAGATGCCATCATTTACACGAAAGTAAAGTGTTAAAAATTACAAAGCAATGCGTTGGGGCGGCTTAAACAGCTAATGCGGCTCCAATCAATAAGGATCTGAATACCTGACGGCCGTCCGTATTACCCAATACCGAAGCGGTTGCCCGTTCCGGATGCGGCATCATGCCAAATACATTGCCCTCCAGATTTCGAATCCCGGCGATATTGCGGGTGGACCCGTTGGGATTGGAGGCGGCTGTCACCTGTCCGTTCTGGTCGGAGTAGCGGTATATAATCTGGTCATTGGCTTCCAGTTGATCCAATACTGCATCATCGGCAAAATAGCGTCCTTCACCATGTGCAATTGGAATCTTGAGTCCGGTTCCACCAACACCGGAAATGTGTACATTTTTACAAATAAATTGCTGATTGGCGTTGCGAAGCAAAACACCGGGCAAAAGATGCGATTCACACAAAATCTGAAATCCATTGCATACTCCCAATACTTTACCGCCTTGTGAAGCGAATTTGATCACACTTTGCATCATGGGACTGAAACGGGCAATGGCACCACAACGCAGATAATCGCCATAGGAAAAACCTCCAGGCAAAACAATGCAATCGTTTGTAGAGAAAGCAGAAAGATCCTGATCTTTATGCCATAACATGATTACTTCCTGATTGAGATCGTTTTGCAAAGCATCCTGCATATCTCTGTCGCAGTTGGAACCGGGGAATACAACAATACCAAATTTCATAATGATAAGAAAAGGCAAAGGTAAATCATTCAAATGGCACTAACGATGGATGACAAAATAATTTATGAATATCCAAAGCACAGATAACCAAACGACAAGACCGGGAACTCCTTTTTTTCGAGGAAAATAAAAAAAGGAAGCATAAAACAAGCTTACAGGCACAAGAGCAATGATAAATTGTGAAAAACCGCCGTTATTGTTCAGAAAAGGCATGAAAAAAGCGGTCAGAAGGTAAAAAAGCATGAACCTCCAGCTTTTTCGCACGTGAACCAAGAGGCGACCCGAATACTGAAAACTAAGATACAATCCGGCAATCAGGGGCAAGTTTACCAGTAAGAAAGGCACCCAGATTTTCCAATCCATATTCATTACAGGAAGCCGGAACCGAAAACCCGGGAACATGGTATGCAACAAACTCCAGTGGTCCCAAACGTACAAGTAAATCAAAACAAAATAAAAAGGCGTAAGTGCCCCTAAAAGCGCAATCAGCCATTCTGTTAGAATGACCGGTCTGAATATTAAAAGTGCTGCAATCAGCAAAATCCAAAAAAGGATCGCCGGAAAATAGAAAAAGGAACAGATTGCAAAACCAAAGCCAATATTAAACAACGGCCCACCGGGTTTGGGATGATTATACAAGCCCACCATACCGGGCCATGCATACACCATGATCGTATTGATGATCAAACCGGGAGACAATACGTTCCAGTCGGGCACCAGACTGGTTAACAGGATGTAAGCAAATGCCACGAGATAATTCGGCTGCTGAAACAATTTCTGTTGATTCACCAGACCGTTAAAAGTTACAGCTTGCGTAAAGAGTAACAGGTAAGAAAGAATGGGATACAACAAGGGGAAGTAAATTGCCGGATGGCTTAAAAGATTCAGCAAGGCTATATACAAGAAACCATCCGTGTCGGAACCAACGGGAACAACGGGCACAAGAAAACTGGGCAACTTGATTAAAATGCCCAGAAAAAACAAAATCAATACATTCAACGGATTGTTTCCGGAAAAAAATCGAATCACATGCTGAGTTTCAAACGCAAACTTTTATAAACTATCGCAACTTTCCAAATAAATGATAAAAGGCTCATGCATTAAAACTGAACCCGTGCAAAAACCAAAGTATTTCTGTAGTTGCAAGGAACAATCAATTCCTTTGCTGCAACCTGCTTTCCAAAGCGAATCAGGAACTCATAGCCTCCATCCAAACTACGTAAAGGAGGCATTTTTGTAAGTTTCCCTGAGGTCTGCAAAGCATAGCCCGAAAGCAAAGGCGTACGTCTGTTCCATTCATTGAAGAGAAACAACAACTCTCCACCGGAATTAAGACATTGATAGGATAGCAACTGATCGGTATTGTCGTCGAACTGCGATTTTATGAGTACCGAATTCCATTGCAATACACCCTGCCTGTCAATTGATGCAATCATAATGTTATCTGCATAGTAACGTACCGTTTGCGGGGCACCGAAACTATTCCAGCCCCAGGGTGAACGCCATCCCCAGTTGTTGTAAGGACTCCACCCCCAATAACCCCCAAAGCCCCATGGCGAAGCACCCTGCCAGGGATTATCCCACCGATTAAAATTATTGCCCCGGGAATTATTATAAGAACTTTCACCTGTAACGAGAAAGGATCCGTCTTTTTTCAGAAAAAAATGTTTCAGGTAAAAATCATTGAACGCGAAACGTTGCGAACTCTCTCCTTTTGCCTGAGCCCTGAATTCATCCGAAAATTCATACGCATATTCGTGTAAGGTGTTAGCACTGTCCTTTGGA
>JBMLSG010000004.1:0-13438 GCA_049240625.1 Lacibacter sp. | reverse complement strand
AAAGCATACATGAATCCACTCCGCTTGATCAAACTGAATTGATTACTCAACAGTAAGGTTTGAAATTCAAGTTCATCTTTAGAATGATTTTTCATTTTAAAGACCATGAATTTCTGTTTGTCGTCTGATGAGATAACAGAATAAATTTTAGAATCCCCAAAAGTGGGAATCTCGGTTGTATCCAGTTGCTGCGGTACGCCTACCGGATTTCCCAACGTATCAATTAACACACCCATGCAATAAACGGTTCTTTTCCTTTCAAACTGATAGATCAGTACAGCATGTGTATTGCAATTGAAAACATCAACATTCAAAACCCTGTCAGGAATAAACCCAAGTGATACTTTTTGGACGGCCTTCATTTCGGAGTCGTAAACGGCTATGGAATGCCGACTTCTCGAGTTCTTATAGATCAGATACCGTTGCTTGAACTTACCAATAATCTCGAATTCCAGTTGTCGGGAATCATCACGATCAGATTCCGAGTAAACAATTTGCTGTCCAAAGATGTTTTGATAGAACAACAACAACGTGAGAAATAAAACTGATTTTTTCATATCGATACAATCCCAATTAAAATTACAAGAATACATTCAACAAGATTGCATTTTTGAAGTTTAAATCTAACTTACAAAGGAAATATTCAAGATCAACTATGGCAACAATCGGCATTACAGGAGGAACGGGTATGATAGGCACCGCGCTAACAAAAATGTTGTTGGATCAAAAACACCGTGTCATCATTGCAACAAGGACCCCCAATAAAAAAAGCATCCATCCCAATTTGAATTATACGTACTGGGACCCTGAAAAAAAAATCATGGATCCGGCTTTCCTAACTGAAACCGACACCATTTTTCATCTTGCAGGGGCCGGTGTTGCCGATCAACGATGGACGGCTGCAAGAAAAAAAGAATTGTCCGAAAGCCGGGTGCAAAGCAGCAATTTATTGGTACAATCACTGAAACAACATCCGCACCGTGTAAAGACATTGATTGCAGCATCAGCTATAGGATGGTACGGACAGGATGTTGATCAACACACCGCGTTTACAGAAGATGCTCCTGCTGACGATTCCTTTCTGGGTGAACTCTGTCGCTTATGGGAAGCGAGCATTGATCCGGTTCTTGAACTTCCCATTCGATTGGTAAAAATTCGCATCGGAATTGTACTGAGTACCGCAGGGGGTGCACTTCCAGAACTTATGAATCCTTTAAAATTTGGAATTGCAGCCATTCCGGGAAGCGGTTCGCAAATCATCAGCTGGATTCATGTTGATGATTTATGTCGTTTGTTCCTGTACGCGATGGAACGGGAACAGGTGCATGGTGTTTACAATGGCGTGGCGCCTTCGCCAACTGCAATGAAAACACTCATTATTCAAATGGCACAACAAAAGAAAGGAAAAGCATTCATCCCTATTGCCGTACCTGAATTCCTGTTAAAAATGGTATTGGGCGAAATGAGTATCGAAATTCTAAAAAGCACTCGTGTGAGTTGCGAAAAAATCAAAAACGAACAGTTTCAGTTTTTGTTCCCTTCCATTGAAAGCGCTTTGCAAAATTTACTTCCATCCAAAAAAAGTAAAGCAATTCCTTAGACAAAAATGCTACCTGATTAAGGAGTGCTCCCTTTAGTTACGAATTGGTTTGCCGCTTTTCAGAACACTTTGCAAGCGCTCCAGCGTTTTCTTTTCACCACAAAGAGAAAGGAATGCTTCACGTTCCAGATCAAGCAGGTATTGCTCAGAAACGAGAGCAGGCTCACTCAAATCACCACCGCACATCACATAGGCCAACTTGGTTGCTACAAGTGCATCATGAGCAGTTGCATATCCTGCCAATCGCATCCCATTGATACCGGCAAGCAAGGACCCCAGTGCAGACCGGCCTAATACCTTAACTTCGGAACGTGGAACAGGCGCAATGTATCCCTTATCAAAAAGTTGTACTACCGAATCCTTAGCAGCAGCAATTCTTCGACTTTGATTCATTACGATCTGATCCTGCCCTTTGCGAAAGATTCCCATATCAAACGCTTCCGAAGCGGAAGTAGCAACCTTTGCCGTTGCAATATTCAAAAAACGATGTTTCAGTGTGTTGGTTTCCGGTTCATCTTCATGCATCTCATCGCAAGCTCTAACAACAAACTCTTTGGTTCCTCCACCACCGGGAATCAATCCAACACCCAACTCCACCAACCCAATGTAAGTTTCTGCTGCTGCACAAACCCGGTCGGCATGCAAATTCAATTCACAACCTCCTCCCAGCGTTAAACCATGCGGAGCCGTAACAACAGGAATAGCAGAATAACGGGCACGCATCATTGCATTTTGAAACAGCCGGATCGCCAGATCGAGTTCATCATATTCCTGATCAATTGCCAGCATGAAAATCATTCCAATATTGGCTCCTGCACTGAATTGTGCAGCATCATTTGCAATAACGACACCCTTGTATTGCTGTTCTGCAATTGCAATGGTTTTCTGAATCCCTTCAAGCACCTCTCCTCCAATCGTTCCCATTTTCGTATTCCATTCCAGTCCCAAAACTTCATCGCCCAAATGATAAGCACGGCATACCGTATTTTTCCATACCGTTTGGTCGTCAAAATTTTTCATGACAATAAAGGCATCACTTCCGGGAATTAGTTTGTACGCCTTTGTTGATGGATCATAAGCATAACGTTTATGATTTTGTATCTGATAAAAAGACGAGAAGCCCGCTGCCAGCATTTCCTCTACCCACGGAGCCACTTTAAAGCCCGCTTCTTTCATTGCTGCAGTCGTTTTTTCAACGCCCAAAACATCCCAGGTCTCAAATGCACCGATCTCCCATCCAAAACCGGCCATCATGGCATCATCCAACCGATACAATTCATTACTAATCTCGGGAATACGATGTGAGATATATGAAAAAAGATGATGATGAAACGATCTGTAAAAAACGCCTGCCTTATCGGAAGCCGCACAAAGCATTTTTAACCGGTCTTTCAATGAATCAACAGTACGTGCTGCTTCCAGCGATGCAAATTTGGATTTCACACGTGGCGCATATTCCAGAGTTTTTAGATTCAGTGTCAGAATTTCTTTGGTTCCATCTGCGGCTTTCGTTTTCTTGAAAAAGCCTTGGCCCGATTTATCACCCAGCCAATTGTTTGCAATCATTTTATCCAGCCAGGAAGGAATGGAAAACAATTGAATGGCCTCATCACCCGGACAATTCGCTGCAACACCTTTTGCCACTTTAACCAAGGTATCTAATCCTACAACATCTCCTGTGCGAAAAGTTGCGGATTTGGGACGACCCATGATGGGACCTGTTAACGAATCCACTTCATCTACTGTAAGACCGATTTCTTCCATGGTGTTCATAATGGCCATCATTCCAAACACACCAACCCTGTTTGCAATAAATGCGGGCGTATCTTTACACAACACGGTTGTCTTTCCCAGATACACATCGCCGTAATGCAGTAAAAAATCGATGACCGCAGGATCCGTATACTGTGAAGGAATAATTTCGAGTAAGCGTAAGTAACGGGGAGGATTAAAAAAATGCGTGCCGCAAAAATGCAGTTTGAAGTCTTCGCTTCGTCCTTCAGCCATCATGTGAATCGGAATTCCCGATGTATTGGATGTCACCAACGTACCGGGCTTGCGGAACTTATCTACTTGTTCAAACAATTGTTGTTTGATATCCAAACGCTCAACCACCACTTCGATGATCCAGTCGCAACCTTGAATCTCGGGTAAGTGATCTTCAAAATTTCCGGTTTTGATTCTTTGCACGACCGACTTGGTATAAACCGGTGATGGATTGGATTTTAACGCTGCCGCCAATGCATCGTTTACAATTTTATTTTTATCAGCACCTTTTCCCGTTCCTTCACCGGCAGGTATGTCCAGCAATAACACCTGCAATCCAACTCCGGCAAAATGACAAGCAATACGGGAGCCCATAACACCGCTCCCTAATACGGCAACTTTTTTAATCGTACGTTTCATGTGTTTTCGTTACAGTTTTGATGGCATCAAGCTGCAGCTAAAAAAAAATTCCGAGGGACTTGATTTTATTACGGCAATCAATCGCAAATTAGTTAGCTATGCAACCATTTATACCGAAGTTAAGTAATTTTCATGTTCAGTTCATAAAAAATGCCGCCTTTCAAGAGGCGGCATTTCAATTCAATAATTGAGGGATCAGCTCACACCCGAACCGGGATTAATAGCTTGCTCCGGACTTATAAAATGTAATTTACCTGAAGCATCTTCGGCCATTAAAATCATACCCATACTTTCAATTCCACGCATTTTACGCGGAGCCAAATTGGCAACAACCACAACCTGCTTTCCTATTATTTCTTCGGGTTTGTAATGCAGTGCGATTCCACTCACTATCGTGCGCGTTTCAGTACCCAGATTGACCGAAAGTTTCAACAACTTATCGGCTTTCTCAACTTTTTCGGCAGACAGAATGACCCCCGTTTTAAGATCGATTTTTGCAAAATCATCAAACTGAATTAAGGGTTTGGCGGCTACCTCTGTGGGCGCTTCTTTTTGTACTGTTTCAGTAGATGCACCGGCAGTTTCTGTTGTTTTAATCAGTCCTGCTTTTAATTTTTCAACTTGCGCAACAATTTCAGCATCTTCAATTTTTCGAAACAAGAGTTCGGGCGCACGCAAACTGTAACCCACACTCAACAATTTGATTTTCCCTGCATGTTCCCAGTCGAGCATCCGGTCCACCACCTTCATCATGGATAACATTTTGCGGGCTGTATTGGGCAGAAACGGATTGATGAGTATGCTCAGGTTGGCGGTTAATTGCAAACAAAAGTGCATGCAATTGTCAATTTGTTTTTGAACATCCGGCTGCTCCGCTAGTTTTTTAACAAGGATCCAGGGTTCCTTTTTCTGCATGTATTGATTTCCTTTTCGGCTCAAATCAATCACTTCAAACAAGGCATCACGAAACTTAAATCCTTCCATTAATGTTTCGACTCTGGTTTTCGTTTCGGCAATGTCCTGAATAAGTTGCCGGTCTTCATCGTCCAGCAATTCATTGTGTAAAGGCGGCACTTTCCCATTGCAGAGTTTATGCATCAAGACCCAGGTTCGGTTAACGTAATTTCCAAAGATGCTTACCAGTTCATTGTTCACGGCATCTTGAAATCCTTTCCAGGTAAATTCACTGTCTTTTGTTTCGGGCGCAATTTGTGTGAGATAATAACGGAGCATGTCCACACATTGGGCCCCGCCATTTTCCTGTTTCACAAAATCCTGAATAAAATCCCGCATATCAAGTTTCCAGTTGCGGCTGGTGCTCATTTTATCTCCTTCGAGATTGAGAAACTCATTGGCAGGCACGTATGCGGGTAAAATATTCCCATGCAACTTGAGCATCACAGGAAAGATGATGCAATGAAATACGATGTTGTCTTTGCCGATAAAATGAACGAGTTGCGTATCCCCGTCGTACCAATACGGCTTCCAGTCCTTTTTATGATCAAGCGCCCACTGTTTTGTAGCACTGATGTAACCGATGGGCGCATCAAACCAAACATAAAGCACTTTACCATCTGCGCCCTGTAAAGGCACTTTAATGCCCCATTCCAGGTCACGTGTAACAGCGCGCGATTGCAATCCTCCTTCGATCCAACTCTTGCATTGACCAACAACCGTACCGCGCCAGTCATTCGCATGATCTTTCAAAATCCATTCACGCAAGAAAGCTTCATGTTTTCCCAAAGGAAGATACCAATGAGAAGTTTTTCTCTTTACGGGAGGTTTTCCGCTTAACGTACTAACGGGGTTGATTAATTCATCCGGACTGAGCGTGCGTCCGCAAGTTTCACACTGATCGCCAAATGCACGGTCACTTCCGCAGGCCGGACAGGTACCCTTGATGTAACGATCGGCCAGAAAAGCCTGAGCCTCTTCATCAAAATATTGTTCAGATTCTTTGATCTCAAGTTCGCCACGGTTGTTCAAATAGGAAAAAAATTCCTGTGCCGTTTCATGGTGCAAGGGCTCACTGGTTCTGTGATACACATCAAAACTGATTGAGAGATCATCAAAATCCTCTTTCATGGCTTGATGATACTTGTCTATGATTGCCTGGGCCGTAGTGCCTTCCTTTGCTGCCTGAATGGGAATTGCAGTACCATGCTCATCACTGCCACATACAAAAACCACATCGCGTTTTTGAGCACGAAGGTATCGTGCATAGATATCGGCTGGAATATAGGCTCCTGCCAAATGACCTACATGTTTTAAACCGTTTGCATAGGGCAGTGCCGATGTTATCAGATATCGTTTAGGTAAACTCATGCGCAATTGAACTATTAGGCCGCAAAAATACCGTAGTTCCACCCATTACCCAAAAGGAATGGAAAGCAACAAAAAAGCCACCCCCAAGGGTGGCTCTTCAATAAGGAACTTAAAGTTATACAAGTTGCTTTTCTACTTTAGCAATCGCTTTCACTGTTTTGACCACAGAATCGGGAGTAACAGAGATGCTGTTGATTCCTAATTCAACCAGGAATTGTGCAAAATCAGGAAAATCCGAAGGACCTTGTCCGCATATCCCCACTTTTACTTTTTTCCGCTTGGCTGTTTCAATAAGCATACGAATCATTTCCTTTACTGCGGGATTGCGTTCGTCGTACAAATGTGCCACAAGTGAGGAATCACGATCCAAGCCAAGAGTTAATTGGGTTAAATCATTAGACCCGATCGAAAATCCGTCAATATGATCCGAAAATTGTTCAGCCATGATGATATTGGAAGGCAATTCCGCCATCAGGTAGACTTCCAGTCCGTCTTTACCGCGCTCTAATCCGTATTCTTTCATTACAGCCTGTACTTTAAGCAACTCTTCAACAGTACGACAGAAGGGAACCATCACAACCACGTTTTTCAATCCTACTTCTTCACGAACTTTTTTGATTGCTTTGCACTCCAACCCAAACGCCTCTTTGTATTTGTCACTGTAATAACGACTTGCGCCGCGCCATCCGATCATCGGATTTTCTTCGTGCGGTTCAAAATATTTACCACCCAGCAAATTGAAGTATTCATTGCTCTTGAAATCACTGAATCGAACGATTACTTTATTGGGATAAAACGAAGAAGCAATTTTCGAAATACCGTAGGACAACCGTTGAATGAAGAAATCCTCTTCATTTTCAAACCCACGGATCATTTTTTTAATGGCATCAGTCAGTTCAGGATCATTTAACTCCTGATGTTTCATCAATGCCAGCGGATGTACCTGAATGTAGTTGTTAATGATGAATTCCTCTCGGGCCAACCCAACACCTGCATTGGGATAATGCGAGAAACGGAATGCCATATTCGGAGAAGCCACATTGAGCATAATTGGTGTTTGCAGCTTTGGCAAATCACGCAAGTCGGTTTCTACTTTTTTATAAGGAATATTCCCTTCGTAAATGATACCCTCATCTCCTTCAGCACAGGAAGCAGTTACAACTTGTCCGTCGTTCAACAACTCTGTTGCATTGCCGCAACCTACAATGGCAGGAACACCCAACTCACGGGCTACAATCGCAGCGTGACAAGTCCGGCCTCCTTTATTGGTGATAATGGCAGAGGCTTTCTTCATGATGGGTTCCCAGTCGGGATCGGTCATATCCGTTACCAACACATCACCATCCTGAAATTCATGACCTTCGGTTACACGTTTATCAAGTGAAAACAGAATAGACACCTTGCCACTTCCAATTTTATCACCAACGGCAATCCCTTTAAGCAGAGATTTCCGTGGAACAGAATCATCCATCACAAACTCTGTAATCGTAGAAAAATCTTTTTGTGAGTGAATTGTTTCCGGACGAGCCTGAACGATGAACAACTCCTTTGACAAACCATCCACCGCCCACTCAACATCCATAGGACACCAGTGGCCTTTGAGATTGGAATAATATTCTTCAATTTTTGTTACCCACTGCGCCAGTTGAAGGATGCGTTCATCCTTCAGGCAATAACGAGCTTGCAACGGTTTTTCAACAGGAATAATCTGAACACGTTCGTCCGGATTATCACCGTAAACCATCATTTTATCTTTAATACCCAATTTCTTTTCGATGATACTGTCGAAGCCCTGCTTTAAGGTTGGTTTGAACACGATGTATTCGTCAGGAGAAACGGATCCTTGTACCACCATTTCACCCAAACCAAAAGAAGCATTGATCACAACCACATCTTTGAATCCACTTTCTGTATCCAGTGAAAAGGCAACACCGGATGCTCCCAAATCACTACGCACCATTTTCTGAACACAAACCGAAAGACCGATACTAAAATGATCATATCCGAAATTGTTTCGGTAGCTGATTGCACGATCGGTAAAAATAGAAGCGAAGCAGTTACGTACTGCATTCATCAAAGGGGCCGGACCACGTACGTTGAGGTAGGTTTCCTGTTGTCCGGCAAATGAAGCATCCGGCAAATCTTCTGCGGTAGCGGATGAACGAACAGCCACGTCGGTAATTTCCTGTCCGTATGTACTGCTCAATTCATGGTACTTTGCAATAATAGCTTCGCTGAGATCTTTGGGGAATTTTGCATTCTTCAAAAGTTGCCGGGCTTGTAAACCACCTCTGCGGAGCGATTCAATATCATCAAAATCAATTTGATTGATGATGGTATGAATTGCTTCATCCAAATTGTTATAACGAATAAACTCACGGTAGGCCGCAACCGTAATAATAAACCCATTTGGAATTTGAATTCCTAAGGAAGTGAGATTTTGCAGCATCTCGCCCAATGAGGCGTTCTTACCTCCTACCTGCTCAATATCACCGAGGCCAACGGCATTGAGATCAGCGAGGTAAACCGATTTGTCCATATAAAGTTATTTAAGGTTAAAAGACAAGAAAAACAAGCAATCGCCATGACTTCATATGTAAAATCAATAGCGGCGGCAAGTTAATTAATGAACGTTAGTTTTTATAACTTTAACTGATATTTTTCTTTTGAAGAAACGCAGTTTTCAACGTAAAAACATCGGTTTGTGTTGCTAATCAATAAGAAAGAAAACGATCATATGCCTTTTGCAAGATGGCTTGTCCGGCTTTTAAAGACCCTGTAATCTGTTTTTCTGTATACTCCGTGTACAAGACCCTGCGGCTGTTGTTGTCAAAACTCACTTTTTGACCGGGTTCAAAATAAGAAAACCCGTTGTCGAAACTGGCAAATGCAAAGGGTTTTTCTACTTCACTCAACAGGTTTTTGCTCCAATAAAACGCGGAGCGGTTCAAATGCAATTGAGCCAGTAATGTACCGGGCAAATCGGCCTGTGATCCTGTTCGGCCAATCCGTTTCCCCTTGAATTCCTGTTTCAAAACAGGACCTGCAAACAGCAGTGGAATGCGTGAACGGGCCGGTTCATAAATTTCGGATTGTTCCAAAGGCAGGCGGTGGCCATGATCCGCCACAAGTACAAACAAAGTATTTGCATACCAGGGCTCTTTGCTTGCTTTTTGAAAGAATGCCCCCAGACAGGAGTCTGTATAATAAGCCGTGCTGCGAAACCGATTGGGCAGATCGTTCCCCTTAAAATGCGGGACTGCCGGAATTTCGAACGGCTCGTGGTTAGACAAACTTAAAAATGCAGAGAAGAACGGCGATTGTTCCTTGCGCAGATCCACCAACATCCGGTCCATGACAACTCCATCATGAGCACCCCATTTCGAATTGTGGTCTTTTGAATCAAAATTCCGGACATCGGTAAGTCGCTTGAACTGTGCATTTAACACAAAAGAGCGAATATTAAAAAACTCCGATTCTCCTCCATAATAAAACGACGTTGTATAACCCTGTTTGTATAACTCCGATGAAAGCGATGGCAATTGAGCTGCTTTTTCGGGGTACGACAAAATACTCCGTACAGCCAGTGAAGGAAACCCGGTTAAAATGCCGGCAAGTCCGATATCGGTTCGAAATCCAGTTGCATAGATATCGGTAAAGAGGAGACTCTCCCCCGCCATTTGATTTAAGAACGGAGTCACGCCTTTATCCCCTCCCAACACCTCCATTAAATCGGCTGTGAAACTTTCGAGAACAATTAAAACGATGTTGGGGCGCTGTTGGGTTAGAACCGCAGTTCCGGAATCCTGCAACGAGAACAAGCTGTCGCAAATACGGTCGCTCTCGGCCGTTGACATGTAACGGAAAGGATTTTGACTGTCCGATTTATTTTCAATGACATCTGTCAGCAAATTCCAACCCGTATTGAGTGCCGCCTGATTCAGAAAACGATGATTGCTGTAATAAACACTGGAAACAGTTAAAGGCGAAGTTGAAAGACCACCTCTGATCACCACAACTTGTAACCCAAGCAACAACAACACAAGTAATACACGTATAGCTGCGACCGGATACCCGGATACCTTAAAAGAAAAACGAAACATCCGAATCAAGGCCCAACCTGCAAAAATCAAAAAGCCGCCAACCAAAAACGATTGCAGCAAGGGTGCGGCCATAGAACTCGCAACCGCTATGTGCGGATCCGAAATAAAGATGGAAAGTGCGCGGTGGTTCAGTTTTACACTCCATTCCCGGTAAATATTAAAATCAACAATGGTTAGAAAGGCATACAATACCATAACACCCATGGTATAGAAGTAAAGCCAAGGGTAACCGACATGATTTTTACGAAACAAGAAAAAAAGCGACCAGATCAAAACCGGAATTGTCAGGATGTACGCTGTCGTTGACAGGTCCATAGGCAATGCCCGATAAAAAACCTCGAGAATTTCCGGCAATGAAGCCTCTTTCCAAACAGCGGGATGTGCCAACACAAATACCCATCGGTTGAGAAAAAAAAACAAGATCCAGAAACCGTAATAACAACAAAAATCACGAAGCGTCTTTCGCATATTCTTAAGCAATTCCATATCAAAGATGGTGAATTGGCTTCAAAAAAATGGAACAACCCGCACAAGATGGTTTTTTTTACCTTTAATCCATGGAGCGGAAACAGTTTCTTCAATCACTGATACCGGCAGGAAGCATTTGTGCTTCAATTGGATCATTGGATGCTTATGACAGGCAGCAAGATCCCCATCCGTTGTTGGTCCCCTCCTATTTAAAACCCGGTGATACAATCGGAATCCTGTGCTTGTCGGGTTTTGTAAAAAAAGAAGCCGTTCAACCTGCTGTGCGACAGCTGGAAGCCTGGGGTTTCCGCATCCTGTTGGGCGACACAATCGGCAAGAAAGATGGCTCATTGGGTGGAACAGATACAGAACGACTGAACGATTTGCATCAAATGATCCGTAACCCGAATATAAAAGCGATCCTGAGTGCAAGAGGTGGTTATGGACTGATACGAATCTTGGACCAAATAGACCTCACACTTTTGAAAAACCATCCAAAATGGATTTTGGGATTTAGTGATGTTACGTCGCTGCATTGTCACTTGAATCGCAAACTGGGACTTGCATCGATTCATTCGAAAATGTGCAACAGTTTTCCGGAGGATCCACAACAGGCAGATCCGATACAACAAGAAGCCCTGGTTTCAATCCGAGATGTATTGATGGGAAAACCGATTCAATACACAGCTGCTTATCATTCCGCAAACAGAACCGGCAAGGCCTCCGGTATGCTGGTAGGCGGCAATTTAAAAACCATTGAATCACTGACAGGCTCCTGTTCCGATTTACATACAGATGGAAAAATTCTTTTTCTTGAGGATGCCGGGGAATATTTGTACAGCATCGATCGTATGTTCTGGAATTTGAAGCGCGCAGGAAAACTGGAACACTTGAAAGGATTGATTATCGGTGGATTTCGGGTGAAAGCATCCGAAGAGCCGGAAGAGGAATTCGGAAAAACCTTGCAGGAGATTATAATGGAAAAAGTGGCACATTCCACCTATCCGGTTTGTTTTGATTTTCCTACAGGCCATCAAAAGAATAATTTCGCATTGAAATGCGGTGTCACTTATCAATTGCAGGTTCGTGCATCCGGAACAACATTAAAAGAAATCACATGATCATTCCTCCTTATTTGAAGAAAGGTGACACCATTGGCATAACCTGTCCTGCCGGCTATATGCCCCTCAAAAAAGCAGCCACCTGCATTGATACGTTGCAAAAATGGGGCTATGAAGTATTGATTGGAAAAACATTGGGCAGCAGCTCTCATAATTATTTCAGCGGAACCGATGAAGACCGACTAAATGAATTACAGGCGATGCTGGAT
Organism: Lacibacter sp.; assembly: GCA_049240625.1. Lineage (GTDB taxonomy): Bacteria > Bacteroidota > Bacteroidia > Chitinophagales > Chitinophagaceae > Lacibacter. The sequence continues at coordinate 1,206 of JBMLSG010000004.1, read as the reverse complement.
GCACCTTCGATTCAAGCAATTTTATGCGGACGAGGCGGCTACGGACTTGGACGAATCATCGACAAACTGGATTTCAAAAAATTCAAGAAACATCCAAAATGGATTATTGGGTTCAGTGACATTACGGTCATGCATGCGCATCTGAACCGCAACTACAATATCGCTTCCCTGCATGCGCCCATGGCATCGGCGTTTGACAGTGCCGGTATCCGAAGCACAGCTATTCGTTCTTTGAAAGAAGCATTAGAAGGTAAAAAATCAAACTATACTTGTAAAGCCCATCCACTCAACAAGACGGGAACAGCTACCGGCGCACTCGTTGGCGGTAATCTTGCCCTTGTTACCAATATGATTGGAACACCATCGGACCTCAAAACCAAAAACAAAATTTTGTTTCTGGAAGATGTTGGTGAACAACTCTACAATATCGACCGTATGCTTCGTCAATTACAGCGAAGCGGCAAACTGGAACATCTTGCCGGACTCATTCTGGGTGGTTTTACAGAAACCAAGGACACAGAACGTGCATTTGGACAAACAGCCTATGAGCTGATTCATGAAATCATCCATAAAGCACCATACCCGGTTTGCTTTGGCTTTCCGGTGAGTCACGGAAAAGAAAATCTTGCATTAAAATCCGGCATCAACCACCAATTGCATATTACCCCAAAAGGATGCACACTTCAGGAGTGTTGAAGACTTTTTAGTCCCTACAAACGTTTGCCAATTCATTCAATGCGATTTATTGGACGTATCAATCATTGATATCCGTCAAACAGCCTACTGACCATAATCACAATGGCCGATACCATCAGTCATTTCCTAACTGATGCTGTTAGACAACATTTGTGCAAGAAAATCATCAACTCTTACAATCATGCACAATAAAACCAATCCAATTCTCCTGACCCTAGCATTGCTTTTGTTCTCCTTTTTTAGTCAGGCACAAGTATATACATCCAAAGCACACAAAGTAGTCATCAACGGAAGTTCCAATGTACACGACTGGACCTCTGTAGTTGGAATTGTAAACGTTCAGGGTGATTTCATTTTTAGCAATGGCGTATTGCAAAAATTAAATGGCGCACAAGTTGTCATTTTAACAAAGTCGATCAAGAGCACCAAAAATTCATCCATCATGGATGACCGCACTTACAGCACTTTAAAAGCAGACAAAAATCCCAATATTGTTTTTACAGCCACCCG
>JBMLSG010000003.1:12543-63149 GCA_049240625.1 Lacibacter sp. | reverse complement strand
ATTTCTACATACTGCATTTCTTCGCCTACAATGCGGTAATCAATTTCGTGTGCTTGTGCCATGAATGAATTTTTGTGTGAAATTACTTTCTTTGTTGGTGTTGCATAAAAAAACCTCCGTTTTTAACGGAGGTTTTACAAACGTTGTTTGTTTATTTTTTGACGGGTTGTCCCATCCATACTTTTTTACCCTGCAGGCGACGTCCTAAATACATGATGCCTACAAAAATAAAGAAGAAGGGTCCTAAAAAGCCCAGTAAGGCGATGTATTTAGTGCCGTAAAACCGTTCCATAGGCCGGCGCAAACGCTCTGCAATGATGTACATACTGGGTACCATCATCAGCGTGAGGAAGAAGGCAAATACCAAACCGTAGATGATGGTCCAGCTCAGCGGTCCCCAGAACACCACACTGTCGCCTCCAAAGAAAATTTTGGGATCCAGATGTTGGAACAACGATACGAAATCGATGTTGAAGCCAACGGCCAGCGGCAGCAATCCCAGCATGGTAGCCAGTGCGGTGAGCAATACAGGAATGATCCGGATCTTACCGGCCTGTATGGCTGCTTCACGGGTTTTGTAACCGCGACTGCGCAACTCATCGGTGAACTCAATGAGCAGGATACCGTTTTTGATTACAATACCTGCAAGACCCACAATGCCCACGCCCAGCATGATGCTGGCAATGGTTTTACCGGTGATGGCATAACCCAACAACACGCCAATGATGCTGAAGAAGATCTCGGTAATCACAATAAAGGGTTTGCTCATGCTGTTGAACTGCAACACAAGAATCAAAAAGATGAGCCCAATGGAAATGAGCAGGGCCGTACCCAGGAAGGATTGGGTTTCTTTTTCCTGTTCGCTTTGTCCGCTTTGACGGATGGTAACGCCATCGGGTATTTTGGTGCGATTTTTAAAGTCTTCGATTTTGGTTTTCAACTGTTCGTTGATACCGGCTACCAGCGAAGGGTCGGTTACGTTGGACTGCAACTGAATCGTGCGTTTCAGATTCTTGCGTTTAACACCGCCGCTTGTGTTCGTGTAATCGAAGGTGGCAATGGCGTTGAGCGGCACCTGTTTGATTTGCCCTGTATTGAAATCGCGGAAGGTGATCTTCATGTTCATCAAATCCACGATGTTGTTGCGTTGCAGGTTGTTGTAACGGAGCTGGATCTTGTACTCGTCTTCGCCTTGCTTGAGTTTGCTCACTTCTTTTCCAAACAGCGCCGTACGCAGTTCCATACCTACTTGTCCGGTACTTACTCCTGCAATGAGGGCGCGCTCACGGTCTACCCGAACCGTAATTTCGGGATTGTGGAGGTCTACATCCATTTTCAGGTTTTCGATACCGTCAACCCGGTTGGTGTCCAGATAGTTGAGCAATTTTGTAGCGGTTTGTGCCAGTAAACCGTAATCGTCGCCAATCACTTCAATGTTTACAGGCGGTTCGGTGGGAGGTCCGCCTTCTTCCTGTTCCACACTAATTTCGGCACCCGGAATGCCTTTGATGGAATTGCGGATGGCATCCAGATACGGTTGGGTTGTTTTACCGTGGCGTTTTTCAAACTCTACGAAAGAGATTTGAATGCGTCCCAAATTGGGTTGCACGCTCCGGTTGTTGTCACGCGGATTGTTGGCGCTCACGGCTACATTGGAGATGATGCTTTCTACAATAGAGCCGGGTGCTCCGGGTTGCTCTTTATCAAGGATTTTGTGAATTTTCTGTTCGATGGTTTGTGTTACCGAATCGGTGTATTTCACATCGGTACCCACCGGGAGTTTCAAATAAACGAAGATGATGTTGGGATCGCCGCTTGGGAAAAACGTAGCGGAATTACCGCGCAGCATAATCAGTACAACGGAGATCGGAAACAGAATGAACAAGGATATCAGTGCATACACAGGTCTTCTGCCTTGCAGGATCCAGCGCAGGAGTTGCTCGTAGCGGTTCATGAGTGCGGGCAAAATGCGTTCCTGGAAATAGTAAATGGTATCGCGTAGCACGTAGCGGTTGAGCACACCCATCAGTGCCATGAAGAACAGGAAGTTGCCCGTTCCGTGATTGCCAATGATGTGGTTGAAGATCCCAATGATCCAGAATGCCCACCAATGCCATTTGCGGAAGATGCCGCTTTTCTTTTCGTCGTGGGCTCTTCCTTCGGGTTTCATGAAGCTTACCGCAAAAACGGGATTCATGATAAAGGCCACAATGAGCGAAGCCGACAGTGTTAAGATGAGCATCACAGGCAGGTAAATCATGAACTTACCAATAATGCCTTTCCAGAAGAGCAGCGGGAAAAACGGTGCCAGCGTGGTAGCGGTGCCGGCCAGTACGGGAATGAAAATTTCACCGGCCGCTTCTTTGGCACTTCGTATCACCGGTACTTTACCGTTGTTGAAAATGCGATGGGTATTTTCGATTACCACAATGGCATCGTCCACGATAATACCCAATCCAAACAACAGCGCAAACAGTACAATGAAGTTGAGGGTAACACCCGATCCTACCAGCCAGTCGGCAAGCGGCAGAAACAGGAAGGAAACAAACACACTCAGCGGCACGCTAAGGGCCACAAAGAAGGCATTGGTAACACCCATGAAAAACATCAGGATCAGCAATACCAGAATGAACCCGATGATGATGGTGTTCACCAGTTCGTTGAACGATGTTTTGGTTTGCTTGCTTTGATCGCCGGTAATGGTAACGGTGAGGTCTTTGGGCAGCTCATCGTTTTTCTGCATTTCGGCAACTTTTTCTTTGATTTTATCGGCCGCATTAATCAGGTTTTCGCCGCTGCGTTTTACGATGTTGATGGTGATTACATTTTTTCCGTCGAGACGTGCAAAACTCTCTTTCTCTTTAATGGTGTCTTTGAGTTCGGCAATATCTCGCAGGTAAATGGGTGCGCCTGCAATATTTTTAACGATGATGTTTTGAAGGTCAAACACGCTGTTGAATTGTCCGCGTACACGCAGCGTGCGTTTCATGTGGCCCACTTCAATTTGTCCGCCGCTGATATCGTTGTTTTCACGGGCGATGGCATTTTCGATGTCCATAAACGTAACCCGTGCGCCTGCCATGCGATAGGGATCTACATTGATCTGGATTTCGCGTTCGGGAGCGCCTACAATATCGGCACGGGTGATTTCCTTGAGCTCTTCGAAATGATCCTGCAGTTTATCGGCATAGGATTTCAGTTTCACGGGATCGTAATCGCCGCTGATGTTAACGAACATGATTGGAATTTCGCTGAAAGCAAACTCCTGTACATCGGGCTGGGCCGTGAGGTCTTGCGGCAGGTCGGTCTTGGCCTTATCCACCGCGTCTTTCACTTTTTGTTTTGCCAGATCTGTTTTCACATCGGTGTCAAACTCCACAACGATGAGTGAGAAATCCTGCTGTGAAGTGGATTGTACCTTGTTCACCCGTGCTCCACTGATACTTTTGATTTGTTTTTCGATGGGGCGGGTGACCAGGTTTTCGATATCGCTTGGAGAGTTACCTACATACACCGTTACGATGGAGATGGTAGGCACCACAATGTCGGGAAACTGCTCCTTGGGGAGCGTGTTGAACTTGTTCAAGCCAAACAGCGAGATGATGATGGTAACAATATAGATGGCGGTACGATTGTCAACACTCCAGCTCGTGGGCTTGAACTCTTTGAATTTTTTACTGATTCCTTCTAGTATTTTCAGATGCATGTTGTTTGATTTAGAAGCCATTCAATGAAGAGGCATTACAGCGGCTCAACCGGTTAGGGTTGTGTTTCCACCTGTACCACCTGATTGTTGTACACGTTTTGATAACCGGCGGTAATCAGTTGCATGCCGGCTTGTAATCCGGAGCGGATTTCGATCTGATCGCTGTACGATTCTCCGGCTACCACAGGCTTTTTAACTGCAACGGTACGGCCTTTGCTGTCTTTTTCGGCAACATAAACGTATTTCCCTTTATCATCGGTTTGCAACAGATTCACGGGAATCACAAGTGCATTAGGTGCATTGTAATCTTTGATGCGAACGGCCGCTACCGAGTTGGGACGCACGGTTCCGCCGGGAATATCGGCTTCAATAGTGAACGTGCGTGTATTGGGATTGATGGTTTGGGAAGCCAAGCGGATACTGCTGTTGAAGGTTTGGTTGAGATCGGGCAGGAACACCACAACGGAGCTGCCTGTACGTACACGACTCATGTAGTTTTCAGGAACTTCCACCACTACTTTCAAACGGCTGTTGTTCACCACTCTTATTTGCGGACCGGCAACCGAAGCGCCTGTAAACAGTTCGCCTACTTTGATGTTCACGATATCGGCAATACCGCTCACGGGTGCTACAACGGTAAACAGTTTGATTTGTTCCTGTAAGGTTGCCATCTGTTTTTCCAGCGCATCTACATTGTTTTTGGCAGAGATCAGTTGTACTTCCGAACCAATTTGCTGGTCCCAGAGGTTTTTGGTGCGTTGGTAAATATCTTTCGCAAAGGCCAGTTGGGTTTCCAGTTGCTGCAATTGCTGACGGAGCACTTTATCATCGAGCTTGAGTACTTTTTGACCTTTTTGAATGGATTGTCCTTCGCGGATGTACAGTTCAGTCACCACACCGCCCATGCCGTTGGAGGGGGCGATGTAGGAAATGTCTTCGGCATCAATTTTACCCTGCAGGTCTATATAATGCGAGAAATCCGTTACGCTTACAGGAGCCGTTGAAACCAGCTTAAAGCGGTTGTTATTGGCTGTTGTATCCAATAGAGCGATTTCTTCTTCCAGTGTTTTGATTTCGGAATTGAGCGAGGTGGCTTTCTTTTTCAGTTCTTCCAGCTTCGCTTTTTTGGCATCCAGACTGCCGGCTTGCTGTTTTTTACTTTCGCCGCAGGAGACAAGAAGCACTACGGCAGACAGGATGAACATTTTTTGAATCGTATTCATATACTTAGTTTTTGTCGGTTGATTATTGAAGTTTTCCGGTGGCTTTCAGGTAATTGATGCGTGACAGAACGGCGTTGTACAAGGCTTCGTAATAATTGCCCTGTGCCCGTTGCAGTTCACTGTCTGTTTGCAGCAATTCAAAGGTGTTGCCCAGTCCTTGTTCGTATTTTTTACGTGTGGTTTGATACACTTGTTCGGCTAACGCAAGATTCTTGCTTTGTGATTCCATGTTGAGCAGTGCATTGCGTAAATTGATATTGGCGAGTTGCACTTCCAGGTCTACGCCTCTTTTGAATTGTTCGATGGAGTTGTTGGTTTTTTCCAGATTGTAACGCGCCTGCTGAATTTTGTATTTCCGTTGCATGCCGTCAAAAAGGGGAACATTCAGGTTGAGTCCGATGAGATTGGAATTGAACCAGAACCAATTCTTTCCGGTAAAGGCCGAGAAGTTTTTATTCATTTGTCCCTGTTGCTGGAATTGATAAGCAAAAGCCAATGTGGGCAGATAGCCCAAACGGTAACGTTTCACGTCAATTTTACCCAGCTTTTGAGCCGTATTGAGCAATTTCATTTCGCTGCGGTTGTTGTACACCTGTTGCTCATCGGTAATCAATTGGTCTTTGATTGAGTTTTCGTTTAGGACATCCGTGAGCAGGATGGTGTCTGACTGGCTCAATCCCAATGCAAATTTCAGCGCCGCATAACCCAGTTCGATCATGTTTTTGAGTTGTGTTTCCGTTGCATGCAAATTGTTGAGGGCAACCGTGCTTTTATCAATGTCCAGTTTTTCGATGAATCCGTTTTTATAGAGCTGTTGCTGATCGGCTACCAGTTTTTCGAAACGTTGCAGTGTTTTTTTCAACACTTCCAGTTGCATTTCGGCAATGAGTACCTGATAATACGCTTTGTACACCTGTTCACGTACTTTGTCTTCCGCAACACGTATGTTGTGGCCGGTAAACTCAACGAGCGTTTTGCGTGCCAGGAGCGCTACAAATACATCGGGTTGAAACAGCAGTTGCGATAACGTTACTCCCGCTTGCAGATTCCAGGGCTGAACGAAACTGAATTCACGAACGGCAAAACTCTGCTTCGGCGCAATGGGGTTACCGTTGCCGTCTCGAACACCTTCTTTGTTCAATACAGAGTATACACCCGTTTCGCCCGCATCCGGGAACAGAATTTTGGGTAGCGTTAGGTAATGTCCAATTTGTGCGGCACCGCTCACCTGCGGGAGTGCCGATCCTGCTATTTCGCTGTTTTGTGCCCTTTGCTTGAGCGAGTCGATACGCAGATTTTTCAGTTCTGTCGTATTCTTTAATGCGAGCGTAACAGCATCCTGTACCGAAATCCGGTACTCTTTTTGGGCGGATGCGTTTCCTGCCACAAACAAGGCGAGGAAACACCAATGCCATTTACTTTTTACGAATCGAATCATTGTGCTTCTTTTTTAATTGTTCTTCTTTGATTTTCATGATTTGTTTAAAGCCTTTTAAACTGGAAATGCCAATGAAAAAGTGTTCCATCACTTCCTTGGTTACATCGGCCAGATTGTATTGATTGGGGGCCTGAGCCGCCATTGCAAACGGAATCATCATCGTTTCCACCCGGTAGCGACTCATCAGTTCCACCGGAATATCGTCGCGGTACACACCTTCTTCTTTTCCACGGCGGATATTTTCTGCTATCACCTGCATGAGGTATTCCTCCTTCATTTTTCTGAATTTGGCAAACGCGCCGGGATGAAATTTTTCAAGATCGTAGAGGACGGATGGGTTGAGTTTTGAAAAATGTTCATGTACCTGTTGCATGGTCAAAAACATTTCTTCAATGGCATTGCCCGAATGGCGTTTACAAAATTCGCAATCCTGATGCGTACGCGATACTTCGCCATCCATGACCGCATTGACCAGTTCGTCCTTATCGGTATAGTACTGATAAATCGTTTTTTTGCTCATGCCCAGTTCCGTTGCGATGTCATCCATCGAGACCGACCGGATGCCAAATCGCATGAACAGCGCATGTGCTTTTTCAAGAATTCTGCTTTTCGTTTCCATAATCCAGGCGCAAAACTATGGAAACTTTTAGCGTAGCCAAAGTTTCCGTCCTTTTATTTTGCCGTTCTTACCAAAACGGCGGAGTGGGCCGGCAGCGGAATTGTGTACATTTGAGCCGTAAACTGTTGCATATGTTCCAATCGTTCCAATACAAACGGCTGTTTCAGTATTTTTTGCAGGGGGTGCTGGTACTGGCCCCGCTGGTAATAACCACCTATGCCGTTTACTGGATAGTTACCTCTATTGATGATTTGATTCCCATTTTCACGTTTGTGGAAGAAGGCAAAGTGAAGGTGCGCAATTTTGGATTGGGTTTTCTCATCATTATCGCTGCCATTGCACTGGTAGGCTATCTCAGTACTTTTTTTATTCGGTCGCGCCTCTTTAATTTGTTCGATCACTGGCTGGAAAAAGCGCCGGGCATCAAGTTCATTTATTCTACAGTGAAGGACTTCTTTGAGGCCTTTGCCGGAGAAAAGAAAAAATTCAACAAACCGGTTCTGGCCAATGTTGATGATAATGATGTGTGGCGCGTGGGCTTTTTAACTAACGAAGACATGAGCGATTTGGGACTGGAAGATTATGTGGCGGTTTATGTACCCATGTCGTACTCCATTGCCGGAAACGTTTATCTGGTCCCATTGGCACGGATCAAAAAACTGGAAGGGCAACTTACGGCTGCCGAAGCTATGAAATTTGCCATCAGCGGCGGTGTGACCAAGGTGGACGATGACCGAGCCAAAGTTTGACGTCTTATATTTACCTACGGTTTTTAAAACCGGCTACCTAAACCGAAAAACACATGCGTACAATCATCCTGGCTGTGCTTTGCATAGTCCTGTCTCAAACTTGCTTTTGCTGGGGGTTTTACGGTCACCGTAAAATCAACGAATTGGCGGTATACCTCCTGCCACCCGAGATGCTTGTTTTTTACAAGCAACATTTGCCGTTTTTAGCCGAACATGCGGTAGATCCGGATAAGCGGCGTTACGCCCTTGCCGAAGAAGGTCCGCGGCATTATCTGGATCTGGATCATTACGGGGCCTATCCTTACACCGCACTGCCACGTAATTGGGATAGCGCAGTAGCCAAATATTCGGAAGACAGTTTGATGGCGCACGGAATTGTTCCCTGGTGGGTACAGGTGATGCTGCAACGACTCACCAAAGCATTTCGGGAAAAAAATCAGTCGAAAATACTGAAGTTGAGTGCCGATATCGGACATTATATTGCCGATGCGCATGTGCCGTTGCATGCCTCGCACAACCACAACGGTCAGTACACGGGCCAGCACGGCATTCATGGCTTTTGGGAGAGTCGGGTTCCCGAATTGCTGGCCGAAAGGCAATTTGATTTCTGGATCGGGAAAGCGCAATATTTAAAGCATCCCGATGTGTTTATATGGGAACGCTTACTCGAAAGCGGAGCCGCCTCCGATACGGTGTTGCGCCGGGAGCGGGAACTGACCGCCGCATTTCCTGCTGATCAGAAATATGCATTTGAAAACAGGAATGGATTGTTGGTGCGTGTGTACAGCTCAGCGTTCACGAAAAGCTATGAACAACAATTGAACGGAATGGTGGAACGCAGGATGCGACAGAGTATCTTTGCGGTAGCGAGTTTTTGGTTCACGGCCTGGGTCAATGCCGGTCAACCCAATCTCAAAGACTTGAATGGGGCCGAATTTTCGAAAGAAGAGCAGGCTGCTTTTGAGCAATGGAACGAGGACTGGAAAAACGGACGCGAAAAAGGGCGTTCCTGTAATTAATATCAAACATGCATCTGTTGAAATTCTTTTTGTTGAAAACCGGGCTTTACAGGTTGTTACGCCCGTTTGAAGGACTGCTGTCCAAGGCTGCTGCCTATTCCGAAATGTGCAACTGGCTGCGTCAGCAACCGTTCGAAGTCAATGATTTTTTCAATCCCAAAGCAACGCATGCCGATCATTACAAACTCTTTGAATACGCCACCGATAACTGTAAACAAGAGCCGATCGATTACTTTGAATTTGGTGTGGACGACGGCGAAACCTTTTATTGGTGGCTGCAACAACTCAAGCATCCTGATGCAAGGTTTTTTGGATTCGATTCCTTTGAGGGATTGCCCGAAGACTGGGGGCTCCTGAAAAAAGGCACGTTTTCACACGGAGGACAAGCGCCGGCCTTGAACGATCCGCGCGCGCAGTTTGTAAAAGGACTTTTTCAAGACACACTGTATGCATTTTTACAAACGTACCGATCCGAAAAACGAAAGATTCTTTTTTTGGATGCCGATCTCTACAGCTCAACCTTATTTGTTTTGACCACAATGGCACCCTACCTGCGAAGCGGAGATCTCATTTTATTTGATGAATTTTTTGCACCACGTCATGAATACAAGGCATGGATCGATTTTCAAAAAGCTTATCCGCATCTTAAAGTACAAACGTTCGCATCTTTTGGAAATTATAATTTCATTGGCATGAAAGTATTGTAGACGAAATAACGGTGGAGTCTTAATTTTGTGCTTTTTCAGATGATACACAATTTCAATGCCGGTCCGGGAATCTTACCTGCCGAAGTGCTGCAACAAGCCAGTGAAGCTGTTCTTAATTTCAACGATAGCGGCTTGTCGCTGTTGGAAATCGGACATCGTACACCACCGTTTGAAGCGGTGATGAACGAAGCGCGATCACTGGTGAAAGAATTGATGCAACTGGGTCCTGATCATGAAGTGCTGTTTTTGCATGGTGGTGCTACCACCCAATTCATGCAAATTCCCATGAATTTACTGAACGAACATGCAACCGCGGCCTATACCGAAACGGGCACCTGGAGTAACAAAGCCATCAAAGAAGCCCGGTTGTTTGGTGGCGTTGAAATTGCAGGCTCCTCCAGGGATTCCAATTATACAACGATCCCCAAAAAACTAGAGTTCAGCAGTCAGTCGGCGTACCTGCACATCACCACCAATGAAACCATTGCGGGTACACAGTGGCATCAGATTCCCTATGATTGCGGGGTGCCGCTGGTGGCTGATATGAGCAGTGATATTTTTAGTCGCAGGATGGACTTTCAAAAATTTGATCTCATCTATGCCGGTGCGCAAAAGAATATGGGTGCTGCCGGAGTAAATCTGGTGGTGGTCAATCAAAAGATTCTGGGCCGTGTTCAACGTACGATCCCATCCATTTTGGATTACCGGAATCATATTGCTGAAGGCAGTATGCTCAATACACCTCCTGTATTTGCAGTTTATGTTGTGCTGTTGACGCTTCGCTGGCTGAAAAAGGAAGGCGGTATTGCTGTTCTGGAACAACGCAATGAAGCAAAAGCTCAATTACTCTACGATACACTGGAGTCCTTGCCGGTATTTAAACTTCCCGTCGAGAAGCAGGACCGGAGCAAGATGAATGTCGTGTTCACCATGCTGGATGAAACACTGGAAAAAGAATTTTTAACCCTGTGCAAGGAAAACGGCATGTATGGAGTAAAAGGACACCGGAGTGTGGGCGGTTTTCGGGTCAGTTTGTACAATGCCCTACCAATCAGCAGTGTGGAGGCACTGGTTGGCTTATTACGCGAATTCGCTCAAAAGCACGGCTGATAAGGGTTTCGGCGAATTCACAACAGGTTCCGTCAAATTTCCTTTTCTTTGCACCCGGTTACGTAAGTATATATTATGGCAACAATCGTTCCTTTTAAAGCCCTGCGACCGCAGGCGCAGTTTGCAAAACAGGTAGCATCCAGGCCTTATGATGTGCTGAATGCACGTGAGGCAAAAGAAGAAGCAAGAGGGAATCCCTATTCCTTTCTGCATATTACCAAGCCCGAAATTGACCTGCCCGAGGATATGAATTCCTATGCGCCAGAAGTGTATGAAAAGGCGAAAGAGAATTTACAGGCTTATATGCAGCGGGATGTACTGTTCCGTGAAAACAAATCCTGCTATTACATCTACCGCTTGATCATGAACGGGCGCAGCCAAACAGGTCTTGTTTGCGGAAGCTCCGTTAAGGATTATGAAAGTGATGTCATCAAAAAGCATGAATTTACCCGTCCGGAAAAAGAGCAGGATCGGATCAACCATATTCGCATCACCGGTGCACAAACCGGAAATGTGTTTCTTGCTTACCGCGATGTTGAAGAAGTGAACGTCTTGATCGAAAAATGGAAGCAGGAAAAAAGTCCCATTTACGATTTTGTTGCCGAAGACGGTGTACAACACTCGGTTTGGATTGTAAATGACGACGAAACCATCAAAACCATATCGGCACTGTTCAAGAAAAAAGTGCCGCAGACCTATATTGCCGATGGCCACCACCGCGCGGCTTCCGCTGCAAAAGTGAAAGAAGCGCTTGGTAAAGAAGCCACACCCGGCAGCATGTATTTTTTGACAACCTTGTTTCCGGCCGGCGAACTGGAGATCATGGATTACAATCGGGTTGTCAAAGACCTCAACGGATTGTCGGTTACGCAATTGCTGGAAGCGTTGCAGCCGCATTTTCATTGCGAGTTAAAAGGCAGTGAGCCTTGTAAACCTGCCCGTTTACACGAATTTGGCATGTATGTTGACGGAAACTGGTATTTGCTTACGGCAAAAGAAGGAAGCTGGACTACGGATCCAATCGGAGTTCTTGATGTTTCCATTTTGTCGGAAAAAGTATTGGATCCCTTACTTGGAATCAAAGATCAGCGTACCGATAAGCGGATCGATTTTGTAGGAGGCATCCGCGGATTGCAGGAATTGCAAAAACGGGTGGATAGCGGTGAAATGAAAATCGCATTCAGTCTGTATCCCGTAACAATGGAGCAGTTGTTTGATATTGCCGACAGCGGGAATGTCATGCCGCCCAAAAGCACCTGGTTTGAACCCAAGCTGCGGGATGGTCTTCTCACGCATCTTATTTATGAATCCATTTAATAAAACGGTAATTTTTGAAGAGGCGAATCTGTATTCGCCTCTTTTTAGTTTATTTTGAACCATGAAACAGAAATTTATTGCATTGCTTTGCGGCTTGTTGGTGCTCTCTCAGGTGCAGGCACAGGAACCGGATGCCGCGCAACTGCATGAAACAGCAAAACAATTCATGCGTGCAGCCGATTGGAACAATGCGGTTTTAGTATTGAACAAAGCTCTTTTGCAGGACCCTGAAAATCTAAGCATCCATAAAGATCTCGCGCTCACTTATTATTACCAGCGGGATTATGCCAAAGCAAAATCCACTATACAGCCTCTCACCGAGCGGGACGATGCCGATGTTCAGGTATTCCAGATTGCAGGCAATGTGTACAAGGCATTGGAGGAAATCAGAGATTGCGAAAAAATGTACCGCAAGGCCCTGAAGAAATTCCCCGATGCGGGTGTGTTGTATGCTGAGTATGGCGAACTGTTGTGGTTGCAGAAAAACTATGACTGCATCCAGCAATGGGAACAGGGCATTCAGAACGATCCCAATTTTGCACGCAACTATTATTTTGCAGCTCGTTATTATTATTTCACTACCGATAAGATCTGGGCTATTGTCTATGGCGAAATGTTTATCAACATGGAAAGTTACAGTAGTCGGACTGCCGAAATCAAAAGTCTGCTGCTCGAGGCGTATAAAAAATTCTACATCCAGGATCCAAAAGCACCGGTCTCTAAAACTAAAAACGAATTTACAGAGGCCTATGCACGTATTATGGAGCAAAACAGTTCTGTTATTCAATCCGGCATTACAACCGAAACGCTAACGATGTTGCGTACACGCTTTATTCTGGATTGGTATGATCAATACGCCGACCGGTTTCCATTTCGTTTATTTGAACACCACCGTCAGTTGCTTCGTGAAGGAATGTTTGATGCCTACAATCAGTGGATCTTTGAGGCGGCGGGCAACCTGGCGTCCTATGAAAAATGGACCCGTTTGAACGCAGAAAAATACAAGGAGTTCTCGCATTTTCAAAAATCGAAGCTCTTCAAAGTTCCAACAGGACAATACTACAAGACAAAGTAATCAAGACCCGGAATCATCTCCGGGTTTTTTGTAAGGTACAGATACAACAACGTGAAAATTTCTTAACTTTCTATACCGTTGAATATTCAGGCGGATAAATTTTTTACCATGACCCCAAAACGATTGTTTGATTGCATCGACTATCAGCTAACCCATTTTCCAAAAGACGACATGTTTGCGGCTAAAGAAGCGGGCGGCATCTGGCATAAGTACAGTACAAAAGATGTACAGCAGATTACGGACAAACTCGCGGCCGGACTCATTCATCTGGGCATTCGTACCGGAGACATGAGCATTGAACAGCGCGATAAAATAGCAATCATCGGCAACAACCGTCCGGAATGGATGTTTCTTGATTTGGCGGTGCAAAAAGCGGGTGCCGTATTGGTTCCCGTTTATCCAACACTTGCCTTGCCTGAGCTGGAATTTATTTTCAATGACGCATCGGTGAAGCTGGTATTCGTTTCCGATCAGGCGCTCTACGATAAAGTACAACAGATCCGCAGCAACACGCCGTCTGTTCAGGCCGTCTATACCTTTGATTATTTACAACCCGCTTTGTATTGGAAGGATCTGCTGAGTTTGGGAACGACATCAGACGAAGAGATGCTTAAAAGCATCAATACCAAAATCGGGTACGAAGATTTGTTTACCATTATCTACACATCAGGCACAACCGGAACACCCAAAGGTGTGATGTTGAGTCACAAAAATGTTTTGAGCAATGTACTTTCCTGTCAGGAAGTGTTTGAAGAGTTTTGCACTCATAAGGACCGGGCACTGAGTTTTTTACCGCTCAACCATATTTTTGAGCGTATGGTTACCTACATCTATCTGTTCAACGGCGTTTCCATTTATTATGCCGAAAGTTTGGATACCATTGGCGACAATCTGAAAGAAGTTCAACCATCCGTATTTACAACGGTTCCCCGTTTGCTGGAAAAAGTGTACGAACGCATCATGGGTAAAGGTCAAGAACTTACCGGTTTGAAGAAGAAACTCTTTTTCTGGGCGGTAGATCTGGGCAGTCAATTTGAAGTGGGTAAACCCATGAGCGCCTGGTACAAGTTGCAGTTGGCGATTGCCAATAAATTGATCTTTAAAAAATGGCGCGAGGGTTTAGGTGGAAACGTGAAAGCCATAGTAACAGGAGCGGCTGCCTGTCAGGTTCGGTTGCTGCGCATTTTCACAGCCGGTAAAATCGTCATCATGGAAGGATACGGTCTTACAGAAACATCACCGGTAATATCCGTCAACCGATACAAGGAAAGCGGTCGACGTTTTGGAAGTGTAGGTACGGTCATCAAGAATGTAGAAGTCAAACTGGCTCCTGACGGTGAAATTTGTTGCAAAGGCGAAAATGTGATGATGGGCTATTACAAACGGCCCGATCTCACGCAGGAGGTTATTGATGCGGAAGGTTTTTTTCATACCGGCGACATCGGAATGATTGAAGATGGCAGGTTCTTAAAAATCACAGATCGCAAGAAAGAGATTTTTAAGACCAGCGGCGGAAAGTATGTGGCACCGCAACCCATTGAAAATAAAATGAAAGAATCGAAATTCATCGAGCAAATGATGGTGGTGGGACCCGATCAAAAATTTGTAGGTGCACTCATTGTGCCCTCGTTTGAAAACCTCAAACTGTGGGCGCAGCAGAATAACATCGTCTTTTCCTCAAATCAGGAACTGGTTCGGATGCCTGCCGTCATTGAAATGTATAAACAGCTGCTTGAAACCTACAATGTTCAGTTCAGTCATGTTGAACAAGTGAAAAAATTTGAGTTGTTGGATTCCGAATGGACAGTTGATGGCGGTGAGTTGACCCCCACTATGAAATTGAAACGAAAAAAGATCATGGAAAAGTACAAAGACGTGATTGATCGGATCTACAGCTGAAAACTACTTTAAGATTACTGTGACCCCGTTCCGGTTCATGACCAAGGAATCATCAAATTGCACGCGGAGTTGATGTGGCTACAGCTAAAAAACTTTATCTTCGCCGCGTCTCACATAGTTCAAAAACAATACCTCCATGCTCCCAAAGTTTAAACGGATCTTATTAAAATTATCAGGCGAATCTTTAATGGGTGATAAGAATTTTGGAATGGATCCAGCTGTAATCAACCAATACGCGGCCGACATCAAATCCATTACCGATTTGGGCGTTGAGGTGGCAGTTGTTATTGGAGGCGGAAACATATACCGGGGTATGAATGAGGCCGAATCCGGTATTGAAAGAGCACACGGTGATTATATGGGTATGCTGGCTACGGTTATCAACGGAATGGCCATGCAGGCCGGATTGGAAAAAGTGGGCGTATACACACGTTTGCAAAGTGCCATCAAAATGGAACAGATCGCTGAGCCATATATTCGCAGAAGAGCAATACGTCATCTTGAAAAGGGGCGTGTCGTGATTTTTGGTGCCGGGACCGGTAATCCCTATTTCACAACCGATACTGCCGGTTCGCTTCGTGCAATTGAAATCAATGCCGATGTTATTTTGAAAGGAACCCGCGTGGACGGGATTTACACTGCCGATCCGGAAAAAGATCCGACAGCAACCAAATTCAATTCGATCACATTTCAGGAATGCCTTTCTCAAAATCTGGGTGTCATGGACCGTACGGCCTTTACACTTTGCATGGAAAACAAATTACCCATCATTGTATTTGATATGAACAAGCCGGGCAATCTCAAAAAAGTGGTGATGGGTGAACAGGTGGGCACTGTCGTTATACCGTAACATTGCCGGGGAAAAGTTTTATCCTTCTTATTTGGCAGATCCGTTCATCCGAATTAATTTCCGAATGAACTCAACACACGAATTCCTGACCCCATGAAACCGATCCTGTAAGAGCTTACCGGTAGGTTGATCAAATCTAAGATTCATGATGCTGCTTATACCGTTGGCCATCCAAACAACCATTGTTGAAATAATTCTGTTTCAAGGTATTGCTTTGATCATAGGATTTGTGATCCATTATTTGTGGAGTATTCGCAACGGTGGGCTCGAAGCCAGCGAACTGGATTTGCAAAAGCAGGATGAAGCGGCTCAGAAGTGGCGTCTCAAATATTACGAATACGTAGAACAACATCAGCAGGAACAAGACGAACTTCAAGCACAACTGCAAAAGGCCAAAGAACGTGAAAAGCAGTTGCTGAGTCAGTTGGATACCATGCAAGCAACTTATGAACAAGCGGCGCAACATCAACAAAGCAAACCGGAGCCGGTTGAACGAAGAAGCGGTGATTTTTTAACGCAATTGAAAAAGGCGCAGGATCACTTGAATGAACAAAACGAAAGCATACAGAAATTATTACAACAAGTTGAAACGGCCGAGCAATCCGAAGAACGGTTTCAGGAACTGGAAGCCGAAAACGAATCACTCCAACTGAAAATTCACCAGCTTACACGCACCTTACGGGAGCGGGAAGATGCATTGAATCGTTTACAGGAACAATCCGATGTTGCGGAAGAAATGAAACGGCAGCTTGAGTACACTTATGAGGAGTTCAATGCATTGCAGGATCGCTTACACAAAGTGGAAAAGCAGTTTACACAGCCGACGTCATCGGTCTTGCGTTATGAAGATTTGGAGGAAGCCAATTCCCTCCTTAAGAATGAAGTACAGACCTTACGATTGAAAAACAAAGAACTTGTCGAAGAGATTTCACTTTTGAATCAGAGTTTACTGGAAGCCGAAGATCAATATCGTGAGGCCGGATTCCAGCAGCAGCAACTGGATAAAAAGATTGCCTATCTCGAACAGTTGAATCAAAATCTTCAGGAGATGACTCAGGCCGAAAAAAAACTGGAAACACAAATGAACAGACTTGCCCAGTTGGAAAAAGTATTTGGAAACACTTCGGGTAATTCAAATGATCAGGGGCATTAAAATTCCTGCGCTTTAAACACAAATACATAAAAAAGCCTGTACACTTTGTACAGGCTTTATACATTGAATCAATGCCTTATGCAAAGACAAAAAAAACCTGATGCGTCAGGCTTTTTTTGCAGCAGCTTTTGCAGCAGTCTTTTTTACACGTGCGGGTCTGGATTTTCCGAAAGATCCTTTGAAAATCTTTCCGCGCTTTGTTTTTTTATCACCTCTTCCCATGATGTATGATTTTGTAATTGAATAATAAGAATGTGAAGATAAGAAAATAAAAAAGCAAGAAGCACAAAGTCTTCTTGCTTTTTTATAGTGTAAAGGTTAGAGTTTTGAAGCTAATTCTTTACCGGCTTTAAACTTAGCCACTTTTTTTGCTTTGATTTTGATGGTTGCTCCTGTTTGAGGATTGCGACCTGTACGTGCAGAACGCTTTGTCACAGAGAAGGTTCCAAACCCAACCAGGGTCACTTTGTCACCACTTTTCAATGTTTTTGTAACGGCAGTAGTAAACGAATCCAATGCAGCATTTGCTTGTGTTTTTGAAATGCCTGCATCTTCGGCAATCTTTGCAACTAATTCAGCTTTGTTCATAGTGAGTTATTTTTTAAACGGCAACAAATATAGATGCTTTTCATGTTTGGCAAAATTATTTTGATTCGAAAGAACACAGTATATTCCACCGTAATACTTGAGTAATAAGCTTTGCAGAAAACAGGTTTATCTGTTGTTTTTACTTCCTTTTTTAAGCGCCATTCTGCACAACTTCCATGATACTGCGAAATGCGATAAAGCGATTTCCCCAACGGTCAAATCCCTTTTGCCTCATGAGAGTAGCATGGTGTTCCAGATAGCGTTGGTATGCTTCATTATTTTCGGCATAGTATTGAATGGCATAGGTGGGACCTTCTGTTTCATCAACTTCCAGTAATCGGAGCATTTGGTGTTTTAGAAAACATCCGGTGGATAATACATCAGGAATATGTTCTTCTTTCATCCACTGCAGCCATGCTTGATGAATGCCGGTTTCGATTTTTACGGTTACATTGTAGATCAACATGGGGTATTATTTTTTCAGTTCAAGATAAACGGGACAATGATCGCTGTGTTTAACATCCGGAAAAATATCGGCGTCTTTTAATTTGTTTCGTAAAGAGGCTGTTGTACAGATATAATCAATGCGCCATCCTTTATTGTTCAGCCGAACACTTGGAAAACGCTGACTCCACCAGGAATACCGATGTGGTTCCGGATGAAAGACACGAAACGTATCGATCCATCCCGATTCAAAAAACCGATCCATCCAGGCGCGTTCTTCCGGCAAAAAACCGCTCGACTTTTTATTTCCTTTGGGATCATGAATATCGATTTCCTGATGCGCAATATTGTAGTCGCCACAAAGAATCAGATTCGGGTGTTTCTTCTTGAGTTGGTTCAGCCAGTTCAAGCCTTCCTCCAGCCATTGGTATTTAAAATCCTGACGCACATCGCCACTTGTACCGCTGGGAAAATAGGCATTGATGAGTCGGATGTCCCCGAAGTCCAGTTGCAAAACACGACCTTCATCATCACTAGGTCCATGACCGTTGCCGTACTCCACATGATCAGGTTTGATTTTGGTAAAGACCGCTACGCCACTGTATCCTTTTTTTTGGGCGCTGAACCAATAATTGTAATAACCCAAGCGGTGAAACGATTCATGATCCACATCTTCTTTCTGTGCTTTGGTTTCCTGAAGACAAATGATATCTGCAGGATCCGTTTGCAGCCATTCAATAAATCCTTTTTTGATAGCAGCACGGATTCCGTTAACGTTGTAGGAGATTATTCGCATACGATTGGTTGAAAGATTAATTTCGTGAGTACGGTTTTTGGAACAAATTTATAACTCTGTAATCAAGAATGATGAAACCTTTCCTTTTCCTGTTGTTGACTGTCTGTTTACTGAGTCTGTTAGGTACAGCACAAAAAGTGAGCTCTCCCTCCGGAAATCTGGTTGTTACATTAGATCTAAGTCCGAAAGGGGAACCTATGTACAGTGCGACTTATAAGGGACATCTTTTTGTTAATCGCTCGAAATTGGGATTCCGACTCAAAAATCAGGATCTGTTTTCTGAGCAGTTCATCATCCGTCAGTTTGATACGTTAGTGTATGATGAAACCTGGAAACCGGTTTGGGGTGAAGTCAACCAAATTCGAAACACATACCATCAATTGCGTGTTGTTCTGGAGCAACAAACAACCGGAAGAAAATTGAACATTCTCTTTAAGGTATTTGATGACGGTGTCGGTTTTCGTTATGAGTTTCCGGAACAACCCAAGCTGCGCCATTTCGTCATTGATGAAGAACTTACACAGTTTCATTTGGGACACAACTACAAAGCCTTCTGGATTCCGGGAGATTATGATACCAACGAATATTATTACGCTACGACAACACTGAGCGAGATTGATGCAACCAATGCCGAGTCGTTCTCAGAGATTTCATTGAAAACTCCCGTGGCTCCCCATGCAGTTCAAACACCCTTAATGCTTACAGGAAGCAAAGGGCTCTATATCAATATCCACGAAGCGGCATTGGTCAATTATCCGGCCATGCAGTTGTTGCTCGATAAAAAGACCTATACCTTTCAAACAAAACTGACTCCGGATGCTGTAGGTCACGCTGCTTTTTTACAAACGCCGGCCGTTACTCCCTGGCGTACAATTTTGGTAAGCGACCGTGCTGTGGATCTTTTAAATTCCAAACTTATTCTCAATTTGAATGAACCTTCAAAAATTCGGGACTCGAGCTGGATCCGGCCTCAGAAAATGGTGGGTTTATGGTGGGAGATGCATGTAGGAAAAAGCAGTTGGGATAAGGCTTCCGGTAAACATGGCGCTACTACGGCCAATACAAAAAGATACATTGATTTTGCATCCGAACATGGCTTTGACGGCGTTTTGGTTGAAGGGTGGAATCGTGGATGGGAAGACTGGTATGGAAACTGGAAGGAAGATGTGTTTGATTTTGTTACACCTTATCCCGATTATGACTTGGATGAGTTACATCGTTATGCACAACAAAAAGGGGTGAGACTGGTAATGCATCATGAAACTTCAGGAGCTGCGACCAATTACGAATTTCACATGGATACGGCTTATCGTTTGATGAAAAAGATGAACATGAATCTGGTTAAAACAGGTTATGTAGGCCGCGTGATACCGAGAGGTGAACATCACGATGGGCAATGGATGGTGAAACATTATAACCGGGTACTCGAAAAGGCTGCAGGCTACCGGATCATGGTGGATGCGCATGAACCGGTACGACCAACCGGTTTACACCGTACCTGGCCCAATTTTCTAGCTTGTGAAGCAGCAAGGGGAAATGAATTCAATGCCTGGAGTGTTGGCAATCCTCCGGAACACGAAACGATTTTGCCGTTTACACGTTTGTTGGGAGGCCCCATGGATTATACACCGGGCATCTTTAGGCTCAAGCTCGATCAGTTTGATCCTGCATCCGTCCATCAGGTTCATACAACATTGTGCAAACAGCTGGCATTGTATGTGACCTTTTACAGCCCTTTGCAAATGGCTGCCGATCTCATTGAAAACTATGATGCAAAATCCGATGCGTTTCAATTCATCAAAGACGTTCCGGTTGATTGGGATGAAAGCCGCTATCTGATGGCCGAGCCCGGTGATTATGTTGTGGTTGCGCGTAAGGGAAAAGGAACTGACCATTGGTATATAGGTGCAGTGACCGATGAAAACGCAAGAAGCTTTAAAGTGTCACTTGATTTTTTAAAACCCGGACAGCCTTATTTGATTAAGATCTACCGTGATGCCGATGACGCTCATTGGCAAGACAACCCTGAAGCCTATACGATTGAGTCGTTTGTTATTCACAGCAGGCGCTCCTTGAATTTGCGTCTTGCTGCAGGTGGAGGATGTGCGGTTCAAATCACACCGATTGTCAGCCGAAAAAAGATTGCTAAGGAAGAATAAAACAAACAACCCATCCATTTGGATGGGTTGTTTGTTTTTGTTTATGCCTTACGTTCGTAAACCGTCTTTTCGATTTTGTTCTTTACGGGTTTCACGGTTTGCAGGTATTTATACAAAGCTTTCAATTCCAGATCACTCATTCTGCTGAAAGGTCCCCAAGGCATGGGGCTGTGAGGGATTTGTTTGCCTTTTCTGAAACGAGCAATGAATACTTCTTCATTCCATTCACTCACTACACTTGTTTCTGTATCGGTAGTGATGTTGGGGCTCATACACATATATTTTTCGGGTTCAACGATGGATTCAAATTCAAATCCGCCCGCATAGGGTTCACCGATGAACGCTCCGGTTTTTAAGTCGCGCTTTGTGTGGCAGCCGTAACAATTGGCTACACTTTTGGCAAGGTATTCGCCGTAGGCAACGGTTGAATCCTGAAACACCTCTTGGGGAGGAGTGCCATCGGGTCCGGTGGGCTTCAACACAAATGCCTTAATGATTTTACCCATCACATTCATGTTGTTTTCAGGAACTTTATTACGAACAGGTGCGAGCGTGCGTATATAGGAAAGTACGGCTGTTAAATCGGCGTCGCTTAGGTTGTTGAACGGCATGATGTTGAAAAGCGCATGATTGTTACGGCTCACTCCGTAACGTAATGAACGGGCGAGTGTTTGATCATTTACATTTCCAATACCGGTTTCTTTATCAGAAGTGATATTGGGAGCATACATCGTTCCAATGGGCAGTACAAAGGGTCTGCCACCGGGTAAATTCACGATCGATCCTTGGTTGACAGCATCTTCGGTTCCAACGGGTGCATGACAATCGGCACAGTGAGCAGGTCCGTAAACCAGGTACTTGCCTCTTGCAATGACTGCGCTGTCTGTACTTGCCCGAATGGAAGGATAAGGGGCTTCAAATGTAAGATCCTGACGTAGCATGGTGATGAGTGACACACCGGCAATGATGAGCACTAACAAAATGCCGGTCCATTTAAGGATTTTTTTCAGCATGGTGGGTTGTTTTGGTTAAAGAATGCAATTCATTAAAGGTGCCAGGTGGCAGCGATCTGTTTTCAAAAGGGGTAGATAATGAAAAATAAAAAAACGAAATTGATTTCGCAAGACAATAAGTAATGTATTTTATAGACTAAGTATTCCTTGTCATTAGGCGACTTCCTTACTTGAACCTTTTTTCAAGCACAATCAAAACCGAACTATCGGCAAGCAACCGATGTTTTTCCCTTGTAAACAACCGGTCCAAAAATCGGGTACTCCAGGTTACTTTTTTACAATGAGGGAAATAGGCATTCAGTCTTGGTATGTATTTGCCTTCGGCAGACAATGCCATGAGTTGAGGAGAAAATCGGTTCAGGATTTGATTGGCGTAAACGGTGTCTTTACAGGTTCCATCGAGTTTTGGAAGGACAAGATACCAAACGCAATGATAACCCGCTTCCATGAATGGTTCCAGTAATTCAACCTGTGGAGACTCTACCACAATCCGTTCCTTTATGTGATACGTTGCATTCAGTTGTTCCAATATATGGAGGCCATGTTTTGCGTTGGAGCGCTTCAGGTTTTTCAGGTCCAGCCAGAAATACTTACTGCCGGACTCGGTAACTTTAAGATACGATTCGAAATTCAGGTTCTTAGTTTTTTCGGGCGGATGATATACATCAAGACATTGGCGCAAGGTGTCAATATTCACATCCAGTTCAAATCCTGAATAAGATGTCAAGTGTTGTTTATATTTGGACAGTGTATTGGTCCGGTGCAGCCATAATTTTGAAGGGAATGTTTTTGTATCGTTGGTGCGGACCATTTTGTAGGTTTCCGTTACTTGTTCCGGGTTTGGTTGACAAGTACGGGTACGACAAGCCACGAGTGCCTGAGTGAAGAAAAAGTAATATAGGATCGTCCGGATGTTCATAGTATGCGTAAGAAATTCATTTTTATCAGCCAGCGATTTGTCTGGATGAGTTTGATTGTTTTGTTGCTGTTTACCGTTTCACGGTTATCGCTTTGGTATTCGTTACCTTCTGACTCAGTAGGAAGAACCTGGCGTCTGTTTTTTACAGGCATCCGTTTTGATCTGCGCTGGTCTGTTTTGTTGTGCATTCCGGTTTTAGTCGGTTCCGCTACGGCTTCCTATACGGGTTCACTACGTTTAAAGCGTATTACAAATGTATACGATCATCTTCTAATTGCCTCTTTACTCGTTCTGCTGGTCATCGATTATTTTTATTTCAGATACACGTATGCCCGACTCAATTTCAGTATCCTTGAATTGATGCGCCCCTTTCCTGTTGCATTAAAAATGATGTGGCAGTCTTATCCTGCAGGCTGGCTCATAGCAATGCTCGTATTGATTCATTTGACGTTGACCCGTGCAGTTCATCAATTGGCAGGTAATTTCCAAAAGGGCTATCATTTCAATTTGCTGCAAGGATTTATGTTGCTCTTGCTCACCTTTTATGCTGTTTGGGGTACCTGGAAAAAATATCCGCTTACCTGGAGCGATGCCTATGCACACGGACAACATGGAGCCCTCGCTCTCAACCCGGCTGAATCGTTGTTTTACAGTCTTTTTTATGGAGAAAATGAACATTCTGTTCCCGTCAGCAAAATAGATTCCATTCGTTATCATAGTCAGTTTGTTGCCGATTCTGTTCGGGGCAAACAAATGGAAAACTTCTCCGATGATTTTAAACGTCTTGTGAACCAAGAGTTTAATGTTGTGATTTTGCTGGCCGAATCGCTGGCTTCTTATAAAACAAGTTTGGGTAATCCCGAACTCACGACAACGCCTTTTTTAAAGAGCCTTTCGGAACAATCGTTATGGTTTACCCGTTGTTTTTCTCCGCATTACGGTACTGCAAGAGCTGTATGGAATTTGTATTCAGGAACACCCGACGTTAATTGGAAAAGCCTTGCAACGCACCGCATTCCGGAACAGCCGTACCCGTCGGCAATTGCTGAATTGCCTTTTCGTTCGAATCTGTATTTGCTGGGAGGTGAAGGCAATTGGGCTGATATCAAAGGCTATTTGCATCATGTTGTTCCATCTATTCAGGTTTTCGACGGGTCGGATCTACCCGGACAAAAAACCTCGGTTTGGGGCATTGATGATGATGCATTGCTGCAAGAATCGAACAAGGTCTTTAGCCAACAGCGGAAACCTTTTTTTGCTGTCGTTCAAACCTCCGGGAATCATCGTCCGTATACCATTCCATCATCAGCTCAACAAAACGGATTTATCCTGGAGCCAACTCCTTCTAATATCGAGAATCTGGGATTTGAAAGTGAAGCCGAATGGCAGTCGCTTCGTTATTTGGATTTTTGTCTCAATCGTTTCTTTCAATCAGCACAAAAAGAAAACTATTACAGCCAAACATTATTTATTGTAGTGGGCGATCATGGTACGTATGGCAATGCGACTGCGGCATTTGGCGCAAACTGGAATCAATATGAATTAAGGATGTTGCATGTACCGCTGCTCTTTTTTCAGCCACAAATGAGGTGGAGACAAAAAGATTCTGTTTTGTGTTCTATCATGGATTTGATACCTACTATTGCGGGGTTGAAAAACCGGCCCATCCGCTATGGACGAGGCGGCGTGGATCTTTTGGGTGACACCTCCCGGAAGGGTTTGTTTTTCATGATACACGACACTTATAAAATGGGTTGGATTTCGAACGACGGTTATTGTATCGCCAATTTTGTGAACGGCGGCTTGAAGCATCCGGTTTATTCCCATCCGTCGATTAAGGGAGTGTCCGACAGTCTTGCACTTTCGTTCTATCGCTATTACAAAGCGATGCATCCGTAAAAGGATGCATCGAAAGTTATTCTAAAATAGGACGTAGCCATTTGGTGCCTTCTTCAACGCTGATTCCTTTGCGCTTCACATAATCTTCCAGTTGATCTTTTTCTATTTTACCTACACCAAAATATTTGCTTTCGGGATGGGCCAGATACCACCCGCAAACACTGGAGGCGGGATACATCGCCAGCGATTCTGTAAGCTGAATGCCGGTAGCTTCTTGGCCACCCAGCAAATGAAAGAGTTTATATTTTTCGGTATGATCCGGACAAGCAGGATAACCGGGCGCGGGACGAATGCCCTTATAGGCTTCACGAATCAGATCTTCGTTGCTGAGGTGCTCGTTTTGATCATAGCCCCAGAATTCCTTGCGGGTGCGTTCGTGTAATAATTCGGCAAACGCTTCGGCCAAACGATCGGCCAGTGCCTGTAACATGATTTTGTTGTAGTCATCATGGGCTGCTTCAAATGCCTGAATATGCGTCTCGATACCTTGAATGGTTACAGCAAAGGCTCCTATGTAATCCTGTATGTTGGATTCGGAAGGTGCAATGAAGTCGGATAGCGCAACATTGGGTTGTCCGGCCGCTTTTTTAATCTGTTGACGCAGGAATTCAAGCTGGATGATTTCCCCCTTCCCGGATTGTCCATCTAAAACGGTCACGGAATCTTTCCCGTTACTGTTGGCGGGCCAAAAACCCAGTGTGCCCTGAGCTGTAAGCCAATTTTCGGCAATAATACGATCGAGCAGGGCGTTGGCATCTTCAAATAGTTTGGTTGCCTCCTTGCCAACGACCTCATCTTTTAAGATGGCAGGAAATTTTCCATGTAGCTCCCAGGCGATGAAAAAAGGTTGCCAGTCGATATAGTTTCTGATTTCTGCAAGACTGTATCCGTTGAAGGAACGTGTGCCTGTAAAAGAGGGCGTTACCGGCTGGTAAGAACTCCAGTTTATTTTTGTTTTGTTTTGCTGCGCCTGTTCGATGGTCAGATATTCCTTTACGGGACGTTTGTTTTCAAAGTCTTCTTTCAGTTTCTTGTATTCTGTTTCAACGGCTTTCAAAAAATCAGACTTTTGGTCTTTACTCAAAAGGTTTCCTGCAACAGTTACACTTCGGGAAGCATCCAGTACATGTACAACTCCGTTGTCGTATTGCGGGGCAATTTTTACCGCGGTATGCATTCTGGATGTGGTTGCGCCTCCAATTAAAAGCGGTTGTTTCATGCCTCTGCGCTTCATTTCATGAGCCACATGCACCATTTCATCGAGGGATGGAGTAATTAATCCACTCAAGCCTATGATGTCAGCGCCAAATTTTTCGGCTTCGTCGAGAATTTTGTCTGTGGGAACCATGACACCCAGATCCTTGATTTCATATCCATTGCAGCCGAGAACGACTCCCACAATATTTTTTCCGATATCGTGCACATCGCCTTTTACGGTTGCCAGGAGAATTTTAGCGGCTCCGGCACTTTCTTCATTCACAGTTCCGGCAGCAAGGTGTGCAATCTTGCGGTCTTCTTTTTCCTGTTCAATGTAAGGCGTGAGAACGGCTACGCTTTTTTTCATTACGCGTGCACTTTTTACCACCTGAGGCAAGAACATTTTACCGGCACCAAACAAGTCACCCACTACATCCATACCGGCCATCAGAGGGCCTTCAATTACTTCGAGAGGTGCTGCGTATTTTTGACGTGCTTCTTCGGTATCGGCATCAATGTAATCGGTAATTCCATTGATCAGGGCGTGTTTGAGTCGTTCTTCAACGGAGCCTTGTCGCCATACTTCGTTCTTCACTTCTACTTTCCCTTTAGCCTTTACGGTTTCAGCAAAAGCGATCAGTTTTTCCGTTGCTTCGTTGTTGTCGTTGTTGCGGTTCAGGATGACATCTTCGCAAAGGACTTTCAGTTGTTCTTCGATTTGATCGTAAACTACCAGTTGACCTGCATTTACAATACCCATATCCATTCCGGCTTTAATGGCGTGAAACAGAAATACACTGTGCATTGCCTCACGTACATGCTCATTGCCGCGGAAGGAAAACGAAAGATTACTCACGCCACCGCTTACTTTGGTGAGCGGCATGCGTTTTTTGATTTCTCGGGTTGCTTCAATGAAGTCGACACCATAGTTGTTGTGCTCTTCCAGTCCGGTAGCGACCGCAAAAATATTAGGATCAAAAATGATGTCTTGTGGATCAAATCCAACTTTTTCGGTCAGGATTTGATAGGCGCGACTACAAATTTCAATTTTGCGGCTTTGGGTATCGGCTTGTCCGGTTTCATCAAAAGCCATCACTACCACAGCGGCTCCAAACATTTTACAGATGGATGCTTGTTCGATGAATTTGGATTCACCTTCTTTAAGGGAGATTGAATTCACGATACTCTTTCCTTGTACGCACTTCAAGCCGGCTTCGATGATTTCAAATTTGGAAGAATCGATCATCACCGGAATTTTTGCAATGTCCGGTTCACTTTGTAACAAGTTGATGAAAGTGGTCATGGCCTGCACGCCATCCAAAAGGGCATCATCCATGTTGACATCAAGGATCTGCGCACCGTTCTCAACCTGCTGACGTGCCACACTGAGGGCTTCTTCGTATTTGTTTTCTTTAATCAGTCGTGCAAACTTCTTAGAACCGGTAACATTGGTTCGTTCGCCCACGTTAACAAAGTTTGTTTCGGGGCGTACGACTAAAGGTTCCAATCCACTGAATCTCGAAAAAGGTTTTATTACTGTCATCTTGATACTGTTTGATTCCGGTAGGAGTACCTTCCGGGTTTCTCACTAAAAATCTTTATATCGTTTCTACAACGGGTAGGAGTCTGGGCTTGATATTCTTTACATGTTCTGCGATATGGCGAATGTGGTCCGGTGTAGTGCCGCAGCAGCCTCCAACAATGTTCACAAACCCTTCCTTGGCCCATTCTTCAAGGTAATGGCCCGTATCGGACGGATCTTCATCGTATTCACCCATTGCATTGGGTAAGCCGGCATTGGGATAGGCCGATACATAAGCATTTGCAATTTGTGAAAGCTCTTCAATGTGCGGACGCATTTCATGAGCTCCCAGCGCACAGTTCAATCCAACGCTTAAGGGTTTTGCATGCATTACCGAAATGTAAAAAGCTTCCAATGTTTGTCCGCTCAACGTTCTGCCACTGGCATCGGTAATCGTACCACTGATCATGATTGGCAATTCCGGCAGACCTTTATCGTGAAAATATTTTTTTATGGCGAAGATCGCGGCTTTGGCATTGAGGGTGTCAAAGATGGTTTCAATTAATAATACATCCACACCGCCCTCTACCAATCCTTGTACCTGTTCATAATAGGCATTCATGGCTTCGTCAAAACTCATGCCCCGGTAGCCCGGATTGTTTACGTCGGGACTCAGTGAGAGGGTTTTGTTCATAGGGCCGATTGCTCCGGCCACCCATGCTTCTTTCCCTGATTCCTGAACAGCCTGTTTGGCAATTTTCGCTGCAGCAACATTGATTTCAAAGGCAAGGTCTTCCATGTGGTAGTCGGCCATTGAAATGCGCTGTGCATTGAACGTATTGGTTTCAATGATATCGGCACCGGCCTGGAGGTATTCCTTGTGAATGCCTTTGATAATTTCGGGCTGCGTAAGACTTAACAGGTCGTTATTGCCTTTTAAATCGGATGGCCAGTCTTTAAACCGCTCGCCGCGGTAATCGGCTTCCGATAATTTATGACGCTGGATCATGGTGCCCATGGCGCCATCAATAATTAAAATTCTTTGTTCGAGTGCTTGTTTGATACTCATGATCTTCGTTCATTAATCGTAATCAGATGGGCAGAAAAGATAAGTGCGACGGGAAACTTTTAAACGTTTTAAAAACCGGTGTGTGAGTTTTGTTGACGTTTATTAGTTCTGAATCCGGGCCGAACAATAAACAAATCCGCCTTTGGAACTGCAAAAATAGCCGAAATGACTGTAAATCATCAGATGCAATACTGATTATTGCTGTTTGCTGAAAGAATTGAAGCGAAACAGGTAGTTTCTATCCTTTTAAAAGGGATCGGGTAGCTATACGATCAGATGTTATGAAACAGATAGCATCGGAATATCCTTCCGGTCGCCTGTTTCTTATGAAAGAATGCCGTTACTGTTTATTTTTTTTGATCGAAAACAATCGGGAAATGTTGAATCCAAAAAGGATATCGCCATTGGGCCATGTGCCAAATGTTTCAGACACAAATGTGCGTTCCGTCATGCCCGGTGAATTGGTAAAATGAAGTTGGAACACGTGTCCGCCCGTTTCAATATCAAATCCCAGCGAGAATGAATTGGCTGTTCCGGCCATTTTGTAGCCGGGCAGCTGATAGTAATATTCGGCATTAATGCTCACGCGTTTGGTGATTCTTTGACGTCCGCCAATACCTAAGGCAAAGAGATCGTTTTTATCTGTGGCATTACGAACGAGGTTGTAATGAATCATTGTGGGCATGATTTGCAGCGAAGTTCCTTCCGAAAATTTTCGGGCTGCCAATATCTGAAATGCATAATACAATCTGGATGTAAAATAATTCTTCCGGTTGGGATCTTCCCACTTGAGGGAATTCAACATGATGGACGACATAACGCTTACACTCAGGGGCATTGCCTGATCACCTTCTGATTGACGTAATATCTTGTATTTAAAAAACGCGTCGTATTGTTTTTGATACGTGCTTCTTCCCAATCCAACCATCAGTCGTGGTGTGACGCCGTAATCCAGTCCCCAGCGCATACTCGCATTGTCCAGTCCAAACAATTGATAAAAGCCCCCGTTTAATTGTCCGAAGCGATGCGAGATTTTCATATCAAGGATTCCTGCATTCAAATTTTCTATGGAATGACCATTGATCAAACGAGTGGTATGGAACGTGCCTTCTGTGTACTGAGTTTTATCTTTTGAATTCTTTTGTTGCTCTTCCTGTGCGATCTTGTCCAGGTCAACATCCTGTGCAATGGTCATGAACGACATGGCGCATCCGGTCAAAAGCAAAGTGATTTTTAAATGCATAGACAGTAGTATGAGATCAGGGATTGGTTTTGTATGGTTCGTAGGCACAACGAATGGTTACGTCTACAGATTCTGCAATCTTTGCTGTAACAATGGAGGGGATTTTGATTTTATAATCGGCGAGACTGATTTTAAACTTCGACTCTGATTCAATTTTACCTTTTTTTATCCGAATGATTCCCTCTGTTTGGATGCTGTTGGTAACGCCATGAAGCGTGAGGTTTCCTTCAACCTGTACAGGATAAACTCCATCTTTTGAAAAATTTACTTTGCTCAAATCTTTGATGGTTCCTTTGAACTCCGACTTGGGATAAACAGAAGAGTTCATGTATTCAACATCATTGAAATGTTGTTGCATGGAAGCATTCTTGAATTGAAAACCTTTGATGAGGACCAGAAATTGCAAGGCACCTGTTTTGGTGTTTATCGAGCTAAAAACCTGGTTGTTCTCCGCCTTTATATCTTCCACTGCTGTGTGGGAAAAGAAAGAAATTTTTCCGTTTCTTGTTAGATGGATTTCTTGTGCAAAGATGTTTCCTGTAAAAAAGTTAAGCACAAGTATGAAGAGAATCTTTTTCATTTTGAGTTGTTTAATTGTTGGGACTTCCGGCGTCAATCCATTTTCTGATTTGCTTGATTTTACAATCCGATAGTTTCGCTGCACCTTTTGGCATTGGGGAGAAGCCGGCAGCATGTTGAATACTGCCTAACAGTTTCCCGTTGGTTACTTGTGCCTGAACGGAGGCGTAATCGTCTAGTTTGATTCCCCCACCGGAGGAAGCCGTACCGCCATGACAACTGTTACAGGAAGTGTTCAGTGTAGCTTTCACATGTACATTGTATGTTATGTTGGAAGTGTCGCATGGATTGATTCCGTAGAGCAACTCTTCCTTGTCGTAGTAACAGGAACTCAAAAAAAACGGGAGCCCTGCAATCAGGGTCAGTTGTATGAGTCGGTCAATTATTCTTAACATCATGAATGCTTTTAATTGTTAAGTTTTCCTGCGTCAATCCATTTGCTGATTTGCGTGATCTGGCAATCAGATAGTTTTCCTCCTGTTGGCATCGGCACGTATCCGGATTGGTGTTTGATGGAACCTAAAAGTCTGCCGTTAGATGCAACTTTTTCTACATCTGTGTAGGTGGTAAGATTGATTCCGGCACTGGGCGATGAACCACTATGACAACCCGTACATGCCGACTGCAGGATAGGCGCTACAGCTCCCGAATAGGTGAAATTATTGGTGTTACAGGCACTCGCACAGTTTGTCGTATTTGGGGCGCCCTGCATGATCCATTTGTAAATAGAATCTTTTTGTGCAACCGTTAAAGGAGCTGCCGGTGGTGGTGGCATACGGTCGCCCGGGTTTGTGGTAATAATAAGTTTCCAATGCTTGCTTTCTGCGGCATTGTTGGGTATGATGCCTTTCATAATTCCGGCATAGTTATCGAGCTGAAATCCTTCCTCCCGCGTTATTGCATCATGACAGCCGCTTTTTGCACAATTGGATACGAAGATGGGCAATACATCTGTTTCAAAGCAGATTGTATTGGCACCGGGCGGCGGCGGTGTGATGTAAGGCGGTGCGCCATTAACCAGTACCGGCTCATGGGTGCAGGACAAAAGCACCATGGTTAAGCTAAGAAACGTCAATGCAAACCTGATCATAGAATATTAGTTTTTAATATGACAACGTATTAGTACAACATCCGTCAAGTAGCCCGTACAGAGGCCCTTTAATGTTACTTGATCGCCGGTTTTGACAGAGGTGTTTTTTTCTTCCATCGTGCAGTTGATACCAAACATCATATCGTCTGTTTTAAGCAAAATAACAGGTAAGCCATCTGCATTCGTTGTGATATTTGTCACTTCTCCCCGAACTTCTAATACTTTGTCAAGATAGTCGGCATTCGCTTTCTTTTCATTTTGACTAAATGCATTGAATAAGGTTACGGCATCAATTGAGATCGCTTTTGTTTCTACGACAGATGGAGGTGCCGGGTTCCAGATAAAGAACCATATATAAGCGGCTGCAATTGATAGAATCGTGAAGGCGATCAGATAAGGAATACTGCGTCTCATATTGTATCTTAAACAAAGAAAAACATCACATTGTTGTGAAGATTCTGTTTAATATTCAATTAATCCAAAAATAATGCCTTAAACAAAAAAAACTTGTTATTTAATTGAAAACAAGTAATAAGAATTAGACAAAAGATTATTTAACACCTATGTAATTACCAACCGGTTGGCGATTTTGAATCGAACGGGCCAGTGTCATTTCATCGGCATACTCCAGTTCACCACCAAAAGCAATGCCTCTGGAAATGGTGGTGATTTTTACAGATGATTCTTTGAGTTTTTTGGAAATGTAATACAATGTGGTGTCTCCCTGTATATTCGGACTCAGAGCAAAGATCAATTCTTCCACTTCATCTGTTTTCAAACGATTCAATAAGGAGTCGATCGTGAGTTGATCAGGTCCTACGCCATCCAACGGTGAGATGACTCCGCCCAACACATGATACAATCCGTTGAATTGTTGAGTGCTCTCAATTGCTATCACATCCCGGATTGTTTCAACTACACATACAATTTCTTTTTTTCTGGAATAGTTGTTACAGATGTTGCAAATTTCGTTGTCGGAGATGTTGTGGCATTTCGAACAAAACCGGATTTCGCCTCTCATTTTCGCAACCGTTTCTGAAAAAAACGAAACTTCTTCTTTCGGTCTTTTTACGAGGTGCAAGACCAAACGCAAAGCCGTTTTTTTTCCAATGCCCGGTAATTTGGCGAATTCGTTGACGGCTTGTTCCAGTAAGGTTGAAGAAAAAGACATAGCACAAAAATAAGAAGCTTACAGATGAAACCGGGTCTATTGGCGCCATCTTATTCAAATAACCTGTACAGATTATTGCAATTCAATCCTAAACTCGTTGTCCCAGTTGGCCTTGATGGAGATGGGCGTATTGATGGGTTGAACACGTTCGGGCTGACGCCGGGGCTTAGAAAAATAATCGCCGGGGTCCCATTGTCCGTTTTCATTTTCATCGTAAAGGATTCGGGCCGTATAATCACCGGGCTCAATCAAACTCCGGTACCATTCATTGGTGCGCAAGGGATATGCTCCAATGTGTGCATTGTTTTTGAATAGCAGCAACACCGGGTGTTTGGCTGTGTCTATGTTGTTGAATCGAATTCGGACGGAGCCGTATTCTTTTTCTTCTTTGGTCCTGAATTGTAATGTGTCGTTGTTTAAGGGAGCTCCGCCTGCAACATCTTGTGCATAAGCTTTGTTTAAAATCAATTTGTAAGCGGTATTGGGTTTCCAGGGTGTAAACAAGGTGATCGTACTTAGAGCGGAGTCGTTCTTTAGATAAAAATCGGGTACAGGAGTAAGGGAGTCGGTAAACAGAAACAGTTCGTTTTTGTTCAACGTTTTGATGGGCCGCTGATAGGTCAGTTTCAAACTGTCCAACAAGTCCTGCTTTCCGTTATCGAGATTCGTTGCAAAGGGCAAACCTTTGTTGTCGAACTTTTGACGGGAACTGCCGGCAGGTTGTGTTTTTTTCTGTTCCTTTTCACTTGTAAAGGCATACAGGATTACGGGATTGCCGGTAAGGGTACTAACAACGGGTGTATCCAAAAATGCAAAAGATTCTGATGGCTGATTGTATTGTTTGTTGCCATCGTTATCGAGCAGTGCATAAACGTAAAAAGTTCCTTTCGGCAAATGGGTAAACAGAAATTGGCCTTTTGCATCCAGTCTTGTTACATAAGCAGGCTTCTCTTTCGCAACGGTTGAGTCTTCGTTTTTTCGATACAACAACGCAAAGTAAGTACTGTCTGTCTGACCGGTTTCGGCTATGATCACACGTCCACTGATCGTATTGGAATCAATATGTTTACCGGTAGAAAACACATGTCGGTATCCCTTGAGTACATTGCCTTCATTGAGGTCCACAATTGCGTTGCCAAAGTCAATCACATAGGTTGTGTTGGGTTGTAACGAGTCTTTCAGTTTAACACTAACCGTTCTTAATTTGCTTTCGATCAATGGTGTTTGGTTGGGATAGGGTGCAATCAGGATTTGTTCTGAAGGCGCTTTCAATTCAATGAATTCATCAAACTCCAACGTTATACGCATTGTTTGAACATCGGTTGCATTGAGTCCGGGGGTTGAACCATTCAAAACAGGTGGTATACTGTCTCGCGGTCCGCCCGATGGAGGAACAATATTGGCGCATCCCGTTAAAAGCAATTGTTGTAACAACAACAGAAAACCAATGCCGGCGCTAAAGAGTGGTATAGATTTGAATTGGACCATAAACAGAGTGCAAACTTAAGTCGAAACAGCTCAAGATGCTGCTAGTCTAATGAAATAACAACTTCGCTTCATGGTGTCGTTTCGGGTTGGGTTATCAGGCATAGCTGTTTCAATGCGCCAGAGTTCAGGTTTTGCTCGGTTCAGAGGAAACGGATTGTCAAAGACGGCTTCCTTTACTAAACAAAATCCGTTTGCGTTTGTCATTAAAGTATGTCGCGAACTTTTTCGATTCAAACCATTCAGCGTATACCCGTTTCAATTGAAACCGCCTGGGAATTTTTCTCCAACCCGGCCAATTTGCAGGAAATAACACCGCCCCATCTTGGGTTTAGGATCATCAGTAAGTATCATGGCGAAAAAATGTATCCCGGACAAATCATCGAATACAAGGTTCGACCCTTGTTTAACATACCGCTCTACTGGATGACTGAAATTACACATGTAGAAACAGGTCGTTTTTTTGTTGATGAACAACGTTACGGACCTTATGATATGTGGCATCATCAGCATCATTTCAAATCAGTCGAAGGCGGGGTTGAAATGACCGATATTGTACACTATAAAATTCCTTTTGGCTTTTTGGGCAACTGGGCCCATGCATTGTTTATTAAGCAGCAGCTTCAAACAATATTCAATTACCGATTCGAAACTGTTGAAAAGCGTTTTGGCTCCCTGAAGTAAACCATTTTAATTCCTTCATATTTTATGCTTTAATGAAGCCTTGTCCTTCGGGGGCAATGGCTTTTTTTATTAAAAAGCAGCATTATACCCATAAAGTGGTATTTCCCGTGCATTTACGCACCAATAATTTTGTCACATAAAAGAAAGGAGAACCGTTGCTAACCTGTAAAACAACCTAATCTCTAAAACCAACGGAACCTTTTTTTGATGTTGAACATCAGGGTCGGTAAATCACAGCTACCTCAGGAAGCATGAATAATACCCTTTACCGGCCCATTTTTTTATCCCGGAAGTCTTGAAATGTATTTCTCCATCTGTTTGATTTGATCTACGATCTGTGGTGTAGATGGATTGAGAGCTTTTGTTTTACGGAAGAATTCTTTAGCGGCTCTGAATTCACGTTTATTCATCATGATGGAGCACATTTGAAGATTGGCGGCTGCCTGACTTTCCTTGTCGGGCAACCCTTTACGGAGTGCCTGACGAATATAGCTTTCGGCTTGTTTGAAGTTGTTTTTTTGGAGTGCCAACATGCCCATTTGCAGTAAACTGGCACCTTCCGATCCTTGCATGATGGACGATCCCGCTCCCAAATCAATTCCTTTCTTCATCAGTTTTTCGGCCGTATCAAAATCCTGACGGGTCATGGCAATATTGCCTTTGAGTGTGAAATAGACCGAGCGGATGGGTTTGATCAGCAAGCCCGGGAATTGTACCGAATTTAGAATTTTTTCGGCACCTTCCATATCGCCTGCTTCCATGTAGCCTTGAATCAATCGAAGCGGTCCCAGTAAAAAATGACCTACGATACTGATAACAGCCGCCAGATAAATAATGAAAGCCGGCCAAAATCCGGTGTAATAGTTCACAACAATGGCCAGTGCCAGTAAAACAAGCCCTAAGTAAAGGCGGTAGCGGATATAAAAATTGAATAGTTTCATCTGTCTATGTTTGTTTTTAGCTGCATGTCAGGTCCTTTTTGTGCTGTACGGTTTGGTTTGAACCGGGGCTGTCGGGACATTTCATACGTTCTTGATCTCGTTTTGATTGAGTGCCTGTTTCATCTGATATTTCTTTCCGTTTGATGACGACTTAGCACTCGAATTGTTTCAAAAATCTTCAAGTCCGCAAAGGTAGGGAGAACTAAGTTTTAACTGCGATCTAAGCCTGAAATAGTTATTTTTGCGCCACTTTACAACGTTCCTGATTCCTGATCAGCGCATAACCGATTGCGCAGTTCAAATTCGGTAATAGAACGTTATCGGTCTCATAGTTCAATGGATAGAATAGGAGTTTCCTAAACTCTAGATCCAAGTTCGATTCTTGGTGAGACCACTTTCTCTTTCTGCATTGAACGCTCAATCGAAGTTGGATAGATAAAAAAATTGCAAGAGGATCGCTTGAACCTTAGTATCTTGTTTATACATTTATTCATCTTAAATTTGTAGTGTAAAGTCGGACTTTTTAAAGATTTCCGTCTTGCTCAATGGGTTCTTTTTTGAGACAGAACTTGTTTATTAAGGAACACCATTTAATGAGATACTACGAAAACCACAATCCTGAACGAATGAAAAAATACGTTTTAGCCTTAACTTTCAGCAGCCTTGCCGCTTTGGCATGGGCACAACCTGCACGTGTTCCCGTAAATGAGCCGAGTACAACTTCCGGAAACACTACACAACCCACTTATCAGCAAACGAATACAAACCCTACCTCTCAAAATCAAACTTATGCGAAGCTTACAGACGCTGAGTTGACAAAATACACGGACGGCGAGGGTCGTTTTTCCATCAGTTATCCAACCAACTGGACACTGAATAAGAATCCGGAAAATGCGGTAATTCAAATCACTTCTCCAAAAGAAAAAGACGAAGATAATTTTCGCCAAAATATCAATCTTCAGATCGAAGACATGGGTAATCGCAGCCAAACCATTGAACAATATGTAAAAATCAACATGGATGCCGTTAAAGATTTAATCAAGGGCTACAGGGAGGTTTCTTCCATGTACTTCAACCGAAACGGAGGACGTGTTTACGAAGTGGTTTATAAAGGAAAATACGGGGGAATCGATTATGAAATTCAGATTAAACAACTGTTTGCGGTTTCCAATGGCAAGGCGTTTATTCTTACCTATGTATCCAAAGAAGATGAACGCGATGTGTTTGAAACAACAGCGAATAAAATCTTTAACACATTCAAGTATTGATTTCAACAGCTCAATCGTTTAAAATACTTTCTGTTCAATAAAAAAAATCCCGTTGTATGTACAACGGGATTTTTTTATATGCTCATTGACCAATCGTATTTGGATTGTTTATTTTCTGTCGTTCAGTTTCGCCAGCAAACGCAGGATTTCCAGATACAACCACACAAGTGTAACCAGTAAGCCAAACGCACCAAACCATTCCATGTATTTGGGTGCACCTGCTTCTGCTCCTCGTTCAATCATGTCAAAGTCGAGAATCAGGTTAAGGGCGGCTATGGCAATTACAGCCAGTGAAAATACGATACCGAAGGTGGATCCGGTTGAGAGGAATGCAAAGGAAATTCCGAAAAATCCCAGAATCCAGGTCAGTAAATAAAATAAAGCGATTGCGGCCGTAGCAATGAAAAGAATAGACCGGAATCGTTCGGTCGCTCGAATGATCCGGAAACTGTACAACAGGTACATCGATGCAGCAACTGCAAAGGTTAACAATACAGCATGCATGATGATATCGGGATATTTGGCTTCGAAAAGGAAATTGAAGTAAGCGCTCACGGCACCAACAAACAACCCCTCCAAAAGTGCATAAGCAGGAGCCAGAAAACCGCTCCAGGATTTTTTGAATACAATAATCAGCGCAACAACCAATCCGCCTAAAGCACCGGTGAGCATTAAAGGAGCGATTGATTTGCCGGCTTCAAACCAATTCCAGGCAAACGCAGCGCCGGCCATAACCATCAGCATCAAAAAGCCGAATTTGTTCATGGTGCCTTTAACCGTCATGGCATCACCCGACTGGTATACGGTTGAATCGAATTGTTTTTCGGATAGTACAGGGTTTCCTGATTTGAACAACGACATAAGCAATATTTTAAACATTGAAGGTAAGAATTCTCTCGTTAACAATCTGTTGTAATGCATCGTTCATACATATGTTGAATGCTGTTTGTACACCTTAAATGAAACCTCTCTGCGGTCAGGCTACAGGTATATGAGAAGATGGCCGGATCTTCGAAATGCCGTCTTACTAAAAAAAATGAGCTAAATCAGTTCGCTTAAGCATTTTTTATTCGTGGAAGGCAGTAATTTTGGACCGCCGTAATAGGGCTGGAATCTGTAAAATCGATTTTTCGGCATCGCGACTTTCAAAAGCATACAGCATTATTGAATTGATCATCTTCTAATGAAGTCCATGTAATAGTCAAAACGAGTGTACGGGAGTTGCCGGGTATCATCATTTGGCTAAACAGGCGGCATTAGAAAAAAATAAGAATTATTATGAAACGGAAAGAAGAACTTTTACAGGATGTAGTCATAAAATTTGCAGGAGATAGTGGCGATGGTATGCAATTGACCGGAAGCCAGTTTACCAACAATACTGCTTTAATGGGAATTGATCTGGCAACATTCCCCGACTTCCCTGCCGAAATTCGCGCCCCTCAGGGTACTTTGCCCGGAGTAAGTGGATTTCAATTGCGTTTCAGCAGCGACCGCGTATTTACGCCCGGCGATGCCTGTGATGTGCTGGTAGCCATGAATGCCGCCGCTTTGAAAGTCAATCTTACTGCAATCAAAAAAGGCGGAAAAATTATCGTCAATACAGATGGATTTGATGCCAAAAACCTGCGTTTGGCGAATTATCCTGAAGGAGAAAATCCGCTGGAAAATGACAGTCTCAGCAACTACGATGTCATCAAGATTGATGTAACCAAAATGACCCGTGAGGCCTTAAAGGAATTCACTCTTGGTACCAAAGAAAAGGATCGTGCCAAAAACATGTTTGTTTTAGGGTTTCTGTATTGGATGTATGGACGTGATATGGAAAGCACGACCAATTTTCTGAAAGAGAAATTCGGTAAGAAAGATGAAATTCTTAATAGTAACATTGCAGCATTGCGTGCAGGTTACAATTATGCTGATACCACCGAAACCTTTACCACAACGTTTAAAGTAGAACGTGCCCGCATGGAACCGGGGGTGTATCGTTCCATCATGGGCAATCAGGCGGTCAGTTACGGATTAATTGCTGCCAGTGAAAAAAGTGGATTGCCGCTTTTTTTAGGAACCTATCCCATTACGCCGGCTTCCGATATTTTGCATGATTTGAGTAAATACAAATCCTTTGGTGTGAAAACATTTCAGGCCGAGGATGAAATTGCGGCTATCACTTCGGCAATTGGTGCTTCTTACGGAGGCGCGTTGGGTGTAACAACCAGCAGTGGTCCGGGTATTGCATTGAAGGGTGAGGCAATGGGCTTGGCTGTAATGTTGGAAATTCCGCTTTTAATTATAAACATTCAGAGGGGAGGGCCTTCAACCGGACTCCCAACCAAAACGGAACAAAGTGATTTGTTGCAGGCCTATTACGGTCGTAACGGGGAATGTCCGATGCCGGTGATTTCTGCGTCTACACCCAGCGATTGTTTCAGTGCCGTATTTGAAGCAGCACGCATTTCCGTTCAGCATATGACACCGGTTCTGTTCCTGAGTGATGGCTACATTGCTAACGGCGCCGAACCCTGGAAGTTTCCGCAAAGTGCCGATTTGCCGGAAATTACGGTTAACTTCAAAAAGAAGTTAGATGACGGTGAAGTAAAACTTCAGCCCTATAAGCGGGATGAAAAACTGGTTCGTCCCTGGGCCATTCCGGGTACACCCGGCCTGGAACATCGTATCGGCGGACTTGAAAAGCAGGATGTTACCGGTAACGTAAGTTACGATCCCGATAACCACCAGCACATGGTGAAAACCCGTCAGGCTAAAGTAGACCTGATCGCCAACTATATTCCCGAGCAAAAATTAGACAGTGGTCCTGAAAAAGGCAAGGTGCTGATTCTTGGATGGGGCAGTACTTATGGCGCCATAAAAAGTGCTGCAGCCGAGTTGCAGGCTCAGGGTAAACAAGTAGCACATGCACATTTACGCTACATTCGTCCGTTCCCCAGAAATTTAGGCGCCCTTTTGAGTAATTATGAAACAATTTTGATTCCTGAAATCAACAATGGTCAATTGATTAAAATTATTCGTGATACCTATCTGGTGGATGCGAAGGGTTATAATAAAATTAAAGGCA
Organism: Lacibacter sp.; assembly: GCA_049240625.1. Classification (GTDB taxonomy): domain Bacteria; phylum Bacteroidota; class Bacteroidia; order Chitinophagales; family Chitinophagaceae; genus Lacibacter. The sequence goes on along the minus strand of JBMLSG010000003.1, from coordinate 23,144 downwards.
CACCCATTACAAAAGGTGAGTTGATCGAAGAAGTCGGCAAGTATCTTTAACCGAATTTGAAACTATAAAGGCACTCATTGAGTGCCTTTCTTTTTGGAATAAAATCTACAAATTGATTGAATGCCACAGGTCCCACATTTGGGATTTCGGGCCGTACAAACATAACGGCCATGTAAAATGAGCCAGTGATGGGCCTTGTGAATCATCTCATCCGGAAACTCTTTAACGAGTGCTTTTTCTACTGCTAATGGTGTTGTGGCGGAGGAGGGTACGAGTCCCAGTCGGTGACTCAACCGGTACACATGCGTATCTACCGCCATATTGGGTTGAGCATCAATAACGGAGGTAATCACATTGGCGGTCTTTCGACCCACTCCCGGCAAGGTTACCAATTCGTCTACGGTTAGCGGTACGTTTCCATTAAACTCACGAATCAGCTTTTGCGCCATTCCAATGAGATGTTTGGTTTTGTTATTGGGATACGAAATGCTTTTGATGTAGGGAAAAAGTTCGTCAAAAGAGGTCTCGCTCAATGCCTGAGCATTGGGGAAGCGTTCAAATAATGCCGGTGTTGTCTGGTTGACGCGCTTATCGGTGCATTGGGCAGACAAAATAACGGCAACCAGCAATTGAAAAGGATTGTCGTAAAATAGTTCTGTTTCAGCATCGGGGGCATGCAAACTAAAATACGCAATGAGTTGTTGATAACGTTCTTTCTTTCTCATCCTTAAGTAAAGGATGCAAGTTAATTGCTAACAGGGAAATGAAATGCAAAGGAACGATCAGTTCAGATTTTTCTGTTCGGATGGCTTTGCTGCATAATGCAGGATGTTCAATACTGTTTCGGTGCGGGGTGAAAAGCGCATTTTTCCTAATCGATGGGCTGCTTTTTTGATGACTTCAAACTTTTCTTTGAGTGTCCAGTCTTCCGCGAGTGCTTTTTCTATTGCAGCGGTTTCTTCCGGAGTAGTCTCTTTGTACAAGTATTGTATTAGGTCTTCGGGTGTATAGTTAGATGCCATCGTGATCGATTTTTAGTTTCAGATATGTGCTTGTTTGGAATAAGCACACAGTATAAACGGCAAAAAGAAACCCTTATTGTGCAGAAGACAAATTATTCCTTGAACAGAAACAGGTCCTCATTCGACTTTTTCATGTAGAATTTTTCTCTGGCGATGCGTTCGTAAGCTGTAGGGTCGGTTTCGCGTCGTTTGAGTTCAGCGGCAGCTTCCCGGTTTTGATCGGAGTAAAAGCGACTGCTTTTTTCGAGTTCACTGAGTTTTTGAGTCCGGCTGATCTGTGTAAGCAGATCGTTGCGGTCGATAAAGAGCATCCAAACGGCAAATCCAATCAGCGTGAGGACATACTTATTCTTTAAAAAAGCGGGGATATGGGATAACAGTTGCATAGTTTTTGGCGATAAGTTGAATTCATTGCGGGTAGTTCCTGAAAAAGAACATTCCTGAAATTGTAAGAACCCCTGATTCAGGAACTACCGGCTTTGAATACAAAGTTATTTACCAAATTTAATCTTTCCGTTTGGATAAATGCCCGTTTCACCCAACAATTCTTCGATGCGAATCAATTGGTTGTATTTGGCCATACGATCGGTACGGGAAGCCGAACCGGTTTTGATTTGTCCGCAATTCAAAGCCACCGCCAAATCTGCAATGGTTGTGTCTTCGGTTTCACCGCTTCTGTGACTCATAATGGTGTTGTATCCGGCATTTTGTGCCATCTGAACCGCATTGATGGTTTCTGTAACTGTACCAATCTGGTTGACTTTAATCAAAATGCTGTTGGCGATTTTATTGTCAATCCCTCTTTTCAAGATGCGTGTGTTGGTTACAAATAAATCGTCTCCAACCAGTTGACATTTGCTGCCAATAGCATCGGTCAGTTTTTTCCAACCATCCCAATCTTCTTCCGCCATTCCGTCTTCGATGGAAACGATGGGGTATTTATTGACCCATTCTGTCCAGTAAGCAACCATTTCATCACTGGTAATGGATTTGGACGGATTGCTTTTGTAGAATTTGTAGGTTTTGGTTGCGTCGTCATACATTTCGCTGGAAGCGGCATCCATGGCAATAGCAATTTGCTCGCCGGGTTTGTAGCCTGCGGCCGTAATCGCTTCCAGAACGGTTTCGATGGCTTCTTCGTTGCTTTGGATTTCCGGAGCAAATCCGCCTTCATCACCTACATTGGTGCTATATCCTTTTTTCTTCAATACCGACTTGAGATGATGAAATATTTCAACGCCCCAGCGTAATCCTTCGCTAAAAGTGGGTGCTCCAACCGGTATGACCATAAATTCCTGGAAATCGATTTTATTATCGGCATGCGCCCCCCCATTCATGATGTTCATCATGGGCATAGGAAGAATCGTGCTGTTTACTCCACCAAGATAACGGAATAGAGGAAGTCCGGCTTCTTCTGCTGCCGCTTTGGCTACAGCCATGCTCACGGCTAAAGTGGCATTGGCGCCCAAATTGCTTTTGTTTTCGGTAGCATCAATTTTTAACAGCAGATGATCGATGTAAGCCTGACGGGATACATCCACACCAATCAATTGGTCGGCGATCATATCGTTAACATTTTGTACGGCTTTTAAAACACCACGACCCAGATATTTCGTTTTGTCGCCATCACGAAGTTCAACCGCTTCATGTTTTCCGGTTGATGCTCCACTTGGAACGGCTGCGCGGCCCAGAAAACCATTTTCGGTGATCACATCCACTTCAACGGTGGGGTTACCGCGACTGTCAAGAATTTGTCTTGCATGAACATTCGTAATAAAACTCATAAAAAAGCAATTAATGATTAAAAATATATTTGAGATTGCGAGATAAAATTGAGTTCAATTTTTCCGCTGCAAAGAAACGCTATAAACCTTTAGCAACAAAAGGTTTCATCAAGTAGTTCGCGTACGTTTGTTTGTATCAGGAAGACTTTCCGGTGAGCTTACGAAATACCTCTTCCAGATTTTTGGATCCGCTTTGTAGGGTGGTAATATTTAGATTTTGATCGACCGCAAGTTTTAGCAATTCTTTTCTTAATGCTTCTTCGTCATTGCTTTCCAGTTCCCAGGAAAATGCATCGGTTTTATGAACCGTTAACACATGCTTCAGTCGTTGAAGCCATTCAGCTTCCAGTGCTTCTTTGAACGATACCAGTACCGTTCGGGTTGATCCGCTCATTTGCAACTGTGTAATCAAATCATCGGCAACGATTGTTCCTTTGTTGATAATGATAATGCGGTTGCAAATAGACTCTACCTCTTGTAGAATATGTGATGAAAACAAAATCGTTTTGTGTTCGCCCAGTTTCCGAATAACTTCTCTGATTTCAACGATCTGGTTGGGGTCCAGTCCCGATGTGGGTTCGTCCAAAATCAACACCTCCGGATCATGAATCAATGCAGCAGCCAAACCAACACGTTGTTTATATCCTTTTGAAAGTTGACCGATTTTTTTATGTGCTTCCGGTGTGAGACCTACCTGTTTGATGGATTCAAGTACGCTTGCCTCGGGATCCTTCAATTGGTGGACTTCTGCAATGAAAGATAGGTATTCGCGCACATACATATCGTGGTAAAGCGCATTGCTTTCCGGCAGGTAGCCTATTTTTTGTTTAATGGACAAAGGATCCCGGGAAACATCCATATCGCATACAAAAACTTGTCCGCCATCGGGTTGCAGATAGCCGGTAATCATTTTCATGGTTGTACTTTTCCCGGCACCGTTGGGTCCCAAAAAACCTACAATTTCTCCCTTATGGGCCGAAAACGAAATCCCGTCTACTGCTTTTTGTTCTCCATATAATTTGGTAAGTCCGTTGACGCGGATGGACATGTTACAATGAATTTTTATCAAAAATAGGATTGTCTTTCTGAACCTGCCAAAGTTCTTGATTCTGTTTCACAATAAAATGCAGTCATAATGATGTGACGTGTATGCAACACAAACTTTTTATATTTAACGCCTGAAAAAAACAATATGGCTTATCCTTATCAAATTCAGTCGTTGGAAGCTTATCACAAGGCATATCGTGAAAGCATCGATCATCCTGAAACATTCTGGGCATCTGTTGCAGAACACTTCCAATGGAAAAAGAAATGGAGTCGGGTTCTTGAATGGAATTTTAAAGAGCCAAGCGTGGAATGGTTTAAAGACGCCAAATTGAATATCACCGAAAATTGTATTGATCGTCATCTGGAAGAACGCGGTGAAACACCGGCTATTATATGGGAACCGAACGATCCCAATGAGCGTACCCGCATTGTTACCTATAACCGCTTGCACAAAAGAGTTTGTCAGTTTGCACAGGTTTTGAAAAACAACGGCGTTAAGAAGGGCGATCGGGTTTGCATTTATATGGGCATGGTTCCGGAACTGGCTTATGCGGTGCTGGGCTGTGCACGAATAGGTGCGATTCACAGTGTCATTTTCGGTGGATTTTCTGCTCAAAGTATTGCCGATCGACTTCAGGATGCAAAAGCCGAATTTATTGTAACCTGTGACGGAGCATACAGAGGGAATAAAGATATTCCGTTGAAAGCGGTGATTGACGATGCACTCATTGGAAATCAGACTGTAAAAAAAGTGATTGTTTATACACGTACCCGCACCCCGGTATCCATGATCAAGGGCAGGGATGTGTGGTGGGAAGATGAAATGGAACATGCCGAGCATCAAATTGAAAAGGATGGCAAAATTGAATTTCCTGCCGAAGAGATGGATGCGGAAGATCCGCTGTTTATCTTATACACATCGGGTAGTACCGGCAAACCGAAAGGAGTAGTACATAGCAGTGCCGGGTATATGGTATGGACCAATTATACGTTTGTCAATACGTTTCAGTATCAACCCGGTGCTATTCATTTCTGCACCGCCGATATTGGTTGGATTACGGGTCACAGTTACATACTCTACGGACCGTTGAGTGCCGGCGCCACCACCTTGATGTTTGAAGGTATTCCAACCTGGCCGGATGCAGGACGTTTTTGGGACATCGTTGATAAGCATCAGGTCAATATCTTGTATACTGCTCCAACGGCGATTCGTAGCTTAATGGGTTTTGGACTGGATCCATTAAAAGGGAAAGATTTATCATCTTTAAAAATTTTGGGTACGGTTGGCGAACCCATTAATGTTGAAGCATGGAATTGGTATCATGAACACGTAGGTAAAAAAAGATGTCCCATTGTAGATACCTGGTGGCAAACAGAAACAGGAGGGTGCATGATCACCAATTTAGCAGGGATTACTCCCTCAAAACCCGGATGGGCCACCTTACCCATGCCGGGTGTACAACCCATACTTGTTGACGAAAACGGGAAGGAGGTAACAGAACAGGATGAAAATGGTCTTTGGAAAGGGAATCTATGCATCAAAGCGCCCTGGCCGTCCATTTTACGAACAACCTATGGTGATCATGAACGGTGTCGTTTGAATTATTTTTCGGCGTATGAGAATCTGTATTTTACAGGTGACGGGGCATTGAAAGATGAAAATGGATTTTACCGGATTACAGGCCGGGTTGATGATGTGTTGAATGTGAGCGGTCACCGTTTGGGTACGGCCGAAATTGAGAATGCCATTAATATGCATGCAGGAGTTGTTGAAAGTGCTGTTGTAGGATATCCGCACGATATAAAAGGTCAGGGTGTCTATGCATTTGTCATTTACGGGCATATGCATGGTGACGCTGAAAGCACACGAAAGGATCTTTTACAAACAGTAAGCCGTATCATTGGTCCCATTGCCAAACCCGATAAAATTCAATTTGTTTCCGGCTTGCCAAAAACCCGAAGCGGAAAAATCATGCGTAGGATTTTAAGAAAAATTGCGGAGGGTGAAACCGGTAATCTGGGCGATACAACCACCTTGCTGGATCCGGGCGTGGTGGACGAAATCAAAAAGGGAAGAGTCTAGTGTTTATTTCTGAATGGTACGGGTATTTTTCAGCGTGTACTTTTCTTCATTCTCGCGAAGACGAAACTCAATGATTTTTATGATTAAATCAAGCGGCAAGGAGTCTTCAATGGGAAATTGAATGGCGCCTTTGGAATGCTTGTACTTGATCAATTGATTTTTAAACGCACTGATTCCCGAAGCTGTTGGATAAAACCCGATATGGTTTTTGTATCCTGCAAAGTAGACCAGTGGCCCTTTGTAACTGAATGCCGGCATCCCATAACGGATAGCACTTTCGGCGAACGGTACTGTTTTCAAAATAGTATCATATAACACAATTAATTGTTGGCGGATGGGGTCCTGAAATTGTTCGATATATGCAGAAATTAAATCATTCATTTTCATGTGAACATGCTATTGACGAATCAGATTCAATTAAGATACAGCTTCTGCTGTATATAAAGTGCTCTTTTATAAAAAGAAGAAGGAGGACAAAAAGACCTCCTTCTTACTCTCTTGCAGTCGAAAATTGATTACTCTAACGGCATCTTTCCAAACCATAAAGTTTTACCACTTTTTGATTCACCAAGAAAGATCAATTCATTGGTATTGCTTGGCAGTAAAGGATATTTGTTGTTAAGGAAGAAATCGGTTTTTCCTTGTCCAAATTGCGCAAATTCGCCAATGTTGGTTGAGTTGATATCAATTTTTGAAACGCTTGGATAAATCAGAGTTTTCATTTTGCTTTCACCCAATTCTTTTTCCTGACGCAATCCGGCCATTTCCATAATGGTCCAGAAAAGGGTGTTCCCATCTTTACTCAGTGTAAGCATTTGAAGATTCGACATTACGCTGCTACCCTTGCTGTTTTCTTCACGTTTCACACCATATGCAGCTTTCAGGATGCCCTGATTGTTAAAGTGCATCATGATGATATCTTCATAAAAAATACCGTTTTTGGTATTGTTGTACTTCTGTCCGGTAATAAAGAAGTCTCCATTGGGAGCAAGTTTGGTGTCTTTAACCACAAAACGTTTTCCGGTATATTCCGGTTTCTTTTTTTGAGAAGCGGGTGATTTTGCCTTTGCTTCAAATTCGTCGAGCGTGGTTAGTGAAACATAGGCCACTTGATTGTTCTCGATTTTTACAATTTGAAATCCTTTTGCTTTGAAATTCGCTACCTCGATATTACGCATATCGGAAGTTGGTTGTGCGTTTGTGAATTTTTCATTGAAATATGTTTTGTTGTCATTACCGGTGGCGCCAATGATATAAATAGCATCACCGGAGGTAATAAACATGTCGCCGTTAAATACTGACGCTTTCGACTGAAAACTGATTTTTTGCTTGACTTTACCATCATAACTTACACGCACAAAGGTGTAATTCGATGCATTGGGGTCAGCCACTTTTTTGAAAAAACCGTCACCGGCCGGTGCAAACAATAAAAGGATGTCTCTTTTGGCGTCTACTTCATCTTCTTCCCCTGCTTCGGCCGAATTGACTCCCACCAGAAATTGAGGATAATCAAAGGTCAGTACTTCATCCGAAACCTGATTGAGTTCCGTATCAAAACGCATGAAGTGAAATTCTTTGTATTGTTTGTAAAAGTCCGTACGCGCAGTGCCTTTTGCTCCCCCAATTACTAAAACGGTTTCAAGTTCATCTTGTTCCGTATGTCCTAAATAAGCAATTTTACTTCCGTCTTCCGTTTTGGGTTTCAGTTTTTCAGCCAATTTGGTTTTTGAATCATAACCGCCCCAAAACCAATTCCATTTTCGGGTAATCACTTTTCTCCGTAATACCAGAGTTCCCATCAGATTGGTTTCTACGGTCACGGCATTCAGTGTATATTCTTCTCCTTTATCAGCCTTGTAACCTTTGATACGTTCCAGTGGCACTTCGCTGGGTTCCATTCCCTTAAATTGGAAATTGTAATCAAACTTGTAGGTTTCAAATTTGGCATTCTTCCCGGACGCTTTTGTTACATAGGTGAGAATGATTTCCTGGTTTTGCTCATCAATCTTGGGTTCGTACAAATAACCCCGATTGGCTTTCCCTGAAATTTCGTGCGTACCCTGCTGGGTGAGTGTTTGGCCGTTGGATGCATACATGCATCCGGCAGTTAGAATGGTTAATAAAATCCGTTTCATGGTGCAATGATTTGCCGCCAAATTAGGAATAAATAACCATAAATACGTATTGAAAATAAGCTTAAGAAGTTAGCTTATTTCAGAATTTCCACTTCCGTTCCAACAGGCAACATTTCATACAATTCACGTGCGTATTCACGTTTGGTAGAAATGCAACCCTGGGTCCAGTTGTAGAAGAAGTCGACATAACGATCTTCGTTGATTCGGGTTGCGTGTATGCCGATTCCTCCGCCGGGTTTTGCATAAGGAGGAATCAAGCCGCTTTGTTTGCGTTCATTAAATTTTTCAAGACTTTCTTTGGTGGGGTAGTCCAGTAATAAAAACGGACCCCATTCTTTGTGGATCTTTTTTGCAATGATTTTGAAGTGTCCTTCCGGTGTGCGGCGGTCGCCCTCCATCATTTTGTCGTCTTTTTCACTGGAGCCAAATACTACAGGATAGGTAATCAGCCAACCGGTTTCGTCGTATACTTTCAATTCGTATTGATCCTTATCGATCACAATCCGATAGGCACCCGAACTGTGGGCCAATTTCGTTTTGCTGAACGATTTTGTACGATGCATCAATGTAAAGCCGGAAAGCAGCAACATGACTGCGGAACAACATATGAAGAGGATGGACTGACTTCTCATACTTCTATAAACAAGGTTAAAATGACGACTGTTTTTTAAACGATAAAAAACGTGCCAAATTTTTTGAGGCAGCTAATTTAACAATTAATTGAAAGAAAAAAAACTAATGAAACACTTTTGCCTCCAGAGTGCGTGCCTGTGCTATCATGATTTTTAACGATTCCGCAGAGGGGACTTTCCCCGTAAGGCCGTATTCTTCATTGGTATTCAACAGTTGCTGGTGCAGGTTGTTTGCATTGCGGGTAGCTAATTCTTTCACAGTATCTACTCCGGCGGCTTCCAGTAATTCGGCAAAATGTCCGGCAATGCCCTCTATGCGGTGCAAATCAGCATGGTTCACCCAGGTTAATATCAGGCTTTCCGGTATGTCGGTTGCTGTCGCAAGCTCGGCTCTTCCCTTTTTGGTTCCACCTGCTTCCAGTAATTCATCGGTTGTAAAAATGCCAACAGTTTCAAGACGAGCTGCGTAGTTGGGCCCAATACCTTCTATTTCAATGACTTTATAAGGCATAAATCAAGTAGTTGTGTTGCAATTTAAAACTATTTTAGAGCAACTACATAATAAAAAATGCTCCGTGAAAGAGCATTTTTTATTATGTTTTGATATCCTTATTTACCAGCTGTTGAATCGAAGTCCGATATTGAATGGTGTTTGATCCAGTCCATTGCGGTGCAGGGTCGTTAATGCATAACTTCCATAAAACTTAAGCAACCCAAGATTCAACTCACCAATAGCAGCAATTTTCCAGGGATTGATGTTGAAGTCGCTTTTTACTTTTTCCTTTCCACGCTCTTCGCTCACCATTTTTTGACGTGAACTGTATAAGAAGCCTGCACTGATTCCGGCGCTGAACCCGTAGTCGTTTTTCTTTTTCGGATTAAAATTGAAATTGATCATGGCCGGAATTGTTATGTAATCGGCAGCGAGTTTATTTTTCTTGAAGTTAGTGACTTCGGGATCGCGCAGGATCAGATCGGAGGGCTCGTTGATATAACGGATATTTTTGTTGTATCGGTAGTTGTTCAGTTCGACTCCAAGCCCGTATTTGAAATTGACTACATGTTTCAGAATATTAATCCGTTGCATAAAAACCCAAATGTTGATGTTCGATGATTTGCCATTACGCAAACGCATCAGCGAACTGTTTCCTCCCGGAAAAAAGCTTTGTGCATCTGCAAGGTTGTAGTTTGTTTGGTCGTTCACATTTGCAAATCCAAGATCGACAATCCACCAGTTGGTACTGATGTTCGATCGTTTGTGGCATTTTTTTCCCGGACAGGTTTTAGAGACACTGTCCGTTTCTGCATGTTCAATCACTACAGAGTCTTTGTCCATGATGATGAGTTTTTTCTTCTCTTTCTGAATGATCAGAATATTGCCAATTTTGATGGTGTCCGTTTCTTTTGTTTGAACGGATGAATCGGCCTGCGCCTTAACATTATTCAATGTGAATACACAGAGGATGCTGATGATGAGTTGTTTGATCATGGTTTCTTTGGTTAATTGTTTTGTGTATTGATCGAGAAAACGGCAAAGCGAAATTCTGATTCTTCGGATTGGAAACCTGTAGTTTGCTCAATAATCCGTCTTGCTTTTTTAAACATAGTTTTCATTTTGTTCATTCGGGTTGGTGTTTCCGTTGGTTGGTTTTGGGATTCCGCAATCGCAACAGAAGCAGCGTTGACTTCATTGTTTTGATCGTTTTCAATTGATACGGTTGAACTGTTGTTTTTGTTACGGTGAATGAGTTCTTTTTCAGTAGAAGCCTCCATTTGTTCATTTGTTTGTTGAGGGGCTGTTGTTACCAGTGCGATTTCCGGCAATTCCTGCTTCAGGTTCGTTGGCTCAATAGGTGTTGCAGGCTGATTCTTTTTTACGATTACATTACGACCATCAG
>JBMLSG010000003.1:0-12443 GCA_049240625.1 Lacibacter sp. | reverse complement strand
TTTTGGATTCGCTGCGGTAGAGCGATGATTTATTCGGGTACACGATTTTAAGATTGGGAACGGCGCGTGTTTTTTCCAGCTGTATCAACGCTGTTTGCAATGCAGGTTGTTGTACAAGTTTCGTTTCCAGCTCAATTCGTTTAGGGTCAGACAATTCGTGATCGAAGTAAGAAAGCAACTGTTCATCGGGCTGGTACAGTTGCTGCTTAAAAGCGTTTGAAGACAGGTCGTCGGGTTGGAGTTTCGCCTCCAGCAACTGTTCGAAGGTTTCACGTGCATCCGGATATGACTCCATAAATGCATCAACCAAACGCTGTTGTTCGGGTGTTAATTCATTGTCGATATACAACAACAAATAGTGTTCGTAGTTGGCTTTTGTGACAACATCAACCCATCCGCCGTTATTGTCGGAATCCATTGCTGAATAGAAAGGTGTGCGATTATAAAACATGCTCAACCTTAATTAAATAGTTTTTTAATTCGATTCGGGCACGGTGCAAGTACACTTTTACCTGACTTTCGCTGAGCCCCGTAATGGCGCCAATTTCCTGATAGCTGTAACCTTCATAGTCTTTCAGCAAAACCAGACTCCGGGATGTAGCGCTTAAACGACTCAAGGCAGCATCTAAAGTTTTTCGAATACCGATAGCCGGTTGTTCTTTGATTTTTGCTTCGTCCGGGAATCCTTCTTTTAATAAAATCCTTTTGTTTTTTCGCAGCAGGTCGATCATTTGATGGTACGCAATGGTAAACAAATACGCCTTGCTTTTTGCAGGGTCTACTTGTTCCCGATTGATCCAAAGCTTTTCAAAGGCTGTTTGTACGACGTCCTGCGCATCGGCTTCGTTCCTCATGTTTTTGAGGATGAAGCGATACACGGCATCGGCATACCGGTCTACACATTCGTTGTATTCATTGGTGGTCATGAATGCTGTCCAAGCGGTTTGGTGTCTTGATGAAACGATCCTGTTTGTTAAAAGTTACAGTTTTTAAAAAAGAATTTCAAAGATAGATGCCACAATTACAAATCTGTTCTTCATTCATAATGAATCAATTGCGAATGGTTGTTTTAAGAAAAGGGATGGTTTCTTTGTTTTTGATTCCTGTTTCGCGCAATCGGATGCTCCTTCCCCTTAGTTTTGTAGCTTTTAATTGGGTTATTATGAATGAACGATTGGTACAACGATTAGCTGTAGAACTCGAAGAAATCAAATCCTCCGGTTTGTTTAAAACGGAACGTATCATTGAAAGTGCACAAGGCCCCGAAATTCGTGTGAACGGGAAAAATGTCTTGAATTTCTGTGCAAACAATTACCTGGGTTTGTCATCTCATCCCAAAGTAATAGAAGCGGCCAAAAAATACATTGATTTACGTGGGTTTGGAATGAGCAGTGTTCGTTTCATATGCGGCACACAGGATATTCACAAGGAGCTGGAAGCAAAAATTTCGAAGTTTCTGGGCACAGAAGATACCATTTTGTATGCAGCTGCTTTTGATGCCAACGGAGGTGTTTTTGAACCTTTGTTTCAGGAACAGGATGCTATCATCAGTGATGCGTTGAATCATGCAAGTATTATTGATGGAGTACGTTTGTGTAAAGCACAACGCTACCGCTATGAGCACAATAACATGGAGGACCTGGAATTAAAATTGCAAGAGGCTTCCGGGGCACGTAATCGCATTATTGTAACCGACGGAAGTTTTAGTATGGATGGTACAATTGCTCAATTGGACCGCATTGTGGAACTGGCCGAAAAATATGATGCTGCTATCATGGTGGATGAATGTCATTCCAGCGGCTTTTTGGGAAAAACCGGAAGGGGGACACATGAGTACCGTGGCGTGATGGGGAAGATTGACATCATAACAGGCACACTGGGTAAAGCACTTGGAGGTGCCAGCGGTGGATTTACAAGTGGCAGGAAAGAGGTGATTGAAATGCTCCGTCAGCGTTCCCGTCCGTATTTATTCAGTAATACACTGGCTCCAAGTATAGTGGGTGCTTCTATCGCCGTGATGGACCTTTTGAGTGAAACAACTGAGTTGCGGGATCGTTTGGAAGCAAATACCCGTTATTTCCGCACCAAAATGACAGAAGCGGGATTTGATATCAAACCGGGCGATCACCCCATTGTACCTATCATGTTGTATGATGCTGTGGTTGCTCAAAATTTCGCTGCCCGTCTGTTGCAAGAAGGGATTTATGTGATCGGATTCTTTTTCCCTGTTGTTCCCAAAGGATTGGCACGCATTCGTGTACAGCTCAGTGCTGCACATGAAAAACAACATCTGGATAAAGCCATTGCTGCATTTACAAAAGTGGGTAAGGAATTGGGAGTGCTGGAAGCCGCAGAGAAAGGTATCTGATCCTCAGAAAAACCTGCGCCTGAAAGCCCGTCTTCTTTCTGCGAAATCAACTTTTCAATCTTTTAGGATTGCATCAGCTTTTGCTGCTACTTTTGCGTTTCAAATCATGTTTATGTTACGGAACACTATAGGGGCAATTTGCTGTTTGCTGCTTTTTCATTCTTGTTCGATTAACAACATCAAAATCGATAAGGAACTGAAAACATATTTCGATCGTTATCAGGTTACAGGTACGTTTGCCCTACTCGATAATGCACAAGCGCACTTTACAATCTACGATTCCTCCAACTATAAAAAAAGAGTTACTCCCGCTTCAACATTTAAAATTGTAAACTCTTTGATCGGATTGGAAACCGGTCGTTTGTTCGACGAAAAAATGGTTATCCCCTGGGATGGTGTTACGCGTCGTCCCGAATGGGATAAAGACCTGACTATGCAGGAAGCATTTCGGGTTTCAGCTGTTCCCTACTATTGTGAACTGGCACGACGAATCGGAAAAGACACGATGCAGTTTTGGATCGACACGCTTCAGTACGGCAATAAAACAATTGCAGGTCCGGTGGATTCATTTTGGCTGAACAACACCTTGCTGATTTCTCCCGATGAGCAATTGGGTTTGGTAAAAAGACTTTATTTCGAACAACTGCCGTTCCAAAAGCGAACACAACAAATTGTAAAGAAAGTCATGTTGCAGGATGACAATAGTTTATACAAACTGAGTTATAAAACGGGATGGGGTACAGATCCGCAGGGCACTCAAATTGGGTGGATAACGGGCTGGATCGAAGAAAACAGACATCCTTATTTTTTTGTGTTACTCGTCCGCTCATCCGATCCTAATTACAACATGGTTGAAAACCGCATGGCTTTATTGAAGGATTTGCTTCTGCACTACGATTTTATGAAAGGGAAAAAATAGCAATGATCCTCATCGGTTTTTTACAAGTCGGAAATTTAGAACCTTCGGAAGCTTTCTTTGTTAACTTTAACGATAAGCGACGGAAATCGATTGTGGTGGTCGCTTAAAAAATTTGATAGCATGCAACACTATACATCTTCTTTAACTTCTTATCAGCGACTGGCTACGAAAGAAGTCAAAATCGGAGATCTTCTTTTGGGTAATTACCATCCCATTCGTGTACAAACGATGACGACTACCGATACCATGGATACAATTGCTACCGTTCAGCAAACGATACGTTGTATTGAAGCCGGAGCCGAATTGGTGCGTATTACAGCTCCTTCGCGAAAAGAGGCCGAAAATTTGTTATTGATCAAAAATGAATTGAAGAAACGCGGTTACAATACGCCCTTGGTTGCCGATATACATTTTACTCCTAATGCAGCTGAAATTGCTGCTCGTATCGTTGAAAAAGTGCGTGTGAATCCGGGCAACTACGTTGACAAGAAAAAGTTTGAGCAAATCGATTATACAGATCTGGAATATGCCGAAGAAATAGATCGCATACGCGAACGCTTTACGCCCTTGGTAAAAATTTGCAAGGAGTATGGTACGGCCATGCGAATTGGAACCAATCACGGATCGCTCAGTGATCGCATCATGAGTCGCTATGGCGATTCTGCTATTGGTATGGTTGAAAGTGCTATGGAGTTTTTGAGAATTGCACGCGATGAAAATTATCACAATATCGTACTAAGTATGAAAAGCAGCAATCCGCAGGTTATGGTACAGGCTTATCGGTTGCTGATTCATCACATGACGGAAGAGTTTGGAGAAGCCTATCCTTTGCATTTGGGTGTTACCGAAGCCGGTGATGGTGAAGACGGAAGAGTAAAAAGTGCTGCAGGAATCGGCACCTTGCTGGAGGATGGTATTGGAGATACGATTCGAGTGAGTTTAACCGAGGATCCGGAATTCGAAATTCCGGTATGTAAGGATCTCGTGAAACGCTATTCCGGACAAACCCGTAAGCCTTCCCCTGAAGTAAAAGCAACTGTGCCTCCGGTTGTGCAATTGCCTTATTCGCCTTTTGAATACAAGCGACGTGAAAGTTTTTCGGTCGGGAATATAGGAGGCAAGCAAGTCCCCGTTGTTGTTGCCGATTTAAGCAAAATTGAACTGATTACCCCGAAAAGCCTGGAATCTGTAGGGTATACCTACGATTCAATTGCCGATAAGTGGACGATATCGGATATGGCCGCAGATTATATTTTTACAGGCCATCAGAAACTTCCGTTTGAATTGCCCGGAACATTGAAGGTGATCGTATACCCTCAAACCTGGATCGAAATCAATGCCGATCCGGTTGGAAAGGGATGGGGAGGCTCTTATTATCCGCTTTTCATGGACAGCGGATATGCTGCTTCCGAAGTAAAAAGTGATGTGTTGAATTTTGTGATGTTGGATTGTTACAGTGATGAAACACCGGTCAACGATTATACATTTCTGGATGCTTGCGCCAACGACAACACCGTAGTGTTGTGTATGAGCAGCAGCAATGTCAATGCCATGCAAAGTGTAAGGCGCATGTTTATGGAACTGATGAATCGCAACATCAACAATCCGGTTGTGTTGATGACCGATAGCAAAGGTCAAACACCCGACGAGCATTTGATTCATTATGCAACCGAGTGTGGCGCGCTTTTATTGGATGGTATGGGCGATGGTTTGTTGCTGAGTATGACCAATGAGAGCTATGATTTGCAGGTTGCTTCACTCAAACAAAGCAGCAGCGGTCGCACTTATTTGAGTCATCAAACAACCGAACAGTTCATCAACAACAACGCCTTCGGGATTTTACAGGCAACCCGCACACGTATTTCAAAAACCGAATACATTTCTTGCCCAAGCTGTGGACGCACTTTGTTTGATCTGCAAGAAACAACTGCAAAAATTCGTGCGGTTACACATCATCTGAAAGGCGTAAAAATTGCCATCATGGGTTGCATCGTAAATGGTCCGGGAGAAATGGCGGATGCCGATTTTGGTTATGTAGGAAGTGGTCCCGGCAAGATTACACTTTACAAAGGAAAGGAAGTTGTGAAGCGAAATATTGACAGTGAGGTGGCCGTACAGGAATTGATCAATTTACTAAAAGAGAACGATGCATGGGTGGAGCCGGCTTAAGCGGCAATCATCAACAACGGCTTCTTCTTTTACTCCGCTTTTTGTATGTGGTTGAAGCGTAAGATCTTCTTTATCTTTAGCACTTATTTTGAAGTATGCAGACAGATTTTCTGGTAATTGGATCGGGAATAGCCGGACTTACATATGCTATTAAGGTGGCGAGAGCCTGCCCCGATAAAAAAGTTTTAATCGTCACCAAAACCAATGCCGATGAAACAAACACCAAGTATGCACAGGGAGGGATAGCGGTTGTAAACGATCTTGAAAAAGACAGCTACGATAAACATATTGAAGATACATTAATCGCAGGCGATGGTTTGTGTAATGAAACGATTGTAGACCTTGTAGTAAAAGAAGGTCCCGAGCGTGTTCAGGAAATTATTGAGTGGGGCGCCCGGTTCGATAAGGATGCCGATGGCGACTATGCTCTTGGAAAAGAAGGCGGTCATTCGGAGAAGCGTATTTTACACCACAAGGATGTCACAGGTGCCGAAATGGAACGGGCCTTGCTGGAAACATTGCGTCAATGCAGCAACGTTGAGTTGGTCAATCATTATTTCGTTGTAGATCTGATTACGCAACATCATTTCGGTTATCTGGTCACCAAAGCTACTCCCGACATACAGTGTTACGGTGTGTATGCACTCAATCTTCATACCAATCAGATTGATGTTTTACAGGCAGGAATAACCTTGCTGGCTACAGGCGGGAACGGGCAGGTGTACCGTACTACAACCAATCCTTCCATTGCCAGCGGCGATGGTGTGGCAATGGTGTACCGGGCAAAGGGGCGAATTGAGAATATGGAATTCATTCAGTTTCATCCTACCGCATTGTATCAGGCCGGACAAAAAGGGCAGGCTTTTCTTGTTACAGAAGCCGTTCGGGGTGATGGAGGAATTTTACGCAATCATCAGGGCGAAGCTTTCATGGAGCGTTATGACGAACGAAAAGATCTGGCGCCCCGCGATATAGTTGCCAGAGCCATTGACAGTGAAATGAAGATCAATGGTACCGAGCATGTTTGGCTCGATTGCAGACACATTCCGCTTCCTCAGTTTTTGCATCATTTCCCAAATATTTATGAAAAATGTAAAACTTTAGGAATTGAAGTTGAAAAAGACATGATTCCGGTTGCTCCGGCTGCACATTACAGTTGCGGAGGAATAAAAACCGATGAGTGGGGCCGTACCTCCATACGGAATTTGTATGCGGCAGGCGAATGCGCAAGTACCGGACTGCATGGAGCCAATCGTCTTGCCAGCAATTCACTCCTGGAAGCGATGGTGTTTGCGCACCGTAGTTTTCTGGACAGTACATCTGTGATGCAACAATCAAATATTTCTCGCCCACAATTACCCGAATGGAATGCAAAAGGAACAGGTATGCCGCGGGAAATGATTTTGATCACGCAAAGTTTAAAGGAATTGCAACAGGTGATGAGCGATTACGTGGGGATCGTACGCAACGATGTGCGATTGCAACGTGCCATGAAACGACTCGATCTTTTATGGGAAGAAACAGAGGCATTGTACCGCAGCTCAGTGATCTCTCCTCAAATCATGGAATTAAGAAATATGATTACCGTAGGGTATTTAATAACCAAGGGCGCTGCTTTCCGAAAAGAAAGTCGGGGACTACATTACAATACCGATTATCCCGAGAAAAGTACGTTACTGCAAAATATTGTATTGTAAGGAAGGGTTCGATTCTAAATTAAGAGTGTATGTATTATTTCATTTACGGATTTTTAAAAGCGTTATCATTCCTGCCAATCGGCGTTTTGTATCTGTTGGGTGATGTTGTGTATGTTCTTATGTATTATGTTTTCGGCTACCGTAAAAAAGTGGTTCTGAACAATCTTTCCATTGCGTTTCCCGAAAAAACAGAAGCGGAGCGTATTCGTATCATGAAAGACTTTTATCATAACCTCTGCGATACATTCATGGAGATCATCAAATTGTTTTCGTGGAGCGAAAAACAAATTCTGAAACGTGTTAAAGGCAATATGGATGTGATCAATGAATGGGCCGACAAGTCGCAAAGCATTCAAATTGTTACCGGGCATTTCTTTAATTGGGAATTTGCAAATTTGGGCGTCGCTGCACAGTGTAAACTCCCTTTTCTTGCTGTTTATATGCCTCTGAAGAATAAGGTGATGGATCGGATCCTTCAGCAATTGCGGAGCAGAACGGGTACGATTCTGATTTCGGCGGCCGATTTTAAAAATGCGTTGAACGAGCATTTGAAAAAACAGTATGCATTGATTTTAGTTGGAGATCAAAATCCTGCAAATCCGCGCAATGCATATTGGCTCCATTTTTTCAGTCAGCCGGCACCCTTTGCAAAGGGACCTGAAAAAGGTGCCAGAATGAAAAACACTGCGGTTATTTATGTGGACTATTACAAGGTAAAACGAGGATATTATGAATTCCGTGCCGAACTGGTTACATCAAACGCAAAGGATTTTGAAGAAGGCGCATTAACAAAACTGCTGGTTTCAAAAGTTGAAACTGCCATCCGGAAGCGTCCCGATAACTACCTATGGAGTCATCGTCGCTGGAAACATACGTGGGTCCCTGAATATGGTTCTTTGCTTGATTAATTGGCGTCCTGCGAAAGACTGGTTTCTTTTTCCGTTGGAATCTTTTCTTTTTGAATCGCTTTCCATCCCCCAAGAACATTTCGCAAATTGTGAAACCCTTCTTTCTTAAGTAGCGAAGCGGCAATGATGCTGCGAACGCCACCACCGCAATGAAGGTATAAATTATCTCTGTCGCTGATATCGGAAATCAGTCCCGGATCGTTCATTTTTTGCAAGGGCAGATTGGCTGCATTTTTTACATGGCCTTCGGCAAACTCGGTTTCTTTTCGAACATCAAGAACAAGCAGATGCTCGTCATGCGGCAGATCCATTGCCAATTCATCGGCCTCTACGTTGATGATCAGGTCAGATTCATATCCCGCATGAACCCAGGAATGGTAACCGCCTTCAAGGTATCCGACAACCTGTTCAAACCCAACTCTGGCTAAACGTACAATGGACTCCGTTTCCTTACCTTCTTCGCAAATCAGAATGAGTTGTTTGTCGTACGGCAATAAGGTCCCCGCCCATTCTGCAAATCGTCCGTCGAGACTGATATTGATGCTTCCTGGCACAAAACCTTCCGTAAACAACAAGGCGGGTCTGGTATCCAATAACACCACATTTGCATCTTCTCTTAATTTGTTAACAGCCACTGCCGAAATCGCATGATTGCTCTTCTCAAGAATTTCCGAAAGTGGTTTGTATCCTTCCTGATTCAATTTTGCATTCAATGGGAAATAAGATGGTGCGGATTCCAGTCCTTGCGTAACCGCTTTTATGAAACTCTCTTTAGTGACTTGCTGAAGTGCATAATTGGTATTCTTTTGTTCGCCAAGTGTAGAGAATGTTTCTGTACTGATGTTTTTCCCGCATGCACTTCCTGCTCCGTGTGCAGGGTAGATAATCAGATCATCGGCACGGGTGGCGATTTTAGTTTGGATCGAATCATAAAGTGCACCGGCCAGCTCCTGTGCCGACAAATGACCTTCCTGTGCCAGATCGGGCCTTCCAACATCGCCAATGAACAATGTATCGCCGGTAAACAAACAGTGCTCTTTCCCGTTTTCATCTTTTAGCAGGTAACAACAGCTTTCAAGAGTATGGCCGGGAGTATGCAAAACTTCAAGCGTGAGTTTTCCGATTTTGAACTGCTCTTTATCTTTTGCAATATGCGCAGGGAATTTTAATGCCGCCTCGGGTCCAAATACGATGGGAGCACCGGTTTGTTGGGACAGTTCAAGGTGTCCACTGATAAAATCAGCATGAATATGTGTTTCAAAAATGTATTTTAATTCTGTTTTGCGATCCCGAATGAGTTGCAAATAAACATCCGTGTCGCGCATGGGATCAATAATTCCACATTCTCCTTCACTTTCAATATAATAAGCCGCTTCACTTAAACAGGATGTATACAATTGCTGGATAAACATAGTTGAATCGATTTCGGCAAAAGTACAATACCCGGACCACTTCTTCTGTTGTTTAACTTTTGCCGCCATTGAGCATTTCAATCGCTTTTTCGACTTGCGCCAAACGTTCCGGGTTCAACATATACCAAACATATTTTCCTTCTTTTTTTGTTGCAACAAATCCTGTCCTCCGTAAAGTAGCCAGATGTTGAGACGCCACCGATTGCTCCAGTCTTAGATGGGTGAACAATTCTGTTACGGTGAGTTGTTTGTGTTCGAGCAACAGCTGTAAGATTTGTTGTCGCAGTTTGTGATTCAATGCACGAAAGATCAATTCAGTTTTTCGCACCAAATGAAAATCAGGTAATTCTTTGGGCAGTTGGTTGCGATCAGAAGATGATATGCTTTTCGACATAGAAGATCAACACTTGATTAAGTTCTAAAATTACAGATTCCATCCTGCTTACGGAGCATCCGGCATTTAGTGTGCGGATGTCTGAAATTCTTTCAAGTAAAAAGGGGCGGAATAGGCCAGTGAGGTAAATTCCTTATTCTGAAAAAGTGGAAAGGCTAATTCTGCCAAATGGCGGGCATCCCATTCTGTATTCAAAAAAAGGGCATTCGGGTGTTTGCAAATTCGTTGCCATTTTTCACTTCCGGAACCCAGAAAGTAAACTCCGTGGTAGTTTGTCAATTCAGCAGCAAAAGAATGCTCATCCAAAATCAAAGCACGCGGTGCTTGTAAGGATTCGAGGTGAGGGCTAAAGAGGGAGGTAAAAACTTCCATTCTCCGTGCATCGATCATTGGGCATATTGGAAAAAGTTTTTCTGCAGCATTTGTTAGAAATTGCTGTGCCGCATAGGCCATTACGTTTAACGTGCCTATAGCAATCAATGGTATTTGCAGTGCATAACAAAATCCTTTGGCACTGGCCATTCCAACACGCAAGCCGGTATAAGAACCCGGTCCGGTAGTTACGGCCACTGCAGCAAGATCCCGTCCGGAAATTCCTGTTTCCTCGAACATTTTTTCGATTGCTGTTTGTATGAAGCCGGCATGCTCTTTTTGCTCCTTGCTTTTTTTCAAACAAAGGATTCGTTTGTCCAGAGAAACTGCAACAGAGGCCTCGTTGGTGGAAGAGTCAATACTCAGGATGTACGACATAGCTTTGTTAAAAGGAGTTTAACTGAATGAACGAGCGTCAGGTGTTTCTGATTTTTTCATCAGATCCCGAATGGCAACAGAGGCCGTAACAGCACCAAAAACGGCCGGCATGTAAGAAATGGTACCGTAGGCCGATTTTTTAAAGTTTTTACCATCGGTGAGCATCAGGCTTTCCTTCATGGGATCCTCGGGTGAAAACACGGTTTTGATCCCTTTTCGGATTTGGTGCTGTTTCAGTAATTTCCGGATTTGTTGTGCAAATGGGCAATTGTAGGTTTTGGAAATATCCACCACTTTCAATTGTGTAGGGTCTACTTTGGCTCCGGCACCCATACTGCTTACCAATGGTAACTTTCGTTCAAACGCCATTCGGATAAATGTGACTTTAGGCGTGATACTGTCAATAGCGTCAATAATATAGTCGGGAGTTGTTTCCAGGAGTCCTGTCACCTTTTCAGGCGTAACAAAATCCTGAACCACTTGCAAGTCCAGTTCCGGATTGATAGCCTTTAAGCGGTCGGCCATAATCAATGCTTTGGATTCGCCATGGTTGGTTGCAAGAGCCGGTAGCTGACGGTTGCGATTGGTAGGGTCCACAACATCGCCATCTATGATGGTCATTTTACCAACACCGCTTCTTGCTATGAATTCAGCTGCAAATGAGCCTACGCCGCCCAAACCTACAACCATGACATGGGAACGAGTCAGCTGCAATAAAGCCTGATCGCCAATCAGTAATTTGGTTCTGGAAAGCCATGAAAGATCCTGCATCATATTATTGTTGGTGCAAACCCCAGAAAGGAGGTCGCATTTTTTTGAATTTGCAAACTAAGCACATCCTCGGGAATATTTAAAGACTTTGCGGCGATTTCGTACAACCTTTCAATAGGAATGGAGTGGTCGTCTGTTTCCAGAAGCCATTGTTCTTTAGGCAATTCGCTTAACATTTGCTGCATTCGGCTTTGTAGTAATTGCTTTCCAAATGATAAATAGTAACCTTTTTGAGTTAGTTGCAATGCCCGTGTACTGGATCCGGCAAAGCCATGAAATAAAACAGGAAAGGCAAATTGCGTCCGATCCAGTTCTCGAATCGTTTCATCCAATGCGCGAACACAATGCACGATTAAAGGTTTTTTATAGTGGATTGCAAGAAGAATTTGTTCGTGAAATGCATCCTTCTGCAAGGACATAGGGGTGTTACAAAGACGGTCGAGTCCGCATTCTCCAATGGCTTTTACCTGTGGCCGGGTAGCCGCTTCTTCCAATACCCGCAGTTGTTCCGGAAGGGCTTCTTCATGGATGAACCAGGGGTGTAAGCCAACAGAATAGCATTTGTCGGGAGTCAAGTCTTCGAAACCGGAGTGCAGGTTTTGCAGTACCCATTCCCGCCCGATGGCTTTACTGTGGCTGTGAATGTTGATGTAAAAAGGCATAGTTGCAAAGGAAAGATAATGGAAGTGTCGTGAAGATTATAAGAAAATAGAGAAGGCAGGTAGTCTTTTTCTGTATTGGGATCGGTTTCAAAATGTGGGTTAGCGACAAACCACATACCAAGAGAGCGCCTTTTGGGTGTCATTGTTCTGCAATGCTTTGCAGGCTTGAGCAAAACTCACAAATCTGTCGGTAAAAATGTGGAAAAAAAACCTTTGTTACTGAAAGAAAGTGCCTATTTTCATAGCCGTAAAACGGCACCCGTTAACATTCTAAACTCAAAAAAATGGCAACAAAAAAAGCAAAAAAAGCAGCCCCCAAAAAAGCTGCAAAAAAAGCGGCTCCTAAAAAGGCTGCTCCTAAAAAAGCTGCAAAGAAAGCTGCTCCTAAAAAGG
>JBMLSG010000002.1:6510-8130 GCA_049240625.1 Lacibacter sp. | reverse complement strand
CTGCTGAACGCGATTCCCCTTCAATCGATTGTTTTGGAAACCGATGCGCCTTATTTGGCACCTGTACCTTACAGAGGAAAACGAAACGAGCCGTGCTATCTACACACGATTAATGAAGCCGTAGCACAAGCCCAGAATAAGCTCCCCGAAGAGGTGGCACATCAAACTACGGAAAACGCATTGAAATTATTCGGGCATTCAAACTGAAAAGATTATTTTTGCCGCCCTCAGGGAGACGTGTCCGAGTGGTTGAAGGAGCACGCCTGGAAAGTGTGTATACGGGAAACTGTATCGCGAGTTCGAATCTCGCCGTCTCCGCAAATAAAAAATGCGCAATAGATTTTTCTCCTTGCGCATTTTTTTATGCTCACAATCAAAAGATTGATCGGCAAGAGCTCCATCTTTAATACCCTTTCTCATCACCCATTTACATTCATTCGACAAAGGAGTTTCTCACACAGCCTTTGCCACTTTTTCAATGTCATTATCAATGCTAAAGAGTCCCATATCCTTTTGAACTTACAAGTACAATAACTGCAGAATAAATGCAATTATATCTACTTATAATATACAAGCTACTCAACGTATATTGTTGTTAATTATTATTAAAACTCATAGTGGATAAAGCTAATGTTCTAGATTTGCAACGTACTAACGTTGACGCATCTATTCGCACGAATCTTATGAACACGTATTTAACACCGGCTACAAAAAAGGTTGAGATAATCCACTTTTTACAAATCAAATTTGCCAATCAAATCAATCCCAATCTGAAATCTGTTCTTTTGGGCGAAGACGAATCAGGATTTTTTGTAACCATGAAGTACCGCTCAAATCCGGGAATGAACTACAAAAGATATTTTAATACCACCGCAGGTTTACATGTTGATGTGTTTTATCATTTGATGCTTAATGCCAAAAACGATTTTGAATACAAAGTAGATCAATTTATCAATTTGAATACTGCACTTTTAACAGTATACATCACAGATCTACTGATAAAATAAAGGTGCAAATTAGCGACTGCAAAAAATACACACCACACTGCATTCTTATACGCGTCGCATCACTATGCCGGATTATCATGACATTTAAGCTGTATCGCTCTCTCTTCTAATTAATTTCGAATCCCCGAAGCAGGACATGAATAACAGCAACACTGAATCCCTGATGCTTTTCGGAAAGCAATATGCTACCCCCCCCGAAAAGTGGTATATGGTTTCGCGTTCACATATGATAATTTCGCTAGTTACAGTATTTAGACTTCCGGATAATCTGAATTGATTGTAGTAGGCCGTTGCTTCCCAAAATATTTATTTCTAACACCTAATGTAAGTATTTATTACTACTTACAACTCGAAAGAATATGCACTTACCGGAAATCATACAAACGATTATTGTAGAAGACTGCCGTTTTTCCAACATCATCCTGCAACATTTTTGCGAAAGTCACACAAACATTCAATTAAATGGCAGTTTTGAAGATTTAACTGAGGCAATCCCTTATATCGAAACACATTCTGTAGATCTGGTGTTTTTAGATATCGAGTTAAAACATTCCAATGGATTTGATGTATTAAAATACCTGAAACCCCAAACGATTGTCATCTTAACTTCATA
>JBMLSG010000002.1:0-6410 GCA_049240625.1 Lacibacter sp. | reverse complement strand
GGCTGTTTTTGTCCATAACCCTTTGCGAGAATTCTTGCTTCTGCAATTCCTTGAGAGATGATATAAGTTTTTACAGCCAATGCACGATCCTCCGATAAAGCCAGATTATGCTCGGGAACACCCACACTATCGGTATGACCTTCAATCAATAAAATATAAGAAGGAGTTTCCTTCAATATCTTAACTACTTCGTTCAGAGACGCAAAGGATATCTTCTTTAACTCCGCACTACCAGTATTGAAAAAGATATTCTTAGCGGCCACCTTTACTTTTTGCTGAACTTGTATATTAATTTCAGGGCAACCCTTTAAATGAAGCGGACCGGCAAGTTCAGGACACTGATCCTCTTCATCATTCAAGCCGTCACGGTCACGATCGGGAATCGGGCAGCCTTCATAACGGGAAAAACCAAATACCTCAGGACACTTGTCATGATCATCATCCACGCCATCTTTATCTGCATCCGGAGGCGGACAACCATTGTATTTTTCAATACCCTTTTCATTGGGACACTGATCTTTTTCATCATCCAATCCATCACCATCCGTATCGGGGATCGGACAACCTTGATATTTTACTGAACCGATAATTGTTGGACATTGATCCTGTTCGTCATTCAATCCGTCACCATCTGTATCCGGAATGGGACAACCTTCATACTTTACAGATCCCGGCACGCTCGGACAACGATCTTTTTCGTCAATTACGCCATCCTGATCGGTATCCACAACAAGAGGAGCATCCTTTATATTGCCCGGCTCAAGAACTTCTTGAGATTCACTCTTAGAATCTTTTACACGCAAACGAGGCTTTTTATACAAATTCCCGAAACGTACACCAAGGTGAAAATCGGCCTGTCTGCTTTGACCCAGCCATGCGGTAAGAATACTTCCTGAACCGATGAAAAACGGACCTGCCTTAAATGAAAAACCCGCATTGAATGAAGTAAGTCCGCTATAGCTTATGGGCAGGTAACACCCAATGGACTTCCATTCAAAACGAGGCGTTAACGTAACCTGATTAGGATAAAAAGGATTTTTAATCCGGTTCTTGCTATGCAATGAAAGTTGCGACGCCAAATCAAGATAAAACCCATGCCCGATGTTCCAATCTACCTGCAATTGAAGGGTTGCAGGCAAATTGACACGGTACGAAGCAGGTGCAGTTAAACGGGAAAAATAGGCATTGCTTTGCAACATCGCCTTTACTTCCGCAAAATCTTTATTTTCATATTGATTGATCTGTAATCGCTGAGGTTCTGCCGGTATGTTCACTTGATAACCTCCGGAATAAGCGGTATCGGTCTTGTAACGTATCGACCCAACATCAAGCAAAGCAAGACCCACTTTAAACCGATATTTATTTTGATAGTGTTCCGTTAGTCTTTCATGATCCGGTCGGTATTCGTACATGAATCCAAAATCTAACCCTGCACCCTTGCCGCGAAAACGAAACGCATTGGTATGATCAATCTGATCTACCAGAACACCGCCAATCCCCCCCGAAATGGAACCCGAAGTGCCGGTGAGATAATCATCACCCGAACTGTTTTCGTTCAACGTACCGCCAATACGATTCAGACTCAGATAAGCGTTGCCATATCCTGCAAGATATTTGAGCGATACGCCACCCTTCAAAAAATGTTGCTCCTGATTCATCAGGATGTAGGCACCGGAAACACCGTATTCGGTCCATGCATTAGCCGACAGATGCTGATTGTAAGAGGATTGTGCCTGATATGGATAGGTTGCATTTGAAATTTGATTGGAAATCGTTTGAGCAAAAGCCTTGTCCACATCGGAAATGTTGACGAACGAGCGAAAACGTGTAGTCAGTGCCATGGAAAGTCGTGCATTGACATGAAACATTACTGAGGGCCCTGTAATGTCTGCATTGACCATGGCAGCAAGCGTCGCTTTTTTACTTTTTAAAAACATGCTATCAATAGATAGACTGTCATTCTTCAAGAGTGACGGTAATTTTCTTAGTTGAAACGATGCAAAATTATTCCCTACCGCAACGTGGGTACTTACTAGATTGACATCCCACCTGTAACGACTATCAACAATGGAGGCCGGATTGTAAAAAACACCATTGACTCCGGAATAATTCCCGGAACGAAACCCAGAAAAAGGCTGCTGCGCCTGAAGAAACAAGGTAAACAGATTCAATATTACAAGAATTGAGAATCGCATCATGCTTGAAGATTTGAGGGAATTTTCCATAAAAAGTAAAAGGACGTTACAGGTCCCGATTGGATAAAAATAGCAAAAGAAACCTTTACACCTTCCCGGATCGCAAAAAACAAATAACGGACCGAGAAGCAGATTGTCATTTGTTAGACTTTAAATCAAATGTACCCGGTAAATAATACATGTACAATCATAAAAATTACCAACCTAAATCAGCACATTGATGCGAAGATTCACACAACTTTGAAAAACCTTAAATTCAAACTCATGGGTTTAAAATTCAGTTTTTCAATCCTTACGACACTTTTTTTCGTGTTATCTGGGAATCTCAGCGCATCGCCAACAACACCTATGACAATAAACTCCATAGGTATTAAGCCTCTGATTGCGCCCATTTCTCCTGTCGTTCAAAAACAATTGAAACCCGAGCATCTCAAATCTGCTATCCGAAACTTTGTAAAAAAGCATTTTGTTCATAAAAAGAAGGAGCGGAATCCATCCAAAACAGCAATGATACTGGGTATACTTGCACTGACATCTATTTTCATTCCATGGTATACAATCTTACTCGCAATCCCTTTGGGAATAGCCGCCATCATTACAGGCAGCAATGCCCAGCCTACAAATGAAAAGGATCGCAAAAGAGCAAAAGCCGGCGTGATACTTGGTATTGTGTCCTTAAGTTTGTTTGCGCTTGTTTTGATTCTTGGTGTAATTCTCTTTATAGGTATGTTACACATGTTTCCCTGGGGCGGATAAGAAAACTTTTATTTAGCTCTTGCATCATCTTAAACATAACGAACGGATTATTTCGTGGATTTGAACAAATGAACGCCCAATAAAAGACCCATGTTCATATGATTGTACCGAATCTTACTTTCCGGGAACTCAATCGATTCATTTGAAAAACCCGATACAGCAAAAGGACCGATTTTAGATTGCTTCAACCATAAATAATCGGATTGGAGACCAAAATAAACAACGCTTCCGTCATAAAAAAGTAATCGTATGCCGGCTAATACACCCGGTACGACTTGAGTTGAATGTTCTTTTGAGAAATAATCAAATTCGATTTGGTTACAGGAGTTAATGGAAAGGGCCGGGCCCAGTTTTAAAGAAACGATTTTGAACAATTTATATTCATAAAATAACGCAATCTGTTGACTCGTTAGTTTAAGTGACAAGTAATACACATTGTTCAAACTTGTTTTTGCTCCGGAGGCAACTCCAAAATTTGACAGCCCATATAAAATGCCCAATTTGCTGTTGGTCCCGATCGAATGCGCATAGGAAAACCGGACCAAAAGGCCGGAACGCTGCATGTCAGGATGATCACTGGTTCCTCCAAACAACCAATTATCTGTAGTGGCATTAAATTGGTGAGCCTTCATTAATTGTAGCATGGATCCGGAAGGCCCCAACAAATGCAATCCCGGATTCAACTCAAAAGCCCCTTTTGCTTTTCCTACCTTATGTTGAGCAATTAAGGGTTGAAAAAAATGCATCAAAAGAAAAACAATCAAACAAGTCCATTGTCTGTATTTCATAAAACATCATTCTAGAACGAATCTAACTATCACTATAAAAGAATAAACAGTAGTATAAACTGCTTGAAGACTGATTTTCGTCATCTGTCAATCACCCGTTTGCCTCAGTTACAGCTAAAATGACAATGATCACTTTTACGAATGACTGTCTTCATCGTAGACGCAGGATTTTTTTTTAACTTTTGGAAAGCAATTATGAATCGTGAAACAACTGTACTGAGGGCATTTTTGGATGAGACCGGACAACTAAGTCGGTTTGTATTCCGCTTTTTCCGTGAATGGTATCGTCCGCGTTATGAGATACGTGAATTTTTTCGGCAATGTTTCATCATTGGATATCGCTCATTGCCACTCGTGGGATTAACGGGATTTATTATGGGGCTGGTGTTAACCATGCAATTGCGCCCTTCGCTTGTTGAATACGGCGTAGAATCGCAACTCCCGGCAATGGTTGGAATTGCGATCATACGCGAAATAGGTCCCGTAATCACGGCATTGATATTTGCCGGTAAAATTGGAAGCAGTATTGGAGCCGAGTTGGGCTCGATGAAAGTATCAGAACAAATTGATGCAATGGAAGTCAGCGGAACAAACCCCTTTAAATATTTAGTAGTAAGTCGTGTTTTAGCAACAACATTCATGCTGCCGATATTGGTTCTGATAGGCGACGCCATTTCACTTTACGGCTCTTACCTTGGAGTTAATATCAGAAGCGTAACAAGTTTTTCATTGTACTGGACTCAAATTTTCGACAATCTGTTGTTTAGTGATGTGATTCCTTCATTCCTCAAAACCTTTTTCTTTGGGTTTGCAGTAGGATTGGTTGGTTGCTTCAAAGGCTATTACTCGAATAAAGGAACGGAAGGCGTTGGCAGATCGGCCAACTCGGCTGTTGTGGTATCATCGGTTTTAATATTCATCATTGATCTGCTGGCTGTTCAAATAACAGATGTTTTGGGATACAATTAAATCATCATGACTGCGGTCTCAACCATACCTGTTTTAACATCTATTCCGGAACTGCCCGATTCAACGGTACTTTCGATAGAGCACTTGTACAAATCATTCGGCGACAATCATGTACTCCATGATTTCAATCTAAAATTACACAAAGGCGAAAACGTTGTAGTATTGGGCAAATCCGGATCGGGTAAATCTGTGCTCATTAAATGCATCATCGGATTATTACCGATAGACCGTGGAAACATTGAAGTACTGGGTTATAAAGTACCGGAGTTGGATCATGAAAAAATCGATCAGCTAAGAGTACGGGTAGGTTTTTTATTCCAAAGCAATGCACTTTATGACTCTATGACTGTTAGAGAAAATCTTGAATTTCCGCTTAGAAGACACTGGATACAGGTAAAAGCTCATGAAGTAGAGGAAATGGTGATGAACGCATTGGCAGACGTTGGGTTATCACATACAGTTGATATGATGCCTTCTGAACTCTCAGGCGGGATGCGAAAACGCATCGCATTGGCACGGACATTGATACTGAAACCGGAGATCATCCTGTACGACGAACCTACTACCGGACTGGACCCGATAACAGGAAAAGAGATCATTGACTTAATGGTTGAAATACAGAAGAAATATGCAACCTCCTCCCTCATCATTTCTCATGATATGAATTGTGTAAAAATTGAGGATGCGAGAATTGTTGTACTGATGGAGGGAAAATGCTATGCAGAAGGCAGCTATGAAGAACTTAAAAACCATCCGGAATACCGGGTTAAACAATTTTTTGAATGATCATGACAACGAATACCTTCAATAACATCAAATTAGGACTGTTTACAATTGCAGGACTGCTGTTCCTTGTTTTGCTTCTTTACATGATCGGCAAAAACCGAAGCTTATTTGGCTCCACGTATGAACTAAAAGCTCATTTCCAGAACACCAACGGATTAAAACCAGGTAATAACGTAAGATATGCCGGCATTGAAGTTGGAACAGTAAAACGAATCAGCATACAAAATGACACTACGATTGAAGTCCTGATGGTGCTTCAGAAAAAAATGCAAAAAATCATTCGAACCAACGCAATCGTTGACATAGCCTCGGATGGATTACTCGGCAATAAAGTAGTCAACATTACACCGTCGCATTTCACAGCAGCATTTGCAACAGAAGGAACGATATTACCCGCACGCAAATCGATCGATACAGAAGAAATGCTACGCACACTGGATATAACAAACCGGAATATTTCAGTGATTTCGGATGAATTGAAACGCACCGTACAACGATTGAATTCGAGTTCTGCATTTTGGCGTTTGCTGAACAATGAAAAAATACCGGAACAGATTAATGCAACAGTTAGCCATTTGAATCAGGCATCAATTCAGGCAAACAACATGATGAACAACGCCAATTCACTGGTCAATTATGTAAACCAAGGCAACGGATCGCTTGGCCATCTGATCAAAGACACCTTGTTTGTCCGTAATTTGAATGAAGCAGTACTGAAAATTAAAAACATTGGCACACAGGCCGATTCTCTGGCACAATCCCTACAAAGAATCTCATCACAACTTAATACCGATATCAATCATGGAAATGGTATTGCACATGCAATCCTGAAAGACACCAATCTCACGAATCAACTACAAAACAGTGTACTTAACATTCAACAAGGGACTGAATCGTTTAACCGGAATATGGAAGC
>JBMLSG010000001.1:0-21697 GCA_049240625.1 Lacibacter sp. | reverse complement strand
TGCTTCGCCACAACGCTGCACACTAGGCCGACAAACTCGCAATGACGTGCTTTTTTGAAGTGCCATCAACTTCGCTCGTAAGGACACCCCACCCGAACCAACAAAGCAGCTTCTAAACAAATCACCCGCCGGATTGTTGTTTCAACAGATTTCCGAATGCGGTCGAACGCTTTTCAACGTTCCGTAAACGAAAATCAAAAACTAAATGTGTTGTGTGTGGAACAAACAGACCTGGATCGAATCATTGAAATGGCATGGGAAGACCGTACTCCTTTTGAAGCGATTTACTTTCAGTTTGGTTGCACAGAAGCTGATGTGATTGCCCTTATGCGGCGTGAACTCAAACGAAGCAGTTTTAACCGATGGAGAAAACGTGTCAACAGCGGTGTGAGCCACAAACATTTGCATAAAAGAAACCCGGCTATCAGTCGTTTTAAATGCAGCCGTCAAAAAACCATCTCCATGAATTCAATAAGCAAACGCTGATAACAGGTGACCTTTGAAACGGATTATAAAAAGATCATTGAACAAATCGACCGGATCGATCCCGTTCAATACGGCAAAACCCGCAATTACGTGGATGGAGCCGTAACCCGCTTATCGCCCTACATTTCAAGAGGGGTGATTAGCACCAAACTGGTGCTGGAACGTATGTTGGAAAAGGGTTATCCGATTGCACAGATGGAGCAGTTTGTAAAAGAATTGTGCTGGCGCGACTACTTCCAACGTATTGCACAGGTCAAAAATATCAACGAAGAAATTTCGCAGCCCCAATCCCCGGTTGAACACCATCAAATGCCCGAAGCTGTTGTAAAAGCCGCCACCGGTATTGAACGCATCGACGACGCCATTAACATGTTGTATGAAGATGGCTACGTACACAATCATTGCCGGATGTACATTGCTTCGCTGGTTTGCAACATCGCAAAAGCACACTGGAAACATCCCGCACAATGGATGTATTACCATTTACTCGACGGCGACTGGGCCAGTAACGTTTGCAGCTGGCAATGGGTTGCCGGCACGAAAGGCAAAAAAAAATATTACTGCAACCAGCAAAACATCAATCAATACACCCGTCATGAACAAGGGGGCACGTTTCTGGATCAGCCTTACGAACTGCTCCCAACCATGGAAACACCGGCGGAATTGAAGAAAACACAAGTCGTTCGTCTTGAAACAGTCTTACCCCAAACAAAGGGCTTAGAAATTCAGTCACACAGACCTACATTCGTTTACAATTATTACAACCTGGATCCATTGTGGCATTCCAATGAACCGGGAAACAGAATTTTATTGCTGGAGCCCGATGTGTTTGCTCAATACCCGGTAAGTAACAACTGTATCGAATTTGCGCTGGCACTCGGCAAAAACATACCGGATCTTCAAGTGTATACGGGCTCCTTTGAATCCTTACGTGCAGCCTGCAATACAGGCATTATTTATTACAAAGAGCATCCGTTCAACAACTACACAGGAATCGAGGAGGAACGGGACTGGATCGTGAAGGAAGTCGCCGGATACGAACCTTCCTTTTTCTCGTACTGGAAAAAAACAGAACCCCATTTACTCAAAAAACAGAAAACGTGATTGTAAATAAAGAAGATATTGAACAATTCGAACAACGGTACCGAACTGCTTTTGTTAATTCACTGGCCGGTTTCCGTCAGGCGGTACTGGTTGGTACACGCTCAGCCGATGGCTGTTCCAATCTGGCCATTTTTAATTCGCTCATCCACCTGGGCGCGAATCCGGCATTACTGGGACTGATCAGTCGGCCCGATCGGGTGCAACGGGATACGCTGGAAAATATAAAGGAAACGGGCGCTTACACACTCAACTACATTCCGACCGCATTGTATGAAAAAGCACATCAAACATCCGCCCGATACGATAAAACCGTTTCAGAATTTGAGGAAGTGGGGTTGAAGGAATGGAACCATCCGGACTGTTCGGCTCCCTTCGTGGAAGAAGCGGTTGTGAAAATTGCCATGAAACTGGAGTCCTGCATCCCCATTCCGCTAAATGGCACCCTCCTCATTGCAGGCAGTATTCAGCAGGTACACATTGAAGCGACGATGGTTGAAGAGGACGGATTTGTTGCTTTATCGGATGCCGGTGTTCTCATCAGTCAGGGACTGGACGCCTATTTTACCACTCAAAAAATCGGGCGACTGCCTTATGCCAAACCACATAACCGCGTATGAAAGAAAAACAGATGATACGCGGCGCAAAAAAACAGCTTCCTCAAAAGAGCTGTCTTGTTTGCAAAAGGCCTTTTTCCTGGCGTAAAAAATGGGAGAAGGTATGGGAGGATGTCAAATATTGCAGTCAAAAATGCCGCATGAACAAACAATCAATATGAGCACCGGAATCATTTTCCCGCACCAGCTTTTCGAAGAAAATCCGCTTCTTTCCAAATGCAACACTTTTTATCTGGTGGAAGAATGGCTGTTTTTTAAACAATTCCGTTTTCACAAACAGAAAATAGCCTTCCACCGTGCGGGCATGAAATTTTATGAAAGCTATCTCCGTTCCAAAAATAAAACGGTTGTTTATATCGACTCCGGCAATGAATTGGCGGATATCAGAAACCTGATTCCGTATTTGAAAACAAAGGGCGTTCCTGCGTTGGAATACATCGATACAACCGATAACTGGCTGGAACAACGGTTGCGCCATACCGCGCAGCGTGAGGAACTTGCAGTAATCAAAAATCCATCTCCGTTATTCCTGAACACTCCGGACGAACTTGCTGCTTCTTTTTCGAATAAAAAACGATTCTTCCAAACTGATTTTTACAAACAGCAGCGGCAGAGCAGAAACATTTTGCTGGATCAGCAACAACAACCCCTGGGCGGTAAATGGAGCTATGATGATGAAAACCGTTTGCGGTATCCCAAAGGAAAAATACCGCCTGCGCTTAACAGTCTCCAACCCAACCCCTTTTATGCAGAAGCACAAACGTACACCCAAACGCATTTTTCCGGCAACTACGGCGAGCTCAACAACTCGATCATCTATCCAACCACATTTGCCGAAAGCAAAAACCGGCTGCACGAATTTTTAACCACCCGTTTTTCGGAATTCGGCGCTTATGAAGATGCCATTGTTACCGGCGAATCTTTTTTACATCACAGTGTGCTGGCCCCGCTTCTAAACACAGGTTTGCTGACGCCGCATTACGTTCTGGATGAAACATTGCAGTATGCAAAGCAACACGCGGTACCACTCAATTCCCTGGAAGGTTTTGTGCGACAGATTCTGGGCTGGAGAGAATTTATACGTGCCGTTTATGAACTGAAAGGCAGTGAAGAGCGTACCCGTAATTTCTGGAACTTCAGGCGCAAAATACCACCTTCGTTCTGGAATGCAACCACCGGAATTGAACCCGTGGATGCCACCATCCGTAAAGTATTGAAAACAGGTTATTGTCATCACATTGAACGATTGATGGTTTTGGGAAATTTTATGCTCCTGTGCGAATTTGATCCCGATGAGGTGTATCACTGGTTTATGGAACTTTTTATTGATGCGTACGATTGGGTGATGGTTCCCAATGTGTATGGCATGAGCCAGTTTGCCGACGGTGGTTTGATGGCAACCAAGCCGTATATCAGCGGAAGCAATTATTTAATGAAGATGAGTGATTACAAAAAGGGGGCCTGGCAAACGGTTTGGGACGGATTGTTCTGGCGCTTCATGCACACACACCGTGCTTTCTTTTTACAAAATCCGCGATTGGGAATGCTGGTTCGTACGTTCGATAAAATGCCGGAAACAAAAAGGCAAAGTCATTTAATACAAGCACAAACTTTTCTTGATTCCTTGTAAACCTATATCAGTATTATATCCCCTAACTGTAAAGTAAAATCAGGACGAGACACTGCAACAAAAAGCCCGCTTTCTGTATGCTTGGTGTATGGATGGTGTATGGTTGAAGTATGGATAGTGTATGAGGAGTGTATGAAAACACACATTATGTTAAGTTGCGGACACACTTACCGGCTCCTTTGTACAAAGATGCGGTGCCTTTACCGGGGTACCACAATCGCCGTACCGTTAGGTTGGCGTACCGCCCGCATGGAAGATTCCACCACGCAAATGCCCCTTCCGCATACTTCTACCTGTGTTTCGGAAATATAGATCATCGCTCCGGGTTTGATCGCCGGATTGTTATCGTCACAATCTTCGCCTGCCTGAGTACCATGAAAGCACGTGTTGCTGATGTAACCATCACCGTCACGATCAAGGTAACCTATAGAAACGGGATCGCAATCTTCGTCCTTGCCGTTGGGATCGCACACCTCGGTAGCTCCGGGATAACGGCTGGGATCATAATCATCGCAATCGTCACCCCCGCAAAAGGCATCTGAAGATCCATCACCGTCACGATCGGGAAGATAATTAAAATTGCTCCTTACATAACCGGCAATGGCGTTTTGTAAACGGAGGTCCCAGCTTGTGGATACATTGGCCGGAACCCGGTTGTTAAGCACATCAGCAGCGGGAACAGCCACAAAAGCAACCCGGTTACCCACAAGTGTACGGCCCAGAAACACTTTGTATTGTGCATTGTACAACCAGAGCCATACATTGGGACAACGATGCTGATAAATATACCAGCGTGTTTTAATGGGTTCAGTTGGCTTACGCATGGCAACAGCCGGAGTTTGTCCGGCACGAGGAACCAAACTCAGCAAATCGCCCTGCGTACTCACGAAATAACAGGTTTGATCGCCGCTTGCAACAAATTGAAAGGTAGTAAGCAGCGAAAGATTGGAATTAGGTCTGTAACGTAATGTCCAAACAGCATTGGAGGGTGCAGGAGCTGATATATCAAAAAAATAAGCACCATCGTTTTGTCGGATCGGCAGAACCGCCCTGAAAGACGCGTCTGTGTTGTACCGCTGATTGTACTGAGTCGATGGGTAGTCGGGAAAGGTCAGAGCCACCGGAACAGTGTCTCCGGGATTGTACTGATTGTTCCGTTTCAGAATTTCCTGGTAATTGACGATGCTCTCCGGATCCATCCCGTTCACCAGAATATTTGTGGATGCAGCATTGAAACCGGGCCTGGACTGTATGGGTTTAGGGGCTGCAGCCACACGTTTTTTGTACAGTTCGGAGGTGGGAGTTACCAATTTCAGATACGGGGGCAAAGGCATTGTTTGAGGCAGCTTCGACGGCTGCTGAACAGTTGGTGTCTTTTTGATTTGAGCAGTTGTGTACAACCAATTGCAGGCAAACACAACAAATAATAAAATGTACTTCATGGTGTTAATTAAAAGATGAAAGTGCAATGAATCGGAAACCTGTTTATTTTGCTGCCAGTTCGGCAAGGGGCATTCGTTGGGCTATTTGCTTCAGCGTTTCGGAATCAACGCCATCTTTGCCATCAATACGGACAAGAAAGCGATCCGACAAAACATAGGTTTGAGTGATACGTCCGCTTTTCTTTAGTAATTTTTCATAACCCCGCACGTTGGCAATACCCGGATCAAAACTGCCCGATTTTTCACGGTCGTTTTCAATTTGAATGTTCATGGCAAAAACGGCGGCTGCCATGGCAAACCCATTGGCCGACTGGTTGTAATCGTTGATCTCAACCGTAATCAATTTGCCGGCATGGGAATATTGTTGTCGGGTTTTACTCCAACTGCCAATACCGGGCATGGAGATACGTTCCCCCTTGGGTGTTCCCTTTTTTTCGTATCCGTCAAGTGCAGGCAGATATTGTTCCAGCTCCTGGTAACTCATAGCAAGCGTATCGCCACGTTTAACCCGTTCTTCACGCTTCTTTTGATATTCATCGAGCTTTGCTTTCATTTTTTCGCCCGATTCACGAACGTTTTCTATTTCAACTTTGCCGTCTTTAGTTTGCAAAACGGTTTCATTGTTACCGCAACTACACAAAGCGGAAAAAACAAAACATGCGGCAGCAAATTGTTTGAAATTCATAAACAGGAGTTTAAGGTTGAATAAATTAGAGTTTGATGATTTCCGTCAGAAACGAATGAACCACTTTTCCGGTTTTGGTGGATTTCAGTTTATCGGTACCGGCTTTCACTTTATTGGTACCTGTAGTGATAATGCGTTCTACCGCGATATTGTATTTCTGAACCAGATAGTCCTTGATTTGATCGGCTTTCTGCTTCACGGTGGCTTCGGTTACGGCAACACCCGGCACTCCGCTTTCCATTCCGTTGATCTGAATGTTCATCTCGGGATCCTGAGCCATCACCTGTCCAATGGTATCAAGCATAGGATACGATTCGGGCGTGAGTTCGGTATTGTTGCTGAATTGTATGGCAGATGTAACCACCGAACCTTGTTCAAACAACTGACGGATGAGCACACTGCGGGCATCTTCAACGGAAGTGGCTATACGCACATTACTGAAATAAATTCCTTCTTCGGGATTGGGCAATACGGTTGAAGCGGCAATGAAGAAATTGTTGCGATAATCGTTCGTAAGCAACTGGGGGGCGTCAAACACTTTTTCCTTGCCGAGATACACACGAAAACGGGTTTTGTTAACGGCAATGCTCACATGCAGTTTACGACCTACAAAACCAGAAAGCTTGAAATTGGAAGTTCCGAGTTTTGAATACCACAACTTACCGTAGTCTACTTCGTTGTTGGCGTTGTAGCGTTTGAGTCGAACCCAAATTGAATTTTTGTACACATCTCCGGAAGCTACATCGCTCAGTGTAGTGAGACCAAACATGATATGCGGCGCAACGCCACCGGTACTTTTGAGATACAAGTCAAATTCAATAGTACAGTGCTCGGGTAAGGCTTCCGTGAGCACCGGACTAACCGCGGTTGGCGTATTGATCTTAAACCATTTGCCCGGCATGCGGTCGATTGTAACCACTTCACCGCCGCTGGTTGTACTCCATTTGGCCGGCAAATCACCAATGGCATCCTGCTCAAAATGATCTTCAAAAAGAACTTCATTACCGGGAATAAAATCGGAGTTCTGGGCCAATGCTGAGCCGGTAATTGATGCGAGTAAAACAAAAAGAAAAAAACGTGGAATCAATTTCATAATTAAATGTGCGTAATGAAAAAAATGTGTTATTGAAATTCGGAAATGAAAGGTGTGTCGGTGTGACTACATTAGGTTTGGTTGGTGGATAAAGAAAACAAAACGAATAAAAAGAGAACCTGAATCTTGCTCATACTGTATTGTTTATGAGGGATGAATGAAAATGAATAGCGAAACAGTGTCTTGGTTCAATAGAGAATGCGGGAGATTTCTAAGGGCGGATCAACCGGAATAGTCCGACAAATACAAAAAGACCATTCCTATTGAAAGATAATTGAAATAATGAGGAAACAGAAGCGTGTTGATCAAATTATTTATTTTCATCCAATATATAAGCACCAACGCATATACGTTGTAATAAGATATGCGTATAAAAATGCTGGCTGAAACGAATTTCTTTGCCTCTACCGTCCTACGAACGTTCCTGTTTAAACTGTTGTTTGATGTTTTCAATTTGCCGCTGGTGCCGTTCCATATGGTAGCGCAAAAATTCCATGCGCTGATAGACATTGAGTGGACCGGAAATGGGGTGCGGATAGATGATTTGTTCGGGATCGAGCCCTTCCAGTTTTTTAAAAGTTTCCTCAAGGGTTCGTTTACAATTATGCAAATTGGTCAACCAGAATTCAATCGGTCCGCCCCATTGAGGTCTCGCAGGTTCCGGTGCAGGCTGATGACGCTGCCATGTTTTCTCAACAATTGTTTCAATAGATAGTCCATTGTTTTCATTAACGCCCGTCCAAACCGGCTCATTATGCTGATAGCCGTCTATCGCATACCAGATGCCATTGAGTCCGCCCCAATCGGCTCTTACAATATGCTCGGCAATATCGGTTATGGACCAGGAATCATCTGATGCCTTGTAGTTCGCTTCTTCGCGCGTTAAGCCGGAGCAGGCATCTATAAAATTGGTTCTTGCGCGTTCAACACGCTCTATCAGTTCTTGCAGATTCATGTATCGGAGATTGAGATTAAATCTAAGCGGAAACACAGGATGCGTTGGATCCCAAACAATACCTTAACAAAGGAAAGTTAATTGAAAAAGGGGAAATCCTGCTTGTAAAAACCAAATAAATAAGCGTCAATCCAATTCCGTTGTTTATTACACTGTACTTCTGTATAAGTCGTTGTTACAGATACTTAAACCTTATAATAAATAGTGCGTACAAATCTTCAAAACCTTCTCCCGGACTGATATCCTAAAGAGCCATCAGTCCGGTTTTTACAACCTGTATGGCAGAAGCTGCAAACGGTTTCCTGCTATACCGATGTAGATCTCCTAACCTGTGCCTGCCGGTTAGTTATCTTATCGTTTTAAACTGCTTTGCAACTCGCAGTGACGGACATGAAAAACAGATGGGAAACAACAAGACGAAGACGTTGTACAATAGCGAACGAAATTAATAACCGCTCAAGCAGGCATACGTTACAGGAATCTTGACGAACTATCAGTGTAAACCTGACAAAGGTCATTGCACTTAAATGCAGTTGCAACTACCTTTAAAACACGAAGCGGCCGTCTGCACACCCGGATGCGCTGCGGATAAAACAATCGAAATGAAAAAGATTTGGATGGTATTGATACTTTGTATGGTTGGTTACATGGGGTGGTCGCAGGAAACGGACACACCCATGACTGCGGAAGATTATTACAAGCAAAGCGAAAGCCGGAACCGGACGGGTTGGTTTTTACTGGGGGGTGGTGTTGTTTTGGGATTTACAGGAATTGTTATTCCGATGGGCAAACAAATTGAAGATAACTGTTGGTTCTTTTGCAAACACGAGAATGAGGATCTGAAACTTGCTTTGTTTTTAACCGGTGGTCTTTCGATGGTAGGCAGTATTCCGGTATTTATTTCTTCAGGATCCAGTTACCGGAAGGGGTTGCGACTTGAAATGAAATCGAAACGTACGGAGTTGCCGTTTCGAATGCAGAATGTTCCGGTTTATCATCCGGCCGTTCAGCTAACCATCACCTTGTGAAAAAACCTGTCTGCAAACAAGCAGACCCAGGTGCTTTACACACCGAAGGTTGGACACGAATACCGTTCCGGCCTCCGGTGTTTTTTTTGTTGCGGCGTCTACACGATTCGCTGAACGAACAAGCTTCTTTTCAACTACTTTTGCAACTCAAATCGATTCTTTGCGTATGAAATCAACTCCGTTTACACATAAACACATAGCACTGGGTGCTAAAATGGCCGAATTTGCCGGTTACAACATGCCCATTTCCTACACAGGCATCAACGATGAGCATGCTGCGGTACGTACCAATGCAGGTGTTTTTGACGTAAGCCATATGGGTGAATTTATTCTTAAAGGAGACGGGGCGCTCGATCTCATCCAGCGTGTGACGACTAACGATGCATCCAAACTCACAGCCGGTAAAGCACAATACAGTTGTCTGCCCAACGAAACCGGTGGCATTGTAGACGACCTGCTGGTGTATTGCCTGGAGCCCAATAAAGCTTATATGCTGGTCGTTAATGCCTCAAATATTGAAAAAGACTGGAACTGGATTGTACAACACAATACCGGCGGGGTGGAAATGCACAACATCAGCGACAAAACTTGTTTGCTGGCCATCCAGGGACCCAACGCCACGAAAATCTTACAAACGCTTACCGAGCTCGATATTCTCAATTTGCAATACTACACGTTTGTAAAAGGACGTTTTGCAGGTGTGGACAATGTACTCATCAGTGCTACCGGCTATACCGGTGCGGGGGGAGTAGAAATTTATTTTGAAGACCTCAACGGAGCCGCTGATATTATTTGGGATGCCATTTTTGAAGCCGGAAAATCGGCCGGCATCAAACCCATTGGGTTGGGCGCACGGGATACGCTCCGTCTGGAAAAAGCGTTTTGTTTGTACGGCAACGATATCGACGATACCACATCGCCGCTGGAAGCCGGTTTGGGCTGGATTACCAAATTCACCAAAGATTTTACAGCACGCTCCATCATGGAATCACTGAAAGCCAATGGGGTTCAACGCAAACTGGTGGGCTTCGAAATGCTGGAACGCGGTATCCCGCGCCATGATTATCTCATCACCGATGCAAACGGTACCGTTATTGGCAAAGTAACCAGTGGAACCCAATCGCCCTCCTTACAAAAAGCCATTGGCATGGGTTACGTGCAAACAGGCTTCGACAGCTACGGCACCGAAATTTTTATTGAAATCAGAGATAAAAAAATCAAAGCACAGGTTGTGAAAGTTCCTTTTTTATAACTTTGAACCTAACCTTACTGCAGATGCAGGCTTGAATCATTAATGACTGCTAAAAAACACATTCCGGGGAGATGTGTCTCCAATAATTCCATTCCTTTATGTCAACCCTGCACCTTACAACATTCATTGCTGCTCCGGTAGAGGTCGTATTCGATCTCAGTCGGCATATTGGTCTGCACAAAATTTCGCAGCAAAACCACAAAGAAGAAGCCGTGAACGGTATCACCTCGGGTCTGATCAAAGAAGGCGAAACGGTGACCTGGAAAGCCTATCACCTGTACAAGTTCCGCTTTCTCAAAGTGAAAATAACGGCCATGCAAATGCCCGATTTCTTTAAAGACGTAATGATTTCAGGCGATTTTAAATCCTACGAACACGAACACCACTTTAAAAAGGCGGTAAACGGTACCATTATCATCGACATCGTGCGGTTCGAGTTGCCCTATGGCATTCTGGGCAGCATCGTCGACCGTTTATACCTTCGGTCCTACATGAAACAACTGATAGAACAACGCAACAAAACCATCAAGGAATACGCCGAAAGCAACAAATGGCAGGCCTTACTTAATAAACGGTTCTAAATCCAAACCAACGTCGGTTTTTTACGGTCTAAGAACAGAAACTTATTTTTGCGCCCATGTCGTCCAAAAAACCTGCTTTATTTACCTGTGTTTCTCCTGCTTTACTGCATTTATATGGACTCCACGATGCGGTAGTCGTGATCATCGATGTGTTTCGTGCCACATCCACCATTGCTTCGGCACTCTACAACGGTGCCCGTTGCATCGTACCGGTAGACACGGTTCCCAAAGCCCTGGAAATCAGTAAGGCGCTGGGTGGAATTGCTGCCGGAGAACGCGACGGTAAAATTGCGGACGGACTGCAACACGGCAATTCGCCTTTGGAATACTCAAGAGACTTCATTGAAAACCAAACGCTGGTACTCACCACCACCAACGGTACGCGCTTGTTGCAAATGGCGCTTGATAATGGAGCCGATACCATTATTACCGGATCGTTTCCCAATCTTTCTGCCGTTTGTGAATTTTTAATGCAACAAAACAAAAACGTAGTGCTGGGTTGCGCCGGCTGGAAAGACCGCTTCAATTTGGAAGATACCTTGTTTGCCGGTGCTGTGATCGAA
Organism: Lacibacter sp.; assembly: GCA_049240625.1. Lineage (GTDB taxonomy): Bacteria > Bacteroidota > Bacteroidia > Chitinophagales > Chitinophagaceae > Lacibacter. The sequence goes on along the minus strand of JBMLSG010000001.1, from coordinate 10,264 downwards.
CGCGTACAGGAGCATTTTTCGATCCACTGCGACAGTTCACTTACCGCCCTGAGTATGTACACAACCATGAAAGACGACCTGATGGCCCATGCGCCCAAACTCACGCATTACCACCGTCTGGTAGAACGCTTTGGCCTGATTGACGACATCCGATTTTGTTTGACCAACGATCTGGCACCTGTACTGCCTCTTTACCGCGACGGGCGCCTCATAAAAGGTTAAAATATGCGGAAACGCCTTGTTTTTTGCGGTTTGTCGTGATTTCATTTCACGAACTGCCTTATTTTCTTTTACTTTTGCAGATTGTCCTTTTCACAACGGGAAGGATGGAAATGGTACAGAAACTGTACGCTTAAACGCATCAACGGGAATGGCTTTACCGCACCTCATTAAATTTGCATACAATCATGGAACGGAAGAAGTAGTCCGTCGTGGAAAAAAAATCCATGCCATTGGTTTTGTGGAACTCGTTGACCACGATGAACTGATGGGCACCGTTACATTTCGGGTAAAAGACGATTCCTATACCACCTTCTACAAGGTTTACATTCAGAAATACAAGGACGAACGTTCGATGAACGTGCGCTGCAGTTGTCCGTACAATCTGGGTGATATTTGTCGTCATGAGGTAGCAGCCCTGTTTCAATTGCAGGAACTGATCGAAAAAAACATACTGGGTGTCAAGGATACGGTTTACGATCAGCGGCATACAGTGGTTAAAATGAAACCCATCGATTTAAAAACCATCCGTACACTCACTGCTCCGGCTGCCATGAACGATGCCGAACGGTTTCTGAGAACGCACAAAGCCGGTATCCTTGAAGCGGGAAACGACTGTGTAAAGGCCGAAGTGAAACTCAACGGAGAAACATGGCCGGTACTGCTTCAGAAAAACGATGAACGGAATTTTGACACTTCCTGTTCCTGTGGTGAAACCGAACATGCCATTTGCGAACACAAGGCCATTGTATTCCTGCAACTGTTGAATGCCTACGGACCACTGTATTTCGAAAGCATCCGCAATCTCGATAAAGACAAAAGCAAATTGCTGGGTATTTACGGCTATACGCTCAACGATGCCTGGCAGGATAAATTTGAATTCATATATAAAGACGGAAAACCGTTCCTCCGTGTACTGGACCCGGGTGTTAAACGACTGGAACCTTCTTCGCTCAAAAAGCCGGAAACCACTCGTTCAGTCGTAACAGAACCTGTTGCAGAAACCGCCGTTGAAGTATCGAAAGGTTACCGATTGGGCGTTGTACTGAATAACAATTACAAACAGTTTCCCTTTTTCAGTATTGATGCCGTAAAAGGAGAACCTACGGAAGACGGAAGCGAATTTGTAGGTATCGTTGAAAAACTGGATGTTTCCAAATACATAGATACCGAAGACTTGTCCGATAAAGACAAACAGCTCCTGAGTATGTTGCGCCGTTTGCAACCGGCCGAGATCAATAAGTTCATTGCCCGTAATTCACCGTTCTCGGGCATCTGGGACAATATCATTCACGGAGAAGATGATGAACTGCCGGAAGACACCCAAATACTGCTTACCGAATTTTTCTTGCCGCGCATTCAAAAACTGTTTACCGAAACCGATACACCTATTTTAATGCTGCCGGCAGGGAAAGCGTATAAAACGGAAAATCTGATTCCGCTTTCCACAACCGGTACCTTCCTGAAATTGTTTTTTGAACTCAAAGCGTCCAAAAACAAATGGGAATGGATCTGCAATGTAAAAATCAACGGATCGCCTGTTTGTGTTAGCGAAAACGAATGGAAAAGTCCGTTGATCTTCATCTGCAACGGCGAAGCACGCACCTGGGAAACGCCCGAAGATGCTCAAGTGGCCATAGCACATTCTTCGGATAAAAACCGTTTGGTAACCAATAAAGAACTGCCTTCGTTTCTGAAAGAGGAAGCCTTGACATTTGCACGAAACTATACGGTGGTCTTTGATCCTTCGCTGATACGGGAAGTAAAATCGGGAGATCCCGAAATCAGTCTGCAGTTACAGGAACGCGGCGATTATCTGGTGATGAACCCCACATTCAGCTACAAAGGCTATCAGGTACGTGCCGATGACAAAGACGAAATCATTGTGCCATTTGAAGACGGACTGGTGATTGTGCAACGCAACCGGGAAAAAGAAAAGGAATTCGTCAGTAAAATTGAAAATCTGCATTCGCAATTTGTAAAGCCCGAAGGCAGTCAGCAACTGGCGCTCAAAGGCACCGAAGTATTACGAAACAACTGGTTCTTTCTTTTTGTGGATGCCATGAAAGAAATGAAAGTGCCGGTGGAGGGATGGGAGGTGCTTAAAAATTTCCGGTTCAATACCGCCAAACCCAAAACGCAGATTTACATCAGCAACGGGGTGGACTGGTTCGACGCCAAGGTAGATGTTGTTTTTGGTGATCAACGGGTTACCATTGACGAAGTAAAAAAAGCCCTTGCCAACAAGCAAAGTTTTGTGCATTTACAGGATGGAACACTGGGTGTTTTACCCGAAGAGTGGATCAAGAAATATTCGATGCTGTTCCGGCTGGGTGAAAACAAACAGGAAAAGCTGCGTTTATCGAAATACCACATCAGCGTCATCGATGAGCTTTATGAAAACAGGGATGAGAACGAACTGCAAATTGAACTGGAAGAGAAATACGAACGTCTGCGGGGTTTTAACCGCATTCAAAAGGTAAGTCCGCCCCAACATCTTCTACCCATCTTGCGCCCTTATCAGGAAAGTGGGTTTCAGTGGATCAACTTTCTGGAAGAAGTAGGATGGGGTGGCATCCTGGCCGACGATATGGGGTTGGGTAAAACTGTTCAGGCACTTTCGTTTTTGTATCATCTCCGCGAAAAACAAGGTTCACTCAAAGCTCTTGTGGCCTGTCCGACAACACTGATGTATAATTGGGAAAATGAGATCCGCAAGTTTACGCCCAACCTAACCTACCATATACACCATGGCGGACAACGCACACGCGACCAGTCTTTTTTTGATTCTGTCGAAATCGTGATAACAACTTACGGTACTTTACGCAGTGATATCAAACTGTTTAGTGAACAAACCTTTGATTCCGTGATTCTGGATGAAAGTCAGGCCATCAAAAATCCGCAAAGTAAAATCGCCAAAGCGGTTTGTTTGCTCAAAAGCAAGAACCGTCTCTGTATGAGCGGTACGCCCCTGCAAAACAACACCTTTGATGTGTTTGCACAAATGAATTTTCTCAATCCGGGGATGTTGGGATCGGTCGAGCATTTTCGCAATGAATTTGCAACACCTATTGATAAATTCGGAGAAAAAGAACAAAAGGATCATCTGCGCAAATTGTTGTTCCCCTTCATTTTGCGTCGCACCAAAGAACAGGTTGCAAAAGACTTGCCCGAAAAAACAGAAACAGTTTTGTTTTGCGAAATGGAAACAGAGCAGCGTAAAATCTACGATGCTTACCGCAATGAATACCGCTCACGAATTCTGGGCACCATCGAGCAGGTAGGCATCGGTCAGTCGCAACTCACCATTTTGCAGGGATTGATGAAACTGCGCCAGATTTGCGATTCGCCTTACATCCTCAACGAACCCGAAAAACTGCCCAATCACTCCGTAAAACTGGAGGAACTGACACGGGAATTGCAGGAAAACATCGGCAATCACAAAGCGTTGGTGTTTTCACAGTTTTTAGGGATGTTGTCGCTGATTAAGGAAAAATTAACCGAACTGAACATTCCCTTTGTGTATTTCGACGGAAGCACATCGGCGCCGGAACGGGAAAAAGCTGTTCATACATTTCAAAATAATGAAGAGATCAGGGTGTTCCTGATTTCACTTAAAGCAGGGGGTGTGGGTTTGAATCTAACGGCTGCGAGCTATGTGTATCTCGTAGATCCATGGTGGAACCCGGCCGTAGAACAACAGGCCATTGACCGAACCCACCGGATTGGACAAACCAATAATATTTTTGCTTACCGGATGATTTGTAAAGACACGATCGAAGATAAAATACTGGTGTTACAGGAACGGAAACGTGCACTGGCCAAAGACCTGATTACCGATGATACCGGCTTTGTGAAATCACTCACCCGTGAAGATGTGGAATACCTGTTTAGTTAGAACGTTACAATACAGTTTATGAAAATCATTGCGGTTATCCCCGCCCGATATGCAGCCACCCGTTTCCCGGGTAAGCTCATGCAAACGCTGGGCCATCAAACCATCATTGCGCATACGTATCAAAATACCGTTGCTACCGAACTGTTTGATGAAGTGTTGGTAGCAACCGACAGCGAGATCATCGAAAACGAAATCAGAAGTCTGGGCGGAAAAGTGTTCAGAAGTCTGCAGGAACACGAAAGTGGTACCGACCGTATTGCCGAAGCGATTCGCACTACCGAAGCAGATGTCATCATCAATGTACAGGGCGACGAACCTTTTGTTAAGAAAGAAGCCCTGGAAGTGCTTTGTGGATTATTTAAAGACCCGTCTGTACAAGTAGGCTCACTCATGCACCTGATACACGATGCCGATCAGATTAACGATCCCAATTGTGTAAAAGTGGTTGTATCCGGAGAGGGCAATGCTCTTTATTTCAGCAGAAGTGTGATTCCTTATCATCGTGATACAGCAATCCAACCAAAATATTACAAACACATTGGCATCTACGGATACCGGAAACAGGCATTGCTCAACTTTACACAAATGCCACCATCGTTGCTGGAACAGTCCGAAAAACTGGAGCAGTTGCGCTTACTCGAAAACGGTGTTGGCATTCGTATGGGTCTCACCGAAGCGTGGAGTGTTTCCATTGATACACCTGCGGATCTTGAACGAGCCAAAACATTTTTGAAACAGTAATTCATTCGCAAAGGCTAACTTTGCCGCAATAAACAACTATGAACCCTAGTATAAAAAGCCTATTCCGGATCACAATCTGCCTGTTACTATGGACGGCTGCCGGAGCACAAACCACTCCCGCATTCAAAAAACTGGATGATAAAAAGTGTTTTAAAGACATCCCCTTTGGAACAGGTTATGCAGAACTGGAAAAAAAACTGGGACTTAAAAAAGGAAAACAACGGTTTACCGGCGACTATGAAATCACCAATCCCAAATACCTTACAACCGGCATTTACGTCGTTGGACGCGGCGTAGCACATTTTTCATTGAATAATGAACTTGAATCGGTAGACCTTTACATGGACATGGAAGAAGGCGTTGAATTCAATGAAGTGGTACGTTCGTTTCAATTGCAATACGGAGAGTTTAAAGAACTGGGCGATTGCATGTGGTGGTTCGGCAATCAGATCGCTCTTTCCGTGTGTTACGAAGATTTAAAAGACGAAGCCAAAATCACGTACGCCCTCAAAAAAAAATAACCCGACTTCATTTATCCAACCGAAGGCTCCTGCTGACTGAGACAGTGAAAACTACCCAGTCCCCAGATGATATCAGTTGAATCAATACCAATCACTTCCCGGTTGCTGAAACAGGTTTGTAAAATCTTTAACGCCTGATCGTCTTTGGCGCAACGATAAGTGGGTACGATCACATACCGGTTGGAAATGTAAAAATTGGCATAAGAGGCCGGCAAGGGCTGGTTGTCGTAAATCACCGGATCGGGCATGGGCAATTCAACAATATTCAATTGCTTTCCATTGAGCAGGCGCATTTGCTGCAATTGCTTGAGATTGTGCTGCAACAATGGGTAATTTTCGTCCTGTTTGTTGGTTTCAATCACGGTCACCACAGTGTCTTCATTCACAAATCGAACGGTATCGTCGATGTGTCCGTCGGTATCATCGCCCACGATTCCTTCATCTACCCACAGCACCTGTTCCACACCGTAGTAATCATATAAATACTGTTCTATTTGTTGTTGATTTAAATGCGGATTGCGGTTTTCATTCAACAAACAAGCAGTAGAAGTAAGCAAGGTTCCTTTCCCGTTGAACTCTACCGAACCGCCTTCCATCACAATACCCGGATAAAAAACAGGAAGCTGAACATGTTGTGCAATACGTGTTGGAATCACATCATCCAGATCATACGGCGGATATTTGCCGCCCCAGGCATTATAGCCCCAGTCAACAATTGCTTTTTTAGGTTCCAGGTGGTGTAACAGAAAAGCCGGTCCATGATCACGACACCATGCATCGTTGGTAGGATGCAGAAAAAATTCCACCTGCCGCAGATCTACATCTGCCTTTTGTAACTGAGCAAGTGCAAAAGCACGCATGGCTTCATCGTTCACGTTGATGCACACCCGTTCACTTTGGGCCAGGTATTTGACGAACAAACTATAAGCGGGATAAATCGAATCAATTTTTCCGGGCCAGGAGGCTTCCTTATGTGGCCAGCTCAGCCAGGTTGCATCGTGTTGTGCGAATTCGGCAGGAAAATAATAACCTAGACTTTTGGGGGTTGCTTGCATCAGAGTTCGTCAATATAACGTTGGGTAATGGGTTGATAGCTATCGATCCTACGGTCGCGCAGAAACGGCCAGTGTGTACGGTAACGGTCGGTGGCACTCAGGTCGATTTCCACAACGGCTGTTTCTTCCTGTTCATGCGATGCCTGAAACAGCAAGGTTCCAAATGGATTGGAAACAAAGCTTCCGCCCCAAAACTGCATGGCACCATTTTGCTCCAAGCCGGTACGGTTGACGCTCACCACATGCACGCCGTTGGCAACCGCATGACTGCGCTGGATGGTTTGCCAGGCATTGTACTGCTCCGTATTGGTAGCGGTATCCTGTGACGTAGCCCAGCCAATAGCCGTGGGATAAAATAGAATTTCGGCACCCATCAGTGCAGTAATTCTTGCTGCTTCGGGGTACCATTGATCCCAGCAAATCAACACACCAAGAGTTGCAAATCGTGTTTTAAATACTTTATAACCCAGATCGCCCGGTGTGAAATAAAATTTTTCATAATAAGCCGGGTCATCGGGAATGTGCATTTTACGGTATTTGCCCAGGTAACTACCATCGGCATCCAACACGGCAGTTGTATTGTGGTACAAACCCTGTGCGCGTTTTTCAAACAACGACGCAATGATCACAACACCCAGCTCTTTGGCAACGGATGATAAGGCTTCGGTAGAAGGACCGGGAATAGGTTCGGCCAAAGCAAAATTGTCGTAGGACTCCACATCACAGAAATACAAAGAAGTAAACAATTCCTGCAAACACACAATTTGTGCGCCTTTTGATGCCGCTTCCTGAATTTTTTCGATGGCCTTGTTCAGGTTGGCCTTGGGATCCTGAGTACAGGTCATTTGTACCAGTCCGATTTGTACTTTGCTCATGAACAGAAATTTCAGACGCAAAGGTAGTTATCGGCGCATGAACTTGAAGGGAATCAACTGAAATTATGGGAACGGACTTTCTAATTCGCTTTACGGGTTCCGGCATACAACTCGTATTCCAGTAAACGGCAATCGATGGTGCTGTTATAAAACTCAATGCGACGGTTGGCCTTGAGTCCGATTTTTTTCGCGAGATCCAGGTTTCCCGTAAATACATAGCCGTGATAACCGCGGCATTGTTGTTTCATAAAATCACCAATGCGCTTGTAGGTGGCTTCCAACTCTTTGAGATCACCAAGACGTTCACCGTATTCGGGATTGATCATCATGATACCGGGTACTTCCCGGGGAACGGGAGTGGCTTCAAAATCGCAAACCGAGAATTCGATCAGTTTATGAACGCCGGCAGCAACAGCATTTTTACGGGCATTTTCAATAGCCTTGGGGTTGTAATCTGTGGCAATGATCCGCAAGCCCGGCACCTCCTGTATTTGCTCTTCGAGCAGAGCATCTTCTTGTAAATACATGGCTTCTTCATAACCCTTCAAATGCATGAACGCATAGTTGGTCCTGAACAAACCCGGGCGTCGATTGGTTGCCAGCAACGCCGCCTCAATGGCCAGCGTACCGGAACCACACATGGGATTGATAAACGGAGAACGCCGGTCCCAACGGGTCGCTAAAATAGTAGCAGCCGCTAATCCTTCCAGCATGGGTGCCAGTCCCGGAATTTTCCGGTAGCCGTGTCGGGCAAGTGAAGATCCGGATGTATCAATGTAGATTTCTGCCGTGTCGTTTTTCCAGTGCAGGTGCAGCACCGTTCCGCTTAAATCCGATCCCGTTGAAGGACGGGTGCCTCTTAATTCGCGAAGTCGGTCCACTACCGCATCTTTTACACGCAAATTGGCAAACATGCTGTTGTTGATGGTGGGATTGTTCACATTGCTGGTTACGGAAAAATAGCCGGGCTCCGGCAACAGTTCCTCCCAGGGTTCGTGTTTTAGTTGATTGAACACATCATCCCCATTCGTAGCTTCAAATTCCCGGAGAAGGTATAAAACCTGACTTGCACAACGTAAATTCAAATTGAGTTTGATGCAATCGCGTACCGTACCCTTGAGTTTTACGCCCGTGATAAAGGTCTCGTCAACCTCAAACCCCAAGGCACGCACTTCCTGCTCCAGATATACCGAAAGCCGTTTGTGGCAGGTAATCACAATGGTAGAAACGGTTGTAAACACATTCATAGTCGTTCTCCTGAACTGCCCGGCGGGGAGCAACTTTTATTTAGCAATCGCGATTTTAATTTTTTTGTTTTTCAGCTTTTCTTCTTTGATCTGATGCAGCAATGTATTAGCTTTTATTTTTTTAACAGCTACAAAGGAGAAGAAATCTTTTACTTCTATCAAACCGATGTCTTCCTTTTTCAACATCCCTTTTTTGGACAGAAACCCTACAATATCCACTTTGTTGACTTTGTCTTTTTTTCCTGCCGCAATGAATAGAGTGGTCCACTTCGGCTTCTCGGGCAAAACGGCATCTTCAGGCAAGTGGATTTGTTTTGCATCAGCCGGAATGTAAGGCGGGATTTTTTCTTCGGGACCGATGATTAATATCGCCGTTCCGCTGGCGTCCATACGAGCCGTTCTTCCGTTGCGGTGCGTAAAGACATCTTCCGTTGCCGGTAAATGATAATGAATAATGTAGCGGATATGTGCAATATCCAGTCCGCGGGCTGCCAAATCGGTTGTAACCAATACATTGGATGTTCCGTTTCTGAATTTACACAAGGCGGCATCCCGCTCACGTTGCTCCATAGCTCCGTGATAATACACATTGAGAATGTCTTTTTCTTTTAAGAGGCTACTGGTGCGCTCTACTGCTTCCCGGTGGTTGCAAAATACAATAGTGGAACGGTTACCCAGCATACAAATCAACCGAAACAACGTATCCACCTTGTCTTTTTCTGCGCTCTTGAGAACCTGTAATTCCAATCCGGTTTCAACAGCTTCACGATCTTCCAGAAAATTTATGGTATGAGGCTGATTCAGTCCTACAAATTCGGGAATGTCCTGCATATGTGTTGCAGATGTTAACACTCGCTTTTTTATTGCAGGCAGAGATTGCAGGATGAACGAAACCTCTTCCTGAAACCCAAGTTCCAGGGTTTTATCAAATTCATCCAGTACCAGCGTTTCAATGGTTTCGGTTTTTATGTTGTTTCTTCGAATATGATCGGCAAGGCGACCGGGTGTTCCAATCAGTAACGCCGGGGCCTGAACGAGATTGTTTTCTTCTATTTCCCGTTTATGGCCTCCATAGCAACAGGTGACTTTCAATTGAGTTCCCAAACTTTTAAACACCTGTTCAATTTGAAGTGCCAGTTCGCGGGAGGGTACAATGATAAGGGCTTTGGTTGTTTCGGCTGCCTGTTCCAATAAGGGCAGTAACGGCAATAAAAATGCGAGTGTTTTGCCGGAGCCTGTGGCCGATAAGAGAATCAGATCTCCGTCCCGGTTCTGTGCCTCCAGCGAAGCCTGCTGCATTTCATTGAGGGATTTGATCTTTAATCGGGTCAGCATTTCCTCAAGCCGGGCTGTTTTCTTTTGCATAGCGTCAAAAATAAACAAGTTTCGGCCGTTTGCAGTGCTTATCTGTCCGGAAGAGAAACAGATTGTGATCAAAAACAATTTGATTGGGGCTTTATTTTAGGTACTAACCCTTAGTCCGCACTGCTGTTCATCTTCATTTTTCATTTCTATGTTGCGAAAAAATTGCAGGAGATTGTTGCATGAAGTAATATTATACTGTCAACGCAATTGACACGAATCCAATCCTAAGAAATCCGAAAAATCCAATGGCCCTGTTTTTATCACGGCCCTATGAAACGAACGGCTTCTGTACCAACGAAAACAAAAAAGAGAAACCAAACAAAGTTATTGAAGCCAAATAAAA